>NZ_CAKZKO010000157.1 GCF_937123705.1 uncultured Paraglaciecola sp. | reverse complement strand
CGCTCATATTTTACGTGACCAAGGTGATTATTATGCCTTGATCTGATCACTACATATTCTATAAGTTCAATTTATAATGATCTTGCCGTGGGGGTATAAACAATGGCGTTAAAAATATTACTTGTGGATGATGAAATCTTTATTCTAAAGTCGTTAAAGCGAGTTTTGGTTCGTTATGGGTATGAGGTGTTTACCGCGTCGAGTGGTTTTAAAGCACTTGAAATATTAAAAACAAACAAAGTCGAAATAATAATAACCGATTTTAGAATGCCAGAAATGGACGGGGCTGATTTATTACGCCATGTTAAACGAGACTGGCCTGACTGCGTTAGCATGGTGTTAAGTGGTTATGCAGATTTTCAGTCGGTAGTTGCGTTATTAAATGAAGGGTTGGTGTTTCGTTTTTTAGAAAAGCCTTGGCGAGATAGTGAATTACTTCAGAATATAAAAGAAGCAGAGCTAAATTATCAAAAACGCCGTGCAAAAGCCATCAGGGATCAGCTTTTAATTGGCAGCACATCGGCTTTGTTAGAGATTGATCATCAAGGGACTATTAAACGCTTTAATGCGCCAATGGCAGAGATCATTCCTGATATTCGTTTTTACACAAACAAACACCTAACGTATTTAAATCAAGACAAGAATAAACCTTTAACGCAGTCGTTTGTAGATAAGCACAGTAGTACGTTGTTTATTAATAATTGTCAGGCTGTAGATCCATCTAAAAAACAACAAATAATGATTGAGCGGTATTTGTTAGATGAATTTTGCCAACTTTTAAAACTGTCAGCCAATTCAAATCCGATAGCCACGCCTTTTAAAGTTGCAAAGTCAGAATCAATAATAGTCAGTGAACCTGATTTTTATGAGCAGTTAACACTGTACGAAACTAATAGCGACTGTTATTCACTTGTTTATGTTGGTATTGCGCAGTTTCAGTTAATTAATGACTTGTTAGGCAAAGAAGATGGAAATTATTTGATTGAGATAGTACAGGATGTATTAAGTGGTATTGTTGATAAACCAGTTAAAGTTTATCATCAAAATGCAGATAAGTTTTTGGTATTTGTACCCAATATCGCATCTGATAATCAAATATTAACCGCACTACTGAACACCACAAATCAACTTATAAAGGTTTTACCTAAAAAGTATGCAAATGCGCATGTTCGCCTTTATGGTGTATATGGTTTATTTCCTGAAGATAATATAAATGGCGTTGAGCTAATAAACCAAATGCAGTTAATTATGAATTACCAAGCATCGGAGCAAGCACATACCTTTTCTCGCTTTGACCCGCAATTGGTTGCTGATTATAAAAAGAACTTTGAGCTAAGCTGCTTATTACTCAATGCGCTTGAACAAGATGAAACGACACTGCGCTTTCAGCCCAAAATAGACACTAAGACAGGCCAAATAACCAGTGCAGAGGTTTTAATTCGTTGGTATGAGTCGAGCAAGTATGGTTGGGTTTCGCCTGCACAATTCATTCATATTGCTGAGTGTGATGGCCAAATTATCCCTATTGGGCGTTGGGTTATTGCTCAAACATGCAAAGCATTAAAATATTGGGCAAAAAATAATACCGGCGTAAACGAGCTGGCTATTAACTTATCTGCAAGGCAACTGAAAGATGACCCAAGCTGGATTGATTTTACAATTGAGTGCTTACAAGAGAATGACCTCTCACCATCACAACTTATTTTTGAGTTAACAGAAACCTACCTAGTTGAAGATTTTAATATTTGTGAACAACAACTGACTCGCTTAAGAGCGTTAGGTTTTAAGCTACAAATAGATGATTTTGGCGTGGGGTATTCTTCATTGGGTTATTTATCTAAATTACCAGTGGATGGCGTTAAGCTCGATAGATCACTGATTACGGATATTGAGTTTTCGTTACCGGCGCGAAGCATGATTAGAAATATCATCCGAATGTCTCACGATCTTGGCCTTAAAGTGGTTGCTGAGGGAGTTGAAACAGCATTTCAGTGTGAATTAGTAAAAAAACTAGGATGTGATTATATTCAAGGTTATTATTATGCAGAACCCCTAAATATTGACGATTTTAGCAGTTTTTTAACCGCTTTTAGCAACCAAGGTACACGATGAGTTCAATGAAGATAATTATACTTGATGACGATGCTTTCTTTTTAAAGGCCCTTCAAAGAACAATCCATCGCACTATAACAAACGTTAAAATAACGACCATTACTGATATTAATGAGTTCTGGCAGACTTTAGACAAAACACCAGATATTGATTTAATATTAAGTGATTATTTAATGCCACAAATGAATGGCTTAGATGTATTAGAACAGTGCGCCTTGAAAAACCCGTACCCTGTGCGTGCACTTCTTACGGGTGATATGACGTTAAACACCATTACTCGCCAACCAAATGTAGTGCATGCATACTTAGCTAAGCCCTTCAATGAGGCTGATTTAATTGCCTTATTTGAAAATGTAGCGGCGTTAAAGTCGTTACCGTTTGCATTTAATGTACGTAAACAATTAGGCTCAATGGTTGGTTTTCCTATTTACCCTGTTATTTTGAAAAAACTAAGGGACTTGGTGCAAAGTGACGATTGCAACTTGCGTGAAATAGCCGCGGTGGTGTCTCAAGAGCCCATTATAACGGCTAAGTTACTTCAACTTGCTAACTCTGCCTACCTTGGGTTTAGTCAGCCTACTTCTTCTATTGACCAAGCGGTATCTCGTTTAGGCGTTAAAATATTAATTGCCATTACCACCTCTTTACTGTCAGCAAAAAGCTTTGAATCCACTATTCCAGAAGTGGTGCATGAGGAACAATTGCATGTAGCCGCTAATTATGCCGGGTGTGTAAAAAGCTTTGCCAAGATGGCAGGGTTTAGTGTTGACGATCAAGAGTTACTGTTTTCGGTAGCCTTATTAAGTTTTGTGGGTAAAATTATTTTACTCTCTCATGGTGGTCATAAAATGTCGTTTAACCAACAAATAGATATACACGATGCATACAGCAGTGCAAATGTAGTCTCAGCATATGTACTAAAGCTGTGGGGGTACGATACTAAAATGTGTAGCCTGCTGATGAGTTGTCACGATGTAACAGGTATGCAAGAGAGTGAGCTTGTAAAACTTAATCAAGCATTATTTATTGTTAAGCAAGTTCTTTTTTATGAACACACACCTGAGCAGCTAGCACAATACTGTGACTCAAAAGGCGTAGACCCTTTACTTTGCAATATTATTAGTAAATTTGATTGGCATAGATATACCTCTTAAATAGGCCTGTACAAAATATTGTTTAAAAACTGACAGTACTATAACGATTTTTATATAGTTTCTTTTGAGTACCCTTTCTTACCTTTTGTTGTCTACTTTAGTCTAATGAAAACCGTACGAAAGGTCATTTTAAGTATGTTTTATAGTCACTTTAGTGCGAAAAATGCACAGCCTCGTTGTTTTTAACTTTTGTCAATAAAATATCATTTTTAACATTGTGTTAATTTTTGGCGATGTGATATTAAATTGCTACTTTGGTTGTATATTAAGCCTTTAAAGGTGTTATTTTCCTGTTTTTTAAGTTGTTTGCATTTTTATGCTAATTTTATCATTTTTTGTTTCTTTTTGTTTGCGTATGTTGCTAGGATGTTAGCAAGGGGTATACGAATATACCCCACACACATTATAAGAATACACAAAACAGGGTCATCATTATGTCAACATATCGTTTAAACACCTTGGCAGTAGCGGTTGCTTTTGCTTTCAGTGCACCAAGTGTGGTTAATGCACAAGAAGCGCCTGCTAAAGCTGAAAAGAATATCGAGCAAATATCTGTGTTAGGGTCGCGAGTTTCTAACCGAACAGCAACAGAGTCGTCATCACCTATTGATTTAATTGACGCGGATGATTTAAACAAAGGCGGCTTTACCGAGCTTGGGCAAAGCTTGCAAGCGACAGCGCCATCGTTTAACTTTTCTCGTACACAAGTTTCTGACGGTTCCGATTTATTTCGCCCAGCAACATTACGCGGTTTACAGCCAGATCAAACGCTGGTTTTAGTCAACGGTAAGCGCCGCCATAATCAATCTATTTTTGGTTTAACTAGTACCGTGGGCGGTGGCTCTGCGGGGACTGATATGAATGCGATCCCGCTTATTGCCTTAAAAGGGGTTGAGGTTTTACGTGATGGTGCGGCGGCGCAGTACGGCTCAGATGCGATTGCGGGGGTTATCAATTTATCACTTAATAACTCAACAGATTTAACCACAGGTTATGTGCAATACGGTGAAACGGCAGAAGGCGATGGGGAAACAATTTCTGCAGGTTTAAATCGTGGTTTTGAACTAGGCAACGAAGGTGGTTTTATTAATTTATCGCTTGAGTACCGCGATGCAGATAAAACCAATCGTGCCGAGCGAGATACTGGAGGTTCGCTTAATGTCGCACCAGGTACTTTATCGGACGAAGTTCGTTGGGGACAAGGTAATGCAGAGAGTGAATTTACTTCGGTATTTTACAATATGACATTGCCAATAAGTGAGGGTGAGCTTTATTCATTTGGTGGTTACTCCGAGCGTACTGCACTAGGTAACGGCTTTTATCGTAACTTTAATGAAGCATCTAAAAACGTAATTCAAGTCTATAGCGATGGATTTTTACCGCAAATAGACAATGAAGCACAGGATATCTCTGTTTCAATTGGTTTTAGAGGCGATATTAACCCTGATTGGAATTACGATGTATCGGCGGTATATGGTGAAAACCAATACGACTTTACATCACGCAATACATTAAATGCCTCTTATGCTGCTGAGTATTTATTTAATAACCCAGGTGCAAGTGATGCCGATATTGCTGCAAATGCAGGACCAACTGAGGGGTATTCGGGTGGCTTTAGGTTTGACCAAACAACATTCAACGCGGATGTGAACGGGATTGTTGATATTGGCCGCAGTGAGCCTGTGTACGTATCAATTGGTGCTGAATACCGTAAAGAAAACTATGAAATTGTACCCGGTGAAGAAGCCTCATACGCGTGTGGCGCTGCTAACACAGATACTTCATACCCATCAGTGAACGATCCGAATCAATTTGCACAATGTGGTTTTCAAGCCTACAACGGCCTTCGCCCTGAAGCATCAAATAAAAGTGATCGCGATAGCTACGCCGTTTATATTGACGCAGAAACCATGGTTACCGATGCGTGGAATGTTAGCGGAGCACTTCGTTACGAAGATTTCTCTAATGCGGGTGACGACATAATTGGTAAAGTAGCCACGCGTTATGAATTTAACGATGATTTTGCGGTACGTGGTGCGTTATCAACAGGTTTTAGAGCGCCATCATTACAGCAAAGCGGTTACACTGCGTTTACCACTAACTTAGGTTCTGACGGCACGTTAAGCCAGTCGTTTACAGCAACAACAGGCTCTGCCTTTCCAGCTGCATTAGGCGTTGATAACTTAAAGCTTGAAACATCAACGAACTACAGTGCAGGCTTTGTTTATGATGTAACGAGCGATTTATCGTTAACTGTGGATTTTTACCGTGTAGAAATTGAAGACCGTATTACACTGGGCAGCTTGTTATCGGCTGATGATGTGGCATTTAGTCCTGATGCAGTTGCCGCGCTACAGGCAACGGGTGCAGTACAAGCGAACTACTTTTCAAACTCAGTGAATTCAACAACGCAGGGTGTTGACATTATTACGTCCTACCGTACCGATTTATATGGCGGTAATTTCTCTGCTACGTTTGCTGGTAATTTAAATGAAACTAAAATTGACAGTGTTAATGCAGCACCGGGTATTCCTGAAAATGTAGCACTTGATGATATTCAAAGTAGTTTTTTAACTGATGGGCAGCCGGGCGAACGTGCAACGCTAACGTTTGATTATGAGCGTGACGCGTATAGCTCAATGATCCGCTTTAATTACTTTGGCGAAACCGATGTGAAGTACTTTGGTAATGACCATATTGAACTTGCAACAGATGGCTCATTTAAAGCAACCAGTACGGTAGAATCAGCCGTATTAGTGGATTTAAATGTAAGTTATCAAATTAACGATATGTTTGCGTTATCGGTAGGTGCAGACAATGTATTTGATGAAACACCGGATGAATTAGGCGATGATGAAGTATTAAACGCTATTTCAAATGGGGCATTTAAATACCCGTTACGTGCCGTACCCTACGGCTTTGATGGTCGCACTTACTACGCAAAAGTAAGCTTTAGTTTTTAATTTTGTAAGCTAAATAGGCGCCGTTATAAACGGCGCTTTTTTTATGGCTAAAATATATTTAACCTGAACTCTGGATAATAAATCTATCTCAAGCAGCTATTTACAGCGCTAACTACGTTGAATTTACTTGCAATAGGCGAGCTATTGACGCGTAATTTCGCCTTGTTTTCACTGGAAATCTCTGGCTAGAGAAAATAAACATAAATATCAATTTTGATTCAATACGTTAGTAAATCTCTTAACCAAAGTTCAGGTTATTTAAAACAGCATTAAAAATGATTGCATGCTTGAAAATTAAGCATACAATCGCCATCAATAACATGGTGGGGTATGTATCCCTCGTTATACTCATTTTATTAATAGGAAAAAATAAATGGCGAAAAAAAGCAAAGCAAAAGCGGTTAACAAATCCGCAGTAGACACTGGGCGCGGCGTGATAAAACACAACGCATTGGCAGCACTGGTAACCTCTAAAGTATTTAAACCGCAAGTGGTTAAAGCCAAAAAAGGCAAAGGCTCGTTTAAACGCAGTAACAAACATGCAGGACAAGAGTCCTATTTAATCGCGGCTTAAATAGCACCGATCAAATAGGGCTTTTGTTGCGAGTTGGTTAAGTGTTTGCTGAAATAAGGCGGGCTTCGGGCTTCGGGCTACGAGTCACGAGCAGCGAACACAACCTAGCGCCTTTAGTCTGCTCTTTTAGCGCAGCGTCTCATAACCTTTTTGTAAAAGTTTTATTAAAACCTATTTGAACACAGAGAAGACAACGGGCTTCGAGCGACGAGTAGCGAGCTTTACAAACAGCCTGATATCAGCCCTGAACCTAGAGCCTGCTCTTTTAGCGCAGCGTCTCTTTGTCCTCTTTGTGAATAATTTACTAAACCCTATTTGAACACAGAGAAGTGAGTGAGGGTTAATGAGAAAATATAAAAACAGGAATGCTTCTCCCGTAGCTCTTAGCTCGTAGCCCGCTATCAAAACATGAAGGGCGCGGTAGGTTTTAAACCTATCGCGCCTTTTTATTATTTAACTAGCATCCAAATACCGGCTGCTATCATAAATAGGTTTTCGGTTAGTGAGATAAAGCCAAGCGGTACATTGCTATCGCCGCCAACACAGGCACATTTAAGTTCGCGTTTGTCTATATACACGGCTTTAATCACGGATATTGCCCCGACACTACCAATAAACAAAGAGATAGGTGCAACCAAGTAAACTGGAAGTGCTGCAATCATGGCCACGCCAACAAAAGCTTCTAAAAATGGGTAAACATAGGCATAGGGGATCACTTTCATGGCGAGTAAATCGTAAGTGATAAAGGAATTCGAAAAACTGTTTAAATCTTGCAGCTTTTGAATGGCAAGTACCGCCATGGTTAACGCAACAAATAACTCAAGCGTATACATGCTTAATCCTGCACCGCTCAACGAAAAGGCTAAACTTAGCAACAAGGTAACCGCGAAAATAGCAATGACCGGCGTATACGTTGTGCCTTGTTGGCCTGCAGGGGATTTATTAAAGTATTCTCTGAGTTCATCATAACCACCGATACGCTCATCATCTATAAATGTTTGTGGTGTTGTTTTTACACCGTATTTTTGTTTGAAGGTATCGGTATCGGCTCTTGAGGTGAGTAAATGATCGTCTACTTCAACGCCTTGACGTTCAAGTAAATCTTTAGATTTTAAACCAAATGGGCAAATATGTTCATCGGTTGCCATTCTATACAATTGGGCTGACTTGGCCATATTTTACTCCTGTATATTTATACCAATTTGCAATAATACATAATCATTTTGAGGGGGTAGAACAGACGCTAACAGACGTTAAAAACGTCTCATTTAGAACAACTCAATAACGAAATTTTTGCTTTGCTATCGACACGATTTTCCTCCCTCAAAATAGCTCAGTTAATTAAGCGAATTGGTATTAGAGAGGTTAACTGAGTTATATAACCTTGAAAGATCAACAGACCCTAAGTGTAAAATTTACAACATGTGCCGTTTTATTGTTAATAAACTCAGTGGTACAGACTATGCGTTCAAAAATTAGGCCGCTTTTAATGCTTTAAGCGCTGAAGGGGAACTTGCAGCGCGTGCCAGCTAATTAATTATAAAGCTATAGGAGGGGCTGTTGAACCTCTGACAACCAGTTCTGGTGTGTATAGTTTAATAATATCGCGGTCATTGGTGCCTTTAGCCGGCGCTAATTTGCCTGATGTTTTACTGCTGATTGCCTTTTTAGGCTTTGCAAACGCGATTGTTTGGCCTGCGTTGTTCCCACTAGCGTTATCAGGATTGGGTAAACTTACTAGTACTGGTTCTGCGCTTTTAATTATGGGGGCCACTGAGTGGCTTTACCTCGTTACAAATAGGCTACTCGGTGTTGTTACCTTGTTATCTATTCATATTATTTTATGCCGTGAAAGGCCATAAAATGAAAAAGCAATAACCTCCACCAGCTATCCCTAGCTCAGTGCACTTTGCAGTATAAAGTGCACTGATTATCAGCCCAATCGCGTTACTTTAAGTTTTATCCTACCGGCATTCGCACCATAAAAACGACTTAAATCATTAGCAAATGGGCAAAATTCTCCTGATTTTTTAATGGTTATTTCAACGCCTTCGGCAATTTCAAAGGCGTGTTCATCGCTTTGACCAATCGTGCCGATTAAACTAAACCACTGCGCTGTAGCTAAACGTCTAAATGGCTCAAGTAATGCCATGGGGATTTCTTTAACGCCGAGCTGCACGTTATCGCGATGCCACCCAGAAGGAGAGCACTTTATACCATCGTCATACCAATATTGATTAGGATAAGGTGTAAAACGGTAGGTCGCACCTTGGGCAAGCATTAAGCCGGTGGCGTTGTAGGCTTCACTGGCATATACCATCACATCTTGGCTTTGGTTTATGCTAAGTAAACTCATATTTTGGTTGCCTAGCATTATATGGGCACTGAGTCCCATAAAGTTTAACGTGCTGTCGTCGCTGTAAATCATTTTATAATGTAAGTTTTTTAATGATTCGGGACGATAGCTGGTTAGTTTATTAATTCGCTGTGCAACACTGTGATGTATTAATGGGGCGGCGTGGCTGATTTCATCGTCAATTAATACACAGCACTGCCTATCAACAAGTTTAAAAAATGGGTTTAGCCAAAAGTAATTTTGCTGATGACTTAACGCCAGGGGATCGGGAATAACAGTCACATCGTCTTGGGCAACCAAGTTACTCTCAGGTAAAAGGTTTTCGTAATCGATGTCATGACTGGTTAGCAATGAAACTGACAGTGGCTGAGCAATGAGCCACTCAAGTGCATAACGCAAGCAAATATCGGCAAGTCCATCGCGATAGTAGCCGCCTCCCACATCGGAATGGGCTCCTGCAAACCACAGCTCGGTAATGTTAGCTTGCTGGTTCATTAAGGTCGGTTCAAAGGCGCGACGTTTTTCATCAAGCGCTACACAGTGCAGCGCCTCAGAGACATTACTGGCAATGGTGTGATTTTCAAAAGTAACATGCTCTGCACCCCAAGTGGCTTTACTCACTTTTGACATGCCAATTGAGGCCACTGTATCAAACACACATAAATACACCTTTTCATGTATGAGAGGCTCTAAGCACTTTGCAAATCGCCGCGCTAATGCAGCGCCTCGGCTAAAACCGGTAAGTAACACAGTATCACCGCTTTGATAATGCTGTTTAAAATCATTAATAGCTTGATTTAAAATGCTGGCTACATCGTCTGAACGTGGGGCGAGTGCTTGATTTAAAATTCGTTTTAAACGACTACCTTTAGTGCCTATGCCTTGGTAATAAAAACTTAACTGTTTGGAAAATGGGGTGGTGGGAGAATCATCAAGTTTACCACCGAGCAATAAGTGTAGTTTTAAAATATTAGAAATACTGGCGTCTTCTTTAAAATGCTCTGTACTAAACTGATCTGCGTCTCGGGGTTCACTGCCGGTACCATCAAAATTAAAAATAAGCGTTTTATCCGACATAGGCTGTTTCCTTAAAATTTTTGTGTACTTTATATAGCTAATATTAAAAATTAAAGACAGTGGTAATTTAAATTACCACTGTCTTTAATTTTGGCTAGTGCAGCTTCATTTTAGGACGCACAACACGCAGCACTTTTTCGCTGAGCCACAAAGCAAAGGTTTTGGCACTGCCATGAATAGCGCGCTGATGCATTCTATATAATGAAATATACATAAAGCGGGCAATTTTACCTTCAATAAAAAAGCTATTCCTGGTTAGGTTACCCATTAAGCTGCCTACTGTGCTGTAGCGCGATAAATTAACCAGTGAGCCATGGTCGTTATACTCGAATTTTTTAAGGGGCTGCTCACGTAATGTGGCGATTAAGTTTTTTTCAACGCATTGTGCCATTTGATGTGCCGATTGTGCGCGTGGCGGCACTTGCGTACCATCATCTTGCGTAAACGCGCAGCAATCACCGAGCACATATATTTGTGGGTCAAGGTTGCTTTGTAAGTACTCGTTTACTTTTATTTGGTTATTACGAGTCAGCTCAAAAATACCCAGCTCTTTAATAAAGTCAGGTGCTTTTACGCCCGCCGCCCACACCATAATATCCGCATTTATTTGCTCATCATCATTGGTGATAAAGCCATGTTCGGTTGCTTGTTTAACTTGGGTATTTTCCCGTACGGTGACGCCTAATCTTAATAACTCACGCTTGGCTGAACTGGCAATTCGCTCAGACAGCGCCGGAAGAATCCTGGGGCCCGCTTCAATCAGATGAATATGTAAACGCTTAGCCGACATATTGGTTAAACCGTATATTTTTAGTAAATCAGAAACATGATACAGCTCAGCTGAGAGCTCAACCCCAGTTGCTCCACCGCCAACAATGGCGATGTTTAATGAGTGTAATGGGTCATCGTCTTGATGAAGGCGAGTAAAGTTATCCAGCAGCGCGTGTTGGAAGCGCTCTGCTTGTTGATTTGAATCTAGGTAAAAACAATGCTCTTTAATGCCTGGCGTATTAAAGTCGTTACTCACACTGCCAATAGCAATAACTAAATGATCATAGTGAACAGTGCGTTTAGGTAAAATTTGATGCCCTAACTCGTCATATAGAGGGTTTAAGGTGATGGTTTTATTGTTGTTATCGAGGTTGCAAAAGGTACCAAGTTGAAAGTTATAGTGATGTTTGGCAGCATGTGCGGAGTAAACAACCCCATCTAAATCGGCATCAATAGAGCCAGTTGCAACCTCGTGCAATAACGGTTTCCATATATGAGTGCGATTTTTATCGATGAGTAATATATTTGCGTGTTGCTTCTTTCCTAATTTGTGCCCTAATTGAGTTGCTAGCTCCAGCCCACCAGCGCCACCGCCGATGATGACGATTTTTGGTATGGTTATATCCATGACAATGCCCTTAAAAATAATATACCGAAGCAATTTCTGTACGTTGATTTTTAAAATGACTTGGGTATCAAAAAATTATTTTGGCAAAGCACGTTTTTATGGGGCTATAGTGTGCGCCTAATTAAAGGATATGTCAGCAATAAATCACGTCATTTGATGTATACTGATATGCAAATATTTCATCTACTGCGCATTTACAGCATTTATGGGCACCGACATAAAAAGGACGCTTTTATGAGTACCTCGCTAGTTCAGTCTCTTGAGCAACATTTTGGTTTTAATCAGTTTAGAGCAGGGCAACAACAAACCATAGAGCAGCTGCTAAATGGCCAATCATCACTGGCAATATTTCCTACAGGATCGGGTAAGTCGTTGTGCTATCAACTCACCGCGTTACATTTACCGCATTTAACGCTGGTGGTATCGCCGTTATTGGCCTTGATGAAAGATCAAATTAGCTTTTTAAATAGCAAAGGCATCTATGCCGCCAGCCTCGACTCAAGCCAAGACCAAATGCAAAGTAGCACTGTAATGAACGACGTACGAAGTGGTAAAGTTAAAGTGTTAATGGTGTCGGTTGAGCGCTTTAAAAACGAACGCTTTAGGGAGTTTATAAGCCAAGTGGCGCTTTCTATGTTGGTTGTTGACGAAGCGCATTGTATATCTGAATGGGGGCATAACTTTAGACCCGATTACCTAAAACTACCTCGTTACCGTGAAGAGCTAAATATTCCGTTAGTGCTACTATTAACCGCTACCGCCACTAAAAAAGTAAAACGCGATATGGCCGAGCGCTTTGCTATTGAGCCACAATGTATTGTGCAAACGGGGTTTTATCGCGCTAATTTAGATTTAAATGTGCTAAGTGTTAAAACGGCGGATAAAAACAATGAGCTTACTAAAATTGTCCGTGCGCAAACCGGCCCCGGTATTGTGTATGTCACGCTGCAGCAAAGTGCTGAGCAAGTGGCTAATATGTTAAGCGCGCAGGGCCTACAAGCAGTGGCGTATCATGCAGGGCTTGAAGATACCCTACGCGGGCAAATTCAAGACGATTTTATGGCAGGCAAAATAAATGTAGTGGTTGCTACCATTGCCTTTGGTATGGGGGTTGATAAATCAGACATACGCTTTGTAATTCACTACGATTTACCTAAATCAATAGAAAACTACAGCCAAGAAATTGGCCGCGCAGGGCGTGACGGCAACCCATCAAATTGTTATACCCTGGCTAATTTAGATGGCTTAAATACAGTAGAAAACTTTATTTACGGCGATACTCCAGAGCTCAGCGGTATTGAATATGTTATTAACGATATTCGCCAAGCTCAACAGCAATGGGAAATGCAAGAATATAGCCTTTCAAGCGAGAGTAATATTCGCCAGCTTGCCCTTAAAACCTTGCTGGTACAGCTTGAAATGCAAGGCGCAATAACGCCGCAGTATGCCTATTATGCCGATTTTAAGTATAAATTTTTGGTTGATAAAAATGAGTTACTTAGCCAGTTTGATGAGCAGCGCCAAGCTTTTTTAACACAAATATTTAGTCATACCGACTTTAAAAAAATATGGGGTACACTTAATTTTGACTCCCTAACGCAAGCCGCGCAGGTTGACCGTAAACGTGTGGTAGCCGCGCTTGATTATTTAGCTGAAAAAAACCTTATCACGCTTGAAACCAAACGTATTACTCACGTGTACAAAGTGCATAGCGAGGTGATTAATAATCCTGCACTTGCCCAGCAGTTACACGATTATTTTACCGATAAAGAGCAAGCGGAAATAAAACGGATTGCTGCTTTGGTGCGCTTTTTTGAGCTGCAATCTTGCTTAAGCTATAACTTAGCCCGTTATTTTGATGATGCGAATGCGCCACAGCAGTGTGGACATTGCTCGGTGTGTCGTGGGGATTCAGTTAAGCTTGAATATTCAATCCCCCCTGCAACGGTTGATACAGCGCTTATATGCCAAAAGATCGATGAGTTTTTAGCCCACATGGCAACTAAAGGCGTGCACAATGTGGGCATTGAAACCCAATGCCGGTTTTTAGCGGGAATGAGCGTGCCACTGTTTGCGCGTAATAAAGTACGTCAACTAAGTGGTTTTGCACTGTGCGAGCAGCAGCGCTACAGCGAAATAAAAGCGACATTACTGCAGTGCAATTGATCGTAGTTCCTGTATCCTAGTGGCTTATCCTAAAAAGTAAGCCACTATGCCGCACACCGTTATTCCCGTTAAAAATATAAACTCAGCGCCAGAGCCCGTAACCTGCGCTAATTGCCAAGCTTGTTGCTGCCAATTAGAAGTACGCATAGTGACCGACACTGGAGTGCCATTTAATTTTATTGCCTATGATAAATGGGGCAGTGAAGTAATGAAACGCGCTGATGATGGCTGGTGCGAAGCACTCGATCGTAACACGCTAATGTGCTCTATTTACGAAAACCGCCCATTAGTGTGTCGCGAGTTTGAAATGGCATCGGGTGAGTGTATTACTGAGCGTGACATCGCAGGGCTCTGAGTTACTATGTATGTGAAGCTTCACTTTATACAAATTAAAATGGGTGTCCGCGTTGTTTATGTTACTTCTAACAAACATTACCCAGTGATTGAATCATAATATTCATCCAGCTATGGTTAGTAACTCAATAAAAAAATTAACAAATCATGCATAAATTAACTACTAATTGATCGGTTGTTCTACTCGGCTTTATTATATCGGTTTTATATCCAAACTACCTCAAGATGCGAGCGTCGCTTTTAAACCAACCCTTACCTCATCGTTATTCCTTTTTAAAAGGGACTGCCATTCTTGCAAAGTAACGCCTTGATAGATAGTAACGAGCTGGACAATTTCAGGCCCCACATTGATAGCATCCGTTGTGTGTTGTTGATTAAATTTTTCGATAATAGAATCATTACGATAATTAGACATTAAGCTGTCTATACGCTGTAACTCTTGCTCTACTGCCCGCAGAAAAGCGGGTTGACTAATCGGTTGTTCGCTCCAGTAACGAACATGATAAGTCGTGCCTTGCGCCGCGCCTGAAAAAGACTGCACTTGCTCTGTTGGCTGACAGCCCAGTAAACAAACGGCGATAGCTAATAGCATCAGTGTGGTTTTCATTCAAATTCACCTCTTAAATAATGTCGCTAAATTGTAACCTCTACAGCTACTTTTTGCGCGGCGTTGCATCATTTTTACGAAATCTTTACGCCTTCGGCGACTATCAATCTGGAAAATTTACACCGATCCCACCTATTGTACAGCCTTAAGTTTTCTCACTAAGGAACGTTATGGGCTGGTTATTGTTATTAATACTTGGCGTGTTAAGCGCCATTTTGATTGTTGCCATGTTGGCACCTGAAAAGTTTTAAGGAATCACTGATGGAAGTGCTACTAATATTTACATTAGCTGTGCTGTTAGCATGGCCATTGGGTCGTTACATGACCGGTATATTCTCTGCGGGATCACACTGGAGTGATAAGGTTTTTTTGCCAATAGAAAATGGCATATTTAAACTACTGGGTATTAACCCACGTCATGGCATGACATGGAAAAGTTACGGTATCGCGTTTTTGTTAAGTAATTTAGTGCTCGGCATTATCGCCTATTTACTGTTGCAATTTCAGCATATATTGCCCCTTAACCCTAATGATATTGAGGCATTAGATTGGGACTTGGCGCTGCATACGGCGGTTTCGTTTTTAACCAATACAAATCAACAGCACTATTCTGGGCAGGCTCAGCTGAGTTATTTAAGCCAAGGTTTTGTAATTCTTACCTTGCAGTTTGTTACTCCGGCAATGGCATTGGCGGTTTGTGTTGCGGTATTACGCGGTATGTTAGGGGGCCGTAATGCAACAACCGCAAAAGAAGGTGAAGAGCGTAACTTAGGTAATTACTATCAAGATACCGTGCGTGCAGTGCTGAGACTGATGCTGCCACTGGCTGCGATTGTTGCACTTGCGCTAACCAGTCAAGGCGTGCCTTCAAGTTATCAGGCGAGTCCAACGGTGGACGTGGTTGAACAACAACAAACGTTGAGCGAACAAATGATCCCACTAGGGCCGGTTGCGGCTATGGTCTCAATCAAGCAATTAGGCACTAACGGCGGCGGCTGGTTTGGCCCTAACAGTAGTAATCCTTTAGAAAACCCAACCCCAGTCAGTAACGCCATTCAAACCATTGCCCTGGTATTGGTGCCGATGGCGGTGGTGTTTATGGCCGGTGGCCTATTGCGCCGACAAAAATTTACCTTGTTATCGCTTGCGGTCATGGGATTGCTTAGCTTGGCCTTTATTGGTGCCGCTGTTTATAGCGAGCAGCAGCCTAATGCCGCCTTTGCTGGGTTAGCTCAAGAGGCCGGAAATATGGAGGGTAAAGAAGTTCGCCTTGGGACTGACTTATCGGCGCTCTGGGCCACGTTTACGACTCAAACATCTAACGGCTCTGTGAATGCCATGCATGATTCACTTAATCCGATTGCCGGGCTTGTTACCCGCTCGGGGATGTTGATCAATGGTATTTGGGGCGGTATTGGATGTGGTTTTGTGAACTTTCTGGTGTATGTGTGGTTAGCGGTATTTATTGCCGGCTTGATGATTGGCCGCACCCCTGAAATTTTTGGTCGTAAGTTAGAAAAGCGTGAACTCAGTTGGTTAGGCGTGCTTTTAGTGCTGCCAAGTGCAGTGATTTTAACCTTTACTGCTATCACAGTGGCATTTCCTACATTAACAGGCAATAGCAACCCAGGCTTACATGGCGTTGCCCAAGTGTTTTATGAGTACACCTCTGCCTTTGCAAACAATGGCTCTGGTTTTGAAGGACTAGGGGATGACACCACATGGTGGAATCTAAGTTGTGTGGTGGTACTAATCTTAGGCCGTTATGTCCCTTTGGTTATTCCACTACTAATTGCTGGTTCGTTAGCGAAAAAGCGTCAAGTGCCTACCAGTGCCGGTACTTTACCACTGTATAACGTCACGTTTGCTGTCACTTTAATTACAGTGATCCTGATTATTAACTTCCTGTCATTCCTACCGTCTATGGTATTGGGTCCGATTGGTGAAGCTCTTGAGATATCACAGCAAGCCGCTGTGGTGCTAGCGCAATAGCAGTATGCAGGTGAATAAAATGAATAATACATCAAAATTAACACAAGCCAGTTGGCAGGCTTTTGCCAAACTTCATCCTAAACTGGCGGTTAAAAACCCCGTTATGCTAGTCGTGTGGGTGGCCACCCTGTTAGCTATGGTTATGACGGTGCAACAGTTTGTTGCCGGTGACAATATTGCGTTTGCTCTGGCAAGTAGTTTAGTGCTGTTTTTTACTCTATGGTTTGCCAATTTTGCGGAGGCCATTGCCGAAGCTCGAGGACGCGATCAAGCGAGTAGTTTAAAAGCAACGCGTCGAGACTTAACTGCTTTACGAGTAGACGGTAAAACGCAAAGCCAGATTTCTGCAAGTCAATTAAAAGCCGGTGATATAGTTTTGGTTCACAGTGGTGAGCTGATCCCAGCCGACGGTGAAATTGTCAGCGGTGTGGCAACTATCAACGAATCGGCATTAACCGGTGAATCAGCGCCGGTACTTCGCGAAGCGGGTACCGATCATTCAGGTGTTATTGCCGGTACTAAAGTGCTAAGTGGCACAATTAAAGTGCAAGTAACCGCAGAATCAGGACACAGCTTTCTTGATAAAATGATCAGCCTAGTTGAAGGCACTAACCGTCAAAAAACACCTAATGAACTGGCCTTAACGGTGCTGTTGGCTGCCCTGACTTTAGTGTTTTTAATTGCTGTTGCCACTTTACCGGCAATGGCGGGGTTTGCCGGTATTGAGCTGGATTGGTTAATGCTAATTGCACTGGTGGTGTGTTTAATTCCGACCACTATTGCAGGCTTGTTACCGGCGATTGGGATTGCAGGTATGAACCGTGCTTTGGCTGAAAATGTTATTGCAAAGTCAGGTAAAGCCGTTGAAGTTGCCGGTGATATTGACACCTTACTACTTGATAAAACAGGCACGATTACCTTTGGTGATCGCCAAGCAACAGCGTTTCTGCCGGTCTCAGGGGTTGCTGAAAGTGAATTAGTTGCTGGTGCACTTTGGAGTTCATTGCAAGATCCCACTCCAGAGGGAAAATCAATTGTTCAGCTTGCTGAGCAAGGTGAATACAGCATTCCAACGTTAACTGAGCAAGATGAGTTTACCCCATTCAGTGCACAAACGCGTCTTTCGTCAATACAACTAGCAAGCGGTGAATGTTGGGTCAAAGGGGCAACTGATGCGGTAAAAAATTGGGCGCAACAACGTGACCTCACAGTGCCAAGCAGTTTAGATTCAATCGTCACGCGCGTTGCACAACAAGGTGCGACCCCTTTGGTGGTTGCCAGCGAGAAAGGGATTTTAGGGGTTATTCAACTCTCTGATGTGATCAAACCTGGTGTTGCCGAGCGCTTTGCTGAGTTAAGAGCATTGGGCGTACGTACTGTCATGATCACCGGTGATAACCCTATCACGGCTGGTGCAATTGCGGCCGCGGCAGGGGTGGATGACTTTGTGGCTGAGGCAAAACCTGAAGATAAACTTGAGCTGATCCGCAAAGAGCAAGCACAAGGTCGACTCGTAGCTATGGTGGGCGATGGCACGAATGATGCGCCTGCACTGGCGCAAGCAGATGTGGGTTTAGCCATGAATTCAGGCACGCAAGCTGCGAAAGAGGCGGGTAACATGGTGGATTTAGATTCCGATCCCACTAAATTACTTGCTGTTGTTGCGGTGGGTAAACAAATGTTGATCACCCGTGGCGCATTAACCACCTTCTCATTAGCAAACGATGTAGCAAAATACTTTGTGATTGTACCTGCGGTGTTCGCCAGTGCAATGCCAAGCATCAATGCGTTAAACATTATGCAGTTACCCGATCCGAAAATGGCTGTGTTGTCGGCACTGATATTTAATGCAGTGATTATTCCAGCCCTAATTCCACTGGCATTAAAAGGTGTGAAAATTAAGCCTATCAGCGCAGAAAAGCTGCTACGCAACAATATGTTGATCTTTGGTCTGGGCGGGATTGCGCTGCCGTTTATCGCCATTAAAGTGATTGACCTACTACTTAACGGAGTATTTTAACCATGAATAGATTACATCATAGTTCTGGACAGGCACCGTGGCGTCCTGCAATCGGCTTGGCTGTTAGTATGTTGGTAATTTGCGGCGGCTTTTATGCGGCGATTATAACAGGCCTTGGCGGTCTGTTATTCCCTACTCAAGCAACAGGCAGTTTAGTGATGGTTGAAGGAAAAGCAATGGGATCGGCATTAGTCTCCCAGCCATTTACGAGTACCGTGTATTTTCATGGTCGACCAAGCAGCGCTGATAATGACCCTATGGCAACGGGGGGTAGTAATTTAGCGCCATCAAACCCTGAGTTACGCGATAGAGTGGCGCAGCAAAGCGCTGCACTGGCTTCGACTTATCAACTTGAGCCTGAGCAGTTACCGGTCGATTTGCTGGCCAGCTCTGGTTCGGGCGTAGACCCTCACATTAGCCCAGCCGCTGCGGCGTTACAGGTGGAGCGTGTAGCGCAAGCTCGGGGGATCAGTACGGAACAAGTATCGCAATTGGTTGCGCAATATAACGAGCCTGCACAATGGGGTATTTTTGGTCAGCCTCGGGTTAATGTGCTGCTGTTAAATTTAGCACTTGATAACAATTACCCTCTATAAATTAATTAGTTAGTCGATTGTGATGCGGGACAATCGACTGCCGCTCTCGTCTTAGTACAGAACGGTTTCTCTCCCGCTTTTTTATAGGAAAACAATAATGCGTTTTATACTCTCTTTAGTAACGGCTGCAACCGTAATGACCAGTGCTGGCGTCGTGGCGGCCCCTTTCAGTAGTGAAGGCTCTGTAACCTTAGCATCTGATTATTATTTTCGTGGTATTTCGCAAACTGAGCAGGGGCCTGCAATTCAAGGCAGCGTGAGTATTAATCATCAGGATGGTTGGTATGTCAGTGCGTGGGGGTCAAATATTCGTTTTGGTGAAGGCAGTATGGAACTGGATTTATCACTGGGTCGTAATTGGGCTTTAGATGAAAACTGGGCTTTAGATATGGGGCTAGTACAGTATCGCTACCCAGAAGGTGATAATGACACGACAGGCTATAACTACATGGAAGGTTACGCTAAGTTAAACTATCAAGATTGGCAACTTGGTTTAGCGCTGAGTGATAGTTATTTTGGTAACGATGTGGGCAAATTTTGGTATTTATCACTTGATTGGCAACAAACATTAACCAGTGAGCTACAGCTAAATTGGCATTTAGGGTACAATCAATTCGATAATGATCAAGAGTTTAAAACTTTTTTAGGCTCGCCAGTGATGGATGGCTCAGGGTATACTGATTGGGGGCTGACGCTGTCGACTGAGCAACTAGGGCTAACTTGGTCAGTTGGCTATGTTGGCAATTCAATTGCCAGTGATGCCTGCGCTGATATATGCGATAACCGTTTGCTATTAAGTGTAGCAAAAAGTTTTTAATTCCACTGAAAAGGAACTGCCGTGGCCGTTGATCCTCGTAACCAAAAAGCCGATGCGCTACTAAAAAGCTTGCAACAACATCAAGGTGGGCAACTAAAAATTTTTATTGGTGCCGCCCCTGGCGTTGGAAAAACCTGTGCCATGCTTAATGCGGCCAGAGAATATATGCAACAAGGCGCGTCGGTAAAAATAGGTTTGATTGAAACCCACGGCAGAGCCGAGACGCAACGTTTACTCGAGGGCTTTGATATTTTACCTCGACGTGAAATTAGTTATCACGATCAACAACTGAGTGAATTTGATCTCGATGCCGCATTGGCAGCCAAACCGCAACTGATTTTGGTCGATGAACTCGCTCATACCAATATTCCCGGTAGTCGCCATAAAAGGCGCTATCAAGATATCGCCGAATTGCTGGAAGCGGGCATTGATGTGTATACCACTATGAATGTACAGCATATTGCCAGCCTTAACGATTTGGTATTACAGATCAGTGGTGTTAGGGTTAAAGAAACCGTCCCCGATCAGTTTATTGACCGCGCTCAGCAACTGGTGTTCGTTGATTTAGCACCTAATCATTTATTGGACCGCTTAGCTCAAGGGCAAGTGTATCTTGGCGACTATGCCGAACAAGCGATACAGCAGTTTTTTCAATTAGAAACGTTAACCGCACTGCGTGAAATGGCGATGAAGCGGGTGATCGGGCATGTTGACGATCAACTAAAAAATGAACAAGAAGCCAAAGCGCGCAGTAACGATTATTTAATTCAAGATAAGGTGTTGGTGTTGATCTCGAATCGCCGTGATCATGAACACCTAATTCGTATTGGCCGACAAATGGCAGAAAAACGCCACACGCCTTGGATTGTGGTGTGGGTGGACACTGGCAAAATACATAACCAGCTTGAGCAAAAACGATTGCAATCGGCTTTTGCACTGGCAAAAGAGCTGGGAGCAGAAACCGATACATTGCGCGGTCCCTCCAGCATACAAACCATTTTACCCTATATTAGTGAACATAGGATCAATACCGTGTTAGTGGGCGCGGGCACTAAGCGGCGCTTGCAACCATGGCGTAAACCGTTATATCAACAATTAATCAATAGCGGTTTACCGATAGAAGTGTCGGTTTGGCAAGCCAGTAAACGCCAGCACAAGTACGTAACAGAAGCCGCTCCGTCACTGGCATTTGGCCAAAAAATGGGCTATTTGTTTGGTTCACTTTTGGTTGCTGTAGCCAGCGCGGTTGCACTTGCATTATCAAGTTGGTTGCAAAGTGGTAACTTAGTACTGGTGTATGTATTAGCTGTGGTATTTTGTGGCTTAAAATACGGCGCGCGGCCTGCGATTTTTACCGCTTTATTGTCATTTCTAAGTTTTAACTTTTTTCTTACCGATCCGTATTACACCTTTTTCGTTAATAAAAATGATGATATTGCCACCTTACTGTTTTTATTTGTGATTGGTGTTGTGTGTGGGCCTGCGGCATCGCGTATTCGTCAACAGTTCTTATTATTAAAAGAGGCGAATCGTTATACTGAGCTGCAACGTGATTTTGCTCAGCAATTAACGGTGATCAATCAAGCCGATGAATTGTGCCTAACCTTGGCTGGGCAGTTACAGCAAGCACTGGACTGCCCAGCTCATGTGGTGGTTTTTGAGCATCATCAGCAACAGATCAGCCCTCGTTTAGGGCAGCCTTTACAGTCACTTGATCAAGCTATGGTTGATTGGTGTTATGCCCACAAGCAAATGGCAGGTCGTTTTAGTGATACCTTAAATGCCAGTGATTGGACGGCATTTCCAATACAAGCTGATAATAAATCGATTGCAGTACTATTGCTAAAGTTTGCCAAAGAGCAACAGGTGATCACAGAGCAAGATAACAATTTGATCCGTACCTTTGTACAGCAAATGGTTAATGTGTGGCAACGTATTCATCTTAATAATGAGCTTGAAGCATCGACTCGCAAAGCGGAAATGGAACAGCTTCGTTCGGCATTATTATCCTCAGTGTCTCATGATTTACGTTCACCTTTGTCTGCCATGATGGGCTCGGCAGAAAGCTTAAAAGTACTTGATAAACAGCTATCAGCACAAGACAGAGTGGATTTACTTGAAACCATCATACATGAAAGCCGACGTCTTGATCGTTATATTGAAAACTTGCTCGATATGACTCGCTTAGGCCATGGTACCTTAAAATTAGAGCGCGATTGGGTGCCAGTTGCTGATATTATTGGCAGTGCTAAACAGCGATTAAAATATTTATTTCCTGATGTTGAAGTGGACTATCAAGAGCAAAAAAACTTACCTTTGCTATATGCCCATGCGGCTTTATTAGAGCAAGGGATTTTTAATATTTTGGAAAACGCAGCAAAATACAGCCCAATTGATGAACCAGTGACCATTACCGCGAATCAGGATGGCCGACTGTGTCGCATTGAAATCGAAGATCATGGCCCTGGCATTGCAGAAGAATTACAAGAAAAAGTATTTGATATGTTTTACGTGGTCGCCGATGGTGATAATAAACGGCACAATACCGGTATGGGCTTAGCCATTTGCCGTGGTATGATTGCGGCTCATGGCGGTAAGGTTAAGGCTGATACAGCCCGCTCTGGCAGTGGTTCGCGTTTTATTATTGAACTGCCCTTACCCGATCCCCAAGACATACCAGTAAGAGGTTAACCTGCGTGTCGGCACATATTTTAGTTGTTGATGACGAATTTCAGATCCGTAAAATGTTGCGAATTGCACTGAAAAGTGTCGGTTATGAGGTCTGTGAGGCTGAATCAGTGAGTACTGGATTGGCAGCAGCTGTTCGCCAGCAACCAGATTTAGTTATTTTGGATTTAGGCTTGCCAGATGGCGATGGCTTAGCGCTATTAGCCGAAATTCGCAGTTTTTCGAGTGTGCCGGTGATTGTGTTATCGGTGCGCAGTGCGGATCTCGATAAAATCAAAGCCCTTGATATTGGCGCGCAAGATTATGTTACTAAACCGTTTAGCGTGGAAGAGTTATTAGCTCGGGTGAGAGCTCAGCTGCGAGACCGATTTCCAGATAAAACCGCCTCTGTACTTGATGATGGTCATTTAAAAATTGATTTAGCGCGGCGTTTAGTGACCTGTAACGGCAAATTAGTAGAGCTGACTCCAAAAGAATATGCGGTGCTTGCCAAGCTTGCTCAACATCGACAATGCGTTATTACCCAAAAACAGTTGTTAGAACATATTTGGGGGCCAAGTCATGCACAAAATACCCATTATTTACGTATTGTGGTTAGTCATATTCGCCATAAATTAGGCGATGACCCAACCACGCCACGTTATTTGATCACTGAAGCGGGGATTGGCTATCGCTTAATGTTGTAAAGTTGTGTTATATAATTTGATTGGTGATGAGCTAACTAAGCTTACAATTTAGCAAAATCAGTCAATTTTTCATTCAGGATACACTATGATACTTGCACTTTTAGCCATTTTAGGTGGCTTTATTTTATTGGTTTGGAGCGCTGACCGCTTCGTTGAAGGAGCGGCCGCGACTGCAAAATATGCTGGCAT
>NZ_CAKZKO010000156.1 GCF_937123705.1 uncultured Paraglaciecola sp. | reverse complement strand
AAACCCCATCGCAAACAGCAAGGTTATATCGAGCTGGCTAATGGCGATGTGGTGAGCTGGTGCATCGGTCATTTATTAGAGCAAGCAGAACCCGACGCGTATAACGAAGCGTTTAAATCTTGGAAGCTCGAACACCTTCCCATTGTGCCGCAAGAGTGGCAGTTAAAAGCCAAGTCTCAGACCCGGGCGCAATTAACCGTATTACGTAAACTGGTGAAGCAGGCCGACCATATTGTCCACGCCGGTGATCCCGATCGCGAAGGGCAGCTATTAGTTGATGAAGTATTAAGTCACCTAAAAATCAGTGCCCATAAAAGAAAGACGACCGAGCGTTGCTTAATTAGTGATTTGAATCCACCCGCGGTGAAGCGTGCTTTGCAAAACCTGCGCAGCAATCAAGAATTCGTGCCTCTGTCAGTTTCAGCCTTAGCCCGTTCGCGCGCTGATTGGCTATATGGCATGAATATGACACGGGCTTATACCTTACAAGGGCAGAAGGCGGGCTATAAAGGTGTACTGTCGGTTGGCCGTGTACAAACGCCGTTATTAGGCTTAGTGGTTAAGCGCGATGAAGACATTGAAAACTTTGTAAGCCGCGATTTTTATCAAGTCGAAGCACGTTTAAACAATACGACGAATGAATCCTTTTTATTAAAGTGGCAGCCCAGCGAAGCCTGCAAGCCGTATCAAGATGAAGAAGGCCGAGTATTACACAAGCCTTTGGTAGAAAATGTCTGTCAGCGCATCACCAACCAGCCTGCTGAAATTACCAAGCTTGAACAAAAAGAGAAGCAGCAGCCACCGCCGCTGCCGTTTAATTTATCCACTTTACAAATCGAAGCGGCGAAAGCTTTCTCGATGAGCGCCCAGCAAGTATTAGATACCTGTCAGAGTCTGTATGAACGCCATCAACTTATTACCTATCCAAGATCCGATAGCCGTCATTTACCCAATGAGCAGCATAACCTTGCCCCACAAGTAATTAACGCAATTGGTCAAAACTGCCAGCCGCTGACGGAATATGCCCAGCAGGCGCAACCGAATTTAAAAAGCAAAGTCTTTAACGATAGCAAAGTAGAAGCACACCATGCGATTGTGCCGAGTGAAAAATCAATATCGGCTGAACAGTTTTCAAAATTGAACCAGTTTGAACAAAAAGTGTATCGTCATATCGCGCGCCAATATTTGATGCAGTTTTTCCCAGCCTATCAATATGCCGAAACCAAAGTCGAAGCGACTATT
Organism: uncultured Paraglaciecola sp.; assembly: GCF_937123705.1. Lineage (GTDB taxonomy): Bacteria > Pseudomonadota > Gammaproteobacteria > Enterobacterales > Alteromonadaceae > Paraglaciecola. The sequence goes on along the minus strand of NZ_CAKZKO010000156.1, from coordinate 2,676 downwards.
GCGGGTGGCCAGTTTAAGACTCAAGCCAAGCAGCCATTGAAGCAAGGCTGGAAAGTACTGTATGGAAATAAAAACGGCTCGGGTGGTCAGCACGTTAACAAAATAGATACTGGGCAGTCTTTACCGCCCATCACCCTAGACCCAAATGACAAACAATACGGAAAGTTTGCTTGGACTTGCGATAACGCCAATTTAGTAGAAAAACAAACCACACCGCCCGAATATTTTAACGACGGCACCTTGCTGGCGGCAATGACCGGCATTGCTCGTTATGTCAGCAGCGCTGAAATTCGCAAGACGTTAAAAGAAACCGACGGTCTTGGTACTGAAGCAACGCGAGCGGGAATCATTGAGCTGCTTTTTAGGCGTAACTTTTTACAGCGCACGGGCAAGCAGATACGCAGTACGGATATTGGTAGGGGCTTAATCAACAGCTTACCTGAATCGGCCATTACGCCTGATATGACGGCTTTGTGGGAACAGCAGCTGAACGCGATCAGCCAGCGCGAGCTTAACTACCAAGGATTTATGCAACCGCTGAATCATCATTTGTTGGCGCTGATTGAACAGGCTAAGCAGTACATACCGACTGCGTTGCAGGGATTAAAGGGGCAAGGTGCTGGGTTCAAAAAAAAGGGCGCGAAGAAATCAAGTGGCGGGAAACCTAGCGCTCGCAAGCCGCCTGCTAGAAAGTACGCCAAAAAGATAAAAAGTTAAAACTGCATGCTGTAAAGGCATTCAATTGCTTTTCTTTATGCAGCGCTTTTTCATTAATCGGCATTAACATTCAGAACGATACCTTGACGGTGAAATGCCTTGCCAGCGTCTAAAAGCACGGCTGAAATTTCGATCATCCTCATAACCTAAAAAATAGCTAATTTCTTTAATCGTCATCTCGGTATTTTTGAGATAAGAAATGGCGAGCGTTTTTTTTACCTCTTCCAGAATTTCACGGTAAGACACACCTTCACTGACAAGCCTTCTGTGCAAAGTCCTTGAGGTCATATTAAACCATGATGCCATCACTGCTTGTGTCGGAAAATTTTCACTGTTTGCCAGAATTTTTTGTTTAACTTTATTTTTATAGCTGCTTTCTTGATGAATAATTTTTAATTCTTTCGCGCATAAAATTTCTGCCTCTTTATAAGCGGCTAAATTGGCAAGTGGAATTCGTTCTAGCATTAATTCTTTTGTAATACTGATACTTGCGCAGGGTGCATTAAATATGAGTTTGCAATCCGTCAAACTATGATAAGCATTTGTTTGATTATTAGCATAGGGAAAACTAATCGTCAGGCTTTTTTTTATTTTAGGTGTTAATTGGTCGAGAGCCGACTTAATCGTAACCAGTATCGCTTCTAATACTAAATTTCGTATTTCATTGAGCGGGAATTTTTCATTAAGTTCGATGATGAATTCTGAATCGTTATACCGAGTTGATATGTCAATAAGGGGAAAGCGTAATGATATATACTGTTCAAGTAATTTAGCGGCTGATACTAAATCTTCACAGTTCATTAAAGCGTAGCCAAGTATACCGTGAGACTGCAATGTTAATCGGTGGCCAACCATCACACCTATCGCAGTATTGTTCGATAGTTCAACGGCTTTAATAACCAAGTCATAAAGTGCTTCATAGCTAACCGTTGCATCAAGCATGCCTGCATCAATGACTTGATATGGGCTCCCATCTAACCACTTTCTTTGATTGATGCCAAAGTCTGCCATGCATTCAGCTACGGCGAGTAAGTATACTCCCGGTATTTTTGCGTTTGTGTGAATCATCAAGAGGCCTGCTTCAGAATTATCATAGGGAGCGCTTTTGTTATTTTGATTATTAGCATCGTTTAGAAAATAGGGGTTGTCAATATGTGACTCCTGCTTGTCAAAATATGACCCTGACTTGTCAGAATATGCCGCCTACCAATATATGCATTGGCTTTAAACTGGATGCACATAATAAAAAGGAAACCCCTTATGATTCGGTCATTTATCAAGTCTATATTTTCTAGCGCTAGCCCCGAAGGGATGCGGGTGAATCAACTCGCTATTTCTTTAGAAAAAAAAGAGACAGTGCTCAGTGCATCTTTGCGGAACGGAATTAATTTTCCCTATAGCTGTAAAGTTGGTGGTTGTGCTGAATGCAAGTGCAAACTAATCAAGGGTAAGGTAAAAGAGTTTACTGATGCAAGCTATCTATTAACGGCAGAAGAAGTCCAATCTGGTTATATACTCGCCTGTCAGAGCGTACCAAAAACGGATGATGTTGAAGTTGAGGTCGACCTGAGTCGAGCTAAGAAACGCATAAATCGAGGAAGAATAGTCGGTAAAACAGAATTAACTCACGACATTACTGCGATAGAAATTGAACTGGATGAAGTGCCGATTTTTAAGGCAGGGCAATATGCTAAGTTAAGTCTTGACTGTCTACCTGGAGTAACAAGAGCCTATTCTTTTGCATCAAAACCTAATGCTGAAAATACACGTGTAAAATTTATTATACGCCATGTGCCTAATGGTGAGTTTTCTGGTTTGGTTAAAAGGGAGGATTTAGTCAACAAAAGTATTGAATTGGAAGGGCCGTTTGGAGACTTCTTTTTAAGAGACTCTGACAATCATATGTTGTTGATTGCTGGTGGTAGTGGATTAGCCCCCATATTGTCAATTTTAGAGCAG
>NZ_CAKZKO010000155.1 GCF_937123705.1 uncultured Paraglaciecola sp. | reverse complement strand
AAAGGCTAACAGGTTGTAGGGGTTGTCCTTTAGCCGTGCCATCGTGTTTTCCCTGCACAGCTTCAAAATCTTATTGCTTAGTTTCGGTTCAAAATCATGCTCAACTAAAAATGCAACGGTTTCTGTTTCGTTTCTTGACTTCTGCCATTCTTGACAAAGCCTCTGTGCTGCAACGTCACTAATAAAATCGGCAATGTGTGACCATTTATTTTGCTCCATCAAGTCAATAAGCACGCCCTCATCGCCAACCTTATTAATTAGCTTATCAATTGTTTTAGGACCAAGGTTAAACCCCCTAAATCTAGGCGACGACTTCAAATAAGCAGATAAGAATTGGTTACTCGGTAACCCCTGTAGGTGACAGGCTGAAATTGTCACCTGACTCATATATCTTTTCTTGTTAAAGGACATGTGCCCTTTGATTTTCCAAAATTCACCTTTTTTGGGGATGGTTGTCAACGTTTTAAACGAGGCATTAAACAGGACTGTTTTTTTGCTGTTTATTGGGCACGCAGTAAATATAGCACCACCTACAGTTCCGGGCCACACATTGCTAACTTGGGCGATACCGTTATAAACTCCCACTAGTTGAAGACCCTTCTACCCGTATTTTCCATTTCATCCATGGCAGCACTTTGTTCTGACTTTTTACGCTTAAGACTTTCGTATTTAGCTTCCAGCTTTTCATATTTCGCCCTTAGGATTGACAGTTCTTCTACTGCTGTATCCAGCCGAGTTTTCAACACCGAAGCGTCCCTTGATTTTTGATCAGCTTTTTTAGCAAGATAATCATCTTTTTCGTTTTTTGTTTTAAGAGGGTCACCTTCCAGACCAATGTCTTTCAAGTCCCTTTCAAACTGTTCTTTCAGCTTTGTGGGTTGATATAAGCGATCACGGCCAAAATCACACTGTCTAGCAATCTCAGCAATGTTGACATCACCCGACTTATTTACAGGGAAGCCTTTTCCAACTTCCCTAAGCTTGCTCACATAAAGCTCATAGCTCGCTTTATTAACTTCTGTCCTAGATCTGCCCTTAGCCTTTGCCATAATTACTCTTTAACCATGCTCATTGGCACTCGCTTATGGTACTCACGCATAAGCTTGGCTGATACGATTTCATTCTCCAGCCCGGCATCCACCAGTGCACCATCACTTTGACGTTCGATTAGGTTATCAGCCCAGACCTCAAGTTTGTATATGACTTGGCATAAGTCCTCAATCAGCTTTTCACTATCGTCAGCAGTGACTGAGGTGTTTTGTTGTGAGACTGAGGAATCTGCATTCCCAAGGGCATGAAGGGGTGATTTCAAATCGGTACTTTTAATAAACTTAGTCAGCTTACGTACGTTGTTATCCGCTTCGTCTAAAAAGCGCGTTTTTTCTGACAATTGATGTTTCAGATTGCTTATTTCAAGATCCTTGTCCATCAGCGCTTTTTTTGCTGCGGCCTCAACTGTCTGATACAGATCAACATCATCACTCACCAGTATGCCCGTTACCCAAAACTTCTCAACGGCAACTTTTATTTCAGGAATGCTATACACACCAGAACGGGAACATGGCCCTTTACTTGTTGTTACTTTAGCTTGCTTCTCATACATGTTTATGGTGTCAGCAAGGTAAAGATAAATCTCAGTACGGCTTTTAAACTTTAATGTTGGTTTAATGTTTTTTAGCGCCTCCAAAGCAACATTAATCCTCACCTTCTTTCGCTCTTGGTTAGCAATGGCTCCGCCTGATAAAGGCTTTTTGGGCTTAGTCATCGTTCACCTCACTTTCAAACTTCAATCCTAAACCATTAGTTAAGCTTTCCATTAGGTGCTGTGGGGTCAAGTTTAACATTTGTCTAACTTGTTCATTAGATATCCCATGCAGCTCCTTGTACGATTGGATCAGACTAAACAGTTCTTTCACAGGAGCCAATGACACATCAAAAGTAAGTGCAGATTTAGGGTCTTTGATAGCCATAAGTTTACGCTTAGACATTTCAAACTTGGCTGCAATTTTTTTTGTTTCAAGCAAAGGAAATGCTTTACAATCACGTAACCGCTTCAGTATATAATCGCCTTGATGCTCCTCCTCCTTGAAGAAAGTTGGCTTAAGCATGTTCGCGATGAATTCCGGCTTGCCAACCGTAAAGGCACCTGTCTCAAACCCATTTTTAATGTCATCTAATTTGGCTAATAATTCCGATTGACGATATTTCCAGCCGCTTGCATATAAGCTCTTCCGGTCAACGATCGCTTGCACCTCAGAAATCATTTCCAAGTCAGTTGATTTGTCTTGTTGCAACATCGACAACTTTTCCCGTGCATCAACAAATTCCTCAATACACGCATCGTGGGCTGCGGATATTGCTGGTAGATGATTGATACCACTGATTGCATAAGGACATACAGCACAGGCCTTAACATCTCCTAACTCCTCAACAATATCCTTAGGGCAAATATTATCAAACGGGCAGAAATGGGTTGGGTTACATGCCAGTTTACATTTCTCCTTACCCCTCAACATACTGACTCCATCCTTTAAGTTGCCGTTTTCATCAGTAATCAGTTGTATACTGATCAGACCGTATGCATCAATTGCTTGCTTAGGATCTTTTGAAATCCCTTGATGCATGGAGCTTCCAAACGCATTCGATGGCATTTCTCGGTTAAACGCTTCATCAGACATTGGAATATTTACATTTGGAGCGCCCGGCTCGCTGATCCACTGGCGATTTTGGTCTGCATAGTGATCTTCTGGGTCTCGCAAATTGTAGTAAGCAACAAGTCGCGGGTGCTGACCAGTAATGTGTTTACCCACTATGCTTTCTGGCAGGTATCGCGTCTTCTCCTTGACGACTGAGTTTCTACACGCATGGACAGTCGTCCGTTTGGCATACGTAATCTTAATGTGCTCCAAGCCATCTTTCGTCAATTCCACCTTAACAACTTCGGGGTTTGGCTCCTCATGATACTTTTGGCCAACAGGCCTTATTTTATACATTGGCTCCTCATCAAAGCCATGGTCCTTGAGGAATAGCTCAAATGAAAGTAACAAGGAAAGAAAACAGTCATCAACATTTGTAGTGGTCGAGCCACTATCCGGATAACAGGCAAATAAGGGTCTAAAAGCCCCAAATTTTGACTTCTTGTTTCCATTATAAAAGATATTCTTGTTAAATGATTCGTTTGAAACTTCCTTGCGCCAAGCTTTTTGTTCTAGACAAAGGCTGACAGTTAATGCTGACACTGTGGCAACCCAAGGTTGTGTTTTTACCTTGTCAGTGTTGACGGTTAATGGATGCAAGTAATCATCTAACATTTTAGGATTTATGCGCATGTCAAACATATCTAAATCCAACCAGCGTAAGTGCATAGCTCGAATACCAGTGTTCATTGCCAACAGACATACACGGATATCACCGGGATAAACAAGTGCTTTTTTTTCATCGCCTACAAGATACGTGTTGTAGTAAAAGAACCGATAAAAGCTATTAATAGAATACTGCTTACCCCCTTCATCCTCAAAAGAAACTACAGGTAGATCTAACCCATAATCCTTTAAGCAGAAATCAATGGGCTGCACTGCTCTTGATCTTAAGTGCCTTGATGGTCTAGTACTTTTATTAACAGGTGTTTCGTCTACAAAATTGACACAACTGCCATGTCCGCCAAACAACGCTGGATTAAGCTCACCAGCCTGAACTTTTGCTTCAATTTGAGTCTGAAAGTCATGCAAAGCGTGACAAAAACGCGTGAACATTTTAAATACGCGCCGCGACAAAGGTGTCTTCCTGCTTTGCTTGTAAGCGTTGTATGATGGTAAATCATCATTTTCTAGTAAGTTTTCAAAATCATCAGCATCTGGCAGCCTTCTTTTTCTATTCTCACACCAGCGCAAAAACACAACCATTGGGGTAAGGTTCCCATGATGGGTGTTGTTCGACCACCCTTTTATTTCAGCATATAACTCTATGAGTCTTATAAAATCCAATGGGAGTTTGTCTGCTTGTCCTGTCCACCGATTGATAAAAATTTCACAGTTAAGCTTGTTAAGCGTGCTTGGAAAGTCCGGCAAACTAGCTAGGAGCTGGTTTTTGGAATACCAAAAAGGAAGGTAAATGAACAAGTATGAAAAAAAGAGTCCCATAGTGACATTTAATTGCGTTGAATTTTCATAACTTTTCTTTTCAGCATATAGACTTTGAATACCAAGCCAATATTTGACATCTTCGTGATATTGTTCCGGTATCGTATCAACATACACTTCTTCAAATATCTGCCCCTTGTTGCCCATATGTGTCATTGTTAATGACATTAAAGACTTTAAGATTTCGTGTTCAGTGGCTGTAGGAAATGAGTTGTAAATCTCTTTTATTGCCCCCTTAAGCTTGTCTGCTTGTCTCTCTTTTTGATTCGACAACCTCTCACCTTTCGAACTCTCTTTTTTTGTAATCCCATGTTTTCGATACTTTTGGTACTCAGATGTTAGTTCACTATAAACAAGTTCTACCCCTAACTTCTCTCTTGTTGCATTGGCCTCCTTTTGGTTATTGATTGACATATAAAATTTAAGCTGTTCTTCCTCAAACTCCTTAACTGTAAAACCTACTCCAGTTCCCAAGTGCTTAATAAATATGTGGGTCAATAGATGAATTTGAAGCTTACAATTTGTGAATCCATTGGTTTTATTTAAGTTCAAATCTCTAACTTCGCAAATCTCGACCAATTCCAGATCCTTTGCCTCATACCAGCTAGTAGCCAAAATCAACTTCAACCAGCACACAGACCGTGAATCGCACATTCTTTGTTCTGAAAGATCTTTAAATTTCAATGATGAATTAAACCGTGAGTTTTGCGCCCTTACCGAAGACGACACAGGTGAAAAAAATAACGGTCTAAATTTTTCTTCGAATATGAATTCGCAACGAGGAGGCTCAAAATCGTATGGCAAAATAAGCGCTCTTTCCTTCCATAGTCTTACAAATACCAACTGCAATCCAAGTTTTATACCACCATAAAAAGATTTTTTTATCGTTGACCTTTTAGGGCTACCAGTGGACAAAGACAATGCAATCATTTCTTCGTTTGATGGACGATTTGCCGATGAATAACCAACAAGGTCATAAAGGCTACAGATATTATCCTTTGATATTTCATCATTGTCTTTTTTAAAATCAGCCCCAAAAAAACGTAAGAAACTAATAGCTTCTCCATTGAAATTTTTTCTAATAGTTATGGTGTCCGGAGCACCATCGTAGTTATGGTGTTCTTTAATCACCTCACATACTGTGGCAACCGCCTCATGGACAGCGTCAGACAGCGCCTTTCCATCTTTTAAGAAGTAAATTTCCTTGCCAACATTAATCATCTTCAGCTATTCCATTAAAACGTTTATCTACTACCAAATGACACGCTTTCGCTTCCGCCATTAGCTGCTCATATTCTTTTTGGTTTCGCTCTAGCTTCAATTTAAGCAACGTCTCAGGACCTTCACGCCCCGTGCTCACCTCATTCGCATATATGAGCTGCAATTCAAGTCTTTCTTTTACATCCAAAGCGTATCGCTTTGTGCTCGATGGATTTGCATGCCCCATGTATGCTTGAACGTCTGATGGGTCTAAACCATACTTACCATCCGCACGGGGCGCATAATTTTTTAAGTAGAAGCCGTACATGTGACGTAATGAATGAAATCCGTATTTGGTGGCATCTTCCCCTAGTACTTTACGGACGGCGTTTTGAAAGGTATTTAGTGCGCTTGTGTATGAGTTAAACACCTGTGGCTCACCAAAGGTTGTTGCACCTTGAGATTGAAAGACAAAGTCATTTTTTACCGCAATGCGATAATCACCAGAGCGTCTGTATTCAAGCAAATATTCGAAGAACTTTTGCCCCCATGAAATCATAAATGTTTCTCGTGTTTCACGTGTTTTGAAAGCCAGTTGATCTAGCTGCTCAACCGACAAATACGGATATGCTTCGGGACGTGTCTTAGCCGCGATCAACTTAACCTTACGTTTTGCGATGTCGATATCAGCATTTAAAATGGCAATGGCTTCCGAAAAACGACAACCTATCGCTGCAATAAGTGCCCACAATGTACGCGCCCTGTGATTTGGTGCAGCGTCTAACAGCTCCTGAAAGCGATCCCATGGAAAAGTTCTTTGCTCAGCTTCATCATCAAATATATTTGAAGCGCTGCTGTTAGACGATGACGGATAACGTCTTTTGAGGATATTAGCTGCAATAGTGTTAGCTCCACCCGACATTGTACTGGCTAAAATACTATTGCTGATTAGTTCCGCACGCTCTTTATTGGCAAGCTCCCTTCTCCCTACATCGAACATCGGTAATTCTGATTGCGGCACATTGTTGGTGTCGAAACCTGCTTTCATTCGTTGAGCTATGTGTTTTGCGGATTTAGCAGAAAGACGCAAAAATCGCTGTAATGCTGCATGATGAGGATCGTACGACTTCGCAGTAATCTTTGGCGACGGTAGCCCTTTTGTCACGTCATTGACTATACTGTAATCAGTTACACGATCTCCCTTAATCATATACGTTTCATAGGCTTCACAAGCATCTTCTAATGTCTCTTCTGTCAACCCTCCATATAAACATGCTACTTCGTATAAGTAATCATAAAATTGAGAGATGTGTAATGCATAGCTACGCCTTGTGTTAAAAGCTTCATTTTGCTTGATCAAGTCGTCCATGAATATTGAGTAGCCCTGAATAGATTGCCCGTTGCCATCTAGAAGTTCCCAAGAAACCACACCATTTTTCTTAATGGTGATTTTCTTAACGTGCTTTCTTTTCTTTACGGTTTTCTTAATACTCTTCCCAGATACCATCCTAATTCAGCCCCCAAATATCAATACAATTCTATTCAAACAGTTTGTAGGGATACAATTTAGCACACCGCCCCTATTCAGTCAAACTGTCTAAATAAAATCTAAAAGGCAAAAAAAAAGCCAAACCATAAAGGTTCAGCTTTCTTTCTAAGACGTTGTATAACAACGTTATTTGGTACCAGAGGCCGGACTTGAACCGGCACGCTATCACTAGCAACGGATTTTGAATCCGTCATGTCTACCAATTTCATCACTCTGGCAAAAACTATATTTATGCCTGAATTCTATTCAGACAATGGTTCCTATTAAGATAAGAACCGCCACTCCCGAAGAAACCAGATTTTGAATCTAGCGTGTCTACCAATTCCACCACACTGGCTTCGCAAATACTTGGTGTTTGATGCAATCAATCTCCAAGAGGCGAGCATTATAGCGATAGACGTTTTGCTTGCAAGTATTTTGTTACTGATCGCTATAGTTTGCTAGTTTTTTAATCGACATGTTTTGTTGGACTCGCGTCATTACGTTTTGCCAGTGCATAATAAAACAACGGTGTAAGCAGCAGCCCAAATAGGGTGACACCTATCATGCCCGAAAATACCGCTATACCCATCGCTTGACGCATTTCAGATCCAGCCCCGCTTGAAAATACCATAGGCACCACCCCCATAATAAAAGCGATTGAGGTCATTAATATGGGGCGTAAGCGCAATCTACCTGCTTCAAGTATCGCTTGATAGGCAGTGCGGCCTTCATCTTGTAGTTCCTTGGCAAATTCAACGATTAAAATAGCATTTTTGGTTGCCAGTCCCACTAGCACAATGAAGCCTATTTGGGTGAATATATTATTGTCTCCTCCCGCTATTAATACACCGCTTAACGCTGACAATAAGGTCATAGGAATAATCAAAATGATTGCCAGAGGTAAACTAAGGCTCTCGTACTGCGCTGCCAAAACCATAAATACCAAGAGGATGATTAACGGGAAGATATACATGCCTGCATTACCAGCCAATATCTGTTGATAGGTCAATTCGGTCCACTCGTAGCTCATGCCATTTGGTAGAGTTTCGGCCAAAATTTTCTCGATCGCGGCTTGTGCTTGGCCGGAACTAAAACCGGGTGCTGCACCTCCGTTAATCTCGGCCGTAGTAAATCCATTGTAATGCATAACACGATCAGGCCCGGCAGTATTGTTAATCTGAATGAATGAACCAATAGGCACCATGTCACCATTATTGTTACGCACTTTAAGCTGAGCAATATGTTCAGGTGTTTGTCTAAACTGCTCATCGGCTTGCACTTTCACTTGATAAGTACGGCCAAATTGATTGAAGTCATTGGCGTAGACTGAGCCCATGTAACCTTGCAAAGTGGTAAATAATTCATGCAACGACACCGATTGCTGTTTTGCTTTGGTACGGTCAATGTCTATACCTAATTGCGGTACATTGATTTGATAACTTGAGAAAACTCCTGCTAATTCAGGGGTAGCCCAAGCTTTTTGCATCACTTGCATTGTGACTTTATACAGCTCTTCGTAACCATAATTGGCACGATCTTGAATTTGTAATCTAAACCCGCCTATGGTGCCTAAACCTTGTACGGGCGGCGGGGGAAATATAGCAATATAGGCATCTTCAATGGCCGCAAATTTTTTATTGAGCGCCGCAGCGATAGCATCTGCTGATAATGCAGGATCCTCTCGCTCTGCAAAATCATCCAATGGAGTGAATACAATTCCGCTGCTAGTGCTATTAGTAAAGCCGTTGATACTCAAGCCAGGGAAGGCAACCGAGTGTGCTACGCCTGGCTGTGCTAGCGCAATGCGTGACATCTCTTTGACCACAGCTTCGGTGCGTTCAAGTGACGAGGCATCAGGTAATTGCGCAAAGGCTATCAAATATTGTTTATCTTGAGCTGGCACATAGCCGCTTGCCGTAGTGGCAAATTGCAAACCCGTTACGCCGACTAAACCTAAATATATAACACCTACCAATATACCAAATCGCAGAGTTTTCTTAACCACCCAGCCGTAGCCTTGTGATAAACGGGTAAAGAAACGGTTAAAGGGGTTAAATAACCAGCCCCCCAATAACTTATCCATGGCAAGGGTTAGCCAATCTTTTTTCTGCTGCGGACTTTTAAGTAATAGCGCTGACAAAGCCGGACTTAAGGTCAAAGAGTTAATAGCAGAAATAAAGGTCGAAATAGTGATGGTAAGCGCAAATTGTAGGTAAAATTGCCCAGTTAAACCTGACATAAACGCAGTCGGAATAAATACCGCCGCCAATACCAAAGTTGTGGCCACAATAGGGCCGGTGACTTCTTTCATGGCTTTTTGTGTAGCCGCGACAGGCGCAAGGCCTTCGGCAATATTACGTTCGACGTTTTCCACTACTACTATGGCGTCATCTACCACTATGCCTATGGCTAACACTAAACCAAATAACGATAAGGCATTTAGCGAGAAACCTAGCAAATGCATAAAGGCGAAAGTGCCTACTAAAGAAACAGGTACAGCAACCAAAGGAATAATAGAAGCGCGCCAAGTTTGTAAAAATAGCACCACCACTAATACCACCAGCAACAGCGCTTCAAACAAGGTTTTTATCACAGCATCAATCGAGTCACGAACGAATACGGTTGGGTCGTACACAATGTCGTAACTTAAACCCTCTGGAAATGTTTTGGCTAACTCAGCCATTTTACTACGCACATCATTTGAAATTTGAATGGCGTTTGAACCAGAAGCTTGAAACACCGGCATGGCAGCGGCATCTTGGTTGTCGAGCATAGAGCGCAATGCGTAAGATGCGGCGCCAAGTTCAACGCGTGCAACGTCTTTTAAGCGGCTTATTTGCCCTTGTTCACCCACTTTAATGATGATGTCGGCAAACTCTTCAACTGTGGTCAAACGGCCTTTAACGTTGATTAACAGTTGAAAATCACTACTTCCACTTGGCTGGGCACCTAAGCTACCCGCCGCCGCTTGTTGATTTTGTTCACGAATTGCCGCCACTATATTGGCCGGTGACAGACCTAAGGCTGCCACTTTATTGGGGTCTAGCCAAACCCGCATACTGTAATCACCTGCACCAAAGACGCGCACCTGACCCACACCTTCGACACGGGCTAGCTCATCTTTTACATTGAGTACCGCGTAGTTCGACAAATACAGCATATCATAGCGTTTATCGGGTGAAGTAAGATGCACCACCATAGTTAAATCAGGAGACGACTTTGCCGTTACCACACCTAAGCGTTGCACCTCTTCTGGTAAGCGCGGTTTAGCGCGCTCTACTCGACTTTGAACTTGGGTTTGCGCCAAATCCACATCGGTGCCAATGGCAAAGGTAATAGTTAAAGTCATTCGCCCATCAGACGTAGCTTGCGAAGACATATACAGCATATTTTCTACGCCGTTAATTTCTTGCTCTAGGGGCGAAGCAACAGTTTCGGCAATCACTTTGGGGTTGGCACCTGGATAATTAGCCGTTACCACTACTGTAGGTGGCACCACTTCTGGGTACTCGGTGATCGGTAGTTGCCATACAGAGATAGCGCCCACAATCAAAAATACAAGAGAGATAACCGCCGCAAAAATTGGGCGGCCAATGAAAAATTGTGAAAACATGGCCGTCCCCTTAACTGCGATCTGTTAGTGATTCGTGGGCTTGAGCCATCAACTCATTGTTACTGTGATCTAACAATTTTTGTTGGTGACGCAGTGCGCTCAGCGTCTCGTCACTGACCATCTCGACCCACTTTGGTTGTATCAGCATTTTTGGTCGAACTCGCTGCAAGCCATTTACAACTATGTGCTCTTCAGGATTGAGCCCTTCCGTTACTAAGCGCAACCCTTTGATTTTTTCGCCTAACACCACTTGACGATACTCAAGTTGATTGTCTTGACCTACCACTAATACAAATTTTCTGTTGAGATCTGTACCCACTGCTTTCTCATTAATTAAAATCCCCTGATATGCTTGGCTGGCGGTCAATTTAATCCGAGCAAACAAACCTGGTAACAAGGCTTGATCTTGATTAGCAAACGTTGCGCGTATACGTATAGTGCCCGTTTGATGATTTACTGCGTTATCGACAAAATCGATACTGCCCGCATGTACATACTCCTCTTCACTAGCTAAAGCCATATATACCGGATTACCCGTGGTATGACGCGTACCCGAGCCTTCACCAGACTGAGCAAGTTGCTTGTATTTTAAATAGCTTTGTTCATCTACATCGAAATACGCATACATTTTGTCCATAGACACTAGCTTGGTCAGTATACTTTGCCCTGCAGTCACAAAATTACCTGCGGTGATTTGGGCATAAGAAACCCGACCAGAAATCGGTGCCGTAACTTGGGTATAAGACAAGTCAAGCTCCGCCCTCACTAGGGCTGCGGATACCGAGGCAACGGTAGCGCCTGTTTGTTGTTTACGGGCTAAACGACTATCGAGAATTTCCATAGATACCGCGCGTTGCTCTCTTAATGTACTGGCACGATTAAAGTCATTTTTTGCTTGAGTAAAGGCGCTCTGCGCACTGAGTAACTCTCCCTTTAAGCGATCTACTTCGGCTTTAAACGCTCGCGAGTCAATCTGAAACAGCACTTCGCCTTTGGTGACTACCGCACCTTCTGCAAACAATACATTTTCAATATAACCTGAGACTCTTGGTACTAAGGTCACGGTTTGTGGCGCTTGTAAGCGACCGGTGAATTCGTCCCACTCTGTGATGCGTTCGTTCACCACTGTGGCCACACTCACTTGAGGTACCATTTGAGGCGCTACTTGAGTGGATGGCTCTGAATTACCACAAGCAGCCAACATTATGCTGGTGATAGCTACTAGCAAAGACTTCTGTATGGCGTGTTTTTTACTCATGATATTCATTTCCTATCGTTTTAATTTATTCGGGTTTGATTTTTAAAACCCACAATTACGTACTGGTCGGTAAGAATATAGATATAAAGTGTTTAGTCAATCCATTTGCGTACCGATTGGTAAGTTATTTTTAATCTAACTAAGATCGACATTCTATAGTGTCTTGAAAACAAGCAACTGTTGCAGCTAAGTCTATAGCGTTACTAACTTTCCTTAACAGCCCCAAAATACATAGCGTTCAGATGAAGGACTGCATTAAAATTGATTAGCAAAAGGGTGTGAATGACTCAAAACTTGTTTGTGAACCCTTTACTTTTCGTACTGAATAGTACAAATTCAATATAGACAAAGCTTAACAAGCTGTTTACCATGTGCTTACATTTAAGAGCAGGAACTAAATAATGAATACAGCTACGGGTACTGTTGCAGTGGGTAGACCTCGGGCTTTTGACGAGCAAGCCACCCTTGAGAAAGCCTTAGAAGTATTTTGGGATAAAGGATACGACGGCGCTTCTTTAGCTGACTTGACCGCCGCAATGGGGATCAATAAAACCAGCTTGTATTCCGCTTTTGGTAATAAAGAACAGTTATTTTTAAAGGCTATTGAGTTCTACGAAAATCGACCCTGTAGTTTTTTCAAACCTGCTTTAGCACAACCTAGCGCCTACCAAGTGGCTGAGTTTATGTTGTTAGGTGCGGCAAAAAATATGTCTGATCCATCTCATCCACAAGGGTGTGTCATGGTGCAAGGCGCCTTGGCTTGTAGCGAGGCGGCAACTGGGGTTAAAGAAGAATTAATTAAGCGCCGCCAGAACAATGAAGAACAAATTAGAGCCCGTTTCGAACTAGCTAAAGCACAAGGTGACTTAAGCAAAGATGCCGATGTGCAGGTTTTGGCTCGTTATTTAAGTACCATGTTACAAGGTATGGCTGTACAAGCTAGCAGCGGCGCCACCGAAGCCCAATTACTTGAGGTGGCCAATTTCGCGTTAGCTAGCTTTGTCCGTATCCAATAAGTTTACTCTTTATCAAGCGTTTAATTAAATGACAATTAATCTGAAAACTGCCTAACCATTGCGCTTAAGGTTTCCTTTGCATCACCAAAAATCATTCGAGTGTTAGGCTTGAAGAATAATGGATTGTCAATGCCAGCAAATCCAGAGGCCATGCCACGTTTTAACACAAATACATTCTTCGCTAAGTCTGCGTTGATGACGGGCATACCGTAAATGGGGCTGCCTTTCATTTCGCGAGCGGCGGGGTTAACCACGTCGTTGGCACCAATCACCATAGCCACGTCGAAGTTTTGAATGCGCTTGTTGATATCATCCATTTCAAATAAATGTTCATATGACACGTCAGCTTCGGCTAACAGTACGTTCATATGACCCGGCATCCGCCCTGCAACTGGGTGAATGGCGTAAGCGACTTCGGCACCGTTTTCTTCTAATTGTTCTTGCAACTCTTTCATAGCATGTTGTGCTTGGGCCACTGCCATACCGTAACCTGGAATTACCACCACAGATTGAGCGGCTTCTAACACGTAGTATGCATCGTCGGCAGATAATGGTTTTACCTCTCCTTCGATAACCATGTCAGATTTAGACACCGACATAAATCCACTAAACAAAACATTAGATAACGAGCGGTTCATGGCCTTACACATGATATTGGTTAAAATTATGCCACTGGCACCTACCAATGAACCTGCCACAATCAAAATATTGTTATGTAGTGCAAAACCGGCGGCACAGGCGGCTAGTCCCGAGTAGGAATTAAGTAGCGATATAACCACAGGCATATCTGCTCCACCAATGGGTAGTACTAGCATTATCCCAAATAACAGAGCTAATCCCATGGCGATATATAACACGGTAGCAGGGTCAATATTCATTCCCGCTATGGAGGCTGGCTGTGTCACAAAAAGATAACCCACTATAACAATGGTGAGCACCAGTAAACTATTAAGTGCTGCCTGCCCCACAAAAGTAACAGAGCGCCCAGTAATGCGTTCACTTAGTTTTGCCCAAGCGATTAAACTGCCAGAAAAGGTCACGCCACCTATTAGCAATGCCAAAAATGTCACCACCATAGTAAAGGCACTTAATTCTGTGCCTGTTGCAATAGTTGCCCATGCAACAAATAAACTAGCAAGACCACCTATGCCATTAAGTAACGACACCATTTCTGGCATGGCGGTCATAGCGACCATACGCGCGGCAAGTACACCAACTAGGCTACCCGCAATCATGGCAATGGCTATCATTTCAAAACTGACAATTTGTTGGTCGAACATAGTGACAACTATGGCCACAAGCATAGCCAACGCAGACAGAAAATTACCTTTTCGAGCTGACGAAGGATGGCCAAGTAGTTTTAAACCAAATATAAATAACGCCGCAGAAAGCACGTAAGTGAAATTGATCACCAAATTGGTGGTAGTTGACTCTATCATGGTATTCCCCTACTGCTTTTTCTTGAACATGGAAAGCATTCGGTCTGTGACCAAATACCCACCAACAACGTTAATCGTGGCCAAAAATACCGCAAAGGCACCGAGATAAGCGGCGTATTCACCCATGGCATCGTTACCCGCTAATGCTAAGGCCCCAACCACTGTGATACCCGAAATCGCATTGGCACCCGACATCAAAGGTGTGTGTAAGGTTGCAGGGACTTTTTGAATCAGCTCAAAACCAACAAAAATCGACAAAAGTAAAATAAATAATAAATATACGGCGTCCATTAGGCTTCCTCTTTATCGTTTGGTTTTGCGTCGTTGGCGTCGTAAATCGACTTCAGCATGGCGTTCACCACTTGCCCTTGATGGGTAATCACACAGCCAGATTGCACTTCATCTTCAATATCTAAGGCAAATTTATTGTCTTCTTTCGACCAAAACTCACTGATTAAATTTTGTAGGTTATTGGCATACATTTGGGTGGCATGTTTGGCTACTCCATTGGCCCAATAACCTGTGCCAATAATAGTGACCCCAGATTGCGTCACGACTTGTGTAGCAACGGAGCCTTGCACGTTTCCGCCATTTTCGGCGGCCATATCCACAATCACGCTGCCCGGCTTCATGCTGTCTATGGTTTGTGAGTCAATTAACACGGGGGGTTTACGCCCAAATAACTGCGCGGTGGTGATAACGATATCAGAGTCGGCAATACACTTAGCTTGTTCGCGCTGCTGAATTTGCATTTGTTCTTGAGTCAGTGCCTGTGCGTAACCTTGTCCGGTTTCGCCGGTTTCGCCCAAATCAATATCTAAAAATTTAGCTCCTAAAGATTGCACTTGTTCGGCAACCACAGTACGGGTATCAAAGGCGGTTACACTTGCGCCTAAACGTTTGGCCGTGGCTATGGCTTGTAGCCCGGCAACACCCGCACCAATCACAAACACTTTAGCGGGTTTAAGTGTGCCTGCTGGTGTCATCATCATAGGTAATACGCTGTCTAGGTGATTGACGGCCTGCATTACCATCACGTAGCCTGCCAAACTAGCCTGCGAACTAAGGGCATCCATTTTCTGACAACGGCTGATGCGTGGGATCATTTCCATGCTAATACTAGTGATATTCTTATCACATAAATTAGTCACAAACTCCCGCTCATTAAATGGGTCTAGATAACTAACGATAAGCGCATTCCCTTTAACATGGGCTAAATCATCGTCACTTAGTTTATGTAAACTAAGCACCAGATCGGCTTTTGTTAACAGCGTTTCGCGACTGGCAACAATGTCTGCACCGGCTTGTGCATACTCATCATCACTCACATGGATGTGTTTGCCTATACCGGCTTGCACTTGCACCGTTGCACCCAATAATTTGTACGCTTTAACGTTGGCTGGTAATACAGAGCAACGTTTCTCCTGAGACTTAAGCTCAGCAGGGAACCCGATAATCATCATAGAAACCTCAAAGTTTAAGTACTAATTTAAGAACTATAATAAATATGTATTATTTAAGAATGGATTGTAAATTCATAACAATTATATCTTAGATTCACTAAGTAATTGTTTGTTGGATGAAGAGTAGCCAACGATTAGCTGAAAAAACAACTAATCGTTTTTAAGGGCTGTTGGACTTTGCAGAATGAAGCTGAGAAGTTAAAGAAATAATTAGTGAGTGATTAATAGTCAGCAAAACTATTACGAATACCGGCAAATGATTCAACTGGGGCAATCGCTCCTGGATGTTGAATGACGATCCCAGCCGCTGCAGACGCCAATTCAACCGAAGAGGTCACATCTTTGCCCGCCAACCTAGCACTTAAATACACACCATTAAATGAGTCACCCGCTGACGTGGTGTCCACTACATAAGTAACGGGCGTGACGACCACATGGGTCAATTCACCCTTGACTTGGCAATACACGCTCTCGGGACCATTTTTAAGCACCACTTCATCAATATTAAAAGGCTGACAAAACGCTAGAATGTCATCTAAGGTTTCGATGTCATACAGCAGTTTAAAATCCTCTACTCCAGGCATCATAATATCGCAGGCGGCGTACGCTTTTGTGAATTCTGCAATGGCATCCTCTGGGCCATTCCATAATCGAGGCCGGTAATTAGGGTCAAAGCCAATTTTTACACCTGCAGACTTTAAACGCTCAAGCATTGCCCAAAAAGCAGCTCTGTGTTCCGTTTCTAGAATCGCAATTGAGATACCCGAAAAGAAAAACAAATCAGCCTGACAAAGTTCAGCTATAGCTTGTTCGTCAACAAATTGCATGACTTCTTTAGCGGCAGACTTATCACGCCAATACAAGAATGAACGCTCGCCCTGCTCATCAGTTTCCACCAAATAAATACCTGGATGGCGCTCGCTCTTGGTAGAAATATGCTGATTGTTCAGATTCTCAGATCGGCAAACTGATATTAATTGCTGGCTAATGGTGTCCTGCCCAAGGCCGGTCATAAAGGCAACATCTTGCTCTGCCGATATGCGTTTCATATACACAGCTGTATTGAAAGTGTCGCCTGCAAAAGAGCGCAGCATTAGCCCATCTTTCGCTTGACGTAATTCCAGCATACATTCGCCCATTAACACTATTTTTTGCATAATAAACCTTGAAATTGAGACAAAGCAAAGCTCAACGAGCTTCGCTTATTTATATTCGACAACGACTTACTTAAGAGACTTTAACGGCTCTATTTTAGGAATAAGGACCCACACAGCGACCATAGCAATCACCGCTAACGATGCGCCTATTACAAATGCCGGTGTGTAGTTACCATCAGCCGTTAGAATAGGGACAAGCGCGGTAAGGCCTAAAGCCCCCAACTTAGCCGCCATACCTGAAAAACCAGCCAATGTACCCACTGCTTTTTTACCATAGAGATCACTAGGTAAGGTTTGCACGTTACCAATGGCCGTTTGGAAACCAAATAAAATAACCGCCATAATCATCACCGCTGTAGTTGGACCTCCGGGATTTGCCATGGCTAACAGTGCCGGTAACATGATCAAACAACCCAAAGTAATGGTTAATTTACGCGTTTTATCGGTATTCCATCCCGCTTTTAAACGGTTCTGAGCCAATAAACCACCAAACCACGCGCCAACCATAGCGCCAACATATGGCACCCAACCATAAATTCCTATGGCTTTTACATCCATTGCGTATACTTCGTTTAGATAAATTGGGATCCAAAAAACAAACAACCACCAAATAGGATCAATAGCAGCAGAAGCAATGATGACACCCCAACTCTGTTTACGAGAGAGTAACTCGGCTGTTGATGGGTTATATTCATCTGCAACCGTTGTTTGAGCGGCGACCGTGACTTTTTGCCCTGTTAAAATATATTCACGCTCTTGTGCAGTGATCCAAGGATGAGACTCAGGTGGCGCCTTAACAAGAATAATCCAAGGAATAAGCCACAATAACCCCACTAAACCAATCACCACAAACACCATTTGCCAGCTAAAATATACTGTCAAGTAGGCAATTAGTGGAATAGCGATGATGCCGCCAATCGCTGCTCCAGAATTAAAAATACCTTGAGCTAAAGCACGCTCTTTAGTTGGGAACCAATCGGCATTACTTTTAGCGGCACCAGGCCAGTTTCCGGCTTCTGACACACCTAAAATCGCTCTAAAGATGGAAAAACTAAGAGCCCCTTGAGCAAACGCATGAGCGGCAGTGGCAAGTGACCAAAAGCCAATCGACAACACAAACCCCATTCGAGTGCCCACCCAATCGAATATTTTGCCAAATATGGCTTGACCAAAGGCATAAGACAAAATGAACACAATCGAGATGTTGGCATAGATTTGTTTGCGCTCTAGCGCTGACTCATCAGGAAACAAATCCTCAACAATATCTGGCCACAAAACACTTAACGCCGAGCGATCTATATAATTTATAACGGTAGCTAACGCGATCAATGCAATTACCCACCAGCGTAAATTTTTCATTTTCATAATTATCTACTCTTTTTATCATTTAACGATATTGTTGGTTAATGTGGCGGTATGAGGTCCCTCTACACGCAACTCTACAACTGTAGGCGCTGAAGTATTAGTAAACTCATTATCATTCACAGTAGTAATGGGTTCGCCAACTGTGTGTTCTATAGAAGCAGACGCGGAGTCAATAAAGCGGTTGTTACTTATTTGAGCGACTTGCACACCATGTAGCCTTACAGCCGACTCACTTTTGTTGCGTTTTCCCTTGCCTACATTTTTAATGGTATTACCATTCATCATAAAATGAGGACCAAAAGTACTTTCGTCTGTTCCTCCTCTATAAAGTTTAACTACCGCGCCTTCGACATTCTCAACGGTATTGTTGTTGAAATAGACATACTCGGCGTTATAAATGCCCAGATCATCGGTTTCTTTATTAAGACGAATGAGATCACCCGTAATATTTTTAAATGTGCTGTTGTTGATGGTAAAGCTATCAGCAAAGCTGCGACTTCCTGCATCAAATACATGAAAAGAGTGATTAACATTTAAATTTTCAATCACGCTGCCTTGGATCTCAACTCGGTAATTGCGCTGCATGGGGATTTTTGAAGTACGCAACAAAGTATTACCCGCTGAATCTGGCGTGTGTTTACCACTAATGATGAGATCGACTAATTTTAAACTCCCAAAATCACCGATATCTACAAAAGTAGAGCGTTCAGGATACAAAGTCACTTGGGTTTTATGCTTTGCTTTGATGGTAATCGTTTTGGTCAGTTTAATCACTTTGCCGATAGTGTAGTCGCCATTCTCTAACAGCAATACATCACCGCTGGCAGCATTATTTATGGCATCAAAAAGTGCGTTTTCGACAGGTTTGACCGATACCGTTTTACCCGAGTCAAAAGCCACATCTTGTTCGGCTTTAGGGTAATAACTTGCACCGACCTGTTGTTTTTTGATGGGCTGAAGAGAAGTTGACGCCCCTTTTGATATGTCACTTTGTGGATATAACAAACCGTTTTCAGCACGCTGCATATCTAATGAAGTCACGGTAAACCCACTGGCTAATGTAGGGTTAATGCCAGATGAAACCAGGTTGCCAGCAAAGCTGATACCACTGACATCGTCAAACAAACTAATACCGTCAGTATTGTTACTATTAACAATTAAATTATTCTGAAATTGACTATTGATAGGCACGGCACTGCGTTCGGCATCGCTTCCAGCGGCAAAATGTATATGCTCAACATCAACTAGAGTATTGTTCTTAATCAACGCATTATCGACTTGATGATAACGGTTTATTTTAGAGTTAGGTACACCGTTCATTATGGTAAATCCACTGCCAAAACGATAACCGGTTAACCCTTCCATATAGTTATTATTAATGACTTGGTCACGGTTAATAACTCTGATACCACCGGTGTGATCGACACCATTACCAAAAAACACATTACCTTCAACTAAGTTGCCATTACCATGACGTAATGTCAGAGTGCCCCGCGATTCGAAAAACACATTGTTAAGAATGCGATTTTTACCCGACTTGTTGGAAATAATTTCTACTTCGCCGTTACAACGGTCAAAATAGTTGTTTTCAATGGTCGTAAATGAATCTGTTAATGAGTAGTGACTTGTTCCAACGCGCAATGTTTCACCACCATTGGAGCCGAGCGTCGGGCGTGGCCCGAAATAGTTATGGTCGATTCGGTGGTGATTCTGCTGACTTTCTTCAGTATTTAAACGCACCGCCATAGTGACACCAGCATTACGTTTTCCAATTAGACTGCTATGGTCAAAACGGTTATATCTTCCGTACATCACCACCCATTTATCTTGCTCAAATTTTTCTGGATTGCTGTAATTATCGATCACTACTTGAGTCACGCGGCTATGATTAGCCAAATCATTTTTATTACGGCGAAATGAAATAACTTCCCCAGTTGGGGTATAACCATCTTTAAACACTAAGCCAGACACCACTAAATACTTACCAGCCAAACGCAAATTTGACAGCCCTGACAAAACAACCTGACCCGGCGTTTCGGCTCGTAACGTGACTGGCTTTTGTTTTGTACCTGTAGCTTTAAACACTATTTCAAAGTCTGACCATGTGCCATTGACCAACACAACTTCATCGCCTGCTTTTAATTGAGTCACCACTTTTTTATATTCTTGTTGAGTTTTGACTAAATATTCTTTAGCAACAGCACCAGGATTTATCGTCGCTAATAACACAAAAGTAAAAATGATTAATATGAATATACGCTGCATAACTTTGCTCTTATTGCTAAAAATTAACTTGGTGTCTTTTAGATAGAAGCAGCTCCCCTAGAAGAAAACAACTTCACATTTATACTCAGACAATACAATGTAACCAATTGTTAAACATATTGTCAAACCAATGTTAACCAAATAGTTGTTTTTTTATTACCAATATGTGACAATTTGGCAATACCAATGGACGCTAACATGATTCCAGTCTGTAAATAAATCAGCGATATACCAGTGTTAAACAGCTAGTGAATTGGTTGTAATAGAGTTATTATAAATTTATAAAATAAGTAAAACTGTAGGATGTTTGAAAATGGCAAATCATCGTTTGTTCTGGAAAATAGTAACTAAAATCGAAGAGTTGATTGACTCTGGCCAATACCCACCGGGTAGTCGATTACCACCGGAGCGATTGTTAGCAGAAAATTTTGAGGTGAGTCGCCCCACTATCCGTGAAGCGATTATTGCCCTTGAAGTACGAGAAAGAGTAGAAGTAAAAACTGGATCTGGTGTCTATGTACTTAATGGCAAACAAACAACAACCTCTGATTATGAATTTAGCGCATTTGAATTAACTCAAGCGCGAGCCTTGATTGAAGGCGAAGCAGCGGCGTTAGCTGCAACCACCATTACTGATGATGAACTGTTGCAGTTACATAAGACTTTGGAAGATATGGAAAAAGATATCAAACCTGAAATAGCAGATAGAAAATTTCATCTAATTATCTCTAAAGCCACCCGTAATAATGCCATTTTAATGGCAGTTGAAAACTTTTGGCACGTGCGCGATACCAGTGAAACAGTAAAGGATGCGTATAAAGGTGTTTGTAGCCAAAGTAGTAGCAAACGACTCGATGAACATAAATCAATTTACAATGCACTAAAAAAGCGTGACTCACAGGCCGCCAGAGCCGCCATGCATTTGCATTTTAATCGATTAATTAATGCATTATTTGAAGCCAGTGAAAAACAAGCCTTAGAGGCAATGCGAAAACAAACCAGCGAAACGCGCGATCTATATTCCCTTAGTCACATCCTAAGTGGTGCATCTAATTAACCAGAATTCTGGTTAATTAATTCTGGTGGCGATGTAAAAATTCCAATCTGTTTACATCGCTACTCTAATACCATTGAGCAAAGTGATAAGACCCTTTCCAGTTGTAAGTCTTGCCACCAATTTCTAATTGATGTTGTTTAGCAGGCGAAGCGTCACTATTAGCTAATATAAACAAACTCACCTTGCCTTTAACATCTTGAATTGACACCCCAGTGTAGTTTTTGTCGTCATGTACCACTTCGAGCTGGGCGATATGGCTGCTTGAATTCAATGACAGTTCAGACACTGGGCTATAACTTCCATGGGGTTCGATGACTGATACAAACAGGGTGTCATCGGTGTCTTTTCTGCGGATCATCAAGGCTGCATCTCTACGCAAGTTAAATTGCGGATCGTTGGCACCAATACGGGTGAACAATAGTTCGTCGGACTTCTTGGTAGCAGTGGTTAAGGTGTAATATTTACCATTTCCTAACCATGAAAATTGGGTTGAGTCGGTGGAAGGCTGGCCCTTCCCTTCAACATATAAATGTTGATAACCATTGTTTTCACCTAAAGGTTTCAACACTTTCGGAGATTCATATTCAAAGTTTTGGCTTAATACCTGCCCCATAAAGTAGTACGGGAAATCATACTGATTCTTAGAATCTGAATTGATTTTCATAATATCCAGCATGAATGGCTTTTCAAATCCATCATCTTTAATCACCGCCATAGTGCGGTGCAGCTGTGTACCGGGATAGGCGTTGTTTTCAATGGCACTGACGACTTGAACCTGTTTATTCGCGTCATCATAAAAGTACAATTCTGAGTGGTGCTTGCTGGCGGTTTCGTACTTGCCGTTAAAGTGCATTTGCTCATTCTGGGACAGGGTATTGTGAGCAATAGTGGTTTTGGCCCATGTTTTGTTTTCTTTTAAATAATTGCCGCCACCTTTTTGGCCGATATTAACAAAACGCGCTAAGCCGTAGTCTTGGAGGACTTCATCGCCTTTTTCATATAGAGAATAAGACAGTTTATCGTAGTGGCCGTGGCTGAGCCCTTGGGCCGCGTATTTAAACACTAGGGTTAAGTCTTCATTCCCATAACGCAGAACGGCAACACCGCCTTGTTCGCCATTTTGTCCATCGGTCAAATTGATGGAGCTTTTAACGAACGGCTGAGCTTTACCATCGCGAATTCCCATAGCAACCGACAAGCCAGACTCGTCCAGCAATACTTTATTTTGCTTTTCTGCAATGCTTAGTAGTTGCGGATTTTTTTCGCCAT
Source organism: uncultured Paraglaciecola sp. (assembly GCF_937123705.1). Classification (GTDB taxonomy): domain Bacteria; phylum Pseudomonadota; class Gammaproteobacteria; order Enterobacterales; family Alteromonadaceae; genus Paraglaciecola. The sequence continues at coordinate 33,940 of NZ_CAKZKO010000155.1, read as the reverse complement.
AGTGGTAGGCAATATTAACAGCAGTCACCAAAGACGCCGTATAATAAGACATGCCTTTTTGGCCATCATTTAGCGGGAAAAACTCACCATCGGCATCTGATAGATTGAGTAAAGCGTCCACGCCTTTAAGCAGTACATTGTTTTTATGTTCAAAAACTTGCATTTCGGGCTTAACGTTATGCATAGCCAAACCAAAAATCAAAAATGGATACATGGCATAACGCTGATAATAAGGCCCTTCAGTATAATAACCATCGGGTGAAAAGGGGTCTTCTAGATTGGCTAAAAATCCTGCTTTTTGACCTGCCACTTTGATTAAACCGCCGTCGTTATCTCTAGCGTTAAGATCAAGGCCGTCGTCTTCGATTCCGTACAAAGCACGTTGCAATAACTCGTCGTCGTTCATAACGAGTGCGATCATACCCACAGCTGCGTTGCCCCAAGTACTGTGGTTGTGTACGCGATTGTAAAATTGAGGATTTTCGATAGATATAAAATCAGCAAAGGGTCTAAATAGATTATTTTCTAATGTTTCACGTTCAGCAGAAGAAAGGGTATTGTAAATAGCATCGTAGGCCTGACTCATGTAGACCAGCCAATTGCTGTCGTTCAAACATTGCCAAAACAACTTACCACGAGCGTAGGATCTTTCTTGGGGATGCACGGGTAAGGTTTTATACATAGCTTCGTATTGAAACAACATATCGCGAATGTATTTGGCGTATTTTTTCTGTTGCGTTATCTGGTACAGCTCACCCGCTTTTTGAGCAATTAAAAAATTAAGCTTGTGTCTTTGGTGAGTATAACCACCAGAAAAATCCTTAGGAATAGGGGTGTCTATACCCAGCGCAATCTCGGCGTCGACTTCTTGTTTCACTCTTTGTACTGTGTCATCAAATAAAGGCACACTGCCTAAATTTTTTCTAATTTTTTCAACACCCGATTGAGTTAAAATTAAATTGGGATGTGGCTGTGCTTGCGCAAAGAATGAGGTTGAAAGTGCCATGACAATCAACATAAGCGCGATAATATTTTTTAAAGACATATACATGGGTCCTTATCTCACTATTTCTTGGAGTCCAGGTGATTAACTCAGCTTAGCTTTTTTCTTCAGTATCGATAAAATCTTCACGCAATGGGCTGAAAGTATCAATTAAAATTCCACCTGTATGACAGGTTGCGCCATGATCGGCAAAGGGTGGGATCAAGCAGCTATCACCGGCTTTGAGTACTTTAGTGACACCATCAATATTAAAGTGAAACTCACCTTCCACTACATAAGTGACTTGTGAATGCCTATGCTTATGATTGTATCCAATCGCTCCTTCACTAAACCAAATTTTGACTGCCATAAGTTCTTGGTTATAGCCCAACATTTGGCGTTTTAGGCCGTTTCCGAGGTCTTCTATTTCGGTTTCGTTAGCAAATAAAAAGTGTTCACTTTGACTCATAACTCTCTCCTACTTATTTCTTAGTTCTTTTTATGAAATAAAAAGCCTCTGATTAAGAGGCTTAATAAGTCACTAAGTTCATGTGTTTATTCGACAATAACGTTAAAAATTAGCTTTCCAATTTAAGGAAGTAATCGTAAATTTCTGGTACGTTGCCGTTGGCCATTCCTTGATCAAAGGATGCTTGAAGATTCGCTGAGGTGCCCTCTGCAATTTGTGAACGAGTACCGAGATCTTTCACCATTTCTAAGAAGTAGCCTAAATCTTTATTGGCATTTCCAATTGAAAAGCCTAGATCACTGACACCGTCAACCGCATAGTTTTTACAAAAATGCATAAAGGGAGAGTTTGATGGCCCAGTAGACATGATATCGAACAGTTGCTGACGATCGACGCCTGCTTTGTCCGCTACAGCAAATGCTTGTGACATAGCAGTTACAGTTGTCATCCCCATAAAGTTATTGATTAACTTGGTAGTATGACCAGAGCCCAAAGCACCCAGATAAAATACATTTTCACCTTGTTCGTCTAAGACTGGTTTAACTTTATCAAAAGTCGCTTGGTCACCCGAAGCCATTATATTGAGTAAACCATCTTTTGCATGCGCCGGTGTACGCCCTAATGGAGCATCAACCATGCCTGCGCCTTTCTTCGCTAAATCAGCGCCAATTTTTCGGGTCGATGCTGGAATAGAGGTACCAAAATCCACTAAAACAGACCCCTCTTTGATCCCAGCTAAAATGCCGTCATCGGCATAAACTAACTTTTCTACAACATTTGAAGTAGTCAAACAAAGCATTATGATGTCACTAGCAGCAGCTAGCTCTGCAGCTGATTCTGCAGTAGCTCCACCTCGTGCAACGACTTTCGCCACTGAATCTTTATTGAGATCCATTACGATAAGGTTAAAACCTTTGTTTTGTAGGTTTTCAACCATGTTACTGCCCATTAATCCTAGGCCTATGAAACCAATGGTAGGTTTAGTCATTTCTATCTCCAAATTAAAGTGATAACTAACAGTCTAGAATTATCACATTCTCTTTATTTAATATTCACCCAAAATATTGGGCTCTTGGCCACCAATAGACGGTGGCACTGTCAATTGTAATTAATAACTAAAGTCAGCACGTTAGAATCTATAACTTGCACCGAAGGTAATACGACGGTCTGCTAAGCCTTGAAAACAAAGGATTGCACCTTCATTCACACAAGATTGCGTGACACCGGCCTTATTCAAATTGACCGCCTCTACACCTATGTTAAGTTGTTCATTGACGTCATAGCTAACACTTGCATTAAGTTGACCGCGGTCATGAGTATATACAGGGAAACCTAAAGTAGAGTTACGTGATGCACCGGCAGCAGTATCATCAGTGCGGAACGCTTCACGCCATGTGTATCGAACACGAGCCGATATACCATGCTTCTCGTAGTAAGCAGTAAGGTTATAGGCATTTTCAGAGAAGTCTAGAAGACCTTGAACCGCATTTACTTTTACAAACTGACTATCATCATAAATACCGTTGATAGCGTTAAAGATATCAGTACCACGACCCGCTGAAGAGTTAACGATTGAACCACCTTTGTATTCTTGGATAGTATAATTAGCTATGAAACCAAAACCTGAAGCCCAGCCTAAGTCTTCTTCAAAACTAGATAAATCGTATTGCACTGTCATTTCGACACCGGTTTGAGTCGTTTTAGCAGGATCGTTTACTTTAGTATTCTTATCTACACAGGCACCAGTAACACCTAGAGGGGCTAGGAAATCATCACCCTGTGCTGCAGGGTTGTATATACCGCCGCTTGGACATGACGTATTGGTATAGTCAAAGAAACCATTTCCATCTCTTGGTGAAGACTCTAATGTAGAAACAAACAAGTTACCGATTTCTTTATCAAAATAACCAATACTCACTACCGCGGCTTCCGCAAAATACCACTCAGCAGACAAATCTAAAGTCGTGATTTCTTGTGGTTCTAAACCTGGGTTACCGATAGACACAGATTGGTTAATATTGGTTGGAAAAGACACGGAAGTATTCAAATCCGAGAAGTTAGGACGACGAATATCTTGACCCCATCCTAAACGTAGTACTACATCATCATGAACGTTATATACAATGTTAAGTTTAGGTAATGTAAAGCTGTAATCTCCAGAAATGGTAGTTAATTGTGAGCCAGAAGAAGTAACGGTATTACCTGTTGAGTCAACTGTGGTTTTAAGGTGCCTTACACCAAAATTACCTACTATCAGATCAAAATCAAAATTAGCTTGTGCGTAAATAGCTTGAGTTTCTTCTGAAATGCTAAAGAAAGCTGATGACGATGGCGTTAAATTTGATAAGTCAGGTGACGAATCATGTGCTATTAACGCTGCTTCTAAGGTGCTTAATACTCTATCAGGGTCGTTAAATGCTAAGTCAGGATCGACTATGATAAAATTACGCATAGCCAATTCACGACCATCAGCGTCACCAAAGTTACTGGGTCCTGGCACTAACAAATCGGCGAACAATGTACCATTTGGGCTATCAACCATTTTACTGAATCCACCAATTCTGTCCGTAATTTGATTGTAGGTGCTTTTACGTTTGCTTACGCGAAAACCAAAATCAATTGACGTAACTGGAGAGTCTTCAAGAAAGTATGTGAAATCTGCACGTACTGCGTCCAGTGAATTTTCTGTTTTATTTCTACCAACATCAACTTGATCGAGCACTACGTTTGCCGGATCCAACAATTCAGAAACTGATGGAGCAAATGGCGAATCAAAATTGATACCAAATGTTAAGGCGCCGCCTGTTAAGTCATAGATAAATGGAACTGAATTATCATTACTGGTACTAGACGTGATGTTACCGTCAGCATCAAGGCCATCTAAAGGTGCATGTGGATTGATGAAGTTCAATTGGGTACTTAGGTTTGGGTTAGTCGTATCTGAACTTGCGGATGAGATTTCGAAACTAGCGAACAAGTCGTCTCCTTGCCATTCTCCACCGATACGGAAAAGGCTTGTATCCGTTAAACGTGCGCCAGTGTCACTATTAAAACGTAAATTTGGATCATCGTCATCTTTGGCAAGATTAGGTTCGATTGTGCCCCGAATACCAGCCTGAATGCTGCCGAGCTGCACACCGTCTAAAGAACCATAATTAACGGTTTCAAATTCAGTTGGTAAGCTAAGGTCAAGCACTGAACTAACTCCAGAACCTTGCACACGGGTACTGTCTTGACGACGTTCTTGGTCTGTTAACACAACATCTACGAAAAACTTGGTGTTTTCTGTAGGTGCAAATTCGAATGTGGTTGAAATGTTAGTGGTTTCATATTCGAAGTTTTCATATTCTTGGTTTAAGAATTGAATTCCTAGAAAATCGAAATCTTGACAAGCTGGACGAGCTGAAGAGTCCTGAACGTTTCCGCCTCGCACTACGACTGCATTACAGTTTTCTACCAAACTACCATCGCGGTCAACACGAGGTCGGAAAGATGATGCTTCTTGCTGGGTAACACTACCACTTATAACAAATCCAAATTCACCGCTATCTGTTTCCCAGTTATCCCCAAAAGCTGCTGAAAAACGAGGTTTAATACCATCTGTCGTTAAGCTACTGTCTTCGCCTTGCACTCGAACATTAATTAATTGCTCATTTAATTCTAATGGTCTAATAGTACGCAAGTTAACAGTACCACCTACTGAACCTTCGATGGTTTTAGCGTCAGAAGCTTTAGTCACTTCTACGCCTGCAATTATTGAAGCTGAGACATCTTCAAAGCTAATACCACCACGACCAGTACCTGAACTAACAGTTTGTACACCATTAATTAAAACATTGTTTGAGTTTGAACCACGAATTTGAACACCAGTACCTACACCCGCAGTTCTGGTGATTTGAACACCCGTTACGTTTTCCAATACTTCTGCCAAGTTTTGATCAGGTAATTTACCAATATCTTCGGCTTCAATTACTTCAATAAGATTGACAGTTTCACGTTTCTCAAGAAGTGCACTAGTTAATGAACTTCGAATGCCTGAAACTGATATAACTTCTACATCTTGATCTTGTGCTTCCTGAGCAGTAACTGATGATGCAAAGTTCAGCGAAGTCGCTGTCAGCATAGCTAAGGTTATTTTTGATAATTTGTGTGTCATGTTGTGTCTCCGAATACTGATTAAATTTATATAAATTAAGTTTCTATAAATCTTGATATCAATTTATTAGTAAATTGTTAATAAATTGATTCCAGCTGTTACCAAGTTAACCGATCAGCAATCATTGTGTCAACACTTTGACATACCAATAACACACTTAAATAGCCAATTTGGTAATACCAATATCATAAGCAATTGATTTTTATTGGTTTGTGATGCACAAAAAACTTTCTATATTAGAATGGTTTTTGTGCTTTTTAAGGCATAAATAGCGATATTTATGCCTTAAATTACTTTTTGTACAAATAGTAGTTTCCATACTATGGCTTTAATGTAATGAGTCTAAGTGCTTATTCTATATATGGACAAATAGTATTTTTGGACACGATGAATATTGAAGTTAACCGAATATTTCTATTTATTGTCGACCAAACACCAATACACCTATTACCAATTATATGTGTTACATGACCAATAATAATGACTGTATTTGGGTGCAAAACTAAACCCAACAAATCTTATCTAGGTGGTGTTTTCCTGATAAACTTGTTTTTTTAACCACCTCTAAAGATCCAAAAACTATGACCGACAGCGCCAATAATTTCCCTCGAGCTGGCTTTTTTCGACGTCTCGCATCTATTGTTTATGATGTGCTAGTAGCGGTTGCAGTTGGCATGTGCGCCGCTTTGGTAATGCTAGTGGCTATGTTGTTACTAGTTGAAAATAATGTATTGGATTATCAAGGACACCAACATTTTAGCGATCTTATTCAGCACTCTTATAGCTACCAACTAACATTACAAATTTGGGTTGGATTATGGGTCCTAGGTTTTTTTCTGTGGTTTTGGCGCAATGGTGGGCAAACAATCGGTATGCGAGCGTGGCGCTTGCGCCTGTTTAGTACCAATGATAAACCGTTTGGCTATGGCAGAGCCTTTTTACGGTTAATATTTTCCTTAGGCGGCTTAGGAACCTTGTTAGTACTATTGGATTTTAAATCGAAGCAATCACTGCAAGATAGGATAGCCGGCACGGAAATATTGGTATTAACTAAGGAAGATAACCACCATGAGGCTTGGAAAAAGATCCAAGAATAAAAGCTGTTAGCCTTTTCTTTGCAATAAAAATATAGAGAAACCGACAAACACTAAACTTGGTAAGGCTGCGCCTAGAATGGGAGGCATTTGATACACTAAACTCAAGGCGCCAAATACCTCATTGCTGACAAAGAATCCAAAACCCGTTAACACACCAAGAATCACTCGCGCGCCCATAGTCACACTGCGCAGAGGTCCAAAAATAAATGACAGCGCCATCAACAGCATCACCCCTATGGATAATGGTTGCAATATTTTTCGCCACAACGCTAATTCGTAACGACTAGGATCTAGGCTATTATTATTTCGATAATTGATGTACTTGGCTAATCCCTGAATTGACAAAGCTTCTGGTTTAACCGTTACCACACCCAATTTATCGGGTGTCAGAGTAGAAGACCATACTCCCGTTTCTTGCTGTTCATACCGCACCCGTTGATCGTCAATGACGGTATACTTCACCTGTTCCAAGTGCCAACTTTGTTCTTTATAATTGGCTTGTAAGGCACTGATAATTTTTCTTAAAACTAACTGCTCATCAAACTCATAAACAGTGACTTTCCGCAATGTATTGGTATCAACAACTTCACCTATACTCACAAAGTTATCACCATCTTTAGCCCAGGTGATCCTATCGGATGCGAATAAACTGCCACCAGAAATAGACTGGGTGCGAATTTCTTTGGCTTTTGTTTCTGTAACAGGCGCAACCCATTCACCGATAAACATTACAAACAGTACCATTAACAAAGCTGATTTCATGGCAGAAACTATGATATTCCACTTACTTTGTCCAGCAGCTTGCATCACCACTAACTCACTGTTACTGGCCAAAATCCCCATACCTATCAAGCCACCAATTAATGTAGCCATAGGAAAAAACTGTTCCAGCTCACGTGGCAAACTCAGCAACACATAGACTAAGGCAACCGTCATATCATAACTACCACTGCCTACTTGTTTCATTTGTTCAATGTATTTAATCAGAGCACTTAGGCCAACTAACACACTCAAACTAAGTGCAGTTGTGGCAAGCAATGTTTTGGCGATATAAACATCCAGTATTTTAAACACCGGCATCCCCTTTTAATTGTGCTCTAAGCTTAACCCCTATAGGACGCCCTTTAAGCAGTAATACTATGCCAATAAAGAGCAATACAGCATGCACCCACCATAATCCTAATTGAGGTGGAAAATTGCCTTCTTCTAAGGCTTTTCGACCAGCCATTAGCAACATAAAATATCCAAGGTAAAGCATCAAAGCAGGGAACATTTTTCCGAAACGCCCTTGTCGTGGATCTGAGGCACTTAATGGAACGGCAATCAACACCAAAAAAGGTAAGGAAAGCGGAATAGCGATACGCCAATGAAGCTCAGCGAGAGCGTAGATTGAGGGATCATTTAACAACGCACTAGTAGGGTAAGCACTCAATTTCCTACGTTTTTTTTCCGTTTGTTGTTCGGCAATTTGTACTTGGTATTCTTCAAATTCAACCACACTATAATCTTGTCGTCCTACTTGGCCCTCGTATTGCTTCCCTTGTTTGAGGATCAACTTTTCTGCGCCATTGGCTTGTTCTGATATGCCCCCCGTATTGGCATACACTATTCTTACACCTTCTGAGTCAGAGTCGCTGTCTCGCTGAGCCACAAAAACTTTTCTTAGAGGGTTTTGACCGTTATCGATATCATGTACAAAAATGACAGCTTGTTGATTAGCTGTTTGCTGAAATCGTCCAGGGATCAAGCTGGTTAACCCACTTTGGGCCCCCACTTTATCTTCTAGTTGATAGGTGCTTTCTACAGACAAGGGCGTGACCCACATAGTCAAGCCAGCGGTGACTATTGACATAAAAACCGCCAAAATCAACATCACGCGAGTGATATACCATTCACTGATGCCACAGGCCCGCATTACGCTCATTTCGCTATCTACGTATAAGCGACCATGAGCCAACATTATTCCCAAGAATAGACTTAGAGGTAAAACTAAAGAGGCTAAAACAGGGGCATGTAAAGCTAAGAAGCCCAACACCAAACTGGCAGGTATTTCGCCTTCAGAGGCATCGGCCAATACCTTGACAAACCTTTGAGTAATGAAAATAGCCATAAGAAGCATAAAAATCGCCGCCTGAGACTTTAAGGTTTCTTTCATTAAATAGCGAAAAATCAGCACAACACATCCAAGGGAAAAGTAGTATTTTTAGTGGCACTATGGGAAATTTTAAGTAAACTTAACGTTTTCACAAGTTTAATTTATAAAGTGTGCGTATTTAAAGCACTCAGCCTAGATCTTATTTACATTATTATGTCCGGCTAAAGTTAATCTTACATTAATATCGCTGCTTTACCCAATACCCCCTTCGAATATTCATCAAAAGGACTATGGGTTGCAGCTTAACTCATCATTTGACGAGGATCCAAAGTGGAATTTAGCGTAAAAAGTGGTAGCCCAGAAAAACAACGTAGTGCCTGCATAGTAGTAGGTGTATTTGAACCTAGGCGACTCACCTCTGTAGCCGAGCAACTCGATATCATTAGTGAAGGCTACATTAGCAACTTACTTAGAAGAGGCGACTTAGAAGGTCAGGCGGGCCAAATGTTACTACTTCACCACGTACCTAATGTCTTGAGTGAGCGTGTATTGTTGGTTGGCTGTGGTAAAGAGCGCGAATTAGACGAACGTCAGTATAAACAAATTATCTCAAAAACCATTAAAACCTTGAACGAAACAGGTTCGATGGAAGCTGTGAGCTTTTTAACCGAATTACATGTTAAAGGACGCGATACCTACTGGAAAGTGCGCCAAGCAGTAGAAGCCACTCAAGATTCCTTATACACCTTTTTACAACTTAAGACTAAAAAGGGTGAACTACGTCGTCCACTTCGAAAAATTGTATTTAATGTACCCACCCGCCGTGAGTTATCCATTGGAGAACGTGCACTGGAGCATGGTTTAGCCGTAGCTCAAGGCTCAAAAACCACAAAAGACGTGGCTAATATGCCACCCAACATTTGCAACCCAAAATATTTACTAGAGCAAGCCGGAAGTTTAGCAGCTCAATATGACAACTTGCATGTTAGCTCGGTGAATGAAAAACAAATGGACGAGCTAGGGATGCATTCGTACTTGGCTGTAGGCCGAGGCTCGGTCAATGAGTCCATTATGACCATAATGGAGCATAAAGGTGGCCCAGCAGATCAAGCCCCTATAGTGTTAGTAGGCAAAGGATTAACCTTTGACTCTGGCGGTATTTCTATCAAACCTGGCGAAGCCATGGATGAAATGAAATACGACATGGGCGGTGCCGCTGGTGTATTAGGTGCCATGCATACAATCAGTGAGCTCAACCTGCCTATTAACATTGTGGGTATCTTAGCGGGTTGTGAAAACATGCCCGATGCCAATGCTTACCGACCAGGTGATGTTCTTACCACTATGTCAGGGCAAACCGTAGAAGTACTGAATACCGATGCGGAAGGCCGATTAGTGTTATGTGATGCGTTAACCTATGTAGAAAGGTTTGATCCCGAGTTAGTGGTAGATGTTGCCACCTTAACCGGCGCTTGTGTGGTTGCCTTAGGTAAACATGCCACAGGTGTATTGAGTAACCATAACCCGCTTGCCCACGAGTTGATTAGTGCGTCAGAGCAAAGTGGAGATAAGGCATGGCGTTTACCTTTATGGGATGAATATCAAGATCAAATCGAAAGCCCCTTTGCCGACATGAGCAACTTAGGAGGTCGCCCTGCCGGCACTATTACTGCTGCGTGTTTCTTATCACGCTTCACCCGCAAATATAATTGGGCCCACATGGATATAGCAGGCACAGCTTGGGTCGGCGGAAAGAACAAAGGTTCAACCGGAAGACCGGTGCCAATGTTATCTCAGTTCTTAATGAATCGCGCCGGCATTGAAACCGAAGATTGAATCAATCTTTAGGAAACATCTAACTTATGTCACATGTCACCTTTTACCTGCTTGATGAAACTAAGCATAGCCATCAACAGCCAGCGCACTTTGCCCTGGCTTGTTTGTTGGCTACCCGTAGTTATCGGCAAAAGCAAAAGTGTTTAGTATATTGTCAAAGCCAGCAACAAGCTGAGCAATTTGATGAATTGTTATGGCAATTACCAAATGACGCTTTTGTGCCACACAATTTAAGCGGCGAAGGCCCTGTAGGCGGCGCACCAGTTGAGATATGCTGGCAAACACCTAGCCAATTTAATCGACCAACATTGATAAACTTGGCCGATAATATTGCCGATTTTCATCAACGATTTAGACAAGTGATAGATTTTGTGCCTGGCAATGAGCAACTCAAACTTCAGGCCAGAGAACGATATAAACAATACAGAGCAGCAGGCAATCAACTAGATACCCTGCCCGCCTCAAGCATTAACGAGACACAGCACAATGGATAAAACCTTTAATCCACAAAATATCGAACGAGATATTTACCAAAAATGGGAACAGAGCGGCCAATTTAAACCTTCTGGAGAAGGTGTTCCCTATAGCATCATGATCCCGCCCCCCAATGTTACGGGCAGTTTACACATGGGTCATGCCTTTCAACAAACCATAATGGATACCCTAACGCGCTACAAACGTATGTCGGGCAATAATACCTTATGGCAAGTTGGCACAGATCACGCCGGTATCGCCACACAAATGGTAGTGGAACGTAAATTAGCCGCTGAAAATGGTCCCACTCGTAAAGAGCTAGGACGTGAAGCCTTTATCGATAAAATTTGGGATTGGAAAGCCCAGTCCGGTGGCACTATTACCAACCAAATGCGCCGTTTAGGGACTTCTGTGGATTGGGATCGCGAACGTTTCACAATGGACGAAGGTCTGTCTAACGCAGTCAACGAAGTATTTGTGCGCTTACATTCTGAAGATCTCATCTATCGCGGTAAACGCTTGGTCAATTGGGATCCCAAGTTACACACGGCTATATCTGATCTCGAAGTCGAAAACAAAGACAAAAAAGGTCACATGTGGCACTTTCGTTACCCATTAGCCGATGGAGTGACAACCAAAGACGGCAAAAACTACCTAGTCGTCGCCACTACCCGTCCCGAAACGGTTCTGGGCGACACAGGTGTGGCGGTCAATCCTGACGATCTAAGATACCATGATTTGATTGGCAAATTTGTTGATTTGCCCTTAGTTAATCGCCGTATTCCTATTGTTGCCGACGAACATGCCGACGCTGAAAAAGGCACAGGTTGCGTTAAAATAACTCCTGCCCACGATTTCAACGATTATGAAGTAGGCAAACGTCATCAATTACCCATGATCAATATCTTGACTTTTTCTGGCGAAATTCGTCAGCAAGCTGAAATATTCGATACCAACGGCGAAGCCAGTGATGTATTGAGCGCCGAATTACCGGCAGAATTTCAAAACTTAGACCGTTTTGCGGCCCGCCGCGCCATAGTGGCCAAGTTTGACGAATTAGCGTTATTAGATGAAATTAAAGATCACGACTTAACCGTACCTTATGGCGATAGAAGCAGCGTTGTGATTGAGCCTATGCTGACCGACCAATGGTATGTACGGGCTGCACCGCTAGCTAAAGTTGCCAAAGATGCCGTCACCAATGGTGAAATTGAGTTTGTGCCTAAGCAATACGAAAACATGTACTTTTCTTGGATGAATGACATTCAAGATTGGTGTATTTCTCGTCAATTGTGGTGGGGTCACAGAATTCCCGCTTGGTATGACGAACAAGGTAATGTTTATGTGGGTCGCGACGAAGCCGAAGTGCGCACCAACAACAACCTAGATGCGAGTATCACTCTCAGACAAGACGACGATGTGTTAGATACTTGGTTTTCATCTGCCCTGTGGACCTTTTCTACTTTAGGCTGGCCAGAAAACACCGAAGACTTAAAAACCTTTCATCCTAGTGATGTGTTAGTCACTGGTTTCGATATTATATTCTTCTGGGTTGCCAGAATGATTATGATGACGATGCATTTTCTAAAAGATGAAAACGGTAAACCACAAGTGCCTTTCAAAACCGTATATGTGACTGGGCTTATTCGCGACGACGATGGCAATAAAATGTCAAAGTCTAAAGGTAACGTGATTGATCCATTGGACATGATTGACGGTATCTCTCTTGAGAATTTACTCGAAAAGCGCACCGGCAATATGATGCAGCCCAAAATGGCTGAAAAGATCAAAAAACAAACCTCAAAGCAGTTCCCAGACGGTATCGAAGCTCATGGTACCGATGCATTACGCTTTACCTTAGCGGCACTCGCCACTACAGGGCGTGATATCAATTGGGATATGAAACGTTTAGAGGGATATCGAAACTTTTGTAACAAGCTATGGAACGCCAGTAATTTTGTGCTGATGAATACCCAAGAGCAGGATTGTGGCTTTAGTCATGACTCAAACATGACCTTATCTTTGGCAGACAAATGGATCATGGGTCAGTACCAAAATACTATCAAGGCGTATCGCGAAGCAATCGATAATTACCGCTTTGATATTGCCGCCCACACTTTATACGAATTCACTTGGGATCAGTTTTGTGGCTGGTATATCGAATTAACTAAGCCGGTAATATTGCAAGGAAATGAAGAACAGCAGCGCGGTACTCGACATACTTTAGTAACAGTTTTAGAGTCATTACTACGCTTGATGCACCCCATTATGCCTTTTATTACCGAAACCATTTGGCAAGATGTGTCGCCACTGGCTAATTGTCATTCTGCCACCATAATGAACCAAAGTTACCCTGAATTTGATGGGACTAAAGTAGATGAAGCGGCGATGGCCGACTTAGAATGGGTTAAAGGCTTTGTACTTGCGATCCGTACCATTCGCGGTGAAATGGACATCTCCCCAAACAAACCTTTGCCTGTGTTATTAGCTAACGCATCAGTAGAGGACATTAGACGCCTTGATGACAATGCTATTTTCTTACACTCCATTGCTAAATTGGAATCAGTCACGCCACTAAGTGAAACAGAAAAAGCACCGGCATGTGCCACCTCTTTGCTGGGATCTCTTGAGGTTATGATCCCCATGGCCGGCTTAATAGATAAAGATGCCGAACTGGCGAGAATTGCTAAAGCATTGGATAAATTGCAAAAAGAATTTGCTCGTACCCAAGGCAAACTTGCCAATGAAAAATTTGTGAGCAATGCCCCAGAGGCGGTAATAACAAAAGAAAAAGCAAAATTGGCTGACTTTACTATGCAGATGGGTAAATTAAATGAGCAACGTACTAGTATTGAATCTATTTAAGAAATAATGCAGATTATAGGGGGGTTACCGATATTGGTAGCACCCCTAAATCAAATACAGTGTTGAATTTGATTGGTAACTATTATGGAAAATAGAATTGTTCATAAGTTTTCGGCTATTAGGCGTTCTTTATTTACTACTGTTAAGCACGGTAACAAGTGCTGCATCCTCTGATAAAAAGCATTTAAACCTAGTGTTTGCCGGCAGAATGCCTGACATAGGTGTGTCTACCTACGGTACTTACCCCGACATTGCTGCTTTACTCGATAGTTTACGAGCCGAAATTTCTCCTACCGTTTTTGCTTTTGGCGGTGGCAGTTTAGGCCCTAGTCCTTTATCCAGCTTAGATAAAGGTTCACATATCATAGACATTTTAAATACCCTCGAACCCGACTTGATGACACTCACTAAACAGGAATTTAGTTATTTCGAGGATGAACTCACCCTAAGGTCATATGAGGCCGCTTTCCCTATTGTTAGCAGTAATCTTTATGATCCTCTAATTAAGAGTAACCTAGAAGGTATTTTAACCAGCCTAATTGTCGAAAAAAATAATGTGAAAATAGGTTTTTTATCGATTTTGGATGAAGAAGTGATCGAACAATACCTACTAAAAAGGATCAAAGTGTTTGAACCTCAGCAAATCATCCAACAACAGATTGCTCACCTCAAACAACAAGGTGCTGAGCTAATAGTACTGATTTATTCTAAAGAGCGAGATTATTACCAAAGCCTTCTGTCCGAACATCAAATAAATTTTGCTTTACGGGTTAGTTCAACTTCTGAAAGCCGGCCCACTCCATCTCAAGAAAGTAACGTATTTGCGATTTCAAGCATTGAACCCATAATTTTGCTGAGGATAAGTTGGAATGCTGGCAATCTTGAAGAAAGTCTTGATATTAAGAAGTCACAGAATGACATTTCATTCAGTCCTAGCAAACCAACCACTTCAATTTTGATCGACGAGTATAATCAACGACTTAATCGATTACTCAATCAAAAAATTGGTATCTTCGGCGTTGAAATCCTCACCTCTAAACACCTCATACGCACTAAAGAAATGCCTTTTGGAAATTTTGTAGCCGACGCACTGAAACATTATGCCAAGGCAGACATTGGGATGATGAATTCAGGAGGGATAAGAGGCGACAAAGCATATACTAAGGGGACCACAATCACCCTACGAGATATTGCTACCGAGATCCCATTTAGAAGTCATATCGCTGTTTTATCCGTAACCGGTAAGCAAGTAAAACAGGCACTAGAAAATAGTGTCAGCACAGCTGAAGATACGGAAGGGCGTTTTTTGCAGGTATCTGGCTTATCTTTTACATATTCCATTAATAAGCCTATAGGTGAACGGGTTCAGAGCGTTTACATCAATGGCAAATTGTTAGATCCAGTACAAAAATATTCGGTCGCTACCACAGACTATTTGGCAAAAGGTGGCGATGGATATGATGCATTTATCAACGCAGAGCATCTTAATCAATTCGCTCAAAACTCTCCGATACTCTCTTATATAGTCACCCGTATGATCCAACAGCAAAAAACAATTTCCCCAGTGATCGAAAATCGAATATTGCAGGTTACTGAATGACGGAAGCAGTGGAAAAACGTGCGCGTATCTCATTGGTAACAGTGTTTAGCATAGGATTGGCAAGCGTATTATTTGTTTTTGTTCTGCTTAGTTACTTTAGTTTTACCCGTTTGCTTAGTTTTGAGTCAACGCTGACTTTTGTCTCTAATAAGTCTATGCCTAAACTGATACAAATTGGTCAGTTATACAGTCAAGCCACTTCACTTATAGAGTCCAAACAACTTTTATCACGATCTTCTTCTTTTGCGTCGAAACGCTTGGCGGAACAACAGCTGCAAGAAAACCTTAATAGTACTAGAAAAGCGTCAAAAGACATTCTCGCAAATGAGTTTCTAGATACGCAACTCAACACCATTGCTTTTGAGTTAGACGAGTTTTCAACACTGATAGAAGAGCGAATACAGACTTTTGATAGCATTGCGTTAGTAGAAGCACAAATGTATGAGCTTAATCTTCAGGCCACTATTATCGAAAAGCATAGCCCTTCAACTTGGATACTTGGATTTTCTCAAGCTTTAGTGAATGTAAGTAGAGTATTAAATGAAGACAAACTACAGCGCGTCAGGTTTCTATTTCTTCAATTAAAAAAACAACTTGTTGAATTGAGAGCAAGTGCTGCTAATCAACAAAATAATGATAAAAGACAGCGGTTAACAACTCAGCTAGAGGCCCTACTTTTTGCAGAGGATGGGCTACAAGCTTTAAAAATAAAAGCTCTGCGTTTAGCAGGTAGAACTTTAGGTAGAGAAAATTTTGTGCATAATTTAATTGTGGATTACGTGGCACAAATGGAGTTTGTTACCAAAGAAACCGAACAAAATATCACCTTAAAAGTAGCGTCATCAGTAAAAGAAATGAAACAACAAACTCAACTCATGGAATATCTATTGGCGGGGGGGGTTGTTATCTTGATAATTACAGTGATTTTATTTCAGCAACGAGTACTTAAAAGGATCCGTATTTTTAATCTAATAGTACGCAACAAAACTCAAGGCTTTGAATATAAAACCATGCTAGATGGAAATGATGAAATCACTGATTTGGCAGCCGCTTTTAAAGAGTTCACCCAAACAATTGACTTGCAAAAGCGAGAGCTTAAGAAGCTTTCTATGGCCGATGGACTCACAGGTATCGCCAACAGAAGAGCATTAGATATCCGCCTAAGACATGATATTGAGTTGTGTTCTAGGCAAAAATCTCATGTGAGTATTCTGCTTATGGATATTGATTGTTTCAAACTATATAACGATAACTATGGTCATATTGCTGGTGATCAATGTCTAAAAAATGTTTCCAAAATCATTACTGATTCACTGCCTCGAGAGAGTGATTTTGTAGCTAGGTATGGTGGTGAAGAATTTGTGTGTGTATTGCCAAATACCGATTCACAGGGGGCTATCAAGATAGCTACACATATTATTGCACAAATGAAACACAACGCACTGCCACATAAATACAGCAATGTGGCAGATTATGTGACTATGAGTATTGGTATAGCTAGCTCAAACCCCACTATTTTATTAGATCAAGAAACCATTATTAAGCATGCAGATAACGCTTTGTATCAAGCTAAAGAAAATGGTAAAAACTCATGGCTCCTGTATTCCTAAACGATACAGGTTAATTAGCCGCTACTTTATCCTCAGCATTTTTCGCTTTACCAATTCTCTCTTGAAATTCCTTTTCAAACCAACGTCTTAACATATTTTTTTCGTAACCTAACCTATCACTTTTATAGAAACGGTTACTGCTGTCGAGAAAAGACATATCTTTAAGTTTAACCTCTGCTTGTTGCAGCACGTCACCTGACTCATCCAGCAATTGGTAGCTAAAGTGGATCCTAGGAATATCAATTTGTTTAATAATTCGCACATCTGAAGCACTCGGTCCCAAACCAACAAATGAGGCCGGCCAAACTTCACCCGCCAAATCAAGATCGCTCACTTTCATTGTCAATTTGTTATTTTCAGGTAATGTCACTGCCAGCTCATTCATATACTCGTTAATATGTTTGAAGGTTGCGGCTCTAAACCTTTTACGTGACTCAGAACTAGGTCTAACATCACGATATTTCTCTGGATGGTCCCATTCAATCTCAACTTCATTTTGAGCCATAAGCTCACCAGAAAAACCAAGTGTCATCGCACCAAAAAATACGCCAGTTAATAATTTCATCATACTCTCCCCATATTTAGGTATCTGCCATTATCACTAATATCACCTGAATACATACTGAATTAATACCCTATGTATTCAGCCTTTTAGTCTAATATGGCCCGAACACCGCGGCTTTTTCAGCCCAAGTTGATTGCCATACATGATTACCGTGTATGTAATACACATTGTCTCCGTGGATCACGCTTCTGTCTTGTGCGCCATTTACATAAGACTCAGTTTGTAGACTTGGGCGAATTTCTGAGCGTTTAATTAATTCAGGGCTGTTACTCCTAGTATCAACCTCAAGTAACATCAAACTAAAAGAAGATACCCAAGCTCCTTCTCTGTCATTGGCTCGAAAATTCCAACTTTCTGTCGGCAACGCAAATTTATAGTTACCGTCAGTATTCAGTACTGTTAATGCTCTATAGTCGTATTCAACTGGTGTATAACCTCCTAGTTTAACAAGGCTATTCACTTCTACTGGATGGCTTGGATCCGTTACATCAAACAAACTCACTTTCATCCCTTCCTGAATTACAGGCTGGATAGTTACTCGTCCATCTTCTGGAATATTATTTACATTCACTTGTTGACCAACACCAAGCAGGTAGCCATTGTCCAAAGGATGTAAATAGTTGGAAAATCCTGGGATCTCTAACGCACCTAACACACTAGGAGCATTTGGGTTGGCTAAGTCGATAACATAAAGTGGGTCGATTCTTTCAAAGGTGACTATATACGCTCTGTCGCCTAAAAATCGCACCGCATAGATATCCTCACCGGGCTTACCTATAGGCTCTGGCGATCCCTCATTGGGCAGCGTTGCTACAACTTTCAGCTCGCCTCCTTGCTGGTTCAATATCGACAACTTATGTTCTGGCCCTTGTTTAGAATAAGTGGTTGAGACAATCCTTAAATACCCATCCTTCTCACTTAACCGTAAATTTGGTGCACTACGCCACCCTATTATCCCTTGAGCCTTGCCGGTCGCTTGATAAGTTAAATTTTGGTCCAGTGACACCTTGTGCAAAATGGTTTCTTCTGTAACAGATGAACCTAAGTACAAGTTAACTTCAGACATGTACACCATCTCTGCCACTGAGCTAATGCAGCGTGACTGATAATCATTAGGATCGGTCAAGCTAATTCTAGTGATTGATAGTAATTGCGCATAACCATCTTTATCGGTGGCTTGACTGGGAATAACACATTCCTCAATGCCATGTAAGGGCGTACCTTGGTCGCCATCTCGGTATATTTTCGGCATCAGTTGCGAGTCAGGGGTATTCAAAATAGTTAAGTAATTGGCCAATATTTCTGCATCGGTTATTGCATCAAGCTTTAGCCCATCAACATAGGCGGTATAGCTAGTGACTAAGTAAACAGCATCGCCAATTCGCCTACTTGAGATCATATTTCCGTCTATTTTAATGTTGCTTACAGTAGAGGGATTACTAGGTATAGCAGTGTTGTAAATATCTAAGCTGAGTTTCTGATCACTTGGGATCCATGGAGTGGGCGCAAATAAAATATCAACAGCGTAAAATTGAGCCGTCGTACTCAGTACCGCTAACCTATCATTGTGCTGATACATGCCTTCTATGTGAGAATCTTTTTCTAAAACCGGCAATTCAGCCATTGATTCTAATGAGAAATCGTCTTGCCTATTTAACACTCTAATTTTCGCTGGTTCGGTCGTTTCGCCATGCCATTGTGGATATGCTGCCAGATAGAGTGTTTGCCCATCGTATTCAATTCGGTCTGCTTCATCTACCCCAGACTCTTGGGTATTAGTTGTTGAGAAGTCCCCCGTCGCGCTGCTAGAGTCTTGGGTCGCGGTAGGATTAGCCCCTTCATCTTTAAAGGAGTTAACGTAATTTAACGTGGCTGAATAAATGCCATTTTTAATAAAGCGACTAGCAGACGCTTGATCCGCTTTCACTAATGGACCATCGAATGCAGTAGCCGAATTAACCAAAGGCGGCTCTGTGGGCCTTTCAATTACGGGGTCAATCCTAATTGGAGGTTCATCTGCCACTTGGGTAGAATCACCAGAACATGCCGCCAATAGAAATATGACAGGAATAAATGGCATTGCAAAATACCTATAGTCACTGCTTCGACGCTTTTTCGAGTGGATCATAATCAAGTACCATTTATGTGAACAATGACATTAGTGTAATAAATGTGACCGAGTATATATGCATAAATTTGCATCTAATTGTGAATATTTGTAACCCCTCAACAACTAGCATGTAAACTCTGCTAGGCTACCCACATTACTCGTTTGAGATGTTGTTTTTTGTACATGGTGTTTTTTCGTATCCTCTCTTTGATATCTATACTCGCTTCGAGCACAGCATTAGCCTGCACTCGAGGAGAATACTGTATCGATGAAAGTAGTTGGCAACTTGGCATAGCATTAGGCGTAGGTGTTAAAACCAATCCACTGGTGGATGGAGACGATATTCCTTTAGTGCTATTACCAGACATTGCTTGGTACGCAGAGAAAGCCTACTTTGATAATGGTGAACTAGGGTATCAATGGCTTAGCCAGCAAAAATTTTCTTTTGAAACCTTTATCAACCTCGAACGAGAAAGCGCATATTTTAGTTTTTTGCATCCAGCAAACTTCTTAGTGCCATCTAATGGTTCGACTAACTCCGTTGCACCTGATAAACCCGATTCATCCGACATTGTCGACTCACCCGATAATGAAATCATCAACACCGAACGCAGCTTTTCTATTGATGATGTGGCCAGCCGAAAATGGGCCATCAACGGAGGCATTCGGGGCCACTACTTTTTATCAAACGGTGAATGGCAACTATCTTTTCAGCAAGATATTAGTAATGTACATCAAGGCCAACAGGCCGGTGTACAATATAAGCACAGATGGCTTTGGCATGACTTTCGTTTTGGCATATCGCTAGGCGTCGACTGGAAAAGTGCGCGCTTAATTGACTACTATTACGGTGTTTCAGTGCGGGATACCGAACTTAAAGAACTGCATTTTAAAGGCGAAGCTGGATGGCAGCCTTACATTTCGTTACAGGCCCAACAGCCGATAAATGAAAACTGGTCTTGGCTTGCAAATATCGGTTATCGGAGACTGCCTCAGTCACTCACTGGTAGTCCGCTAGTAGAAAAAAATAACATACTTAATGCATTTTTAGGTGTAGCGTATCGTTTTGATTAGGCTGTGGATTTGAGAATAGCGGTATTGATTACAGGTGTCATTTGGTGCAGCCAGATCTGCGCGCAAACACCTGTCTGGACAATACAGCCTAATACTTGTGTCGCTAAGCGTCTAGGTGACACCTGCCAACTCACATTTAGTATAGAAACTGAAGATTTGCCCCCAGAACGACTTTGTCTTTTTCTTGAAGGTAAGTTGTTAAGCTGTTCTCAACAATCCCACTTTTATAAAGAAACCTCCATTTCAATAACGCAGAACTCACTGCTTGAATTAAAAAATATGGCGCAACAAACTATTCTTTCTAAAACCTTAATGATCAAATACCTTGAACCACATGCTCAACGTAGGCGGATCCGTCCTCCATGGAGTCTTTTTTAATGAAACAAGTATTATTAGTGGAAGATGACGAGCGCTTAAGCAGTCTTATTAGCCAATATTTACGTGAACAAGATTTTAAAGTGCAACGTTTAGCCAATGGCGACACTTTATTGCAACATATTCAGACTTCGCCTCCCGACATATTGATTTTGGACGTAATGTTACCTGGCGATAATGGCTTTACTTTGTGTAATAAAATAAGACCCTTTTACTCTGGGCCTTTATTATTTATGACAGCGAAAAATGATGATTTTGACCAAGTGTTTGGTTTAGAAATAGGCGCCGACGATTACATCATTAAACCAGTTGAACCAAGAGTGTTACTGGCGAGGATCAACGCATTGTTACGGCGAAATACCGAACCTAAGCATTCCAATATTAGCAACCAAACTTTGCAATACGGACAACTTACCATTGAACGTTCAACGCGCTCAGCCCATCTTCAAGGCAAAGATGTGCAATTAACCAGCCATGAGTTTGACATGTTATGGAAATTGGCTGAAAACCCTTCAACTTTAGTCGACCGCACAACCTTGTATAAAGAGGTGATTGGACGGGAATATGACGGATTAGATCGCAGTGCCGATGTGCGTATTTCTCGCCTACGTAAAAAGCTACAAGACAATAGCCAACACCCTTATAGAATTAAAACCATTTGGGGCAAAGGTTTCTTTTTTGTCGCAGATGCATGGGATGACTAACCACAATGGCTCGCCTATTTGTTAGTTTGTATTTGTTTATCGCTCTTTCGTTAGTCGGTTTGAGCGCGGGCCTAGAACGCATATTTTTCACCCAATCAGAAACATCTGCAACCCAACTGTTAGGCCCTGTATTCGAAGCGGCTAAACAACAAAATGTGAATATGCCAAACTTCATTCAGACCTTAGGTGGTACTTACAAAGTACTCGATATAGGCGATATTGCTTGGTCAGAAGATAATTTAGGCAAGCTAAATAGCGGTTTGGCCATAGTCCTAAGTGACTCAGATATTTCTGAATACATATACATTTTGGATAACAACACGCAGCTCTTAGAAATATCTTTACCGGTTACCCGACCCGATTCAGGGCAATTTTTGACATACAGCATCCTGTTTTTTTTGTTGTTAGGTGCTGTGATTGCCTTTTGGATCTGGCCATTATGGCGAGACTTATCTAATCTTGAAAAAACCGTCTCTAAGGTCATGCCTGATGGCGGCATTGTACAAAATCACATTAGCCCCACCTCATTGATTTACCCTATTGCAAAATCACTTAACAGTATGGGGCTGCAAATCAAACAACTGATGCAAAATCAAAGAGAGCTTAGTGGAGCAGTAACACACGAGTTTCGCACACCGCTTGCCAGATTAAAGTTTGCTTTAGCCATGGCACCTTCTGAACAAAGCGAACCTTGGAAAGGTATGCAACAGGACGTAAACGAGTTAGAAAATCTGGTACAAGAAATGCTCGATTACGCCAGTACCGATGCTCGTATACCCGAGATGAACTTAGCTGAAATTCCCATCAAACAATTGTGCCAGCAATTAATAAATCGCTTGAAAGATAGCCATCTGGCCAACTTAAAGGTCGAGGTGTTTGGTGATGATGCCCACGTTCTAGCCGACGAGCATTTTATCGAACGTGCCATAGAAAATTTAGTATTAAACGGCAAACGCTATGCAAATCAGATGTTACAAATACGTATTATCAAACAACAAGATGTGATTCAGATTTGTGTAGAAGACGATGGTAGAGGCGTACCTAAGGCAATGCGGAAAAAGATATTTTCACCGTTTTTTCGTCCCGATGAAAGTCGCGATAGGCAAAAAGGTGGTGCGGGTCTTGGCTTAGCAATTGTAAAAAGAATTGTTGATTGGCATCAAGGAGATTGCATTGTAGTCGACAGTAAATTGGGCGGAGCCAAGTTTATTATTAGCTTACCTAGCCCTTTCAATTAAGCTGCAACAGGTTATTTATATTCTTTTAAAATCTCTTTGCGGTATATTTCACCGCAAACATACCGCAGATTGGTACCGTATATATACGGGTTTTTATCTCCTGCATGGCAATAAAGTAGATTAAATTTATGGAGCGCTGCTTTGGAACTGGTAATTTTAAGCAAATACTCGGTCTGGGATTCACTTAAATCTTGCATTTGAGTTGATATGTCTTCTCTGAATTTAGTCAACTGTTGATTATCTATGGTCAGTGAGATCCCTTCCATCCACTCTGATGTACTGGTTTGCACATCAGACAACCAAAACTGCACAAAAGCGCTGCGTAAAATAACTATCAACGCCAAAACTTCAAAGGTAACCACTATAAAACGCAACATGTAGCGCGACTCGAAAACTATTCAAATATCATAATGCCCCTATATTACGTTAAAAAAGCGCTCAAAAACATAACCAATTGTTATGCTTTGTGATAATCACGAATACCATAGCAATATTGGCCAAAAATCATGATAGGGATCAAGCACAAGGATAAACATACTGATACAATACCTCAGATTTCAGAGCACATTTAACCATTATGCTCTAACTTTCTTTTGATTTTTCCAAGGATATCTAATGAGTGAGCGAATTCCGGTCAAAAACATCTCACCCGTAAAAGTACATCGACCAGATACCAGTAAACACGACAACACCTACACGCCGCGTAATAGAATATACGTACGCGCAGTGACGGGTATGCTGGAAAATATTCGTCGATTTTTTGGATTATTTTTTTTAGGGAGTTTTGCGATACTTCCTTGGATACAGTTCAATGGCGCTCAAGCAATACTGTTCGATTTAAGCGCACAACGCTTTAATATTTTTGGCTTAACTTTATGGCCTCAGGATTTAACGTTACTGGCGTGGATTATGATGGTGGCCGCTTTTGCGCTATTTTTTGTCACTACTTTTGCGGGTCGTGTTTGGTGCGGATTTATGTGCCCACAAACTACTTGGACCTTTATATTCATCTGGTTTGAAGAAAAAATTGAAGGCAGTCGCCACAAACGTATGAAGCTAGATCAAAGACCCATGGACTTTGACAAGATGTGGCGCAAAACCCTAAAGCACTTTGCTTGGGTCGGCACTGCCTTATTAACCTCGCTTACTTTTGTAGGATACTTCACCCCGATCGGCACACTATTTATAGAGTTTTTCACTTTTTCGAGTAGTTTTTGGCTCGTTTTTTGGGTGTTATTTTTTACGCTCTGTACTTACGGAAATGCCGGCTGGATGCGTGAAATCATGTGTACCCATATCTGCCCATATGCTCGTTTCCAATCGGCTATGTTCGATAAAGATACTTTTACTGTGGCTTATAATACTTCAAGAGGAGAAAAACGTGGTCCCAGAGGGCGCAAAGTCAGTCGTGAAGAAAATCAACAGAATAACTTAGGTGACTGTATCGATTGTAATTTATGTGTGCAAGTTTGCCCAACTGGTATAGATATCCGCAACGGTTTGCAATACGAATGTATCAACTGCGGTGCCTGCGTGGATGCTTGCAATGGTGTTATGGAAAAAATGAATTATCCCAAAGGCTTAATCAGCTTCACCTCAGAAACAGAATTGGCGGGTGGCACGACAAAAATATTTAGACCCAAATTAATCGGTTATGCTCTGGTATTAACCTTAATGTGTGGCTTGCTAGTGGCTGAAATCCTATCCAGAAAACCTTTAGAAATTGATATTATAAAAGACAGAGTGCCCTTATATCGCGAAACAGGAAACGGGCTAATTGAAAATATATTTACCTTAAAAATTCTCAATAAATCTCAGTTCACCCAGCACTATCGTATATATGTTGATAATCTTGAGGGCCATACTTATATTGGAGAAAATGAAGCAACAGTAGCTGGTGGGGAAGTATTGAACGTACCGTTAAGTATTGCTATTAACCCAAACAAGCTAACCAAAGAGTCCACAGAGTTCAACTTTAGAGTAGAGTCAATCGATGCCAGCCACAGCCCCGTTAAGGTGCAAGAAATCAGTAAGTTCTTGTATCCCGATTTGTGAGTACTTTTGATTTCTCTGGGCTCAATCCCGACTTAATTCTCGATGCGATTGAATCTCAAGGCATTTTGGTTGAATCTGGCTTGTTGGCACTCAATAGTTACGAAAACAGGGTGTATCAATTTGTCGCCCAAGATCAAAAACGCTATGTTGCCAAGTTTTATCGGCCCCAGCGTTGGAGCCAAGCACAAATTCAAGAAGAACATGATTTTTCAATAGAGTTGGCCTCCCATGAAATTCCCGTTGTCGCCCCCATGCGTCATAATGGGCAAAGCCTACATAGCCATGAGGGGTTCTATTTCGCTCTGTTTCCATCAGTTGGTGGCAGGCAATTTGAAGTAGATAATTTAGATCACCTCGAGTGGATGGGGCGTTTTATTGGTCGTATTCATGCCGTTGCCAAAAGTGCTAAGTTTATCCATAGGCCCACTTTTAGTACCCAAGAGCATTTGCTTTTACCGTTGCAAGAATTACAGAGTAGCTCCCTTATTCCTTCAAGCTTGCACAATCCCTTTTTCACCATTTTACAGCAAGTTGTGGATTTAGCTCTATCACTATACGAAGGTTCAGCCAACATTAGACTGCACGGCGACTGTCATCCAGGCAATATTTTATGGCGCGATGGCCCGACTTTTGTTGATCTAGACGACTGCAGAAATGGGCCTGCCATTCAAGACTTATGGATGATGTTATCTGGCGACAGGCAACAACAATTTATACAAATGGACACCTTAATCGAAGCCTACCAAGAGTTTTGCGACTTCGATAACACCCAATTGGCTTTAATCGAACCGTTGCGCGCCATGCGCATGGTGCACTACATGGCATGGCTTGCAAAACGCTGGCAAGATCCAGCATTTCCACAAGCCTTTCCTTGGTTTGCCGACCCCAAATACTGGGAGCAGCAAGTTCTAGGCCTCAAGGAACAGTTTTCATCATTACAAGAGCCACCTTTAGCTTTGTAAACGCCACTAATTCATCACTGGTTACATAATGCTATCGGCAATTCCTATCAGCTATGCTAATCTGCAAATAATTTTAAAATGAGTTGTGAGAAGTTATGAAAAAAATATTATTGATCCTAAGTGTTATGTTGTTATTGCCACTTCAGGCCTGCGCCCAAGAGAAATGGCGTGAAGGCACACATTATACTGTTATTTCTGATACAGCGACTGACAAGAAAGAAGTATTAGAGTTCTTTTCATTCTGGTGCCCACACTGCTTTAGATTTGAACCCATAGTTAAAGATATCAAAAGTGAACTTGCCGATGACGTGCAATTTAAAAAAGTCCACGTAAACTTTATGGGCTTTACCAGCGCTGCCATTCAAGACGATGCCACCAAAGCCATGATGATAGGCAGAGAACTGAAAAGAGATACCGAGCTTAATAAAGCCATTTTTAATTATATTCATGTATCTCGTTCATCATTGGCTGGCATCAAAGACTTAAAGAATATCTTTGTTGTAAACGGCGTTGAAGCAGCAGAATTCGACAAAATGATGAAAAGTTTTGGGGTCAATAGCCGCTTAAAAATGAACAACAAAGCGATTCAACAATACCGTAAACACGTTCGCAGTGTACCCACCTTTATTGTAAACGGTAAATTCCAAGCCACCTTCACCCGCGACATGAACCAAGCGGATATGGTTGATTTGATTGTGTTTTTATCGAATAAGAAATAGGAAGTAGTTTCTAGCTTCGCAAAAATTAGATTCAAAACAGCATCAAATCTTTGATTTGATGCTGTTTTTTTATCTTTAGCTTTATTAATTCGAAACCTGCAAGAGAGGGCAGCGCCCACTAAGGCATAAACTAGCATGCGCTAACGCTTACAGGCATCTTGATAACTGCTCCTGCGTTATTCTACCTTCCGCCATCCGCACTTGAAGCAACTGTAAAGTCGCTGGGTCCCAGAATACGCGAAGACGACCTACCCCCGTGAAATCAACTAAGGTCGTTCCCGAATGCTGTTATCGGGAACCCAGTGACTTTATGTTTTGTATGTCATGAAACTAAATCCGTGACGGCCATTTGCCCCTAAAATAAGCCATTTTTAGCTGAAACTTTACAGGCGAGAAAGCAGTGGCGTAGCCACCAAAGAAAGTCGGCGCAGCCGATGCTCTATCTTTAGCGCTTCCCTCGAATAAATGCCGTTCTAAAACAATCCCATTTGTTTGCTGGTCATATCGGCAAAGGATAAACCGATAAAGGGCAAAATACCTTCGGCTATGGGTTTGATTTGTTTGTCTACGTAGTGTTCGTAATCAATGGGGCTGCTGAGGTATTCTATGGGTTCGGGGCCGTTGAGGGTGATTACGTACGCAATCCAACCTTTGTGTTGGTATTTAAGGGGTTTTCCCAGTGCCTGATTTTGTTGATCAGCCAGCCTCGCGGCCTTTACATGTGGCGGTACATTTTTAACATACAAATCCAATCTGCGGCGAATACGTTTACGATAAACTAAGTTGTCATCAAGTTTACCGGCCCAGGTTTCGTCAATGATTTCGTGTAAGTAATCGCTTACGTTTTGTCCCTTGAACACCATTTTGTATAACTTAAGTTGAAAATCCTTCGCCAATTGAGTCCAATCTGAGCGCACGGTTTCTAGACCTTTAAATACCAATTCATCACCCTCTTTGCTGGTTTTAACACCGGCATAGCGTTTTTTACTGCCGAGCTCTGAGCCGCGAATGGTGGGCATGAGAAATTGACTAAAATGGGTTTCAAATTCGATTTCGAGTTCACAGCTTAGCTTATGCTCTTGCTGGATAGTCTGCTGCCATTTTTGGTTAATATCTAAGACCAGCGACTGGCCAATCTGATTAGCTTGTTGGCTGCTATATTCTCCGTCTAACCATACAAAGGTCGAATCGGTATCCCCATAAATCACTTGATAACCTGCCTGCTCTATCCATTTTGCTGTGGTTTGCATAATGTCATGGCCACGCATAGTGATAGAGCTGGCTAAGCGGGTGTCATAAAAAGGGCAGCCACCTGAGCCTAATACCCCATAAAATGAGTTCATTAAAATTTTAATGGCTTGGCTGCGCGCTGCGTCTTGGTTTTTTTTAGCTTGGTCTCGTTGCTGCCACAGCGAGGTAATAATGTCGGGTAAAAAGTGTTTATCACGGCTGAATTTAGCGCCGCGATAACCTTCTATGGCATCTTCTGGTGACTTTAACCCTTCTACTAATCCAAGTGGGTCTATTTTGAAGGTGCGCATGATTGACGGATACAAGCTCTTAAAATCCAGCACCAACACATTTTGATATAACCCAGGTTTGGAATTCATCACATAACCACCAGGACTGGCTAAGCCACCATCCTCTGGGCGATTGGGTGCGATATAGCCTGCTCGATGTAATTTGGGTAAATACAAATTAACAAAAGCCGCGACAGATCCGCCCATTCTGTCTAACTCAAGGCCGGTTAATTGGCTGCGTAGAGTTAAAAATTCCAGCACTTTAGTGTGAGCAAAAATATCCAATACTATCTGGCAATCTTGCAAATTGTATTCGGCTAATTTGACTTTGTTGTGTTTAAAATCCTGTGCAATTTGCGCCAGTCTGTTCTCAACATCGTCGGTCTTTTTGCCTTTGCCTAATAAGGTTTGTGCCACGTTTTCTAGGCTAAAACTATCGAACTGATAGGTGGCTGTTTTTAGGGCATCTATGCCATCTACCACTACGCGGCCGGGCATAGTGATATACCCTTGATTCACTTCATTTCTGGCATCCCGCCATAAAATAGCTTGGTTATCTCGTCCTAAGGTTAATTCGACCTGATGCAAAGCGGCGCGTTTGATCAGTAAACGAAAATCAAAATTCACCACATTCCAGCCAATGATGATGTCAGGATCGATTTGTGCCACTTGTTTCACAAATTGCTGTAATAAGGCTTTTTCGTTATCTACCCAAGAGATCCAATCTGGCCCTTGTTGAGCTTGGCCTATCATCAGCACCGCTTGATAGCTGTCGCTTGCCAAACCTATTGAAAACAACTCGCCTTGCTCGCTGCATTCAATATCTATGGATAACTGGCTAAATGTGGGGACAAAGTTACTAGGCTTACATTGCATATGGGTGATTTCAATATGCTTAGCAGCGTTTGGTGTGGCCACCGATGACCCAGTAAAAACCGCACTGCCATAGACAAAACGCTCCATCAAATAACGCTCGGTTAGGCGAATATCATCTTCAAAACAAATGATGTGGTGTTGCTTGAGTAATGCTTTTGCCTTAAATAACCCGTGCACCTTATCAAAATACACGGCAGTGACCCCTTGGTGTTCGAAGGTCTTTAACGCTAAGGGATTAACGCTATGCTGTATGCCTTCTTTGGCGAGTAACTGTGTGGCTAGAGGTGCGTCGTCTTGATGAATAAAAAACACTCCCTGCTGGGCCGGAGAGCAACCTTTTACAACACCATTTTCAGTCTGAAACCAACATTCAATATAGGTTTTCCCTTGGCGCTCTATGCTACGAGCGGTTAGGATAAATCCCTCGAATGAGTCTGGCATTAGTTGCAATTACCCACAGAGAATATTTTGCTTAAAGTAGTTATTGTTCTTCACGGGTAAATACTAACTCTTGACCGTGGCTTTTTTCAGGCGCATAACGATAGCCAGCGGTATCGAAATTTTGAAGTTGTTTCACCTCTGTTAATTGATTTTGCAGAATATACCTAGCCATCATGCCTCGGGCTTTTTTGGCAAAGAAGCTGATCACTTTGTACTGGCCATTTTTGCAGTCTTGAAATACAGGTGTGTAAATATCTGCATCTAACGCCTTAGGTTTAACCGCCTTAAAATATTCGTTAGAGGCCAAGTTAATCAAAACATTATCTCCTTGGCTATTTATTGCTTGATTCAGCTTATGGCTAATGCGCTCATCCCAAAATTGATACAAATTTTTATCTTTACCTGTATCTAACTTAGTACCCATTTCTAATCGATAGGCTTGCATTAAATCGAGTGGACGTAATACACCATATAATCCAGACAATATGCGTAAATGTTGTTGCGCGTAGTCGAAGTCTTGTTGACTAAATGAGCCTGCGTCCAGCCCTGTGTATACATCGCCGTTAAAGGCTAGTAACGCTTGCTTGGCATTAGTCACACCAAAAGGGGTCTGCCAACTAGCATAACGGTCGGCGTTTAGGCCTGCCAATTTGTCGCTAATTTTCATTAACGAGCCAATCTTAGCTGGGCTTAATTTACGGCAGTGTTTAATTAACCTTTGTGAATCATCCAACATCTCGGGCTGAGTGAAAGCGTTAGTAGGCGCTGGGGTGTCATAGTCGAGATTTTTGGCGGGCGAGATAACAACTAACATGTAATGAGATCCTGTAATGATAAACTGAAGTTTACAAACTGCTGTAGCCAATATGTGGGAAAGACTGGCAAATACAAGTTGGATTTGAATTTTCTTTGCCTTGTAGCCTCGCTAAGAATGAATCCTTTAAATATTTTTAAGGTAACCCCTCGCACTTTCTTGTTATCATTAATCACACATAAGATATGCCAGCTTGCTAGTGTAAATTTACTCACAATTTTGACAAGCTATAGGCAAAACAACGTGATTGCAATTTAGCGTCATTACCTACAGAGAATACTATGTCTAACCAATTACAAGCACTACGCGACATCACCACAGTTGTGGCTGACACAGGCGATGTTGAAGCCATTAAAAAGTACCAACCGGTCGATGCCACAACTAATCCATCTTTGTTACTTAAAGCTGCCGAGATGCCGCAGTACAAGTCTCACCTTGAAGACGCTGTTGCATGGGCGAAACAACAATCCACTGACGCCGAACAGCAAATCATCGATGCAGGTGACAAATTATCTGTGACTATTGGCACCGATATAGTGAATATCGTACCGGGGCGCATTTCTACTGAAGTGGATGCTCGCTTATCCTTCGACACCGCCGCTAGTATCGAAAAAGCCCACAAATTGATTGCGCTGTATAAAGAAGCCGGCATAGACAAAAGCCGTATTCTGATTAAATTGGCCTCTACTTGGGAAGGCATTCGCGCCGCTGAAGTGCTCGAAAAAGAAGGCATCAACTGTAATCTTACTTTGTTGTTTGGTTTTGCTCAGGCTCAAGCCTGTGCCGAAGCCGGTGCGTTTTTAATCTCGCCTTTTGTTGGCCGTATTCTTGATTGGTTTAAAAAGAGTACCGGTAAAACAGATTATACTTCTGCCGATGATCCTGGCGTGTTATCTGTTACGAAAATTTATAATTACTATAAAGATCATGGCTACAAAACCGTGGTTATGGGTGCCAGCTTCCGTAATACTGGCGAAATCACCGAATTAGCCGGTTGTGACCGCTTAACTATTGGCCCAGGTTTATTGGAAGAGTTGTCACAATCGAATGCTCCCTTGCCGGTTAAGTTAAGAGATAACGGCACCACTAAAACACCAGGTGCACCGTTAACCGAAACCCAGTTCCGCTGGGAAATGAATCAAGATGCCATGGCCACCGAAAAATTGTCTGAAGGTATTCGCAATTTTGCAGCCGACCAAGTTAAGCTAGAAACTATGTTAAGAAGTTATCTATAAGCGAACTTATGCCAAATAAAAGCGTCGGACTTGGCGCTTTTTTTTGTTTTGTAGTCTAAGAAATCACCGCATCTAATCTTTACTCCAAATTGAGAAAATAAAATGACAGCACTAACCGCATCACCTGAGTGGAAAAACCTTGAAAACATAGCCACGCAAATAAAAGCCCAGCATATGCGTGATTGGTTTACTGCAGACCCACAACGTGCTGAAAAGTTGACTAAAAGTGCTTGTGGTATTGAGTTAGACTTCTCCAAAAATCTGATTACAGATGAGGTGATGCAAGCCTTACAAGCACTTGCAATAGAATGTCAGGTTAATAAAAAACGTCAGGCGATGTTTGCAGGCGAGATAATCAATCACACCGAACAACGTGCGGTATTACATACTGCTTTACGTAACTTTTCAGGCAAACCTGTGTTGGTAGACGGACAAGACGTCATGCCCGATGTGTTAGCCTGCCAACAAAAAATTCAAGACTTTGTGAAAAGTGTTCACAGTGGTAAACGTAAAGGTTATACCGGCAAACCGCTAAAAGAAATTGTAGCTATTGGTATAGGTGGCTCTTTTCTTGGCCCTAAAATCATGTCAGAAGCCCTTAAACCTTATTGGTTTGCTGGGGTAAAAGTTCACTATGTGGCCAATGTTGACGGCTGTCATATACAAGATGTTTTAGCCTCGATTGATCACCGGGAAACCTTAGTGGTGATGTCATCTAAGTCATTCACTACCCAAGAAACCTTACAAAATACCTTAACGGCCAAAGCGTGGTTCTTGGAGGAAGGCGGTACACAACAAGATATCGCCAAACACTTTATTGCGGTGTCATCAAATATCCAAGCCGCAACCGAATTTGGTATGGATGCAGAGAATATTTTCCCTTTATGGGATTGGGTCGGCGGCCGTTATTCACTTTGGTCGGCCATAGGTTTGCCCATTGCATTAACAATAGGCTACGACCACTACCGCGCTATGTTGCAAGGTGCGTTTGACATGGACGAACATTTCCAAAACGCGCCTATGGAACAAAACCTGCCAATGATTTTAGCGTTACTTGGGGTGTGGTACGTAAACTTTTTCGATGCGCAAAGCCAGGTGTTATTGCCTTATTATCATTACCTAAGAGGCTTCCCTGCTTATGTGCAACAACTCGACATGGAAAGTAACGGTAAACGAATCGCAGGCTCCCAAACCGCAGTCGACTATGCCACAGGCCCGATTATTTGGGGAAGTGAAGGCACCAATGGCCAACACTCATTCCACCAGCTGATCCATCAAGGTACAAGTTTAATACCCGCAGATTTTATGTTGCCCCTCAATGTTCCCAATAAAAATGCAGCACATCACGCTATGTTAGCGTCAAACTGTTTTGGTCAAACCCAAGCCTTAATGCAAGGTAAAACCTTTGAGGAATGCAAAGCCGATCTCGCATCAAAAGGCTTGGACGATACCACCCTTGAATCCCTTGCCACCCACAAAACCATGCCCGGCAATAAACCCAGTAATACCCTATTATTCCAACAACTCGATCCCAAAACGCTAGGAGCGTTGGTCGCCATGTACGAACACAAAGTATTTGTTCAAGGCGCGATTTGGGGGGTGAATTCCTTTGATCAGTGGGGTGTAGAACTCGGTAAAGAGTTAGGTAATCAAGTGTTAGATAAACTCGTCAACACCGATGCCGAATTAGGCTTTGATGGGTCGACGAATCAGTTGATCAGTAAGTTTAGAAAGACGAATGGATAAGGGGGGCCTTAAGCCAGTTAGGGCATAAAAGCATGCGCTGGCGCTTACAGGCTTCTCGATAACTGCTCCTGCGTGATTCTACCTTCCGCCATCCGTGTTTGAAGCAACTGTAAAGTCGCTGGGTCCCCGCATGCGCGAGGACGACCTACCCCCGTGAAAACAACTAAGGTCGTTCCCGAATGCTGTTATCGGGAACCCAGTGACTCTATGTTTTGTATGTCATAAAACTAAATCCGTGACGGTCGTTTGTCCCTAAAATAAGCCATTTTCAGCTGAAACTTTACAGGCGAGAAAGCAGTGGCGTAGCCACCAAAGAAAGTCG
>NZ_CAKZKO010000154.1 GCF_937123705.1 uncultured Paraglaciecola sp. | reverse complement strand
AGTGGTCTCCCTTGAAGCGAGGGCGCATTATAGAGAGAACAGATTCCTATGCAAGCACTTATTTGAAATAAATGTTTGTTTGCTTAAATAGCCAACAAATAGAGTGTTAAAACTGCAATTTTAACGCATAAGTCGTGTTTTGTTTTTGATATCATCTATTTCAAAGAATTTTGGTAGAACAGAGATGACAATTAGAACATACAAGACAAGAAGCCCATTTTTAGGGGCGCATTGCTATATAGATGCTTCTTCAGTAGTGGTAGGCGATGTTGAATGTGCCGAGCATGTCAGCATTTGGCCGTTGGTTGCCGCTAGAGGCGATGTTAATTATATAAGAATAGGTGCCAGGACTAATGTGCAAGATGGCACTGTATTACACGTTTCTAGAACTAGCGAGGCTAATCCTCTTGGGTTTCCGCTTGTTATTGGAGCGGATGTGACAGTAGGACATAAATGTATGTTGCATGGTTGTACCTTAGGTGATCGCATATTAGTGGGTATGGGCACTATTATCATGGACGGTGCAGTAGTAGAGGATGATGTGTTCATCGGAGCAGGTACATTAGTACCTCCTAACAAGACCCTGAAAAGTGGCTATTTATATAAAGGTAACCCAGCACAACAAGCAAGACGCCTAAAAGAAAGTGAAGTGGCTTTTTTAAAACAGTCGGCTTTAAACTACGTGAAACTTAAAGATGAGTATATTGCAGAGGCTAAGTAGATTTAATATACATTTATTGCGTCGGCGGTGAGCCATATTTCACCGTCTGAATTCCATTTCTCTTGTAAACCTTGTTGTTCAATCAATTCTTCTATTTCAAACTGCTTGGCCCTGTAAATAGACATCAGGCTCTCTTTATCCTTTCCGCTTATATAGCAGACCAACATTTGCCCAGCGACCATAACATCCACTTGAAGTGCTTTTTTCGTTTCTATATAGATGCAACCATCTAAAACTTGAATCGCTTGATTCATAAGTTATTTCTAAGAGCTTTTATAACAGGCTCAACATCAGGACGAAACCCCGTCCACAAGTAAAAACTTTCTGCCGCTTGCCCTACTAACATACCGAGTCCATCAAACGTATTGGTTACCCCGAGCTTATCTGCATGTTGCAAAAATACTGTGGGTTTATCGCCGTAACTCATATCGTAAACCCATGTACTCTTGCTTACGACTGAATCTGGGATAGCGGGTAACTCTCCGGTCAAACTAGCAGAAGTGGAATTTAGAATAAGATCGAAGGGCTGTTGCACTTCATCTAATTGGCTTAGTCCCACCCCCTTAAAATTGTCTTGGGGTATCAAAGAAGCTAACAGTTTAGCTTTTTCTTGAGTTCGATTGGCTACGACGAGTAAGGCAGGTTCTAGGGTAAAGATAGATTGCAAGACACCTCTAGCGGCACCACCAGCGCCTAACAATAAAATCCGAGCGCCCTTGATTTGTACACCTAGACGCTGTAAGTCTTGAACTAATCCTATACCGTCTGTGGTGCCTCCGATAAATGTGCCATCTGCTTTTTTAATGACGGTATTCACCGCACCCGCTATTTTTGCGGCGGCAGATAATTCATCGACCCATTCAGCTGTTTGCTCTTTAAATGGAGAGGTGATATTGCAACCTCTTGCATTAGGATCGGCTAAAAACTTTGATAATTCTGAGATAAAGTTTTCTTTGGTTGCCAAGGTACGATCATACTCAACCTCTAGACCCGCTTGTTTAGCAAACATTTGATGAATAAAAGGTGATTTACTTTGGGCTATGGGGTTGCCGAAAACCGTAAGTTTATTCACTAGATCCATTCTCTAGGATGTAAGTAGTTGGTGTATAAATCGGCTTCTTTACTATCAGGCTCAGGCTGGTAACTATATTCCCATCGTGCGAGTGGTGGCATCGACATTAAAATTGATTCGGTGCGACCACCAGATTGCAGTCCAAATAAGGTGCCTCTGTCGAATACCAAGTTGAATTCTACGTAACGCCCACGTCTGTACAATTGAAATTCTCGCTCTTTTTCACCAAAAGCAAGGTCTTTACGTTTTTCTACAATGGGCACGTAAGCATCTAGAAAGCCATCGCCTACGGCTTGCATAAATTTAAAACTCTTTTCAAAACCCTGTTCATTTAAATCATCAAAAAATAAGCCACCAACACCACGGGTTTCGTCTCGGTGTTTTAAATAAAAATAGTCATCGCACCACTTTTTATATTTTGCATAAACATCATTCCCAAAAGGTGAGCAAAGTTTATCGGCGACTGTATGCCAATGCACCACATCTTCATAAAAAGGGTAGAAAGGAGTGAGATCAAATCCGCCACCAAACCACCACACAGGTTCTTCGCCAGGTTTCTCGGCAACAAAATAACGTACATTCGCATGAGTTGTGGGTATATAAGGATTATGAGGGTGAATAACTAAGGACACACCAACTGCTTGGAAGCTTCTTCCAGCGAGCTCTGGCCTGGCCGCTGTGGCGGATGCTGGTAACTCTCCACCAAACACATGAGAAAAATTAACACCGCCTTGTTCAATAAGTTTGCCATCTGTTAGCACTCGAGTGCGGCCGCCACCACCTAGTTCGCGCTGCCATTTGTCTTCTACAAAACTGCCTTTACCATCCACCAACTCTAAGGTTTGGCAAATGTTATCTTGCAGTTTTAGCAAATATTCTTTTACTTTTTGTATATCTGGCATTGAATCTGTTGTCATCTAACTAATTGTCTCTTATGGTTTTTCCTGAATTTCCGTGACGGATTTTACTGGGTTTACTTGCCCCACCAACCTGCCCTTTTACTAGATATAGGCTTTCATCAAATTGTTGATATAGTTGTTTAGCATTTATAGCGGGGGGCTTTCCAGACACATTAGCACTGGTAGAAACCAAAGGCTTGCCAAATTGCTCACATAATTGACGTACGACAAGGTGTTGACTCACACGTACAGCGATTAAGTCACTATTGCCGGTAACCCATTTAGGCGCTTGCTCGGCAGCGGGAAGAAGCCAAGTAACTGGACCTGGCCAACTAGAAAATATTTCGCTACGCATCTGCATGGGAATTTTTGCATCATCCACGTAAGGCAGTAATTGCGAATACGTATTTGCCACCAAGATCAAGCCTTTCTCTATTGGGCGCTTTTTCAACGTCAATAACTGCTGAACTGCACCTTCATTATCTGGATCACAACCCAACCCTAATACTGACTCTGTTGGGTAAGCGAGTATGCCCCCTGCCAGTAAAGTCTCTAGGATCAGTTTGTTGTCTTCGCTGTTTGATAGCTGGTTCATGTATCTTGATTTAGTCCGTTTTTAGCTCAATTCGTGCCTGTGCATCCGCTGCCGTATCTAGCTCTGGCGCACAGAATAAAATCCGAGAAGAGGCAATGCCTTGCTCAATCAAGTATCGTTTCAAGTTATCTTGTCGCTTAGATCCCATGGCTTTAAGTGATGCTTTTTGATCTGAATTTAGTACTGTTTCTGCAGCTAAAGATAAATCGGCATAAGTACCAATAGCACAGGTTTTTAGCTGTAACTTGGGCTTGTCGTTCATAAATAACACGAGTTCGCTCAAATATTGCTGGTTCTCTTCGGTTAAGCCAACCTCGCCGGTTTGAAAAATCAATGGTTCAAACCTTACTTTTAGCAAATACTCTGCGCCCGTTATGGCTACCGAAACCACAGAGGCATATGGAACAAAAGTATTCATTAAATAGCTCTTAGCCTGAGACATGGCGGCTTTTTTTAATACTAACCCTAAGAAACTCTCAACGCCAAAAGAAGGCTCACTGACATTGCCTCGTAAAGGCACACCTAAGTCAATATTGCCCTGGTCGTCTTTCAACATACCTAAGGCGACATTCAGCGGCATAGCTTTACCTTCTTTGATTGTTCCTTGCTCCACCTCATCGGCGCTGGACATATCAATCCCCCGCATAAACAGCTTAGTCTTTCCGTCTATTGCATCGTCTTTTACGACGACTTCAATATCAACATCAAGCTGACCGCTTTTCATCTCAAAACCTAGCCCATCTTTTACGTAAGGTGATACAGCGGGCAAATTTAACTCACTGACATTGGCATTAACTAAGGCGTTCAGTTTGTCTGCAAATAACATCACATGCCCTTTTGCATCAATTTTGAGATAGCCTTCATCTGTGGCCAGCAACTCAAAAGGGCTTTCTAACTCACTATTGGTACTATCAAATGGCCCCGCTTGTAGCTTTTCAATGGTAATTTTATGCTCGTAAGCAGGTGACACGCTTTGGTCATTGATGTGAACAAACGCGGCATCGGCTAGTAAAAACTTGCCTAATTCAAGGGTTAACCCTGGTGTTTGTTCTGGTTCAGCAACATCTTCAGGCGCAGTTGCTTCATCTTGAGGCACGGATGTTAATGCTGTGGTATCAACCAAACCGTGAATGCTTTTATCTGGGTTCACTCTTATATCTGTTTTTAACCCAGCCATAGAGATAGTGTCTATTTTCAG
Source organism: uncultured Paraglaciecola sp. (assembly GCF_937123705.1). Lineage (GTDB taxonomy): Bacteria > Pseudomonadota > Gammaproteobacteria > Enterobacterales > Alteromonadaceae > Paraglaciecola. The sequence continues at coordinate 52,073 of NZ_CAKZKO010000154.1, read as the reverse complement.
GTGATTATCGGAAAATTGCACATCTGAAACCGCGAGTTGCCCGACGCTAAGCATAGGCAAAGACTCCGCTATTTGGCGGTTTTCAGACAAGTTAAGCCCATTCACTTGCACCCGTTCAATCACAATATTCGGCTGCATGTCCACCAGCTGTAAGTCGGTAGATAAACTTATATCCTCCCAATTCGCCACACTGTTGTCATGGGATTTTAATCCTATATTGCCTTGTTTTAACCGAGTGCCAACTGTCGCGCTCAGTTGTTGCACATCGCCACTTGGTAAGGCTGTGATGTTTAAATTATCGATTGTAACCACATCACTAGCGCCTTCTACAATCCAAGGGGCATAGTTGAGATTAAGAGCTGCTACAGACACGACTATTTGCTCACTGGTTACAGCAATATTCTCTTCGCCAATATTCACTTTAGGGTTGCCGTTGGCAGAAAATGCCCCTGAAATACTCACACCTAAGTCAGTCAATAAAGGGCTTAAGGTTTCGGTGTCAAACTTCTCCAGTGAGAAAGCACTATCTATCGAGCCTGTACCCCCCTGTAAAGAAACATCTGAAGTCAGCATCATTGGCGCTTTATTAACAAGTGCGTCCATAGATAACGACAACTGCTGTTTTAGCATACTCAAAGAACTATCAGTTACCGCAAGCTGATTTAGCAAGACCCGCTGCGAAGTGCCATCGATATTGGCATCAAACAATATTTTTTGTAATCTTAACTCGGGGATCACCACAGTATAATCTAGAGGTGGTTCGTCACTTTTTTGTTCAACTTTAGGCAGCTCTTGTTCGGCTTCAGAACGAGCCGTTAGGTCAACCCCTGCCACAATTAAATTTTGCTTATCTTTGACAATTTTAACTTCGGTGCCGCTTAACAAAAACTTCGATACGTACAGTTCTTTCAATAACAAACGATGTAAATGCACACTGATTTCTGCGTATTCAACAGATAAGGCTTGGCTTTTATTGACATCAAGCAAAGTCAACTCGCTTACCGTTAGCGTACTGGTAAAAGGATTGAATCTCACCGAGCTGTCGTCACTCAAAGATACACCCATTTCGTTCAAAGGATTTTTGGCAAAGTGACGAACCACCAAGGGCGAGGCTATCCAAACAACCAAGTATATTACCAAAAACAAAACGAATAAAAATTTTGCAGCAGTCGTTAACAGATGTGATTTAGCTTTGTTTGTAGAGGAGGTCATGATTAATATCTATTTAAGGTGGCTTTAAAGAAATCTACCCAATTTTTGGGCCGAAAAATATGGTGTTACTCAGGCTTAGGAATTTTACATTGGCATCGTTTTTGTGGGCAAACCAGTTCAATTTCACCGCTACTTTTTTTCTGCTGCATAATCGGCCAATGGCATTTGGGGCACGGGTGATCAACAGGTGGAAAATTTAATAAGTATTTACATTTGGGGTAATTATCACACGCATAAAATGACTTGCCAAACTTATTTGCTCGTTTGTTAATATGGCCTTTATTACAGGATGGGCAGATAAGTAGCGTATCTTCACTGTTGTGATTTGATTCAATGTAATCACATTCAGGAAATTCACTGCAACCAATAAACAACCCATAACGCCCCTTTTTAATAACCAATAACGATTGGCATACTGGACAAGCAGAGCCATCAATGGTTTTGATCTCGGCATTTTCGTATTCGTGTAAGGGTTTTGAAAAGTCACAATCTGGGTAACAACTGCAACCAATAAAAGCGCCAGACTTACCGCGTCTAACCTGTAGTTTGGCAGCACATTTTGGACAAGGTCCAAAAGCTTGCTCAGACGCTTTGCCTGAAAACAGAGAGTGATCAATCTTAGACATCTAAAAAACACGCATATTTTTTATTCATGAAACAATCAGTGCAGAGGACCTTCTGGCTCTTCAAACAATAATTCTTCCATTTGAGCATAAGCGTTTTCTTTTCCTGGGACATTAAATAGCACCATTAACACAACCCATTTCATGTCCTCAAGGCAGAACTCTTTTGAATCAATTTCCATCACACGATCAATCACCATCTCTCGAGTAGAGGGATCTAAAACCTGAATTTGCTCAAGAAACATTAAAAAACCACGACACTCAACATCTAAACGCATTTCCTCATCTTGGGTATAGATACGAGTAACAAATGAAGTAGTGCCTTTAGCTAAATAGGGTTTGATGTCGGTTTCTTGCAATGCCGCAAGCTTTTCCAACCAAGATAGTGCTTTGTATATTTCGTCGTGATGAAAACCCGCTCTCACCAACTCATCTGTTAACTCGTCTTGATCGACCCGTATTTCAGTTTCGCTATGGATAAAGTTTTCAAATAAATACATAAGGATATCGAACATGTTATTTTTCCCCCAATTTAATGTAACCGCCGGGAACAGCGGTAACTAAACCGCGCAATTCATATTCTAATAATTGTGACATTACATCTGTTACTTCTAAGCCGCTGCGTTGCGCTACTATATCTAGTGGCGTTGCTTCAAAATCTACACTATCTAACAATTTGTCCGATGCCAAGCTTTGTGAGCCATTATTTTCCGATTTTTGCTGTATTTTGCTTACCTCTGGTAAAAAAAGATGCTGAAACTCTTCATTAATGTCTTTTACACATGTCACCAACTTGGCCCCTTGTTGGATCAGGTAATGGCATCCGGCAGACATTGGGTTATGGATATTACCGGGTATCGCAAACACATCTCGGTTTTGCTCTAAGGCACACCTTGCGGTGATCAATGAGCCACTTTTAATTGCCGCTTCAACAATGAGTGTACCAAGCGACAAACCGCTAATAATGCGATTTCGTCTGGGGAAGTACTCTGGACGCCCTGGTGTGTTTGGTGCAAATTCTGAAATAATCACCCCATTATTATGCAAAATTTCCTCAGATAACTTGATATGGCGTCGCGGATACATTTTATCAATAGCCGTCCCTAGTACAGCGATAGTGGTATACCCTCCTTGTACTGCTCCTTGATGAGACAAACCATCTATTCCTAGCGCCAAGCCACTGGTCACTGTCCAACCACATTGACTTAATTGATGTGAGAAAAATTTGGCATTTTCTTTTCCCTGAGGACTAGGATTTCTACTACCTACCATAGCAATTTGGTAGTTTCTTAAATGTTTGGGATCTCCATAACCATATAATAGTGGAGGGGGGCTTGAAATCTGTTTGAGTAAGTCAGGGTAACTAGGATGGTCGAAGTGGATTAAAAATCTGTTTTTCGCTGCACTGAGCCAATCCAAGCTAGCCTGAATAGCTTGGGTATTAGGTTTCAATACTGCGTTAATTTGCTGGGAATTAAACCCCATTTTCTCAAGCAAGGCTGGTGATGTGGTAAACAATTCAGATAGTCCCACATCACACTTTTTCTCTAGCTTTTTTAAGCTTGTCACTGAAAAATTGGGTATTTGTACCAACTTCAACCAATTTTCCAGCTCGCCTCTATCGTTACTACCTACTTCAACATCCTGTTGCATGAATTTCTCCCTAGGCAGTTAGCCCTTTTAAGGGCTAAGGTTTGGCTACAATCATCCCTCTCTTAATCACTTTAGCTGATCGGGTAATCAGTGCGTAACTCGCTTTTTCAAAAGTTTTAAATACCACTACTTCACCAATTTTTAATGCAGGCTGACTAATTTCATCTCCCTGATTGAAAGCACTACGGATCATATCCGTTTCACCTTCATACTTGGGTTGTTTACCGTCAATTATTCTCGGCCCCTGACTGTAAATACCCATAATAGTACCGGCAGACACTTGGTCAGCACCAATATCTAGTACAACAACATTAAATCTACCTAATAAGTTATGTTGTTCTAAGTCATCAATAATATGTCCTCTTTGGGCATCAGCAGCCTTAAGCTGTATTTCATCAGGCTCATTGTTAACCGCTGGTATAATTTTGTCGCCTCGCTTAACCTCTAAGTTAGACTTAAGTATTTTAATGAGTTTCTGCTTACCTATATTTGCATCTACTAACTTTGCAGAGGCTAAATGTCGCACTTGCAAACCTATAAAGTTACCTTCCATGTCGTGCAGCTCGTTTTGTTTTCTAACGATGCTCAAGTTTTCTTTAGAACGGCGACCCGCTTTGCCAAGCACCAAATCATCAGATGCATAACGCACTGCACCATCTTGATTTCCCAAAATATGCGGGTGACGATCATAAGCTTGTTGCGTCATAATCATCTCATTTTCAATATAGGGTTTGATAACGGACCATGGCAACGCCGGTATCGCTTCTCGGGTTTTAAAGGATTTAACGCCTTCTGGAGATAGTTTAATCTCCTGCTTTTCTATTTCTCTCACTACTTCAAGTACATTTTCACCTTGTTCATTTTTAACCAAGTGCAATTCGTCACCGGGATAAATAAGATGAGGATTGGTAATATGAACATTAGTACGCCAAAGCTCTGGCCATTGCCAAGGCTCCTCTAAATACATATTGGAAATATCCCATAAGGTATCGCCTTTTTTTACAACATATATTTCTGGGGCTGTGTCTTTGACTAAAATACTGTCTGCGAAGCTATATACTGGCATGATCAGCAGCAGTATCAGCAACCTAATTATTTTTTTGCTCGTCATTCTTATATACACCTTGATGCAGTGACTATTATGTTTTGGATCGATTTACGCTAGAATAGCGCAGCTTGAAACCAATTAAATAGTCAATTCTATTTGATCGTATAGTAAATAATACACACGCCAATACTAACTCCCTCACTGTAACGTAAAGTTACTATTGGTTACATTAGTTCCTGAGTCTCGGCTCATTATAGTTGAATAATACAATGGCAATATTAGATGTTTTGCGTTTTCCTGATGAGAGATTACGCACAGTAGCGAAAAAAATCGAGAAAGTTGATAAATCTATCACTGCATTAATCAGTGATATGTTTGAAACAATGCGTGACGAAAACGGCATTGGTTTAGCCGCAACACAAATCGATGTACATCAACGATTAGTGGTCATGGATGTCTCAGAAAACCAAGATGCACCTATGGTTTTTATTAATCCAGAAATCACCCATAAAGAAGGTACAACCATCAGTGAAGAAGGCTGCCTATCTGTTCCCAATAATTATGCACAGGTTGAAAGAGCTGAAAAAATCACGGTTACAGCCCTTGATAAAGCAGGCGAACCTTTTACTCTAGATGCGGATGGTTTGCTGGCTATTTGTATTCAACATGAATTGGATCATCTAAATGGCAAATTATTTGTAGACTATTTATCCCCCCTTAAGCGTAAAAGAATTAAAACTAAACTAGAAAAAGAAGCCCGACTAGCGGCAAGAGGCTAAACCACAATTGAATAAGCCGTTAAAAATAATATTTGCAGGTACCCCTGAATTTGCAGCCTTGCATTTACAAGCTCTCATAAATTCAGAGCATGAGATCATTGCAGTTTACAGTCAGCCAGATCGCCCAGCGGGTAGAGGTAAAAAACTACAGGCGAGCGAAGTCAAAAAACTAGCTGTTGAACATGATATTCCTGTATTTCAGCCACAAACCTTAAAAACACCAGAAGCACAACAGACCTTAGCTGAATTAGGTGCCGATATCATGGTTGTGGTTGCTTACGGTTTAATATTGCCCTGCGCAATATTAAATACCCCCAAATTAGGCTGCCTTAATGTGCATGGTTCATTATTACCTAAATGGCGAGGCGCCGCACCAATTCAGCGTTCCATATGGGCGGGTGATAAAGTAGCGGGGGTAACCGTTATGCAAATGGATGAAGGTTTAGATACAGGTGCTATGTTACTAAAGCACTCCATTGCCATTACCAAACAAGATACCAGCGCCAGCTTATATCAAAAACTGGCGAAAATTGGCCCTAAAGCATTACTTGAAACCCTGTCAAAATTGGAAGAGTTGCCGCCTCAAGTTCAAGACAATACACTAGCAAGCTATGCCAAAAAGCTATCAAAAGACGAAGCTAAGATTGACTGGCAACTACCTGCCGAACAACTTGAAAGAAATATTCGCGCCTTTAATCCATGGCCTGTGGCATTTTTCACTTTAAACGAAGCAAATATTAAAGTGCATGCATCTGCTGTTGTTAAATCAGAAAATCCTAGCAAGCTTGCTGCTGGGTATATTCTTAAAGCGAACAAAGAGGGTATTCTCGTTGCCACCGGTGTTGAGTCTTTATTGCTAACCAAAATACAACTGCCGGGCAAAAAGCCTATGGCAGTGAGTGATGTGTTAAATGGAAAAGCAGATTGGTTTACTGTTGGCACCTCGTTAAAATGAAGAATAATACATAATGTCTAAGTCTACGGGTACGCACTTTAAAGCATTCAATTTGCGCGCTGACGCCGCCAAAGTATTGCACCAAATATTAGAAGAAGGCCAGTCGGCAAGAGAATGCTTACCCCTTGCGCAAGCATCATTAAAAGACCAAGACAAAGCCTGGCTACAAGAGATGGTGTATGGGGTACTTCGCAATTTACCTATTCTACAATTTTGGCTAAGACAACTACTCGATAAACCGTTAAAAAACCGCTTTAAAATAGTTGAGCAACTGATCATGCTAGGGTTTTATCAACTGGCCTTTAGCCGCGTTAGTCAACATGCCGCAGTATCCGAGACAGTGGCTGCATGCCAACCCCTTAATACTTTGGCTATGAAAGGGCTTGTCAATGCGATACTTCGCACCTTTATTAGAGATGAGTACTCGCAACAACCCGCACCAAGCAAACAAGTAGCCTCTGGGTTGCCTAAATGGTTATACAAAAAACTAGAAAGCGCCTATCAAGATGACTTTAACGATTTAATCGCTAACATGCAGACAAAAGCCCCCATTTGGCTCAGAGTTAATAGTCAAAAAGTGACCCGCGAAAGTTTTGCCCAAGAGTTAGAACAGTCAGGAGTCGAATTTAGTTATACTCCTGAACACCCAGAAGCCTTAATATTATCAAAAGGTTATGACGTCACTAGCCTACCGGGTTTTGACGCTGGCTGGTTTGCAGTGCAAGACGGCGCGGCGCAGCTAGCAGCGCATTTTCTGCAGCCTCAAGCAAACGACTCAATCTTAGATTGCTGCGCTGCTCCCGGTGGTAAAACCTGCCACATTATCGAATCACACCCCCATTTATCAAAAGTAACTGCCCTTGAAATCGATGAAAAGCGTGCTGCTAAAATAACTGAAAACCTAACGCGCCTTGGGCATACTGCCAACGTCATTATCGGAGATGCCAGTTCTCCTGATAAGTGGTGGGATGGGCAACTATTTGATCGTGTATTACTAGATGCACCTTGTTCTGCCACAGGTATCATTCGCCGTCACCCCGACATAAAATGGTTACGAAAAGCCAAAGACATCGATGTCTTAGTGAACTTACAAAAACAAATATTAGATGCCATTTGGCCACTTATTAAACCTGGCGGCACTTTGCTATATGCAACCTGCTCTGTGTTGCCACAAGAAAACCATTTACAAGTCTCCGATTTTTTATCACGTACCAGTAACGCCTTGTTAGACAATAGCTTTTACAATGACTCTACAGATAAACCAGGTAAACAGATTTTGCCTGGAGAGCAACAAATGGATGGTTTCTATTATGCCCGACTGGTAAAGTCCTAGGACGTGTTGGCCTGTCTACTATTGTCACCCTCTAAAAATAAGGTGTAAAAACCACGAATGAAGATAATTATCCTTGGTGCCGGTCAAGTGGGTGCCACCTTAGCGGAAAATTTAGTCGGTGAAAAAAATGAAATCACCGTTATCGATTCTGATCAAGACAAGCTAAGACATTTGCAAGACAGACTAGACTTGCAAGTAGTAGGAGGCATGGGCTCTCATCCAGATGTACTAAAAAAAGCTGGGGCAGAAGACGCCGACATGCTGATTGCTGTTACCAACAGCGATGAAAGCAATATGATGGCTTGTCAGGTCGCTTATAGTTTATTTAAAACACCTACCAAAATAGCTCGCGTTCGCTCCGAACAATACATCATCTACCAAGAACAATTATTTAAGCATCAAGATGTACCTGTCGATCATTTAATTGCACCAGAGCAACTGGTAACAAGAGCCATAAAACGCTTAATAGATTACCCAGGTGCCTTACAAGTAGTTGAATTTGCCGAAGGTAAAGCAAGCCTTGTAGCGGTTAAAGCCTATTATGGTGGTTTACTTGTAGGCCATGCACTTTCTGCCATCAAAGAACACATTCCCAATGTAGAAACACGTGTGGCCGCTATCTATCGTAGAGGCAAACCTATCCGCCCATTAGGTACAACTATTGTTGAAGCCGACGATGAAGTGTTTTTTATCGCCGCCACTAAACATATTCGCGCTGTCATGAGTGAACTACAAAAATTAGAGTCGAGCTACAAACGTATCATGATCGCCGGTGGCGGATTAATTGGTGCGGGTCTGGCAAAATTACTTGAACATAATCACAATGTAAAACTATTAGAGTACAACCCCGAAAGAGCAAAATACCTCTCCGCACACTTAGATAAAACCATCGTTTTTTCGGGAGATGCCTCAGATCATGAGTTATTAACCGAAGAAAATGTTGAGCAGGTCGACGCTTTTATTGCTGTTACTAACGATGACGAAGCCAACATTATGTCGGCTATGTTAGCCAAGCGACTCGGTGCATCTAAAGCCATGGTATTGATCCAGCGAGGCGCTTATGTAGATTTAGTACAAGGTGGAGAGATTGATATTGCCTTCTCTCCTCAGCAAGCCACTATCTCAGCACTCCTAACTCATATAAGGCGAGGAGACATAGTAAATGTTTACTCACTTAGACGTGGAGCGGCAGAAGCCATAGAAGCCATTGCCCACGGGGACCGCAGTACATCTAAAGTTGTAGGGCGAGAAATTCGTGAGATCAATCTGCCACCTGGCACCACTATAGGTGCCATTGTAAGAAGTGAAGAAGTCATCATTGCCCACGGCGATACAAAAATAGAAGCCAATGATCACGTTATCCTGTTCCTCGTTGATAAGAAATTCATTAGTCACGTTGAAAAACTATTCCAACCCAGTGCTTTCTTTTTTGGGTAATAGCCCCTAGTAACTTAATGTCCATTTGTTCAGGGTATTTTTTTGATAAGTAACGCCCATAACATCAAATGAATTGTAATGAATGGGCACTTGTTGTTTTTTCAAAGCATTGACGTAGAACAGTGTGGGCCAAGCATGGGGCGCAAAGTCCAGATGATTACTAATTCTTGTTTGGGTGACATCAAAAGTCACCCCATGATGTAAAGCTTGGTTGCTTCCTGGCACAGTATCCTGAGTATCAATATAGGCGTCACTAAAATCCGCGCAACTACCAAAATATTCAATGCCATAATCCCAAAAAACGCCAGAATAAACAGAAACGGGATCTAAATAGGTGGTGTGGACTCTCATTGCTGGGCGGATTTCTTTGAGCGCAGTGCACATTCCATAGATAACAAAAGAACCACAGCTATGGCCGACCAAATGAACTGCATTAAGGTTAGGTAATTGCGCTACTTTTTCACCCACAGCATAGCCAATTTTTTTACCATCTACAGAACAATTAAACACACTATCTGAATAAGGTTGCCAGCCAAAACTAATATGTTGAGTGTGAATATCACTGGAGGTTAAGGGTTGGATTTGCTCATAAACCAGTTGAAGCTCATCACTCCAACTGGCGGCTGAATCTTTCACGCCGTGAGCTGAAAACGTTAGGTACTCAGCATCCAAATTCACATCAATATTGACCACATCTTGATAATTTTTAGGCCAATGCATCAGTAACAGCAGTCCTAGGGAAACGAGGATAAAGGGGATACTCGGTATCACTATTCCTAGCCACCAAATACATCGCACCAGCCAATATTTTCCATAAAATTGCAGTATTTTATTCATCGATAACCCATATGGTAACTGAGACCATGAACTTCCTTATGTAACACGCCCTAGTTGCAATTGAATAACTGCAAAGTTAAAAGTAGTATATCACTGACGCTGCCACTCACTTAGGCTTAAGATAAAATTAGCGTAGTAAGCCAACCATGCTCTGTAACAGGCACCAAAGCAAATTTTCTATTGAGACACAATGTCAGCATTTACCATAAAAGATCTTGAATATCGCTATACTAAATCTTCACCTCTTGCGCTTCAGGGGATTAATATTGATGTGGAGGCAGGGCAATGCCTTGGTCTAATCGGACCAAATGGGGCAGGAAAATCAACTTTATTATCCATTTTGTCGGGCCTTATTACTTGCTACTCTGGGACGCTGTGTTTTAAGCAAAGTGACAATCTCTCCCTCAGGCAGTTTATTCAAAAAAACGTTGCCTTAGTGCCTCAAGAATATGCATTTTATCCACAACTGAGTGTCGCTCAAAATTTAGAATATTTTGTGAGTTTATGTGGCATTAAACAGACTAAATGCCAATCTAGAATAGACAAGGTTACCGAGCAATGTCAGTTACAACAGGTCTATAATAAACCAGCAAAAATTTTATCCGGGGGCTACAAACGCAGGTTAAATCTAGCCATAGCCTTACTAAAAGATCCACAAATACTGTACTTAGATGAGCCCACAGTAGGGGTTGATCCCATTACCAGAGAAGCCCTATTAACGCAGCTTAACTCACTAAAAAAACACGGGAAAACCATAGTATATACATCGCATTTATTAGCCGAAGTGCAAGATATCAGTGACCAAATAGTGATGTTAAATCACGGCAAAGCCAGTTACTTAAATTTGCAACATGGCAGTAAATGCTTGTCCCTAGAGTTTGCAGAAATACCAGCAGCAGATTGGATAGCACAGCTGTCAAATATCCCTATTAAAGTTGCGCCCAGCGGCAAGCAATTCGAACTATATATAGAAACACCCGCTATCTTACAGCAAGTTTTAACATTACTCGGTCATAGTCAACATAAGATAGTGAACCTGCATTATGACCAAACCTCATTGACCCAATATTATGTAAGTCACATGGAACAAGATGATAATTCAGAGCATTAAAAAGGAATTCATTTTGGTGTTTAGCGATCTGCATAGCGTTGCGGTATTGCTGTTTATGCCTGTTATTTTTATGTTGATCATGACCTTTGCAATGAGTGAACGGCAAGATCAAGTGATTCAAAATCTTGATGTTGAGTTGCGCACAAACAACGAATTCGCCCAAAGGTTGTTAGGCCGCTATTTGTCTCAATTTGGCTATCAGTTGAGTGCCGATAAACCCAATGCCAGCGCCAAATTAACCCTTAGCCCTGATCTCAATCAAGGGTTATTTTCAGGTCAGAATAACACCTTAGTACAGATAACATTTGCCCCGTCAACTTCCCCCGCAATTCAAGCCCTACTCAATCAACACCTACAAATGGCCTTCGCGCGAGTAAAGTTACATTTGTACATGCTAGATACCGGAGAGTTGCAACAGGATTTGCCGTTAGATGCGCAAATGTTGCAAATTAACCAACAAACCGATACCGCTGGTTACATTAAAATAGCCGCTGAAAACCAAGAACTGCCCGTGGTGAGCTATAGCGTGCCATCTTGGTTAGTATTTGGGGTGTATTTTATTGTTTTGCCTATTTCTTTAACCCTGATTAATGAAGTGCAAAGTGGCACACTCATCAGATTAAAGACCTTCCCTGTTAATTTGCAGCACTATTTTCTGGTTAAGTTACTGGCATTTTATCTGTTTAGCTTGGGACAATTTTTAGTTTTAAGCCTAATTGGTTGGCGGCTTATTCCGCTTTTAATTGATTTACCCGTTATTCCCTATAACCAAGTAGCAGAACTGCTGTGCACGGCTCTGGTTGTTAGCTTGGCAGCGGTGAGTTTTGCCTCGATTATTGCTGCGGTTGTACAGAGTTTTGAGCAAGCCATAGTGCTAGGAGGCGGAGTGAATATTATTATGGCGGCATTAAGTGGTTTTATGGTACCACTTGATGTTATGCCTAAGGTGTTACAACAAATCGCGCAATTTTCGCCAATGTACTGGTCGGCGCAACTTGTTAAGGGCACTATGTATGGCCAATTTAGCCATGAACATTGGAAAAGTGTTATTTTCCTCTGCATATTTGCGACAATATCACTCTTAATCTCGGCTTTACTCTTTCGCCGCAAAACAAGGAAACTTTCATGGAACTAACAGCAATAAAAACCCAATTAAAAAAACTGATCGTGGTGGAATGTGATAAAGAAGATGACATGACATGGGAAGATATAACAGATGATGAGCCATTATTTGGTAATGATTCTAAAGTGGGCTTGGACTCCCTCGATGCCTTGCAACTCGCCTTGGTTTTAAAGGAGCATTTTGGCATCAAAGTAGAGGGCTCTAAGGAATCTCGTAAACACTTACAATCTATCAATAGCATTGTTGCACATATCCAAAAGGTTGGGTCTGTTAACTAATATGCCGGTATATATCCATTCGAGTGTCTCCCATAGCGCCTGTGGCAATAGTTATGTTGAACCCCAGTTAACATTTTCAACCCAAGCCAATACTCAGCTTACATTTACTACAGGTGTTGAAGAACAAGCCCAAATCGCCAGTTTTTTTGCTATGGATAAACTGCCACTCAATAATACCGAAGCACGTCTGTTTACTAGTTTATCCACTGTTGTTGCACAACTGATCAAAACCAGTGGCTTAACGCCTCAACAATTAAGCCAAACCGCACTTATGTTAGGTTCTACCTCATTAGATATTGGCACCTTAAGCCCAGATACCGACAAAGCGTTAGGTTTACCCAAAATCGACAGGCTGAGCGAATATTTACAACAAAAATTTTCGCTACACCCTTACCATTTAGTAATCAACACCGCCTGTACCGCCAGCCTAAACGCTGTGTTATATGCCAAAAAACTTTTGCAAAGCACTGATATTAAACAGGTTATAGTGATTGGTTGCGAATTTTATAATCAGCTAACTACCTCAGGTTTTCATTCATTAGATTTATTAAGTAGTGAGCAATTGTTGGCCTTTCACCAAGAGCGCCAAGGATTAATTTTAGGTGAAGGCATAGGGGCATTATTGCTGTCTAACTCTCAACCTAAAGACAAAGCCTGTTATCGCGTTTTAGAAGGTGATTCTGCTTGTGATACATCCAGCCTGACCATGACGGCGGAAGATGGTAGCCATATACACAAAGTAATGAGCCAAGCTGTTAAAGAGTCAGGACTAAGGGCTAGTAATATAGACTTGATTAAAGTCCATGGTACAGCAACTTACAACAACGATATATCCGAGTACCATGCACTAAAAAGTTACTTTAATGATCCGCCCCCTATCATGGCTCTTAAACCCTTTATCGGACATACCTTAGGTGCCTGTGGCGTGATAGAACTGGCATTGATGGATTATTTACTGAGTCAACAAAGTATTCCTGTCGCCGACTACGTTACCAGCCAACCCCATGTAATCATGTTACCTTTTGCACCCCTTGATAAGGCAATTAGCCAGTATCAATATCTACTGGTCAATCATAGTGGCTTTGGTGGCAACAATGCCGCCTTGGTATTGGAGACAATTCAAGCATGCAATTAACCTTATTGAAGTACGCTAATTTTAGCCATAGCCGTGACATCGACAACAAAAATCTGCGCCAGCAAGTTAAACAAAAATATGGGGTAGCAGTTAGACGATTAGATAATTTTACATTATGCGCCTTAGCGGCAGTAGCTGAGCTTGGCGGTGATATTCACCATTATAAAAAATTATCGCTGATCAGTTGTGCCCAGCATTTTTCTATCGAGTTGATCCAGCAAATGTTGTTGGATCTACAACAAAATCACGCCATTAAACCCTTAGATTTTGTAGCCACTGTAGGCAATGCCGCCAATTTTTACATTGCTAAAGAATTTGCCATAGATGGCTGCAATTTGTTTGTTGGTGCAGACAAAGACGCCTTATCCAAGAGTTTATTGTTAAGCGCCTTAGAGACCCAAACAGATACTGCATCGGCAATACTCTTGCTTATTTGGCAAGAAACAGAACAACAGCGTAGCTGTCACGCCTTATTGTTAGCTCATCCTCAACTTCACTCCCATTACACTTCGAAGCAAAACCTTAAGAACCTTAATGAACTAGCCACTATGGCATTACCAGCAATAATTGATGTGACCTTGTAATACCATTATTCTTCATAAATAAGTGACCACTCAGAAAGCCCCAGCCATTTTAAACTCTCGCTGAGTGAGCACTTATTTATGGAGATTGGTATAAATTCGCCTCAACCGAATCCTTATCGACGCCTTTTATTATGTTTGAGTGTGATACTTTGATAATTAGTGGTTTGTTGTAACATAAAGCAGCTATCTTGGGGCGTCGGTTCCCCATTAAACAGGGATGGATTATTACTAAAGCCTACTGGCTCTAATGGCAAACCTATTGAAGAGCGTTCAAGGATTTGATTATTATTCAAATCCAGATATAAACGAATACAAATAGAGCCCAAAAGTAGATCTTCAATTTTTAACTCCACACTTTGTTGTTCACTATGGGCTGAATCGATGGTTTTTGTTAGTTTACGTACTGGTATTAAGTCTTTCCAGACTAGTCCTTGTTGTATCTCGCCATCGACTTGCGAGATGTCAATATGCAGTTGCCCTGCATATTTTTTGTGCCCTTGTACGTCGAGCATTAACGTTGCTGACTCGGCAAAATTTGCACTCAAAAGTGCATAAATAAAACAACAATATAAGACTAATATCTTCAACTAATTCCTCTGCTAACCTCGTCTCAGGGTTCACAAATTACCGTTAATAGGTATACTAACCACTTAATCGTTGAAGGACAAACTGGCCCACAATTTATGCGTAAAGTGCTTGCAATTAACTACTCTCAAACAGGTCAACTCTCCCGAATTTTACAGTCTATTAGCCAACCGATTTCTCAATCTGAACATATAGAGTTTGAAGTGCTGAACATAGAGCCGGCTAAACCTTTTCCCTTTCCTTGGCCGTTCTTACAATTTTTTAGAATATTTCCCGAAACGGTAGCCATGCAACCGATAGAGTTGAAACCTAGCACCACACAAGATCAACAATACGATTTGATTATTTTGTCGTATCAGGTGTGGTTTTTATCACCTTCTTTACCCATTAATTCTTTTCTTCAAAGCGAACAGGCTAAGTCGTTATTTGCTAACACCCCTGTGGTCACTGTGATTGGTTGCCGCGGCATGTGGTTAATGGCACAAGAAAAAGTCAAAGCTCAGCTACAAAACCTACAAGCAAAGCTAGTAGACAACATAGTGTTAAGCGATGATTGTGGTGCATTTTTTAGTTTTTTGGCTACCCCATTGTGGATGCTTACAGGCAACAAAAAACCGTTATCTTGGGTACCAGCCGCGGGTGTGTCAGAGCAAGATATTACAGAAGCGGCGCGATTTGGTGTGGCTATAAAAAGTCGTTTAGTGACTGATCCTAATCCATTGCAACAGAGTATGTTAAAAGGGTTATCGGCGGTCACCATTAACGAAAAACTAATCGCCAGTGAAAGAATGGCCAATCATAGTTTTACTATTTGGTCGAGAATACTGCGTAAAATAGGGCCGCAGCAAAGTACTCGCAGAGCAATAGGCTTGTGCGTTTATGTGATTTTCCTGCTGACCCTTATTCTTACGGTAGTGCCTATCAGTGCCTTAATTAAAAAGCTCATTGCACCGCTAACCAAAGATAAAATTATCGAACAAAAGAAATATTTTGCCGAGCCTTCAGGGGAATAACCAATACATGACTAATCCGGTTTACATCAATAATTTATCTGCTGCCCTACCTAATGCTGCGGTTGCTAACAGCGAGATGGAGCAGCGATTAGGTAAAGTCGGGGGGGTTAAATCTCGTGCTCGAGCCATTATTCTTAGAAGCAATGGCATCAAACAACGGTATTACGCCATCGACCCCGAGACAGGTGAGCAAAACTATACAAACGCAGCTTTAGCCGCAGCGGCAGTGCGCTCTTTGTTTGTGGATGAGCAAGAGATGCAAAATATCGACACTTTAGTGGCTTCATCATCTATACCCGATCAAATCATGCCTAATCACGCCTCTATGGTACATGGCGAACTTAATAATCCTCCTTGTGAAACAGTGTCAACCTCTGGGGTGTGTTTATGCGGTGTTACCGCTCTTAAATATGCTTATCTCAATATCAAAGCAGGTGAGAGCAAGAAAAGTGTTGTAGTGGCAAGCGAAGTGGCATCGGCCATGATGCATGCGCGCAATTTTGAAGCCGAACATCAGCATAAAATCGAGTCTTTATCTAAAAGCCCAGAAATGGCATTCGAAAAAGACTTTTTGCGCTGGATGTTGTCTGATGGCGCAGGAGCAGCCTTATTAACAGACTCACCTAATCCTGATGGTTTATCGTTACGCTTAGATTGGATTGATACATTTTCTTTCGCCAACGAACTCGAAGCTTGCATGTACGCTGGGGCCGAAAAAGTAGAGGGCAAGCTCAAAGGTTGGTCAAGCTACAATAGCGAAGATAGAGAGCAACAGGCGATTCTCGCAGTCAAACAAGATGTAAGATTATTAAATGAACATGTAGTGCGTATTACGGTAGAAGAAACCCTAAAACGTATTATCGCCAAGCGGCATTTATCCACGTCAGATTACGACTATTTTCTACCTCATTATTCTTCAGAGTTTTTTCGTGAAAAAGTTTATCAATCCTTAGTGAATATTGATTTTGAACTGCCCTTCGACAAGTGGTTTACCAATTTAACCGAAAAAGGCAACACTGGCTCGGCGTCTATTCTTATTATGCTTGAGGAGCTGTTTAACTCTAAGCCATTAAAAACGGGTCAAAAAATTCTATGTTACATCCCAGAAAGCGGCCGATTCTCCAGTGCCTTTATGCAGTTGACTGTGGTTTAACCCCATGAAAACTGAACAGGTGCCGCAAGACGACAGCCCTAGTTATAGCGGCCATAAAAAACTCATTTATGCGGTAAATGATAAAGGCCATTACAGCGGGATTCAATCGAGTGGTTGGGAAGTAGAAAACTTTGCTACTCAAATGGCTGTTGCAGAGCTTAAGCAACAGACCCAAGAAGCTATTGCCAATTACCATCAAGGCAAAGTGTCGGCCTTGGCTTACCATATGTGTCATCGTCGTTTCGATATTGTGTCTTTGGCGCAATGCACTGGGTTTTATCAATGGCAAATACGTCGCCACTTAACACCCCGAGTGTTTCGCGGTTTAAGCCAGCGCAAACTCACTATTTATAGCCAAGTGTTATCTGTCAGCATCGCACAACTATCTAGCGTCCCTAAACTGCCATGAGTGAAATCGTTAATCATCTTATCCACCAACAATCCTCACACTGTGAAACTGGTGTGGTGGCCAATATGTTAAGTAGTAAAGGCTTGCCCATGAGTGAGCCTATGGCCTTTGGTTTAGCGTCGGCTTTAACTTTTGCCTACTTACCCTTTGTTAAGCTGGCGGGTCTGCCTCTGATCGCCTATCGTATGCCACCTAAAACCATCATTAAGACGGTAGCCAAAAAACTCAATATTGAACTTAAGAGCCGTAAATTTTCTGATCCCCAAAAAGGTATGCAGGCTTTAGATCAAGCACTAGCTGAAGGACATATTGTTGGTCTACAAACCTCAGTTTACTGGCTGCCTTACTTCCCCGAAGACATGCGCTTTCACTTTAATGCTCATAACCTCACTGTATATGGTAAAAATGCACAAGGTGATTACCTGATTAGCGACCCTGTTTTTGAGGAGGTAGTCACTTGCTCGCCAGAGGATCTACAGCGGGCGCGATTTGCCAAAGGTGCCTTGGCCCCCAAAGGATTAATGTATATTTTAGGGGAAGTCCCCAGCCAAGTGGATTTAGCGCCTGAGATCTATAAAGGCATCAAAAAAACCGCCAGAATGATGAATGGTTTGCCAGTTCCGGGGGTGCCCTTTTTTGGGGTAAAAGGCATTCATTATTTAGCGAAAAAAATAACCGAGCTAGAAAATAAGCCCAGCAAATATGCCCGTTTGTACTTAGGGCACATCGTTAGAATGCAAGAAGAAATAGGCACAGGCGGGGCGGGGTTTCGCTTTATCTTTGCGAGTTTTTTAGACGAGTCATCCAAATTACTCGATGATCCAGAGTTATTTGAATTATCCCAGTTAACCACTAAAATTGGCGATCAATGGCGTGAATTTGCGGTACAAGCGGTCATGTTTTGCAAGAAAAGAAAAGCACTTTCACTGCAAGATATTAGTGCAACGTTAAGCAAATGTGCTGAGATGGAAAAACACTTGCAAACAAGGTTATTGTCTCTCAGCGCGTTGCAATAATACTTATTTAACCACTAACTTTAAAAGGACTAATCATGAAGTTATCTACAATCACAAAATCAATGCTGCCTCTTGTTTTGGCAATGAGCGCCGTTGTCACTGGTTGCTCTTCAACAGTTGGCAGCCAAGATGGCAGCGGATTTCAAGAAGGCGGCACTATGGTTGCTTTAGTAAACTTGCATCCCGACCAAAAGCGCCGAGTGCTGTACGCATTGAATTATCAATTACCCTATCTGCTACCTATGTGTTCTTCCATTAAAATTGAAGACATAGATGATGATGAAATTGAGTTTACCTATCAAGGTGTCACATTCACCTATGTGTGGGATAAACACACTCGCAAGGCAGGACAATCACTAGAAGCCAACTTTAAACAATACTTTGGAAGTAGTTGTGAACAACAAAAAGCCAATAACTTAAGCGCACTCGATCAACAGGGTATAAAGGCGGGCAAACCTAAACTGGGCATGTCAAAAGAAGGAATACTCTTTGCGATGGGCAGACCACCTATTCACGCTACTCTATCTTTGGACAGCAATACTTGGACATATTGGTCAAATAAATGGAATCGCCAGCTCATCAGTTTTGATGACAAAGGCAAGGTAACAAAAATTCGTTAAAACAAAAAAGGCGCTTTTAAAAGCGTCTTTTTTATTCCATCAGTATCAAACCCGTTTAAAAATAAGCGAAGTATTAATGCCACCAAAGGCAAAGTTATTCGACATCACAAACTCGGTATCAATGTTTTTACCCTCCCCTGTGATGTAATCCAAATCGCCGCACTCAGGATCAATATTGTTTAATTGAATGGTAGGCGCAAACCATTGGTGATTCATCATTTCAATGCTCGACCAGGCTTCGATCGCACCGCACGCACCTAAGGTATGTCCAAGGTAACTTTTAAGCGAACTAATAGGTTTGTGTTTACCTAACACTCGTTCTGTGGCTGTGGTTTCGGCGATATCCCCTTTATCGGTTGCTGTGCCGTGGGCACTCACAAAACCAATTTCACTGGCGGGTAGCGCCGCATCTTGCAACGCCATTTCCATGGCGATACCCATAGTATTCGAATTGGGTTGCGTCACATGCATACCGTCGGAATTAGTCGCAAAACCAACCACTTCGGCCAAGATTGTCGCCCCTCTGGCACGGGCATGTTCATATTCTTCAAGAATGAGCGTGCCTGCCCCTTCACCTATGACTAAACCATCTCGGTCCACATCAAAAGGACGAGGCGTTAATTGAGGCTGGTCGTTTAAGGTACTGGTGGCAAATAGCGTATCAAACACCGCTACGGCAGAGATACATAGCTCTTCGGCGCCACCGGCTATCATCACTTTTTGTTTACCAAATTTAATGGCCTCGTAAGCATAACCAATGCCTTGTGAGCTTGAGGTACAAGCTGAACTGGTCGTGTGAATACGCCCCTTAACTGAGAAAAACACCCCTAAGTTGACGGCTGTGGTGTGGCTCATCATTTGAATATAGCTGGTGGCAGTAATACCCGACATATCATGGCTTTTGAGTAAATCACCAAAGCCCACTATGGGTGGAGTCGAGCCAATTGACGATCCGTATGAAATGCCCGTATCACCATTGGTTAGCGTATCGCTACCGAGTAACTGACTTTGCTCTAAGGCTATTTCTGTGGCTCTGGTGGCCATCACCGATACTCGGCCCATGGAGCGAGTTTGCTTGCGGGTATAATGGCTAGGTTTAACAAAATTAGGGATAGGAGCGGCCAGCCTAGTATGTAGACCTTTTACATCTTGCCATTTTGGCACCTGCACCACCGAATTTTTCTTACTGCGCAGGTGACCTTCAAACTCACTCCAGTTGTCACCAAAGGCCGAAATTGTACCCATACCTGTTATAACAACGCGCTTCATTAGGCCATACCACCGTTAATTGAAATGACTTGTCTGGTGATATAAGACGCATCATCCGACATCAAAAAGGCCACTGCGGCGGCAACTTCATGCACTTGCCCGACTCGTTTTAGAGGGATCATTTTTATGATTTCATCCATAGGTAGATCGTCTGTCATACCTGTATCAATTAAACCTGGGGCCACACAATTAACTGTGATTTTACGCTTGGCAAGCTCTAATGATAACGCTTTAGTGGCTGCAATTACCCCTCCTTTAGAAGCGCTATAATTGACCTGCCCGCGATTTCCAACCACGCCAGATACAGAAGCCATAGTAACTATACGCCCACCTTTGCGTTTACTGACCATAGGCATAACCAAAGGATGCAAAACATTGTACATACCATCTAAATTAGTATGGATCACACTGTCCCATTCTTCACCTGTCATGGCAGGAAAAGCCGTATCCCGAGTGACACCAGCATTACACACTATGCCGTAATAAGCGCCAAACTCTGCTACATCGGCGTCGAACACCTCTTTACACTGGTCCCTATTGGCAACATCACATTGCAGATAGTAAGCATTTACTCCTAACTCTTTTATGGCAGCAACAGTTTGCTCGGCACCTTCGGCATCATTGCGACAATGCACTGTGATATCAAAGCCTTCTCGCGCTAATTTTAAGGCTACGGCTTGGCCAATGCCTTTACTCGAACCTGTTACTAATACTCGTCTATTCATTTGTCTTGTTGCTCCTGCAAATACTGCTCTGGATTGTCTGGCTCAAATACATTAATTTTGGCTTCGACCACAACTTGCTCACCTTGTTTGATGGCGCAGCTAAACACGCTTAGGCCATTGGCTTCTTTCAATAGCAACTCTACATAAATGTGTAATTCTGTGCCCAAGGTAAATTCTCGCACTTGGGTAGTATAACTACGGGAACTCACTAAAAAACCTAAGCTAACTTTTCCCCCTTCTTCGAGTTTTAGGGCATTGGCGTAGGCTGCTATAGTTTGTGCCATGTATTCAATACCCACGTAAGAGGGCACACTATTACGCTCAGAGTTAAAAAAATTACTGTGCTGGCCAATTTTCACCGAACACTCGGCTGATATAGCTGAATAACACTCCAGTTTATCCACCAATATCATCGGGTGGGAATGAGGCAGGACCTGCTCTATCGGATAACTATTCATGCTCTCGCCCCACTATTAAACTCACATTATTGCCACCAAAAGCAAAAGAATTACTTAAACAATAACGAATTTCAGTATTACTGTCGGTGCTATTTATAACCCATTTAAGAGGGGGCAGTGCTGGATCAAGGCTATGATCCGACACATGAGGTGCTAATTTTTGTTGTTGTAACATCAGGCAACAAAAGCCGATTTCGGTAGCACCCGCTGCACCTAAGGTGTGGCCAATACTGCCTTTACTGGAACTCACATAAGGCCGATGAGGAAAAAGCGTATCGACTGCTATTGCCTCCATCGCGTCATTCTTAGGGGTGGCGGTACCGTGTAAATTAATATAATCAATCTGCTGGGATAAAAGTTGCGCTTTATCTAATGCTTGTTGCATGGCATCAATTGCACCGCGCCCTTCAGGATGAGGCGCCGACATATGATGGGCATCGCTTGACTCGCCACCGGCTAATAAACGTAACTCGGCGTTATCTTTACTGATAACGGCGAGCGCCGCGCCTTCGCCTATGTTGATGCCATCACGGTTAACGCTTGAAGGTTTACATATACCCGCCGATGTAGATTGCAAGGCACTAAAACCATTGACTGTCATGGCACATAGCGAATCAACACCCCCTACAATAGCGGCGTCTATTACTCCCGTCTGGATCAACTCGTTAGCGGTGATAAAAGTTTTAGCACTCGAAGAACAAGCGGTAGAAATGGTAAAACTAACCCCAGACAAACCTGCCACTAAACTAATAAATTCAGCCACATTGGACATTTCTTGGACGCGATAATCATAGTCTGATGGAAATTCTCCAGTCTGTTGCCTTGCCTGCATTGCTTGTTCACCTTGGGCGATACCTGAAGTACTGGTGCCCAAAATAACGCCTATTCTCGACGCAGAATACTTTTGTTTAAGAGACTCAACAGTCGCTGCAATTTGTTGATAAGCCAGCAAAGCTAATTGATTATTGCGACTCTGAAAATGTGCAGGATAGGCAACTAAGCTTGGCAACTCACTCGCTACTTCGGCTACAAACACTGTTGCTTCAGGCAAAATATCGCCTCGCTGCACAAAGCCTTGTTGCGAGCCAGAAAATAAGTGCTGACTGATATCTGCAAGGTTGTCGCCTAAGGCGTTAACTAAACCAAAATCGTTGATATAAATAGGATCTGCCACAGCAGATTGGCCTGTGCCCATAGTATTAATCCGCTTCACATAACTTAGCTAACATACGCATGCCACGGCGCGAGCTTTTCACAAATGGATTGCTTTCATCCCAGGCATAACCGGCTAGAATCGAGGTGATCATGGGTTTAATTTCACTATCATCAGACTGGAAAAAAACCACATTTTGGAAACTAGTGTCATACCAAGAGGTGACAAAGGTCTTAAAGACTTCAACCCCTCGTCTCAACTCATCGGCATATTCAACCTGCCAATCGACCTGTTCCCCTTTAAGTTCACGGCTGACAAGTTGCGCGGCACTCACAGCCGAGCGCATGGCGATCGTCACTCCAGATGAAAACACCGGATCGAGAAATTCACCGGCATTACCTAATAATGCAAAACTAGGGCCGAATAAGGATTTCACATCCGCAGAATAACCGCCTATTTTTCTGGCGGGTTGTAATATCTCGGCGTTTTTAAACAATTCGGTTAAGTTGTCATCCTGATGAATAAAGGATAATAGCTGCTCGTTAAGCGGGTCATGATCGTTAAACAACTCTGGACGGGTGACAACCCCTAAGCTCGAGGTGCCATCTGAAAATGGGATTAACCAATACCATACATCTTCAATTTCTGGGTGCACGGTAATCAATATTTTATTGCGGTCAAAATTGGCATCGGCTGGGATATTGTCTTTAAAGTGAGTAAAAACCGCGATCCGCGGCGGTAAATCGCTAGGTAGATTCAGATCCAATAAACGTGGCAACACACGACCAAAACCACTGGCATCAAGCACAAATCGGGCTTTTAGCTGATAACGCTCATCACCTGAAGAAATGGTTAATGTAGCGCCATTTTCATCGGTTTGCACTGCTTCAACGCTTTGCTGATAACGTATGTCGGCGCCAAATTGACTGGCTTGATCGGCTAATAACTTATCGAAGGCGGCGCGTTTAACTTGAAAAGTAGTGCCTGGCCCTTGAGAGAATTTTTCCTCGAAATCAAACTGTGAACGCTCGCCTTTGCGATAAAAGGCCGCGCCATTTTTATACTGAAAATCTAGCTCTTCAGCACTGGCATTTAGCGCATCTAACATGCCCGCTTTTTCAACAAATTCCATGCAATGTGGCAGTAAACTCTCGCCTATAGAAAAACGTGGGAAACTCTCCCGCTCAACCACAACAACATTCCAACCATCTTGAACCAGCATTGAAGCAGCGATTGCGCCAGAGGGGCCTGCACCAATGATAACCACATCACATACTTCACTCTTGTTCATATTTATTCCTTATTTAAAAACGGGGATAATTTATCAAGCAAACACTGGGGGGTGGTAAATGACATTTCACCTGTAGCTATTTCTACTGCCACTTGTATTGTATGGGCTTTGGTTAACACTGTACCAGTTGCCTTGTCTCGCACTATATAATCAATTTTTAGGCGGGTTTGATATTCAACGAGGCGCGCTTCAATGGTTACCCATTCACTCAACTTAGCCGATGCCACATATTTAAGACGCATATCAACAATGGGCCACATGTAGCCCGAGGCTTCCATTTGCAGGTAGTTGTAATCGAATAATTTGAGTAACTCACAGCGGGCTACTTCAAGATATTTGACATAATTACCATGCCAAACCACGCGCATAGAATCCACATCAAAAAACTGCACTTCTAGCTCGGTTGTGGCCGTTAATATGGGTTTAGCTTTCATACAAGGTCCATCTTTTTTGCTGAATATATTCTATGGTTTCTCGCAGGAGTTTATCGGTCGGCCTATCTTCATCAATCAAGGTGAAGAAACTGCTGATGTCATCCAACATAGTACTGACATCTGTGGTCAAAGAGTTTTTATCTAATTCACCATTTTCAATTCGCAGCCAAATACCCTGGACAGATGCTAATAAGGTGGCAGCAACGACTTGCTCGGTTAACTGCAACACCCGCAAGCAATCTCTGGCCGCTATGGTGCCCATACTCACTTTGTCTTGGTTGTGGCATTCAGTTGAGCGAGAGAATACGCTGGCTGGCATAGTGAGTTTTAGTGCTTCTGCGGTCCACGCCGAGCAGCCAATTTGAATCGCTTTAAAACCGTGATTGATAAAACTGCGTTCTGCTTTAGCAGCAGACAAGTTAGACGGCAATCCATGGTTCATTTTCACATCTACCATAGTCGCTATCTGACGGTCGGCTAAGTCTGCCAAGTTGGCCACACAGTTTTTCATGGAGTCCATGGCCATGGCAATATGCCCACCATAAAAGTGCCCGCCATGTAAAACGTGCTCACCTACACCATCGACTATTGGGTTGTCGTTGGCGCTGTTTAATTCGTTTTCAATAAAACTTCTAAACCAAGGTAAACTGTCTTGCAACACTCCAATAATATGTGGCGCACAACGAATTGAATAGCGATCTTGTAATCGCTGAGAGTTGCGCGGATGAGAATGATGATTTAGATCATGCTGTATCCAAGCGGCAATTTCATTTTGCCCTGGATGGGGTTTGACACTAAATAGAATGTCATCAAAATGATTACTATTACCCTTTAACGCAAGGCTGGACAAGGCCGTAATTCTGGCCATTAATTTGGTTAAATATTCTGCGCGATCATAGGCCTTACAGGCTAATGCTGTCATCACAGCCGTGCCATTCATTATGGCTAGCCCTTCTTTAGGCCGCAATTTTATAGGCTTTAAACTGGCTTGTTTAAAGGCTTCGCTACTGGCCATAACTTTGCCTTGATAATAAACATCGCGCTCGCCAATAAGTGCACCTGCCACATAAGATAAAGGCGTTAAGTCACCACTTGCTCCTACCGATCCTTCTTGCGGGATCACTGGAATAATGTGTTTGTTGAGCATATCCACCAGCAAGTTTAGGAGATCCCAACTCACCCCAGAATACCCCTGCGACAAGGAAACCAACCGCGTTGCCAATATGGCTCGTCCCTCTTCTGGCGAGAAAAACTCTCCTAATCCACAGCCATGAAAACGAGTGAGATGCATAGGTAACTCATCCACAAGGGATAACGGCACTTCAACTGTGCAAGAATCGCCGTAGCCAGTAGTCACGCCGTAAATATGGCCTTCTTCTTTGAGTAACTGGTCAAGAAAACTGACCCCTGCATCGACTTTTTGGGTAAAAGATGGGGCGTTAGACAATTCAACCTGGGTATCATGCAGGGCAATGCGAACAACATCTTCTATTGTGATTCTTTGAGCGCCAAAACTCACAGTGTTCAAACCTGAACCCATCTATATTTACTCCATCTTTCTATTAATACTGGAACTATGCATCCCAATGATTTCTATACTAAAGCTTAATCTATTGTACATGTCAGATAATTTAACCCCAACTGGGAATCACTTATCTTTATTCTCTGGTAAAGGGCTATCTTCTTGAGTTTCATTGCCTCGCCAAAAGTCGAAAAAATTACCCCATTGATAAGGAGCCAAGAGCGCGAAATAACTCAGCCTGTCGGCATATTTGCACATTAGTTGATTAAAATAGGTTTCTCGATCTTTGCGTCTTATTTTGACCGGCTCTGCAAAATTTTCAATATGTACCTGATAGCGACTGGTTTCGGTACTTTTCAGGCAAGTCATTAAATAAACTGGGCATTGCATAATAGTGGCTAAGGCAAAGGGGCCAATTGCTATAGGCGCAGGCTCAGTCAAAAAAGGGACAAATTGCACACTATTAGGATTGTTCACTGATGTTCGGTCGGCGAAAATCACCACGGCTTCACCGTCATCAATTTTTTGTTTGAGTTTGATGGTATCGTCTGGGCCAAAGTTTTCGATATGAATAAAATTAATGCCCGCTTCGGGATTAATACGCTCTAAAAAATCATTAAAAGACTGGGCGTGAACATTATAGGTGATCACATTCAGTTTCTTTTTATTTTCACCAGAACTGAAAATAGCTCTACATATTTCCATATTGCCTAAATGCGTACTGAGAATGACACAGCCTTGCCCTTGGGCAAGCTCGTCATACACCTGTTGGTTAACGATATCCAAGTCATCTAGATGAATTTTACCTAGCCAAGCATCAAATTTGTCGACTATGGCCCAGCCAAAAGTCAGAAACACTTTAAAACCATGGATATGCAGCTTTAACTTACTACAGGGTTGCTGTTGTCGGCTGCGCTCAAGATTACGCCAATATTTAAGTACACCGCGGCGAGCTTGACCGCCGGTAACATAGAAATACAACATCACAGGGAAAAAACAGACCCGAAAAGGCCCTTTTCCAAAGAGCTTATATACAGCCACCAAAAAACGTATGCCAGCTAAACTGCCACGCTCTTTAATGCTTGACCAATGGGCTTGCTGACTCACTACTGGCCCCTAAATTTTGAAAAGAGCAAATAAGGCAACCGAATTATCATCCCAAAAAATAATCGGGTGTGCATTTTTGAGATTAACCAATTATCTTTCCAAACATTAAAATGAGACACCCCATCGGGAGGATAAAGCACCTTAGTTGCAATAAATCGAATCGCCGTATTCTGCCAAAATAAGCGCACCATAATTTCGATATCAAAGTCCATCCTATCGCCCAAAGCTTGTTTATCCATAAGCTGCATACAAGCTTTTAAGGGATACACCCTAAAGCCGCACATTGAATCTTTGATTGTAAAAGACAAGGTTTCGATATACACCCAAAAATGAGTGATAAAACGGCCATAATATCGGCCTTTAGAAATGCTTTCATCGTATAAAGGTCGGCCACTTATCATCGCAAGTGGATAACGTTTAGATTCATTTAGTAAGCTATCAATATCAGCCAAATTATGCTGTCCGTCGGCATCAACTTGTATTGCATGACTCATGTCCATTTCATAGGCAATAGTTAAACCTGTTTTTACTGCGGCGCCTTTGCCGCCATTGATTGACCTTCTAAAAAGCGTCAAATTTTGATATTCAGCGGCAAGCTCTTCAAGCAAAGTTTGGGTTTCAAGATTACTGCCATCATCCACCAAAATAATAGGTAAAGCATAGTGCTGCAGCGCGGCAATAGTATTAGCGACGGCCTGGGTATGATTGTAATTGGGAATAATAAAACAATAACTCATGGTCACACGAATAATACCTTACCTGAAGCATGTTTTCCGTGTTCTGAGCTATAGCTGAATGAATATTTATTAAGGTTGATTTGCCTCAAATTAAGTTTGAGGGTATAGCCTGGACACACAATAATTTGAAACTTAAGGCCATTAAACGCCTGAAACCCAGCTGGATCAGCATCAAAATATTGGCTGGCATATTCCACAACCCAATGGGTCATTGCCACCCCTGGTAACACAGGTGCATTGTCAAAGTGACCTTGAAAATAGTACAAATTTTCAGGTACCTTAAGTTCTAAGGTTACCGAATCCCGTTGTTCTTCAACTGACAAAACTTCGCCATGATATACACAATCACTCAAAATATGACTCCACAGCTTGTCGGTTTAATTTACCTTGAGCATTATAAGGTAATTGTTGCGGATACCTAAACTTTTTTGGCAAGGTCACGGCTTCAAACCATTGGGCTAAGTAGCCTCTAAACACGCGGTTAAACATGTGCCTAGGCATAGTATTCTTGGCTTCTACTCCTTGCGCATTAAGTTCAATTACAGCCGCTAATTGTTTGCGCTGTTTACCGGTAACTAAAACACATACGTCTTGAACAAATTCATGTTGCTTACAGCGCTGTTGCACTTCCTGTAATGAAATACGCTTTTCTTCGATTTTTACTATATCGTCGGCTCGCCCTAACAACCTAAACTGTCGTTCGCTATAAATCTCAATCCTGTCATCTCCGTAAAATTTATCTTCACTGATATAAGGTGATGACAACAATAATAATTCGCTATTGGGTTGCAAAGCCACACTGACGCCAGCGAAGGTATGCCAGATTTCGTCTGTGATTGAATTTCTCTGACGCCAACCTATGCCGCCTGTTTCGGTGCTGCCGTAGACTTCGATTAGCTTGCATGCAAGCTGTTGTTGCAGCGCAATATTTTTATCCGCATCTAACGGACCACCTGAAGAAAACACATTATCTATACGCTGCTTGACTGCCAATAGAGGATTGTCTAGACATAAACGATGCAGATGAGCCGGGCTGGCAACTAATGTCACTTTATAAAAATCACTTACTCGCATTTTATTAACTATATGTTCAGGGTATTCAAATGCTTGGCATACCACCCCATGACCCATAGTAATAGGCCAAAGTACCTTAAACAACAAACCATAAATATGCTGGTGGGAAACAGTCGACAGAAACACCGTATCTTTGACATTTGCGCCAAAACTGGCTTCAAGACAAGCGATTTCGGTTTGCAATTGACTGAACTTTTTGACTATAGCTTTTGCTTGGCCGGTGGAGCCAGAGGTAAAAAAGCTAAGGGTGATTTCGCCATCAATATGTAGACTGGAAATTGGCTGATTCGGCCAGCTATGCCGCGTCACTAAGTCAGGCTCTATCTCTGGCGAACCTATGCTGGCCTGCACCTGCTGTTTTATTTCGCGAATATGGGCGGGCTGGGCATTTTGTGGCAAAACAATAGATTTACCTGCGGATAACAATGCATAGAAGATCGCAGAAAATAAGAAGGTATCCGCCTCAAACAACAACCAAGTCTTAGCCGGTGATGCCATTAACTGGCTGCGATAACCTGCAACTATGTTAAACCAATGGGCATTATTGTGTTGTCCATCTAGGAAGGTAATTGTTCGGGGATCAAGGCTGTAGCTTTTTAAATCCATTTGCATTTAGTGTCTTATGGCCTTGTGGCGCATGAACACGCCACAAAAAATGGAATACCACTCGTAATCCATTGTGGATGGGTGAAAGGATTAATTGTTAATGAGGTTATCCAAGGCGTCTAACAAGTCGGCTATGGTTCTAACTTGTTTAAAATTACCAGGCTCAATCGAGCGACCCGTTTCTGCTCTTAGGCGCACCACAAGATCGACTACATCAATACTGTCTATATCGAGGTCTTCATATATATTGGCTTCTGGCACTATATCCGCTTCATCAATTTCGAACTCATTGACTAATATGGTTTTTACCATTGATAAAATTTGTTGTTGATCCATCGTCTTTGAAACCTTATTTACTGGCTAAGTTGAATATAATCACTCAAGGTTTTCACTGAGTAAAAATGCTTCTTGCTGTCTTCTGTATTGCCATCAATCTTAATATTGTAGGCATTTTTTATTGCCACACCTAACTCTAAAGCATCGATAGAGTCCAGCCCTAACCCATCAACAAAAAGAGGTGCATCATCTTCAATATCATCCACAGAAATATCTTCCAAATCCAAGGCTTCAATAATTAATAGCTTAATTTCATGGTTCAGATTGCTCATCTGTTTTCCTATTTTAAGGTTTTCGTTGTGAATTTCGTGTTACTACTATGCTCACCAAAAGCTGGTTCCAATCCTTTGCTATGATAAGTCTAGACCTAAAAACAGTGGGAAATGAAAGGCACTTAGGATGGTGCTGTTTTAAACAAACACCCATTACATCTATATACTTGATAGTTAATAATATCATTCTGAGGCTTATTCGCAACAACTGCTAGTGCTTCAATGTTACCCAAAAAAACCTAAAATCAACTCAATTTTGTCGAGAAACTTGCCAAGTTTGTTGGTGAATATTAGTTTGCAATTGGCGGTTATCACTTAACATAAACCCCATAAAGTCCAACGCTTGGCATTCACTACTTAGACTCTTTGCCGCAGGGTTATAAGCAAGACTGAAATCATTATTGCCATTGGCTTTTTCAATAAGCAACCCCACCCCTATTGAGCTGTCATCTGTGACATAAGGACGATAACAGTCAGGTACACTTAGATCACAATAGACATAAAGTATTTGTGATAACTGATTGGCATGAAGTTTTGCCACACTATCTAACAAGCCTTGCATAAAGCTACTTTGACCACCAGCAATGGCAGATAAGGGCGCACGGTTTCCGGTGAAAATACTAAACAAGCCTGCCGCCGCATTATGCACCGACAATCCAAATTGAGTCGGAGACAAATCTTTATTCTCGGCAATATTCTCAATTAGGCTGGTAGTGCGGTGTAAATCTCCATGACGTGAAGAGAACACACAAGGCACCTCTGCTTGATGATGACCGCTGGCTTCTAAGGCACAATGCAAGGCAACTTTTGCAAACGGGCTTAAGCGCCGGCGCTGCATTGCAGGAATGGCCGCTAGCTTAGGTAAAGCCAAGTCTTCAGTTAAGTGTTTTTCTCCACTTTGCCATAATTGCCAATCTTGTTCAGATTCAAGTCCAGGCGCCCAGGCGACACACTTACTAATATTGAAACTCAAGGCCATAATTCTTCCCTATTAAAAAAAGAAGTTTACTAAAGCCCGTCTTAGGGTTCAACACTGGCACAATTCAGTTGAAATACCTCAATAGAGGTGATTTTTGCTGCATTTGTCATGACACAATAGCTATAGTCGCCTTTTGCCAATTCTCCGCTATATGATTGATAGCTAGAAGTTTGCGCGAAACCAGACAATAAACATGGACTCAAATCTTGTTTCACCACAGCATCAATAGGTTTTTGCGTGACTTTTAGAAATGCTTCTTTTGCGGTCCACAAACGATAAAACATACTCTTAATGTCAGCCAAATTAGCGATCAGATGCTGCTCTTCAGTGGTACTAAAAACCTTGAGTAATTCGCTGAAGTTTCGTGATTTATGTTGCTCAATATCAATACCCAATTCACAAGGAAAATCGGCAATTGCCACGGCAACATAATCGCTACTATGGCTGATTGACACACTGTAGCGTTTATCGCTGGTTAACTGTCGCCACTGAGAATAATTAGTCAGTTCATAGTTATCTGACTTAGCGACCGAAAACTGCTGGCTTAAGCCGTGTTTAATCAACCATCTGCCCATGGCAAACTGGCGCTGCCGAGTTTTGTTTTTTATTGTATGGAAACGTAATTGGTCCGGCCCGTTTAGCAACGCAAGTAAACCTGCATCTGTAATGGCATGCTGACGCATATCGCAGTAGTACATATAAATAGTGTGTTTGGCCAAGCCCGTTATCCTTTATTGTTTGAACCACCTAGCGTACGGCCGTCTTATCATTTAACAGAAACATGCTAAACTTGAGCCATTCTGAGCTAACTAGACCTTTTATGCCTTACCCCCACTTACTCTCTACTCTAAATTTGGGGTTCACCACATTAAGCAATCGCGTCATTATGGGCTCCATGCACACCAACCTTGAAGAGCAACTCGATGGTTTTGTGCGTTTGGCCGCATTTTATGCCGAGCGTGCGGCTGGTGGTGTAGGACTAATTATTACCGGTGGCGTATCACCTAATACATCAGGAATTTTAGCCCCAAATCGCGTGATCCTCAGTCGTCAGCAACATGTTGCCGAACATCGGCTCATTACTCAAGCTGTGCATCAATATCCCACTAAGATATGCATGCAAATCTTACACGCCGGCCGTTATGGTTATCACAGTCAAATTGTGGCGCCAAGTGCCATTCAAGCGCCAATAGTGCCCTTTATTCCCCATGCACTAACTGAAAATGAGATAGAGCAGCAAATTGAAGATTTTGTGGTATGCGCCGGTTTGGCCTTTGATGCGGGTTACGACGGTATAGAAATCATGGGCTCTGAGGGATATTTAATTAACCAGTTTATATGTCGCCACACCAATAAACGCAATGACCAATGGGGTGGGAACTTCGACAATAGAGTGCGCTTTCCATTAGAAATTGTGCGGCAGATCAGGCAGCGTTTTGGAGACAATCACATACTTATTTTCCGCTTGTCTATTTTAGACTTAGTAGAAAATGGCAGTGATTTTGACGAAGTGATTAAACTGGCCTTGGCCTTAGAAAAAGCCGGTGTCAACATCATCAACAGCGGCATAGGTTGGCACGAAACACGGGTGCCCACTATTGCTAGCGTGGTTCCAAGAGCCGCGTTTAGCGGCATAACGGCCAAAGTTAAAAAGCTTATCACTATTCCAATAGTGGCTTGCAATCGTATTAATACCCCGCAAGTGGCGGAATCAATTATAGCCGACAATATGGCCGATTTGGTTTCAATGGCACGCCCTTTCTTGGCTGATAGTGACTTTGTAAATAAAGCCAAAGCAGATAACGCCGAGGCTATTAATACCTGTATTGCCTGCAATCAAGCTTGCTTGGATCATATATTTGTCAATAAAGTGGCTAGCTGTCTTGTGAACCCGCGCGCGGGGTTTGAAACCCTATTAAATTTTGAACCCACCTCTGAAGTCAAGGATCTAGCAGTAGTGGGAGCAGGCCCTGCTGGAGCCATGTTTGCAATTTTTGCTGCCCAGCGTGGCCACCAAGTCACCCTATTTGAACACAGTGACAAATTGGGTGGTCAACTAAATCTCGCTGCAAAAATTCCAGGGAAAGAAGAGTTCAATGAGTTCTTGCGCTATATAAATTACACCTTAGAGCAGTCAACGGTGAATGTGAAACTGGGCACATCACCTGATTTAACCCAACTCAATAAATTTGATGAAGTGATTATTGCCACGGGCACCACTGCCCGCCAATTAGATGTTCCTGGCGCCCAGCACTCAACTGTTATGCAATACCAAGATGTAATAGAAGACAAAGTAAAAGTAGGAAATAACGTAGTCGTTATTGGTACTGGAGGCATTGCCTTTGATGTCGCAACTAAGATCACCAGCCCGCCACCTGAAGACGACTCTTTTAAAACAAAACAACAAGGTTTTGCCACTCATTGGGGCATTGATCTTAATAATAAAAATAATGGCGGATTAGCCACTGCTGTGAATACTTGGGTTAACAGCAAACAAATCACTATGTTACAACGCAAAGTCCGCAAGCCAGGAGCGGGGCTAGGCAAAACCACAGTGTGGATCCACCGTGCTGAATTAAAGCGAAATAACGTTAAAACACTATCAAAGGTTAGCTACCAAGGTATATCGGATCTTGGTTTAACTGTGGGTATACGTGGTGAGTCCAAAATATTAACAGCAGATTCTATAATAGTGTGCGCAGGGCAGCAAAGCCATGTGACCTTTGACGTAAACCAGTTTAAGCAAGCGGTACACTTGATAGGTGGTGCAAATAATGTCGCAGGATTAGATGCCAAATCCGCAATTGAAGCGGCCGCTTGGTTAGCAGCAAAAATTTAAATATTATCTTAGCGTGATGAGTAACTTATTGGAGTACACACCACAATGACGGAGTTTGTTTTTGACATACATAAGTAAAATTTGGCGTTTTTTTGCAACCGCATTTTGTTTTAGTGTTTTTGGCCTAAGTGGTTTATTAATGGCGATATTTTGGCTTCCCCTGTATCGCCTAAAACACCGAGATGAGCAAACTCGTAATAGAGCCTGCCGTTATGCCGTTCACAAAAGCTTTAAATTTTTCATTTGGCTAATGTATTGGGTGGGTGTGGTCAAAGTCACCACCAACAATATAGAAAAACTGGCTAATCTCAAGGGCAAGATTGTGATTGCCAATCATCCAAGCCTAGTGGATGTAGTGGTGTTGATTTCATTGATACCAGATGCCAATTGTGTCGTAAAAGAATCCCTGTGGAAGAATATTTTTACCAAAGGGGTATTAATCAATACCGGTTACCTGAATAACGCAGACCCCGAAAATTTAATTGAAGACTGCCGAAATTCCTTGGATCAAGGCAGCAATTTGATTATTTTTCCGGAAGGCACCCGCACTACACCCGGTAAAGCTCTTAGTTTTCAACGAGGTGCTGCCAATTTAGCTTTACGCTCTAAAGCTAATTTTCAACGTACGTTGATTAAGGTTTCACCTCCAGGCCTCACTAAGGGTTGGCCTTGGTATAGGATCCCAGCTAGGCAAATACATCTAGATTTAACCGTACTCGAGGAATTTGATGTACACCCCTATCTACAACATAATATCAGTTTGTCGGTACGAAAATTAACCCGAGATTTACAAGAAATCTTCTCAGATGAATTAGCACATTTTGATCCTAAGCTATAAATGCTAAACTTTGCTTAGAAACGACTGGACAGACCAGCCTAAAGTAATCTTTTATACAGAAGAGCCTTAATGAAGCAGCAACTTTTTCAGCAATTAAAAAACCTCTTAGTGAACTATTTTGAGTTACCCGAAAACATGATCACTCGTGAAACGGATTTATATGAGGAACTTGAACTAGACAGTATCGACGCAATAGATTTAATGGTGAAGTTGCGTGAGCTAACAAATTTGGATATCGAACCCGAAGCCTTTAAAAAAATACGCACTGTAGGCGATGTAGTCAACGAATTACAACAGTTGCAAGGCGCCTAAAACATGGCGTTTTTAGTAGGTATTTTGGCGGTACTTTACCCAGTGATTGCCTACTTGGGTTTAAGGTATGGCTCACCCAACTTAGTAGCGGGCGGCCTAATTGCTATTCTACTATTGCGCTATAAGTTTGGTCATTCAGTTATGATCCAAAAATCATATATCAAATTTTTTATCGCCAGCATTGTTTTGGTCTTAGGTTATTCGTTGATTACCGATACTACCGGCGGCATTCGTTTTTATCCTGTAGCAACCAGCTTATTGTTTTTAGGCATCTTTGCTGGGTCTCTCTATTCCAAACAAAATGTAATTGAGCGTATTGCTCGCATTCGAGAACCCGAATTGCCACCAAGTGCAATATCCTACACCCGTAAAGTGACCATGATTTGGTGCGGCTTTTTTATTATCAATGGAGCTATAGCTTTTTATACCGCTGTGTATAGCGATATTGTTAGCTGGACCCTTTATAATGGCTTTATTTCATACTGTATAATGGCTGTTATAGGTGGCGTCGAGTGGTTAGCACGCAAGAGATTCAAATATAAAGATGCCATCAAATGAAGGCAGCTTCTAACACAGGAAGACAGAGTCCATGATAAAATTGAGATTATTTTTAATGCTTTTGTTTTTCTCGGCCCATTCTAGCAGCGCCGACTCACCTAGCCTTAGTCTGGACGCATCAGGTGATCAACAAGGGCAGTTTATCCAACAAAAACACCTAAAAGTGTTGAGCCAACCTTTTGTTACCAAAGGCAATTATCATTATCAACAAAATATCGGTTTAGTATGGAATACAAAATTACCATTGGTAAGTGAACTCAAAATCACCTCTGAAGGCGTGTCTGAACGTCAGCCAGATGGTAACTTTAAAACACTCACCAATAACGCTCAATTTAGTGAGTTATTATTGGCATTATTTAGCGGCCAACAACAAAGTTTGCAGCAACAATTCACCCTAACGCAACAAGAGAACACCCTTACTCTTATCCCTAAGGTACAACAAATCTCACAAATATTTGAGAGAATCACCTTGCTACTAAGTGAGCAAGGTATTCAAAAAATAACCCTGTACGAACCCCAAGGCAATTACACCACCATATTACTAAGCCAAAACAGTTTAGCCGATACTCAGGACTAAGATAATAGTGAAACTCACTCGGTCCCGCCTGTTATATAGTTGGTTATTTATCTCGCTGTTATGTATGGCAACATTGCTCTACCACAGTTTTAACCGCTCAATAAAATTTGATACCAATATTTTCAATATGCTAAATATGGGTGACAATAGCGGCGCACTAACCAAGGCGGCTCGCGCCCCCTTTGAAAATAAAGCGCTATTACTGTTGCAACTCAATAACACCACCAAAAGCAAGACCTACCTGCGACAATTACAAAAAGATTTAGCCCAACAGTCGGCCATCCAGCTGGTCAGCTTTAATCCCATTGACAACCTAGATATCAAGCAACTCGTTGCCAGCTACAGTCGTTTTCCTCTTGCGTTGCTAAGTGAAAAGGCCAAAATCGCTAAAGACAACAATGACTACGACTATCTTATTCAGCGCTATATGCAGCTTTTGAGTCAACCCAGCAACCCTTTAGTGACCATGAGCATTACTCAGGCACCTTTGTTAAATGTGGCCGATTGGTTTAGTGCACAATTAAACCAATCATTATGGCAGCAAGATCAAGAGTTGCTATTTATTGAGCGCCAAGGATTGCGTTATTACCCGTTATTTATTGAGTTTGTACCCGCTGCGATCCAGCTTGATCTTGTGGTTTCTACTATTCAAGAAATTGACCAGTTGCTATCTCAAGATAACCAAAACGCTGCCAATACCATCATTAAAAGTGGTCTAGCATTTCATAGCGCAGCAGTCACCCAGCAGATCGAATTTGAGATGCAATTATTCAGTACCCTGTCATTGATTGGGGTATTGCTTTTGACCTTCTTGAGTTTTAGAAACTTACGGCCCTTGCTATGTATCTTGGTGTTAATTAGCGCTTCGATGCTTGCAGGCATGACTGCGCTAGTGCTGGTTTTTGAGCAAATTCATTTATTAGCGCTGGTATTTGCCATCAGCTTGATTGGTATCGCAGTAGACTACGGCTATCACATCATGTTTGCTGCAAAATATACGGGGTTACGAGGCACGCATTTAGCCAAACATATAGCGCCTGCCTTGTTAATGGGCGCGGGCACAACTTTGCTCAGTTATTTGTTGTTGTTGTTATTACCCATTATGTTGTTGCAACAAGTAGCCGTATTTGTGGGAACAGGGTTGTTTTTTGCCATTTTCACCGGGCTGAGCGTGATCACTTGGTGGTCTGGCAATCTTAAAAACGAGCAGCCCAAAGCAGACTCGTCTACCACACCGCCTAAAGGCTTTAAACTGCTATTAGCTTTGTTGGTTTTGTGCGGCCTTGTAGCGGTTCCCCATTGGCATTTTGAAGACGATATCAACATGTTCAATAGCACCCCACAACATTTAATTGATAACGAGGTGCTCGTTAGTCAACTAGTAGGAAACCAACAATATCCTAGGTTCATCGGTATTAAAGGTAAAAATACAGAACAAATCTTGCAGCGATTTGAACAAACTCGCACCCAAATACAAAACTTGACCGATTCGGCATTCGAACTTAAAGGTTTGGACTTGTGGTTACCCTCTATTGCAACGCAAAAAGCCAACTCACAATGGCTTAAAGAAGGCATCACTCAACAGAAGTTAAGCTCCATAGTAAATATGATAGAGCCAAAGATAGTAGACAGATTGCTAACTGAATCAGATGCTTGGTTAACTGAAGGCCAACTACCTCAGTTTATAAGGCAGATGTATCCCGCTTTTGTGGAGCAAGGTAATGAGGTTGTTGGCATTTTAAGTTATATGGGCCCACTTGAAACTGAGTTATTAACAAATATTCAAGTACAATTGGATTTTCCCATTCAATATTACGACCAACCAGCCCAATATAGCGCCGCATTAACCCAATTAAGACAGTACATTTTAATCTTTCTAACCATGGCTGTGGTGGCTTTGATTATCATAATGCTAGTTCGCTACCCTATTTGTATTGGCCTAAGACTGTCTGCCTTACCTATTTTGGTTGCCTTTAGCGCACTGGCAATTACCCAATTAATTACGGGTTCGGTAACCATATTCAATTTACTAGGCTGCATATTGATTTTAGCGCTGAACGTGGACTATGTATTTTTTCTAAGGGAGCACGGACGACTTAATTATGTATTGAAATCTATTTTTCTTTCTGCCACAACCTCAGGCTTGGCATTTGGTATTATGGTTTTCAGTAAGACCCCAGCCATCTGGCAATTTGGCTTAACTGTTTTATTGGGTGTAACACTAGGCTGGTTATTGTGTTACTTATTGCCACCTTCACTACTCAATAGAGACAAAAACCAAGTTTGAAAATTACTCTAGCGCTTTGCATAATATTATTATCCTCCTGCTCTTCCATAGCACCGCGCGGCACGGCTATTTATTTGGATAAATATAGCCAATACTATCTACAAGCAGTACCAAAAGACATGTGGGGACAATCGAGTTTACAAAAGCTAACGGTAACTACACCTCAAGGCAATCATGAGCTATTACTGCAAACAGAATTAGGTTCCAATCAAATAAACATGGTGGGATTGTCGGCGGCTGGATTAGTCTTGTTTAACTTAACCTGGTCAGATGAATCTGGACTAGAAATAAAAAACAACCTACCTACAAAAGACATTGAAGCGCAAGTGATACTGGCCTACTACCAATTAGCTAATTGGCCGATGGAAAATATTCAACTTGGCCTCAAAAATTTAGATCTGGTGAATTCACCGGAAGATCAACAACAGCGGAATTTCTTTCGTGACAACACCCGTATCTTTAGCATGGTGCATACCCCTCAGTACAATCTAATGACCCATTATATTGATCACTACCAAATTAAAATTGAAACACTGCAGCAAATAAAAGTCGATTAAGCCAAGTCACCTAGTATTTCTAACCAAGAAAATTTAATATAAGAATTAAGTGGGTTAGCCGTTTGGTTATTGTGCAATTAATTAAAGCTTATGCAAAATTAAAAACACCTAGCTTAAGCCCATTTCTATCACGACCTATTCAAAGTTTAAGGAGAAAATTGACATGAAAAAGATATTAATCGCTTGTATTACTGGCTGCTTGTTTTTAGCGTCACCAGCGATGGCGAGAGACGACAGACACAAGTTCTCGCTCGATGAATTAATGAAAACTGACAAGGCTAAACAAGCTCTATATGATATTCCTTTGTATTTTGCAGACCAATCCTTTCCTAAACCACTTCGCAAGCAGACAGGTATAACCACCAACAAAAAAACCAATGCATTTGGTAAGTCTGACAAAGAAGCCTGTGAATGGGCGTTCTTATCGGCGATAAAAGCACTGCAAGAAAGAGCAGAAAAAGAAGGTATGAATGCTGTAGTCAATATTAAATCTAACTACAAACATAATGAGTTTTCTAGCAGAACAGAGTTTGAATGTGGCGCAGGCAATGTTATTGCTGGCGTGGCACTTAAAGCTGATATCGTAAAATTACCTTAATCATTAAAGAGCTTCTAATTGTAGAAGCTCTTTTTACCTAACTACGCCAGAATGTAGGCGAAAATAACACTAATAACGAAAACACTTCCAAACGCCCAAAGAGCATTGCAGCTATTAACATCCACTTTCCACCATCGCTCACATCTGCATAGGTTGCAGCTACTTCACCTAAACCCGGTCCCAAATTATTTAATGTGGCGGCAGTCGCACTAAAGGCTGTGACATCGTCCATTCCTGTGGCAATGAGTCCCACCATAATAATCACAAAAATCATCGCATAGGCTGAGAAAAAGCCCCACACCGCTTCTACGACCCTATCTGGCAAAGCTCTTTCACCTAACTTCACCGAATACACAGCTTTAGGATGGATTAAACGGTCAACTTCTCTTTTACCTTGTAAATACAACAAAAAGACCCGAATAACTTTTAGGCCACCACCAGTCGAGCCGGCACATCCTCCAATAAAACTTGAAAAAATTAGCATAATAGGCAAAAACACCGGCCAATTAGAGAAATCGGTCGTAGTAAATCCTGCCGTAGTACTAACAGAAACAGACTGTATCAAAGCTTGATCAAACGCTATGCTAGCATCTGAAAACCAACTAAATTGAATCAATACGAAGAAACAAATCAGTACCAAACTTATTTGAATAACAAAAAACGCTTTTAGTTCAGGGTCATAAAAATACCCTTTTAATGAGCGCCCACTAGCCGCAGCATAATGTAACGCAAAATTGAGGGCCGCAATCCATAAAAATATCACGCAAACTATGTTTACACCCACACTATTAAAATGACCTAAACTGGCATCATAGTTACTAAAACCACCAATAGCTATGGTTGAGAACGCATGACAAATGGCATCAAACCAATTCATACCCACTGACCAAAAAGCACAAGCACAAGCAATAGTAAGAGACAGGTAGATATACCAAAGATGTTTAGCTGTATCCGCTATTCTGGGGGTCATTTTAGAGTCTTTAACTGGGCCTGGGGTTTCTGCTCTATATAACTGCATACCACCTACACCCAAGATAGGTAATATTGCCACGGCGAGAACAATAATCCCCATCCCCCCTAGCCATTGTAATTGTTGACGGTAAAATTGAATTGCCTTCGGCAAATAATCTATACCTTCGATAACTGTTGCACCAGTCGTGGTTAGACCTGAGAAGGCTTCAAAAAAAGCATCGGTTGTTGACATTTGAGGCTGTTCTAATAACAAAAAAGGCAATGCACCAAAACTTGCCAGAACAGTCCAAAATAACACAACAATGAGAAACCCTTCCTTGGCCCGCAAATCATATCTAAAGCGTCTATTGGGATACCAAATAAGCAACCCGGTAATTAGACATAAAATAAAGGCCAATATAAAAGGCAAACCACTGCCATCTTCATATATAACCGACACTAATGCTGGTGGGATCATGGTGACACTAAACAGGGCTACAAGTAGCCCTAAAATTCGAATAATAGTGCGATACTGCATGAGTTAGATTTTACCCAAAATAGTGCGGCCATATAATGCATATGACGAGCTCGGAGATAAGTAGTTTAATTTGGAGTAACTCATTGGTTTAACAGTTGTTATCATTATTACTTTCTAGAGATCACATCAGAACCTAACTCAAAATATAGGCGTACAGAGTGAAAGTCGTGTATTATTTTAATAAGATAACAGAATGACTGTTAAGGTCGACTATATTTCGAAAAATTCGAATAACAATGTGTGATTGCATGACTTTAAAGGAAACAAGTTAGTATGTAAGCACTAACAAACATGGTTTTATGACAAAAGGTATCACAGGGCATTGCGAAATTAGGCTGCAGAATACGCCAATCAAGGCTTATAATTTTTTGTATCACTTTGTTAAAAAGACGACTTAAAATAATTCTTTTATCCCATTAGAGATCTGTGTATCTTCTATCTTGGTTTTTAATAAGCGCTTATTCTTTTTAAAATTTATCCACAGAATTAGTATCTTACAGTGTTACTTTATTTGATTGCTAAAAATACCTGTATCTATCTGTTTATTAAAAATATTTATATTTTATTTCAATACCAATATCTCTCAAACGTTTAATCATCTAATACATTATCTACATACTTATCCACAGAGTTAGCGGTGGATTAGTGGTATATTTCGGCACTAATGACATTCTCTACAATGTATAATCTAATCAAACAATTATATGGGCTCACTTTATGGCATCTGACACAGAAATTCTCTCTACCCCACTAATATTAGTGGACGGCTCTTCATATTTATTCAGAGCCTATCATGTGCCCTATTTGCAAGCGTTATCCACTTCTTGGGGGCAACCTACTGGGGCAATTACAGGCGTATTAAACATGATAAAGAGCCTGCAAAAAGATTACCCTCACGGCAATATAGTGGTGGTGTTTGATGCTAAAGGGAAAACCTTTCGTAGTGATATGTACCCTGAATACAAAGCCAACCGTCCACCTATGCCAGACGATCTTAGAACTCAGATTGCGCCTTTACATGAAATTATCCAAGCAATGGGATTACCTTTGTTAGTGATCGAAGGTGTCGAAGCAGACGACGTGATAGGCACCCTTGCTAGTCAGGCATCTAGACTAGGTATAGAAACCGTTATATCTACCGGCGACAAGGATATGGCACAACTGGTTACACCTCATGTGCGACTGATAAATACAATGACCAATGTGGAAATGGACGAAGCGGGAGTAATAGAAAAATTTGCTGTACGACCAGACCAAATAATCGACTATTTGGCGCTAATGGGTGACAAGGTAGATAATATTCCGGGCGTGGATAAATGTGGACCTAAAACAGCCGCGAAGTGGTTGGCAGAACATGGTTCACTAATACAAGTTATGGCGAATGCCGACACAGTAAAAGGCAAAGTGGGTGAGCATCTACGTAACGCATTAAGCCATTTGCCTCTATCCTACGACTTAGCCACAATAAAATTAGACGTTGATTTACCTGAAAACGTACAAGACATAAAACCATCCAAAATAGATTTTGACAAGCTCATCGCATTAAGTAGCCAGTTTGAACTAAAACGCTTATTGGCAGAGACCCAGCAAAAGGCAGCAAGTTTTTCATCAGACTCGATTTCGCAGCCAATAGATTCAGAAGCGCCAAAGTCAGACAGTAGTGATTATCAAACTATTTTAACCCAAGCCGATTTTGAGATCTGGTTAGAGAAACTTAAAACAGCCGACCTATTTGCATTTGATACCGAAACAACCAGTTTAAATTATATGGATGCCGAATTAGTGGGGGTGTCATTTTCAATATTACCAGGCGAAGCTGCCTATGTACCTGTTGCCCATGATTATTTAGATGCTCCAGAACAACTAGACAGAGCCCAAGTACTGGCCTTACTTAAACCTTTATTAGAGGATCCTGAAATTAGGAAAGTCGGACAACATCTAAAATACGATAAAAATGTATTGGCTAATTACAATATTAATTTGCAGGGCATAACATTTGATACCATGCTTGAGTCTTATGTATTGAATAGTGTTGCCACGCGTCACGATATGGATAGCTTGGCGCAAACATATTTAGGCGAAACCACTATTCATTATGAAGATATTGCTGGTAAAGGCGCCAAGCAAATTACGTTTAATCAAATCCCTCTAGAGAAAGCTGCTCCTTATGCAGCCGAAGATGCAGATATAACCCTTCGCTTGCATCACACTATTTGGGAAAAACTAAGCACAGAACAAAATTTAGTGAGTGTGTTTGAGGAAATCGAGCTGCCCTTGGTACCTGTTTTAGCCAAGATGGAACAGTTTGGTGTGCTTATCGATAGTCAAAAACTGGCGCAACAAAGTCAAGATTTAGCAACCCGTATTGTAGCCTTAGAGAATGAAGTACATCAGCTTGCAGGAGAGGAGTTTAACTTAAGCTCTCCTAAGCAATTACAAGAAATACTCTATAAAAAGATGGATTTACCAGTTCTTAAAAAGACCCCTAAAGGCGCACCATCAACTGCAGAAGAAGTATTGCAAGAATTGGCCATCAATTATCCTTTACCCAAATTGTTGATGGAATATCGTGGGCTAAGTAAGTTAAAAAACACTTACACCGATAAATTGCCAACAATGATTAATGCTCGCACTGGTAGAGTGCATACCTCCTATCATCAAGCCATAGCGGCAACGGGTAGATTGTCCTCTACTGAGCCTAATCTACAAAACATTCCTATCCGCACGGAAGAGGGTCGCCGCGTAAGACAAGCCTTTATTGCTCGACCAGGTTATAAAATTGTCGCGGCAGATTACTCCCAAATCGAATTGCGAATTATGGCGCATTTGTCAGGTGACAAGGGTTTACTGAAAGCTTTTGCAACCGGTCAAGACATCCATAAAGCCACTGCATCAGAAGTATTTGATACCCCTCTTGAAGAAGTCAGTATTGAACAACGCCGAAATGCTAAGGCCATCAATTTCGGGCTAATCTATGGTATGTCCGCATTTGGCTTAGCTAAACAGCTCAATATCCCGCGGCATGATGCTCAAAAATACATGGATCTGTATTTTGAGCGTTATCCGTCTGTTTTAACTTATATGGAAGACACTAGACAACTTGCCAAACAAAAAGGCTATGTTTCAACTGTATTTGGCAGACGATTATACTTACCTGAAATTAATGCCAGTAATGGTATGCGCAGAAAAGGCGCCGAACGGGCAGCCATCAATGCACCTATGCAGGGCACTGCGGCAGATATCATCAAAAAGGCCATGTTAGCCGTCGATAACTGGATAGAAACACTACCCCATGACGACATACGCATGATCATGCAAGTACACGACGAACTGGTTTTTGAAATTAAAGAATCTAAGCTATCAGAATTTAAAAATAAGATTATTTGTTTAATGGAGCAAGCTGTGCAGCTAGACGTACCGCTAATAGTTGAAGCAGGTGTGGGCGAAAACTGGGATGAAGCTCATTAATCTCTGCCTTTTCATAGAAATAAAAAGTAATTTTGAACTTTGTGCTTGGTCTAGCCTCTTATGTACAGTTTATGTGTGTCTCTATGTGTTTTACCCCACTTTTTAGTGGGGTTTTTTTTATCTAAAATATGGCTGCCAGTTACTCAGGTCAGATCATAGCCATACCAAACATCTAACTTCTGTTGCAAGTTCTCTAGGCCAATTCCATTTAGCGACGAAAACACTTCAACTGTCACATCACCACAAAAAGCCAGGGCGGCTTCGCGAACCATCATCAACTGATTTTTACGCTTACCAGACTTCAGCTTGTCGGCTTTAGTTAACAGTGCAAGTACGGGTAAATCTGCCGCTACTGCCCAGTGAATTAATTCTTGATCTAGATCTTTGAAGGGATGACGAATATCCATCAAGACCACTAGCCCTTTTATACTTTCCCTTTTTTGTAAATATTCACCTAGGGACTTTTGCCACTTCTTTTTAATGTCGATAGGTACTTTTGCGTATCCATAGCCCGGCAAATCCACTAAGCGGCGGTTTTCATCTAACTGAAACACATTGATCAACTGTGTCCGGCCAGGGGTCTTACT
Source organism: uncultured Paraglaciecola sp. (assembly GCF_937123705.1). Taxonomy (GTDB): domain Bacteria; phylum Pseudomonadota; class Gammaproteobacteria; order Enterobacterales; family Alteromonadaceae; genus Paraglaciecola. The sequence goes on along the minus strand of NZ_CAKZKO010000154.1, from coordinate 7,096 downwards.
AGTTCTTGCTAGGCCTTTTTGCCGCGTTAGCTTATTTAAGGCACTCGATTTACCGGCATTTGAACGCCCAGCAAAGGCAATCTCGATCCCCTCGTCTGGTCCTAGGTGCGAAATATCAGGGGCACTGATACTAAATTTTGCTTGACTATAATGACTCACTGCGACTCCTGAAAACGCTGCAAAACTATTGTTTTTACTAATTAACCCATACGGGATAAGCAACGCCTGTAAGTAGCGCTATTTTTGCCCATTTCTTCGTTGTCTATCATGGGTGTAGAGTGACTACACAACATAATGAACGCCTCGATAAGAACAAAAATAGCACCACTTACCCATAATTTTAATGATTACTTTAATTCAAGTTAAGGTAACCCTTTGAAATATAATTATAAATTTGCTAATTTTGGCATTCCTTATCCCGAATTCGGATTAAGTTAGAGGCATTATATCAGGGAAAAGTAGAATCGTTATGCACTTTAAAATTTAGACAAAATCGCAAGTTATCGAATGAATTTATTTTACTGGCGGCGTAAATGTGTAAAATACCCAAATAACTGTTGTAAGAATAGCCAATTAATCAAATGCTTAATGAGATAATGATGAAAAATATAGGTCTGCTAGTCTGTTTATTTGTAGGTTTTAGTACGAGTGCGCTTGCACAAGGTGATGCTGAAAAGGGTAAAACCAAAGCTGTTACTTGTGGTGCATGCCACGGGGCAGATGGAAATAGTGCTTTAGCCATGAATCCTAAAATTGCGGGTCAACACGCTAATTATTTGGCCAAGCAATTAACAGAGTTTAAGTTAGCTGGCCAAACTGACGGCAAAGAAGGTCGAAATAATGCTGTCATGAACGGCATGTCGGCCGTGTTATCAGAGCAAGATATTCTCGACTTGGCCGCATATTTCTCAAGTCAGGAAGCGACACCAAGTGAAGCGTCAGAAGACGCGATAGAGCTAGGCAATAAGCTGTATGTTGGTGGCGATTTAGATCGCGGCATTACAGCCTGTATCGCTTGCCATGGCCCTAAAGGAAACGGCACTAGCTTGTCTGGTTTTCCTGACATTAGTGGTCAACATGCCGAATATATTGCCACCCAACTTAAGGCGTTTCGTTCTGGGGATAGAGCCAACTCACTAAATGGTATGATGGCAGATATTGCTAAGAGAATGACAGACAAAGATATTGAAGTAATTTCAAGCTACGTCGCTGGCCTGCATTAATCGGTTGTTGTTGCGACTAGTTTTCACCCGATTATTGGTCGCATTTGGTTATTCCAAAAGAAAGTTCATTTTTTTTGAAAGTTAAATGTAAATAAGTTGTAAATTTTTGTTATTGCTGTATTCTCTCGTGCAAATAAAAACAAAAGGGAATCACAAGCGCATTGCTTGTCATGGAAGTAGCAAGGCAACAATAGTTGATTTTGCATTATAAAATTACCATGGGAAACAAGGATGAAATATAAAACATCAGGAAGATGTCACAATAATAAAAAGGTCTTCGTTAAAAATAATAATAAGTGAAGATGGTATGGGAGAAGTGTCAAATGACACTCTTATCTTTGAAAAGGCGATAGCAACACTATCGCTTTTTTTCTGTCTAAAATTCACCTTCTGCTCGTTGTAACGTCCCTCTTAAACATTGCCTTCTAGAAAATTTAGGAAAAATCAACACAGCCTAGCAAACTAAGGTAGAATCACGGCCATTATTAAGCCCTACACAGGTGATTTATGGCTAGGCAAAAAAAATCTCGAAAAGTTGGCAAAATTGGCGTTTCCAAAACATCTTCAAACGTACGCAAGCCTACTGAGAAACGAGTTAAAAAGCATCTAGGTAAACCCGCAGGAAGCCGCAACAGCGAATCGCTAACCGTTCAACAAGCACCGGTCAAGGTCAATAAAGATCCAAGACATGGCAGTAAAAAGCCAGTTAGCTTAGTTGCAGAAACAAAAGAGCAACATTCAGCAGAGAAAAAAGTTAAGTACTTTTCTCCTACCCAAGAGCTGGCTGCCATCGAACAAGACGACCGCTTGGCAACACTATTAGATAAAATAGATTTAGGAAAAAAGATTACAAAAGAAGATCAGCAATTTGTAGATAAGACATTAGCCAGACATAAAATACTGTGCGACATGCTGGGTTTAAAGGGTGAAGCTGAAAAACCTAGTGCAGAGCCTGAACAACAAGCAGATCTATATTCACAGTTTGAAGCTATTGATATCAATGACTTTAAAGACTAATTAGCAAGGTGATGTATTTAACTTTATTACTCATTGCCCTAGCAATTGTTGCCGGCTTAGGATTTTATGCCGGCTCTCTACTGTATAAACTCAGAAGACAGCAACGGTTGCGCAATCAAAATACTCAACAAAGAATCCAAAATATTTCACAGAGCATTCAAACTATCGCTATGGCCGTTGAACAACAACAGTGTAATTTATCCGAAGGTTGTATCAGGTTGTTCCATCTTCTCGAAGCCCTGCCTGTAGCCGATAAACCGGATTTTTCTGAGCAATTTGTAGGGCTTTATACTCTCTACAATAAAATAAAAAACTTACCTACTCATGACGACAGAAAAGCCCAGTCTAAAATACAAACCAAGCAACAAGACATACAAAGAGAAGAATGGGAAGCCCAATTAGCGTCGCAGATTCTCGGCGAAGTAGCCGTTTTAAAGACCTTTTCTATTTAATACCATTATTCTCCATAAATAAGTGCTCACTCAGAAATATATAATTTGGCTAGATTAAGCCTAAAGTTTTGCATCCTGCGTACTAGCTTGGTAACAAAAACAGTCTGTTGTATGATCATTTAGCATCCCCACTGCCTGCATAAAGGCATAACAAATGGTGGTGCCAACAAATGAAAATCCACGTTTTTTAAGATCTTTTGCCATTCTGTCAGATTGTATCGATGAGGTAGGCACGTCGGCCATTGTGGGCCATGAATTGATCAGAGTTTTTCCTTCTACAAACTGCCAAATATAGTCATTAAATGAAGTACCACTGGCCTCAATTGCTAAATATGCCTTAGCGTTTTTAATGATAGATTGTATTTTTAAACGGTTACGAATGATGCCAGCATCTAACATCAGTCGTTCGACATCACGTTCGGTTAAAGTCACTATTTTTACAGGGTCAAAATTAAAGAAGGCCGCTTCATAATTAGCTTGTTTTTTTAAAACGGTGATCCAGCTTAGACCCGCTTGCTGGCCATCTAAACATAGTTTTGCGAACAATTCTTGGCTGTCAGTAACAGCCCTGCCCCATACATTGTCATGATAATCTTGGTAACACTGGTCTTTACCTACCCAGCTACAGCGTATTTTTTCCATTTAAATGCCCACTTTTGCTCAAAATGCGGTTTTAGTCGCCTTTAAGCCTACATAGAGTCAAGAACAAAAGGTATACTTGCCGACGTTTTTTTAGAATTTATTTATTGGCAAGCCCAGTTGTGGCAGAGGAAATGCAAAAGCATATGCAAAAGTTTGATTGTAAGACATTTCAGGGGCTTATTTTGGCGCTCCAAGATTATTGGGCCCGCCAAGGTTGCGTGATTATTCAACCCCTAGATATGGAAGTGGGTGCCGGTACGTTTCATCCCATGACCTTTTTAAGATCAATTGGTCCCGAGCCAATTAGTAGTGCCTATGTGCAACCATGTAGACGTCCTACCGATGGTCGATACGGTGAAAACCCCAATCGATTGCAACATTACTACCAATTTCAAGTCATGCTTAAACCTTCGCCCGACAATATCCAAGAGTTATATTTAGGCTCGTTAAAAGAACTAGGGTTCGATCCACTAGTGCATGATATTCGATTTGTTGAAGACAACTGGGAATCCCCCACTTTAGGTGCATGGGGTCTAGGCTGGGAAGTCTGGTTAAATGGTATGGAAGTCACTCAGTTTACCTATTTTCAGCAAGTAGGCGGCATTGAGTGTTCTCCTGTAACAGGCGAGATCACTTACGGCTTAGAACGTCTTGCTATGTATATTCAAGAAGTAGACAGTATTTACGACTTAGTTTGGACCGATGGGCCTATGGGTAAAGTGACCTATGGCGATGTATTCCATCAAAATGAAGTCGAGCAATCAGCTTATAATTTTGAACACGCCGATGTTGATGCGTTATTCGCTACATTTGACCAATGTGAAAAAGACAGCGAAAAACTGATAGCCGCTAATTTGCCGCTTCCTGCTTATGAACAGGTAATGAAGGCATCTCATGCATTCAACCTTTTAGATGCCAGACACGCCATTTCGGTAACTGAGCGTCAACGCTATATTTTGCGCGTGAGAGCCCTTTCAAAAGCTTGCGCAAATGCTTATTACCAAGCACGAGAAGCTCTTGGCTTTCCAATGTGTAACAAGGAGAAGTAGCCATGCGAACTGATAACCTATTAATTGAAATTGGTACAGAAGAGCTACCACCCAAATCGTTGGCAAAATTGGCTTTAGCATTTAGAGATAACATTCACTCTGAATTTACTGACAAAGACCTAACATTCAGTGAAGTAATTTGGTATGCGTCACCGAGGCGTCTAGCCGTCATGGTTGAAGGGCTATGTGAGTTTCAAGCAGATAAAAATGTTGAGAAACGCGGTCCCGCCATCACAGCAGCATTCGACCAAAATGGCGAACCCACTAAGGCAGCACAAGGTTGGGCCCGAGGTAATGGAATTGACATAAGTCAAGCCGAGCGATTGAAAACCGATAAAGGCGAATGGCTACTGTATAGAGCCCAAGTCAAAGGTCAGGCTATCAACGAGTTTCTTGCGGTGTTAGTAGAAAAAGCTTTAAAAGCACTACCTATCCCTAAGCCTATGCGCTGGGGGGCAAAGTCTACACAATTTATTCGCCCTATTCATACTGTCACTATGCTGTATGGCAGCGACCTCATACAAGGTAAAGTATTAGATGTAGACTCTGCTAGATTGATTAACGGCCACAGATTTCACAGCGATGCACCTTTTGAACTAAACCATGCAGATAACTATTTAGAGCAACTTGAACAACAACATGTTATTGCCGATCATAGTCGCCGCAAGGCAATTATTTTGGAACAGATCCAACTTAAAGCCAAACAAGAAAATGCCGTTGCAGATATTAACCAAGACTTATTAGATGAAGTGACTTCATTGGTAGAATGGCCAGTTGCGTTAGTAGCTAATTTTGAAGAGTCTTTCTTGGCTGTGCCTAAAGAAGCGCTAATCTACACCATGAAAGATGACCAAAAATACTTTCCGTTGTTAGATGAAGACGGCCTACTAAAGTCTAAGTTTATCTTTATTACCAATATAGAAAGTAAGCACCCTGAAACGGTAATTACCGGTAATGAGAAAGTTATTCGCCCAAGACTGGCCGACGCTGAGTTTTTCTTTAATACCGATAAAAAGCAAACGCTAGCATCGCGAGTTGAAAGTCTAAAAACCATTCTTTTCCAAAAACAGTTAGGCACCCTTTACGAGAAATCACAGCGTATTGCCACTATGGCTAAAATCATCGCTCAAATGCTAGGGGCTGATCAGGAAGCCGCACATAGGGCAGGCTTATTATGTAAAACCGACCTAATGACGAATATGGTTATGGAGTTTCCCGATGTTCAAGGCGTAATGGGAATGCACTATGCAAGAGTAGACGGTGAATCAGAGCTGGTTGCCTTGGCACAGAATGAGCAGTACATGCCACGTTTTGCTGGTGATAACCTACCTACTTCTGATGTTAGTGCATGTGTTGCTCTAGCAGACAAAATAGACACCTTAGTCGGTATTTTTGGCATTGGCCAAACACCTAAGGGTGATAAAGATCCGTTTGCGCTACGCCGAGCTTCTATTGGGGTGCTGCGAATAATAGTAGAAAAGTCTTTACCCCTAGACTTGGTAGATTTAGTCGAAGCATCCATTACAACTTTCGGTGAAAAAATTAAAACTGAAAACCTTCAAACCAATGTTGTTGACTTTGTATTGGCAAGATTTAGAGCCTGGTACGGAGAACAAGGTATTGCGGCAGGCGTTATTCAAGCTGTAGCAGTTAATCGCCCTACTCGACCAGCAGACTTTGCAGCCAGAGTTGAAGCGGTTAAGTCCTTTAATACATTGACCTCTGCAGAAGCCTTAGCAGCGGCAAATAAGCGTGTAGCTAATATATTGGCTAAGAATGCAAACAATGCAAATATTCCTTTTGATGCCGACTTATTGCAGGAGCCAGCTGAATTAGCTCTAGCGCGTAGCCTGGAGTCGGTAGAAGCACGTATTCGACCTATGGTTGAGCAGTCTGACTATACTAATGCATTAGTGGTTCTAGCTGAACTTAGGGAGCCAATTGATGGTTTCTTTGAGAATGTTATGGTTATGGCGGATAATGAAGCCGTTAAGCTAAACCGTTTATCGCTATTATCTAAGCTTAGAAACGTATTTTTGTGCTGTGCGGATATTTCGGTTCTTAATTGACTATAATCATTACGCATTTTTTGGATGTAAAGCAAATATGAGAAATATTGGTTTTATCACTGCTTTTGCTCTAAGTAGTTTACTAAGTGGCTGTGCCACTAATACTATTGATAACTTTAGTAAGGTGCAGGGTTACGACGGCCTTTATCTAAGAGGAGTGTTCTCTTGGTGGGAAGCAGATGATAAATATAAATTGGTAGAGCTGTCTGATAGGATATTCTCAACCTCAATTGAACTAATTGCCGATGGCCAGCCCTACGATTTTAAATTTGCAGATGCTAATTGGACGCCTGGTATGAACTGCGGCTATGCCAGTAGGTCTGATATGATTATAGTGGTTGGCGATACTGTTAGTGCGAATTGCGAAACCACAGATGAGAATTTTCGTTTTACTCCTACGGAATCCGGTACCTTTCAGTTCACAATAGACTTTAATGGATTTGGCAGACCTAAAGTCTCAATCGAAAATATAACAAATTGATTTTAGTGAAAATCTAGATAAGGCCGCTGCAATAGCGGCCTTTTTTATGTTTTGAAAAAATAATACCAAGCCATCCTAACAATTGGTCACTCAGCGAGATTTAAAAGCACCTAATCAAGGCGCTCGAATGAAGCAATAGTTATTCTATTGTAAGTTCGGGCAA
>NZ_CAKZKO010000153.1 GCF_937123705.1 uncultured Paraglaciecola sp. | reverse complement strand
ATTGTCCATCCACTACGGCCTTCATGCAAATTGGACCCCGAACCTCGAATGCCAACCATATTGATGGTGAGGGGGTCGCTTGACGCCAAAGCCAACAGCGTTGAGGTGATGACCCCGCTGGCAGTCAAACTATCGCCTATCATCATGTAATTGACGGTGACGCCAGTTCCAGCTGATGCAAGTGCAGCTTCGAGCTCGATATTCTTTGTGAATAAAGCGCTTTCAGTACCCTTTTGATACACGGTGATTGATTGAGTTCCACCACCAATATCAGCAGCATCAAGGTTTAGCATCCACCTCTCGTTTTGCTGGATACCTTTGGACAATCCGCTGACTGACCAATGATAATCGTCATAGTCACCGGCAATCAGATTATCGAAGTAGACCGAAGTTTCCAGCCCTTCCACCGCATACATCTTTGGAGGAGCCCAGTTTTGTGCTGACACCACGTCGTTGACATCGTTTTTAAACTCATCAGTGGCGTTGTAGTTTACGGTTGTGACAGGATTGGTCAGCAATAGGTGTTCAACGCCCAACCGAGAATTGCCTGAGTTTAGCGCCCACGCTCCATTTATCGGCTCGCCAGTGGTCGTATAGTATGAGGTTTCTCCATTCGGAAGCGAGCCGAAATGTTCCGCCATTGCGGCAAAGTCACCGAGCAGAGTTCTCGCGTACAGGCCGATGAAATACTTCCCGCCGATGAAGTCTCCATCATCGATCGTGACAATGGATCCAGTAACTGGGTCCTTCAAAATGATAGTGACATCGGTCAATGTGTCAGATGTCTTTCTCACCCTGACAGAACCAATTGCGAGAACCGTATTTTCCGTCCCGCCAGGTATTGCACCAGTCCTGACAACAGCGTGAATTCTCTCCCATTTGGAACTGGCAGGAATGTTGAGGGCTCGGCCAATGATTTTGGCTCTGATAGCATTGAAAGACACACCGTTGGCTGTGTAAGTCTCGCCCCAGCCAGAGAATGGCAGATCTCGCACACCACTCGATTGACCACCAGTCATAGCCAACGTTACGCTTTCACCGTCGGCTGACACACCCTCATCGATGTCAAAGCCGTAATCAGTGATTCCTAATGTATCACCAAGGATGTCGTCCTTGAATGCGTCTTGAGGTGTGTAAGTCGTAACCTTTTCGGGATCTGCCACGAGCACATGATCGACACCAAGTCGCCAGTTACCTGTGAATACAGCATAGGAATCATTAACGGCATCACCTCCAGCCGACATGTACCATGAAGTTCCGGCAGTATTGGGCAAGGTGCCAGTGTGAGGCGACATATATGCAACGCCACCATCGGCTCGCGATGCCCAGACGGCGATAAAGTATTTACTGTCAATCATATCGGCATCGGTCAGGGTTTTGACCAAACCAGAAATCGAATCTGTGAGCAAAATCTCAAGGTCATAGAGAATATCATCATCTGGTTTAACCTTGATGTCACCAACAGCCAGGACAGTTGATCCTGATAAATGCGGCGTTGCACCTGTTCTCACCACTACATTGATGCGCTCCCACTTATCCGCATCAGTGGTCAGGGATGCGCGCCGGCTGATAATTCGGGGCCTGATACAATTGAAGCTGATGCCAGCAGGATTATAAATTTCACCCCAGCCCGTGAATGGATTGGCATAACTTGTGTTGGTGTACGGCGCCGTCACTTCAAGCGTGTTGGTTTTCGAGCTGCCACCTACTGTTTCAGTGGTCTCAACAATGCTCACCGTTACCGCTTGAGCGTCTGTCTTTGCAGTCTCAGCCAAAACCCGCTGTCCCAGAGCTTTGGCTGAATGATGCAGGGCAGAATACTTGCCCGTCTCAACTTCGCTGTCCTCAGCCTTCTCCGCCCAATCTTGGGACTTATCACGAGCGGTGATCGTGTCATCATAAACAGAAGTGACCTCGGGCAAGGTGATGCCATCTCGCCCCCTCATAATCAGCTTTGAATCACCAATCGCTTCAGCAAATAATATCCTCAGCCCACCGCCGATATCGGTAAACGCGGAAAAATCTCCGGTGCTACGCGTTGCATGCTTTCGCAGATCAATAGATCCAGTACCGACCAGTTCCCAGGAACCTCCGGTTGTTTCCATAACGGAAAACGCGGCCTCACCAACTGAAAGTCCTTTATTGTCCGCATTTGGGGACTGTAAACGAAGCGCTCCGTTTACAGTTCCAGTGACAGCCAATGTAACCAAAACATCGGCACCGTCTGCTGTGGCCCTTGCCTCGCCAACAAAGCTACGGGACGACAGATCCACTGGATTGTCATCAGCGTCGCGAAACTCGCCAAGGTTCAAGTCCCATTGGGAATCGATATACCCTCGGAGTCTTGCCCGAAAAGCTAAAGTCTGTGTCATAATCGACCTATTTTTGAGATGGTATTTCGGTTGGCTGGCCGGGCAGTACGCGGCTCAACATAGTCAATTCACAAGGGAAAGATTTGGGGATACTCCAGCCTACATTCCGGCTTTTTCACGTAGGTAGGCCTCAATCTGATGGCGTTTTTCGATCAGCTCGCGACCTGTTTTCACAATTATCATGTCGCCAACTTCGCCGTCATATTCCCACAATGCCGCTCCGCCATAGCCATTGATATTTAGACCAGCATAACCCGACAAATCAGCGCCTCTGATTTCCACAATCACCCATTGACCAGTTGCGATCGCGGTGCGTGCGTCACCTTGAGTTGTACCAATCAATTCACCATTGACATATGTTCCGCTGATGGAACCTGGAGGAGCAAAGTTTGCTGACCCGGAAGCATGATTGAACACCAATGGAAAATCGGACGATGCCCCAGTTTTGAACAAAGGAACTGCTTGCACATCGGTAGTTTTCATCGTCAGGAAAATGCTGCAATCATCCGGCCCTGCTCCACCAGCAAAAGTGAATGTTAGAAATTTCGTGTACTCATCAAAGAGAATGGATTTCACCTCATCAACGACGTTCAATTCAGGCCTTGCCAACTCAGTCGTTGAGCTCCCGTTCGTACCGCTCCCCGATTTATCCTGAGCGTACCCAATCAAATCACCGTCGGTGGCAGCATTGGCCCCTGAATTATTGACCGTTGTGAACAGATTGGATGTGTCGGCTGTTGAGAACCAAAGCTCCGATCTAATATTTGCGATCAAGTTGTCATTGTTAACCGAACTGATCTGCTCTTTGAGCCAAGGCAAGATGATGTTTTGTCGATCATCACTATCAAAGTTTGCGGTTGGGATGATCATGAGGCCATTCCATTCACCGGCATACCTGAATACACTAGCGTAACCAGACAGAGTGAAGGTCGCCCATTCCGTTAGATTAACATTCCTAACCTCCAACGTGACCCATTCGTTTGTTGCGATCGCCGCCGCCAATGTGGAATTATTGGGGCTAACCAACTCAACATCATCAATGTGGAACGTGGGAGTACCCGAGTTCGGTGCAAGACCTGTGCCTGTGAGCGTATTGTCCCAATAAGGCATGTAGTGCGAAAGGTCGCCATCTTCCGAAAACAGAATAACTCTGGCGTCATCAGTCTTGAGATTGATAAACACAGAGCAATCAGCAGGACCGGCTCCACCTTCAAAGGGCATTGACAGAAAATCATCAACACCATCATGTTTGACACGCCAAATGCCGTTGCTGTTTTTGAGGATTGGCCTTTGGGTGTCGGCGGGCGCGTCAAACTCATGTCGAGAAACATCAGATTTATCCAGCATCTCGCCGACTAAATCTCCATGGCCTGGCTGACCACCAGATCCATCCGTTTCGATCGACGATGTCCCGCCCTTCACATCATACCAAGCCGTCTTGGTGATCCCGCTGATGGCCATATCGAGCGCAGTCAACCCGAGTTTTTCGCGGAACCAGGGTAAGATCACAGTATCGCGCTTTGCTGTGAGCTCAGCACCCGTATCAACAATCAGAAGGCCAGCACCCTTGCCATCCATTGGCCAGCCAACATTCCAATAGCCGCTCCATCCGATATCTTCCCACGTATTCAGTTCAACGTCTCGGAACTCCACAATATTCCACCCGCCGTTGCTTATTGCGTGGGCAAATTCATCTCGACCAGTATTCCCTACGCCGCCGATTTGATTGCCGTTTACATGGATTGTGACTGCGGCTCCACAGCCACTTGTAACTACTTGTGTAGCATCTGCCTCTGACGCAGCACCCAAAAAGTGCTCGTTACTATCACCAAACATGATGAAAATATCATCGATCGACTTGATGGCAGCGAATACCGAGCAAGCAGCCGGTCCTGTGCCACCTAAAAACGTGTAGTAGAGTTTGTCGTCAACTCCATCATATTGATCAAACCAAATTCCATCAGAAATACCTAAGATGGCACGATTACCATCTGAATCAGCTGCCCCGTATTTGTTGGGGTTTGCTTTGTCTCTGCGAGAGCCAATCAAATCACCCACAGCAGCGCGCGCACCTGTTGCTACTCTCGAAACAATGGCACTGTCATAGAAGCTGGGAGCACCAAAGATGTGCTTGCCGCCGAGCCCTAGCATTTTGCCATCAAGCTCAGTCATGCCCGCCAGGGTGGCCATATATGGAATGATATCATCCGCTCTCTGATCGGCAGTAAATGAGGCTGTTGGGATGACCAGCAACCCAGCCATATTGCCATCAAGAAAGAACGCAGCTGTATACTGAGAGAATTTCAACTCTGACCAATTGCTCAAATCAACGTTGCTGATTTCGTAGATCTGCCACTCACCAGTAGCGAGCGCTAAATGCACATCGCCACGAGTAGGAGAGCCAGGAAAGTCAACACCATTTAAGCCGATTGTTGGAGAGCCTGAATCTCCAGCGTGAGTGGTTGTTGAATTGATGTCCTGCCAGATACCTGCCCACTGGGTCACGGTTTGCCCCGTCAGGATAATAGCATCATCAGCTGTGCTTTTGATGGCAATAAAGATTGAGGCATCAGCTGGGCCAGTCCCTCCATCGAAACTAGCTTCAAAGCCATCATCCGAACCATCAAATAGGAAACTGTGCACACCATCATCAATGTTTAGAGTGGGGCGTGCCGCATCAGATATCGCAACAAAATTCTGACCTGATGATTGATCCGTCACGAATCCGACTAGATCGCCATCTGAGGGATTGGCACCAGTCCCAGATCGAGCAACGAATGATCTATTCGTGTCCACAGCCGAATACAATGCACTGGTGACCAGGTTAGCGATTCTATTGGCCAGAGAACCACCGCCGACAAGAAGGCGCGGTGCGAACTCCCCAGCTCTGCGGAAGCCGTAGGAAAACGGACGGAAATGGGTCATAGCTTAGCTTCCATGCTGCAGGACTATTCCAGAATCGGGTCCACCTGGTGCAATCCTTGCCCAGCACACTTCATCAACTAGCCCTGAAATTGTGTCCTTTGGACCCTGGGCCGGTTGACCCGTTTCAATTCCAGCGCCTGGATCTGATCCGTATTGAAATCGAACAGTTAGATGCCCCGGTATGGATGCATATGATTTGTTGGATGCGGGCAAGATTTGCGTCCACCCCGAATTTGTGACGGTGTGTACAGTGCTCATGTTGGCACCTCCATTTTAGATGTGATTTGGGAATTAAGTGAATGCGCCAGCTGATGGCGTGATGATTTGAATAGCGCCACGGATTTGGACTTGTACTCCAACCGCAATATTGTCCTGGATATACAAACTATAATCATGGGGCTGATCATCAGGGATCTCATAGACCATGGGGTCACCTGTGAAATTGCCCAAATCAGTGAATATGCCAGGAGAACCACCGCGATAAGCCGCCCTCCAAGCCTGAGTACCATCAACCCTGAATTGTACGTTTGCCCCGCCTCCGTAATTTCCAGTATTCAGTATGTAGATGACGGTTTTGTTTGCGAAGAAAACGCTTGAAAGAAAGTCCCGCTTTGACCCCATAGCCACGTTAGTCCAATGCATGGGCGGAAGGATAAGCAAATCGCCAGCCTCAGCCTCAATGTCCTGCAAGGTGAACACATCTTGATTGTTCGTATTGCTGAAAACATCGAAATGATAATGCGCCTTGACGATGCCAATAACTGATGACCCGCTGTCCACATCACTTGCGGCCTCCAGCTTGGTGGCATGATCCAAATAGGCGACAGATCCGACAATAGTGAATTTGACCAGCTCACCTGCCCCCCAGTCCAAGGCCTTGATTGCAGATCCATCTCGCCTCTTAACCGGAATGGCTCCGAGGGAGCTGATGTTGATGGTTGTGGCCCCGCCAGCCGCCGCTGTAGTGATCATCCTGAACTGAATGCCATCAGTATATGCAAGGCCATCAGGGACCGCTGCATTCGCTGTTATTGCAACGGCGGTACCGGCAAGCCCAGTAAGCAGGCCACCCTCGCCATTCCAGTTGCTTTTCAGGGATTCGGCAACCTGTTTGATGTGCTCCTGACCACCAATCACGCCATCGCTATCAATGCCCTGTTCATCAATTTGCCGCATCGTTACCATCAGGCCACCTTCTGCATTTCTTCAAAAATTACATGAGCTTCTGGAATGGCGGTGAGCGTTGCACCGAAGTCTCTAGTTCTGTCGATCTCATCCACCACCATGCGAAATAGGCCATTGTTCTCTGGCCCCATGCTGCAGTGTGTTCCGATGAGGCTTTCAGGATCCGCAGTGGCCAATGGGCTATCAATAGTAATGACATCACCCTCCACACCCGTAACCGTTCGCATTTCCGGCCCGTCTGAAGCTTGCACATGAATGGCTGTCTTCATTCCGATACTGTACAGATC
>NZ_CAKZKO010000152.1 GCF_937123705.1 uncultured Paraglaciecola sp. | reverse complement strand
CTTCTTTATGATTCATAAGAGCAGCAGAAAAAATAGATCTGGTTTCATCAATTGCAACAAGATGCACGGCTTTTTTAATATTCGTAGCAATATGAAAATCTTGAAAGATATTCTTTTTGTTTATGCCTAAAAATTTCATGAAATTGGTCCATGCCCCCAAGGCGGCAACAGTGTCCCATACACCTAAAAATTCTACATCAACTTTAAATGGACTCTTTTTACTGGTGACCTCATATTTTTCAACCCGCTGTTCTACAACCTTGGTTTCTTTATTGACACTTGATTTGAAATGAATTTTCAATTCATGTGGAATACCCTCGCGATTAATTTTAGCGGCTAATAGCCTTGCTGTTGCAGCACCACGACTAAATCCAAAAATATAAACCAAATCGCCTTTATGCCAGTTTTGAACAAACTTGGCGTAAGCATTTGTAATAATATCGTCAATATCTGCTCCTGTAGCGCCTTTCAAAACCTTTTTAATACGACTGTTCTCATTGTCATTTCCAATACCACGGTGATAGGTTACGATTTGATTATCGGGATCGTTCTTAAGAATTCGTTTAAGATGAACGACGTTAGTGACATTGCCATCAGAGTCAATTAAAACATCATAAGTTTCTGCTAGATCATTAAGTGTTTTGTACTGATATGGTTTGAATTTACCTTTGTTAGCCACGCCACCATTAGCAACTAGAATTTGTAAACATTCAAACTCAACATAATTCAATGCGAGTAATGTTTCTGCATCTGTTTTTCTAATTTCATTAGCTTTATTTAACGCAAATATCAAACCGGCTATTATTACAATCATAATACCTAGTGCAATTTCCATTTTCACTCCTGATGATGCGCTCGTTTTGAATATACTATAAGGGCCCTATTTGTGGGTATCTAATTTTAGGCAGCGCTCTAATGATTGTATAAATTCATCATACAACCCTATATTTTCCTCACTAGTATCGTTGCACTCTTTGCGTTTTGAGTATTCAGAAATTAGCTTTTTCACTTTGCGCTCGTGAAAATATAAATACTCTATTGCCTCTTTCATTTCCATATCAGAATTGTTCAGCGGTAACCCCATTTGAAGCCGCTGATTAATATAAACAGCTAGCAACTCAATACCGCCAATAAAATCACTTATTAAAGGAGCATCATGCCCTGTCTGAATAGCTGTAGCATATGCGAAGTTTGCTTCTTTCATTTTCATAATGAGTAACCTACTAGTAATTAAGTTAGTATAAACCTGATCCAAGACAAGTTAGTAAAAACTTGATCCTTCATCTGGTTTAACTACATCCTAACACGCCTTTAATGTGCTGCAAGTTCTCTTTTACATATTGTTTTCTAATTGGCCCCCAGCAACTTATTGTGTAACTTCTATTTATTGTCCCCCCATAAGCGGTGCATTTTATATCCATCTCAGCTAACGCAGCTATTGCGTCTTGGAGTGTTCGCCTGGGCATTTCTGTTACCTCTAAGAGCGAAGGAACTGTATTAATTCCCGAGTCAATTAAGTAACAAATGTACAATCTTCGATAGAGGCTTGTTTTAGTTTTGCTATATGTTGAGTTCATATTAGAGCTATGATTGGTTTTGTATTATGTAATCTTAGCACGAGTTATACATGGCACTAATGCGTCCATGTAATACAGTGTTGATGATATTTTTTAACGCTAAAAGTTATCTGTATTTTTCTATGTACACTGGTATGCAGTTGCGGATTTCTTCAAAAAAAACTGTCAGCATTAGATTTGTAATTAACAACATTGGCTTTTTCAGTCATTGTTTCTACTAGTTCAATTAGTTGCGAATCGAAGTAGGCGTTAGCATTTTTTATTACCCAAATAACTATTGCATGTGCATTTTCAGCGGTGAAGTCTACATGGGTTCTTGAGAATAGCTTATCTAAAAGTGCCTTACGACTTGATGATGCTAGCTTACTTGTTATCGCTGATAGCTTATTAATAAGCTCATGCCAATACACATCTTTTAAGCTGCTTACCTTTAGTCTTAAAGCTGATTTAACATTTTCAAGCTTTAATCAAGCTCATTCATTAATTGAGGATCTATATCTGCAAGAGCTTTATAAGTCATCATTAATTTATCCATATCCTTGATATAGCAATCTTCAAGTATTTTTACATAGCTTTTGTTTTTTGTAAGCTCATAATCTTTTTTAGATTTTTCTAAATTTCTTTCAGCCTCTTTTTTTGCACTGTATTTATCAAGGTCACTACTGCGCTCCTGGGTGCCAATGTTAAAGTTATCATTGAACCAGAGTTCATTTTGTAAAACTTTCACATGTGAAGGTTTTTATTGGGCTGAGGACTTCAACAGGCATTAAAGTATCGACTTATGTATTGATAATATTAAAATATGATGCTGTAATATGTAAAAGAAGGGCTGCACGAAGGTAGAAGAACGTTGCAGCCCTATACACATACCAAAAACATACGAGGAGGATGGTATGCGCGCTAAGCAGTTTACCAGAAAAAAAGTTCTACTTATTGAGTTTATGAACTGGCCAATAGAAAAGCGTCAGAAATTCATTGAAAAAGAAATGCCGGATAGCTCTCAATTTATAACTGATATGTTATTACGAAGCATTTAGTGTAGCAGGACATTAAAAACCCTAATTTATGTATTTGATTAGGGTTTTATGTTTTCCTCACCCCAGCGAATTGAACTGGGAAAAGCCGGAAACAGGGAATGACTTAGGGAAATGAATTACTTTATAAGTTTATGCTTTCTTAAATAGCTTGCTACCGCTTGTTGTGTGCCGAAAGCACCGATAAGCATCTTTTCAGCGTGAGCGGTTAGCTGTTTGTCACTTGAGTTTACTAGCATTTCATACCATGTTTTTACTAGTACAAGAGGTGGCTCATTCAATTTGGTTGCTCCTATCTATTATTTGAATAATTCAACTTAAAAATTAATCTTTCCATGGCTTAAAGCTTGCTGGAAAGACGCTTAGCATAGAAAAAGTCTTTACAATCTATGCATTTAATTTTTGATGAATCTTCATGCATTGGATTGATAATATAGTTGTATTCTTCTTGGCAAAGGCTAGAAGGAACTTGCAGAACTGCAGCATCCATACTTGAAAGCCATTTAGTACCAAACTGCTGTGTGTGGGGGATGTATGGATGCTCATCCCATCCAATTGGTAACTCACTAGCCACCAGCCGCTTTATTTTAATTTCATCGCTTATATGTATTGTTGTGACAGATAATTGCTTAGTGATTTAGCTAAAAACACCGGCCATGATGTTTTAGACTCATTGTTATCAACATTATCAAAAAAACAAATTGAGGTTAAAGATATTGTTGCTCTGCTTTTAGTTTCAAATGAAACGGTTTACAAGCTTCTTAATAACTAAATATAAAACCCCTTAATTATTTAGGGGTTTTTAGATTTATGTAGTGCTTAAAAAACTCATCTCGATCAATGACCCCCCAGTTTGTCAGCATGTAATATCCTGATGTACCTCGCTCACCACCACTCTCTCTAACAAATAAAATTCTCATGCCAAACTCTGTACGTATAGAAGCAAGTTGCCGCTTTATCGTTGACTCAGGGATTTTTGTAGCTTGGTGTAAAGTGTGAAGGCTTGGTCTTTTTGTTCGGGATAATGCGTTAATGAGATCAAATTTACGCTTCATATCTTTTGATATACTCATTTTCACCTTCATTATTCTGGCTCTAAGTAGAGCCAGAAGGTAAGTCCTATAATTACAAAGTACCCATACTGACTATTTCAATGTCAGAAGTTAGTACTTTAACTTTCTTCTCTGATTTTCCATTAGCCACCCTCACCCAAACCTCTTCTGGATTTTGGCAGGCTCGATCAAGTAATAAGATACCACGAACTACATCTGTTTCAGTAAGTACGTTCACTACAATGGTCAACTCACTAGCTTCGACAGGCTTCCAACCTTTATCTTTTTCTATTGCAGGTAAAGCATCTTCGTTACCATTATTAGCTCCTGGGCCCGGCGCAATAGAGTCACCAGCATTATTGGCTTCACCAGCATTATTGGCTTCACCAGCATCATTGGCTTCACCAGCATCATTGGCTTCAAAAGTGTTCATAATGTTTGTGCTGCCCTGAGCCTCACCTTCCACCGCATCGCTGTCTTGGCTAGAGCTGGCCTCTTCTGCAATTCGCTTTGCATCATTTAATAGATCACGACTTTGCTTACGAGTAATACCCTCATCCAACGCGTTAATGCAGACTGCGCTGCATTGCTCTTCATTTAGATCATAAAGCAACCTAAGGTTATTTAACGTTTCGGTATCGCTACAAATATCATTATCGTAAAGCTCACGCACACACGCAGGGAGTTTTAGGAGTGATAAGTGGGTTGATACGAAGATAGCGTTTTTGCCAATCCGCTGCGCAATCGCTTTTTGTCTCCAGCCTGAATCAGCGAACACCTTGAGAGCATATGCAATTTCTAAAGGAGTTAAATCATCCCGCTGAATATTCTCAATAAGCTCCCCAGCAGTCTCATCTAACTCAGAAAGCTCTTTATCGTTAACCATAATATCAATTGTCTTAATACCCGCAGCTTGCAATGCTCTCCAGCGGCGCTCTCCTTTCTGGATAACGTATTTACCATTTTCATCTTTAGGATAAACAATAACAGGACTCTGTTGACCCTCTTCCCTCATTGAAATGGCAAGTTCATCAATATTTTTAAACTTTTTACGTATTTGCTCTTTTGACACTACGTTTTCTATATTAATAGCAATTACTTCTTTGCCTTTTTTGCCTGTTGCTGCTTTTGCAAGGTCAGACAAACCTTGCAAGTTACCTAACTTAGCCATATTTTTATCCCACTTTAACCATTAGTTCATTTAGTACCAACTCAACTTCTTTGGCTGCTACGTGCCCATACCGAAGCTCCCAAACTGGAATACCTTCAGTGATAGCTGTATCGAGTGGTGGCCTATGCATAATTATATTTTTAAATAACAAATCTGGAACTGAACTCTGAAGCTCCTTTAATGATCGATCGTGATTAACTGAACGATCCATATCATTAATAATAATACCCAATATATCTAGCTGAGCATTGTATGCTTCGCGAATACCAATAATTGTATTTAAAAGTCCCTCCACGCCATCCACAGCAAACCCTGATAGTTTCACTGGGCAAACAACATGTGTAGACATTACAAGTGCAGCCACCAGCTTTCTACCCAGGCTGGGTGGGCAGTCAATCAGCACGTAATCGTATTGTTCAAATAAACTCGCTAAATTCTTAGCTGGGTTCATTGCCTTATCCAGTGGGACTGCCTCCATTTCAAATAGGGCTGGGTCGTTTTTAGGTGTGTGAATTAAGTCCATCCCTGCAGGGCAGTGAATAACTTCAACTGCCTCTAGCTCATCTTGGAAAAGTGAGGCGGTTTTAGTACCTGAAAGTATTGTATCAAAGTTGCCGTGATCATCGACAACTCTTGGGGCCAGCCTGCTCGATGTATTACCCTGACCATCCATATCAATTACAAGCACTTTCTTCTTCATCTTGAGTGAAAGGTAAAAAGCAGTTTGAATACAAAGAGTGCTTTTACCTACGCCTCCTTTTTGGTTGGCATAGCTAATCACTTTTGCCATATACACACCTCACTAGTTGTTACGAAGGGCACAACCCCTACATTTGCATAAAGCAAGTCTAACGCTCATTTTATAATACTACAAGACCTTATTATAACCCTGTATTGACATTACAAAGCTGCATACAAGTTTGATTGTCTAGGACAGGGGAAGTTGGTAGCTATCTGCAATTCCCTGCTTTTCTGTATCCAGCCTTTTCTGCTTCCAATTCAGTTGAGAATTTTACTACATTACCAGGGCTCACCCGGTTGTAGCTAGGGCAGCCTACCGAAAGGTGATATATCTTACTGTTCTTATTCCCGCGTATATTACCGATAATTTTCGGGGATTGATTTTGATGTGAGGTGGTAACGGTTTTTATTCCTTCACCTGAGCTTTTGTGGCCGAGTGTCCAAGATTTTTCACCTATAACGAAGGGATTATTATGACCAACTAGCTTGGCAATTCTATTATCGCGCTTTACTTCCCATTCAGTTACAGGGTATTTGTTATTCCACGCCATCATAAGTTGTTGTTGTTGTCGGCTCATGTTTAAGTTATATCTGTCATGCATGTAAAAATATATTCTTGCAACTTGGCCTTTAACTTTATTTCTTGGTTCTACTGTCCTTTGCTTAAAATCAATTTTAGCTTCGCACTGTCCATACGAACTTGTTATTCCAGGTAGTTCACCAAACGAATAGTTAGACCTATCAGCATTGAACTCCCCTATCGCTATTACTAAATTATGGGGATTTGCTTCCATTTCTCTAAATGTGGAATCTGTTTTAACGCAATTTTTCCGCCCACCATTTTGCCAACACTGCCGCTGGTGACCAAAGGCCCACGCCGGTAATACGTGTTCGTACTCTGTTCTTTTAGCACGATTATCCTGGGCTCTAACTTGATACCCGCATGATTGAAGATCTACTCTGCCACCCGACTTTCCGACCCAACGCCAATCACAGCCGCAATAAAATGTTCCTTCTCCTTTCGTAGTTTGGTCAAAATAAACATCCTGCTTAAGCTTAAGCTTAGCTTCACGGAAGCTATTAATATCAGCTAGTGCTGGACTACTAAGCGTAAATGCTAAAAATATAAATAATAAGTTCCTCATTTCAATCTCCTTTAAGTCAAATAAACATTATCCCGCTTTTGGGTAGTTAAAATCACGCTCCTAATCTCCCTTTTTAAGATCACAACTTGAATTGTTAGACTGCATACTGCTATGGGGGATGTAAAAACTTTCACATGTGAAAGTTTTTACTGGTCTTTACGAATATCAAATAGGGCCAATTTACAATTGGCGCTTTGTGTGTGGGGGTTATTTTGAGTTAACTGTATCTTTTAAAGCTTTACCGGCTTTGAAACTTGGGATTTTTGCGGCAGCAATTTTGATTGTATCACCCGTTTGAGGGTTCCGCCCATTTCGTGCCGCACGTTCTTTAACTTGGAATGCACCAAACCCAATTAACGAAACATTACCGCCACCAGCAAGTTCATTAGTTATGTTATTAGTGATAGCATTTATAGCTTTCTCTGCGTTAGCTAGGGTGATATCAGCCTGCTCAGAAACACTTTTTATTAAATCTTTTTTATTCATTGATCTACTCCACTTTTAAATTTATTCAGATGCTTCAGTTGCATCTTGCTCTTCCTGTTCAGCAATCATTCTTTTTATAACTGCCATGATTGCTTGCGGAGGCTGCGCCCCTCCAAGTAACTGTGTTCTACCAGTACTATTATCAACAATGAAAGTAGCCGGCGTTCCGTTAATCCCATTGTTTGTTGCTTGCTTAATGTCTTCAGCAATTTTATCGTTATAGCTTCCATTACTAATACACTTTTGAGCTTCAGTAACATTTGCACCAACACCGGCAACGAGTGAAGCTAAATCCTCGACACCTTGGCCGTTACCTCTTGATTTATTAAACACATCATCAAGAAAAACCCAAAATGCTTTATTACCTTTTTGCTCTCGAACACATTCTGCAGCAATTGATTGGCGTTTAGCTGCTGGGTTATGAAAATCTAAAGGTAAGTGCTTCCATTGCCAATTAACCATACCCTTACTTGCTTCGACTATTTTTTTAGGGGTGTCATGAAATCGCTTACAGAATGGGCACTCAAGATCTGAGAACTCTACCATTGTAAATCGAGCATTTATATTACCGTAAATATTTTTTCCTTCTGGTACATCCTCGCTTGCTAAAGGGTACTGAGCAAGCTTAGCCTCTAGGTTTTCCTGTTGCTTTTTCTCTGCCAATGCCTCCAGGCTTTCAGCCACGGCGCTTTGAAACTGCTGTGGTGTAAGTTGGGCTTTTGCTGTTTCCTTAACCTCATCTCTGAGATTAGAAATCTCGCTTGATAAGTTGCTTGTTGTAGTAATAGTCAAGTACATACTAAACCCAATAATTGCGACTAAGAAAGTTAATATTAAGCAAATAAAGACATTCATTAAGTTTGTCGATTTTTTTTCAGCTGCCATTAGTTTGTCCTGTTAATACATTTTAAAAGTTTGTTCATTTGCAAAAGCTGAAACGGCCA
Source organism: uncultured Paraglaciecola sp. (assembly GCF_937123705.1). Lineage (GTDB taxonomy): Bacteria > Pseudomonadota > Gammaproteobacteria > Enterobacterales > Alteromonadaceae > Paraglaciecola. The sequence goes on along the minus strand of NZ_CAKZKO010000152.1, from coordinate 25,671 downwards.
CCTTTGCGCTTTGTGTGATTCTTTGGAAAATATCCCGGGAAGGTGTGTAATCAACCAGGTTAGGTTCATTAATCACATCTCGTGCAACTGTATTCATGCTTCCTAACCCATCAATAAGTCCCATTTCAAGAGCTTGCTCTCCATTCCAAATTAACCCTGAAAACACACGAGGGTCTTCTTTCAATCGCTCACCACGCCCCTCTTTTACTCGGGCTATAAATTGTTTATGAGTTCTATCAAGTACGTCCTCCCAGAACAAACGAGTGCTATCATCTAGTGGTGCAAAGGGATCTAAAAGTGCTTTGTTTTCCCCTGCTGTAATTGCTCTACGCTCTACTCCAAGCTTATTCATTAACCCTGTAAATCCGAACCCTGACGAGATAACACCAATAGAACCAACTAAGCTTGCTTGGTCGGCGTATATTTCATCTGCTGCTGCTGCTATGTAATATCCACCAGAGGCACCTATATCCCCAATGACAGCAAATACTTTTTTATTAGGATAGATTTCTTTTTGATATTTAACTTCCTCGTATATACGCCCTGATTGGACTGGACTTCCTCCAGGGCTATTAATTCTAAGCACAACTGCTTTAGATGTTTCACTTTTAAATGCAGCTTTAATTGCTGGAATAAGGTTATCAGCATCAGCACTTGCGCCTGGTGAGATTTCTCCCCGAATGTTGATATATGCTATATGTGACTTTGCAGCTTCGTTACCACCAAAAGGAGATGGTTTAGCTGCTGATCCAAGCTTGAATACAACTAACATAACTAGAATAATTCCAGATGCACGCAAGATCTTTAGAAGCATACGCCACCTTCTGTCTTTTACCTGCTCTTTATGGAGCGTAAACATGAAGTCACGCAAAAGCTCACGCTCCCACGGCATTCCATTGTTTTTATCAGTCATTGAGGTTTCCTCTTTGTCTTTATTGATCATTGGTTTTTTGTTTGTATGGTGATCTAGGTTTGAATAGGCCCGGCGCTTTCTGATCACTGAACACTACAGCTTGTTCTGACGCTGCAAACTTTGAATTAAGCTCCGTGAGCATATATCGCGAGCGAGCTATTATTTGGTGTAAGGTTCTTTCTAGTAGTAAGGCATCCATTACTCGTGTGGGGAGGGCTATATCACGTACCTTTTCCACCCCTATAATTCGCATATGGTTGATTGATGCTGAATATCTAAACGCACCAGAGTACTCAAATAGATATGATGTTAAACTACCTCTCAACTTGCTTTTAAACCTCTGATTAACCAATTCATCGCTGTTAATCAAAAGATCATGCTTGTCTACTCCCAACTCTTCAGCTGCTTCTAATGCAAGTTGACGACTTACCCAATAGCCACGCTTGAAGCCTAATTCATTTAATTTTTCTTTTGAAACACCTTTTTCTTGCAGGATTGAGTAAGCATAAGGAGCTCGTATATCAGTCATGTGTAACCCTCAAATAAGTTTTTAAAATATCAACAAAGTGTAAAGTTAACTGGTTAACAGTAGGGCTTATTAACTCTTTAATGCTATCCATTGTGTGAAGGCACACTAAATAAAATAGCGGACTAATTACAATAGAAGTAAGAGACATTGCAACTGCTGTTACTACCGCTTGGCGGCAAATCGGTAGTAACCATGGAAATAACGCGCACTGTGCAGCAATAATGCAACCCAAAAAACCAAGTTCAGGAAATACTAATGTTTGGATTGCTATAAATACGCATTGAGCAAAACCTGCTTGCATAAGCTTACTATCGCTTATATGTTCCGATTGAACATTGTTATGCTTGGTCTTCACTTACTTTCCCTTATCATCTCTAAAGTAACGCTCATGTATTTTAGGCACCTCTTTTAATATTGTTTTTGCAGCCTTGGTATTTATTTCGTGTAATTTTTTTAAGTTCCCTTCACCTTTATTGTTGATATATATTTCAACAATAAACCAGCTACCCTCTATTGTTTTCGCGATAACCTCAACACCATCAAGTTTATTTATGTCTTTAACCAGGACTACTTCTGAGCGCTTGCCTACCCACTCTTTCCCTAATGCGTTTATTTTTAATGCTTCAAAAACAGCCCGGGCCACGATTCTGTTTCTTTTCCAAATATAAGCTGGAATTACTTTGTACAGTAAAAGCCATGTTGTAGCGCTGAGGATAATACTTATCCATATATGCCCAAAAATAAGGGCAGCAAATGCGAACGTTATTACGGCGGTTAGTAAAATTTTTTGATTGAATGTCATAACCCCTCCCTACTGTTAACAGTACAGGAAGTTGGGGATATGCAAGGATGTGGTTCTGCCCAAATTGGGCGATTAGAGAAGGAGCATTAACTTTTAGTGTAAGTGGCCGTTGCAGGTGCATTTTGTTTTTACTGAACCATCCTTTATAGCTTTGTACCGATACCACAAATTAGATATGTGCTTTTCAGAAATCAGCTTTACTGGTATGTAGCGAATAATTTCTTTTGAATCAACGTTTACAACTACGCGAATATAACCTGTATTACTTACTTTGAATTTAGCACCATACTTTTGTGCCAATATTATTCTATACACTGAAAGTTGGATAATATCTGATTTGTACACCTTGAAAGAGCTTCTTGTTTTAGTGTCCACTGTGATTAGAACATTGCTTTTGGTTTTAAAAACTTGATCTACACGACCATGAAGCGCTACTGGGGTTTTAGTATTGAGTTCGCTCTCGTTCAGAAATATACATGAACCTCTAAGGTTTCGCGGCATATTTTCTTTATTCCACCAGCTATAGACAGCTCTTAATTTTCCGAGCTGTTCTAACCGTACAGTTCTCCGTAGTAAATCAGCCCTGGCAATTACTACTGGTATTACCAACAATGCAAAAATCCAAACTATGAAATCATGCATAAATACACCTTCACTTATTATGAGTAACATTTGGATTCTCTAGTACGAAGTCGCTTGAAACTTTCACATGTGAAAGTTTTTCTACTGTTGCTAAATCCAAAAAATCATCTGATTTTAGTTCGCCTAGGTCATTTGATGTGCTTTTATAAAAAAGTGTTGGTTCTGAACTTGGATGAAATACACCGTGAGGTATTTTATCCTCATCACCAAACCACATTCTCAACCTATAATCGATAATCCACCCATCAATCAATTCAATCCATACATGAGGTGTTACACAGTTGCCAGAAGTAAGATCGGATACATAACCCACCACACATCGATGTTTAATTCCTGCTTTATTAAGTATTAAGCTTATTGAGCAAGATATTCCATCGCACTCCAATGGTAGGTCATCTAAAGCTGACAAGATTAAGCATAGCTCCTCATGCCAGTTACTAAACCCTGGGTCAAACTGTTCTAGCTTGTTCTTATTTAGTGCTACGTGGTGTTTTACCATATCACCTTCTTTTTTGAGTCTTTGTAAGTTGGTTTTAAAGGCCCATAAGTCACATTGTGATTTTAGGTAAGATCACTTTATTGAATATCAGGGCTTTCTAAGGACTGTTTTAAGGCCCATTTGATTTTAAAAATTGATTACTAAATTTTGTCCCCCTATCAGTAAATTTATATACTGGTTTTTTTCAGGAGCTTTATTTTATTAAAGTAGAATTTATTAACCATCACAGCATTATAAAACGATACTCTAATAACGCAAGTAACTAAAATATTTTATCGATCATTTGATAGTTGTAACGAAGGGGCTTTTTACTATTTCTTGGTTTGAGGAATGGTATTAATGATTTGATTTACTTCATTGTGAGTTTTGAAAGGTTTTACGCAGCGCCGCTTGATTACAAGTCATTCTTCCGATCCTTTAATGAAGGGTGTAATAGCTTCGTCTAACCACTTGCCTTCTAAATATCGTTGAAAAGTATTGTTGGCAGCATTTATCAGAACTGGAGTAAATGTATATTCAATATCATCATGGAATTTATTAACTAATTTTACTATTTGATTTTTTGCCTTTTCAAGATCTGAACTAGCTTTAAGCTCTTCACTTCTATCTGTAGTGAAATTATGGCTGTAACACCGCCTCAAATCACCTGTAGCTTCCTTCCTTACGTAATGCACCTCATTGTGGGTAGGCTTGAAAATATAACCAATAAGATATTGTTGAGCTTGTTTGGTAACCATTGGCTTTCCTTTAAAATGTTAATTATCTTTTTTAATACTTACACAAAAAATTCCATTGTTCCATCAGTTTAAATTAAACTGTCAAGCCCTGTGAGGCCCTGTATGCTGCTTTTAAGCTTTGCTCTTGTGTTTATTAAGGCTTTGTATCATTAAAGCCATTAAGCTTGTTGTGAGCCTTCCTGGTAGCTTTAAAATGGAGATCAAAACAAACCTCTGCCGATCACTATAAGATCGTTTCTTGGATCAGCGTAGACTTACCCTTTGTTACCCACCATGTTTTGATTGCACGTTATATCTTATTCGCTTGCATTTAACCCAAGCATAATCAGATTTACTAGATCTTTATATTTAGTTAATGATCAACTCTAGTTCAAGTCTGTACTGAAGCTGCATTTCTTCAAGTTGTTCATTTTTTCTAGCTTTATAGGTTAATAAGATCTTTTGGCTAGGGTTAAAGAGGGGCTAAAGAAGGGTTAGGGGTGAAAAAAGCACACTTAACCTTATGTTTTTAATGAAAGACTCTTCATCAACCGATGCTCTAAACCTCTAGGAACCGATGCTCTAAACCTCTAGGAACCGATGCTCTAAACCTCTAGCCCTGTTTTTTGAGGCTAATATATCCACAGCTTGTTCTAGTTTTTTCTTGATTTCATACACATTTTTGATAACCGATGCTCTAAACCTCTAGGTTTTTAACCGGTATTTCCAAACCGACGCTCTAAACCTCTAGGTTTTTAACCGGTATTTCCAAACCGATGCTCTAAACCTCTAGGTTTTTTAGTGCTTTTTTTAACCGATGCTCTAAACCTCTATAAACCGATGCTCTAAACCTCTAGGGTCTTTTGGTCTATTCATACCAGTTATCCACAGGATATTTTAGTATTTTATGAAAAAAGCTGTGATATTAGACTGTTTTTTATCCATTTAATGTATGTTCTGATGTGTCAACCCTTGTTCACCACTGTCAATCGGTCAAACCGATGCAGCAAACCTCTATACTCTACTTTAAACCGATGCAACAAACCTCTAGTTATAGATCAATGACTTAGGTTGTTTTTGTGCTTTAAACTCTGCTTCTCCTAGCCTTGAAAGAGGGATTTTCTGGGGTTTATTCGGAAAACCGATGCTCTAAACCTCTAGTTATAGATCAATGACTTAGGTTGAAATGTGCTTTATTTCACCTGTATTTAGGTGTTTTCAGGGGGTTATTTTGGCTCTATCTGGGAAAACCGATGCAACCAACCTCTATTCCCTGTATTTAGGTGTTTTCAGGGGGGGTTATTTTGGCTCTATCTGGGAAAACCGATGCTCTAAACCTCTAGTTATAGATCAATGACTTAGGTTGAAATGTGCTTTATTTCCCCTGTATTTAGGTGTTTTCAGGGGGTTATTTTGGCTCTATCTGGGAAAACCGATGCAAGCAACTATAGGGTTTAGGTGGTGGGCCGTAGATAGCGCTTTTAAAAACTAGTTAAAGCGCTATCTATCCTGATATCACAAAGGTTGGCCGTTGAAGTCATCTGCCACTAACTTGCTTCTTATTTTAAGCGAGCTTTTTCTTTGATTTGCCTTGATAACCTCTTTAACAAAGTTAGGGTGCGGGTATATGGTGTATTTTGCATCCGTAACTTTTTGCTTGCCTTGAAGCACTTTTACTTCTTCGTAATCTAAAATAACTTTGTGTTTCTGCAGGGAGCTCAAAGCACTTCGCATTGCCCTTAGGTTCTCCCCCATTTTTTTAGTAAGCCCACGCGGACTTTGCTCAAGGAAAGCCACTAAGTTTGGCTGATATGGGTGCTTATCGCTAGCTTGTGTCCAGTATTGAGCCATCCTTTTGTAAAAAAATCTAGCTAGTGGGGATTTGATATCCATACCGATTTGATAATTGTACTGGCGAAACGTTAAGTTCATTATCGACTCATTTACTAGCGGGTTAAATTGAACGTAGCACTTAGCTTCAGCGCTGTTTGCAACGTCCTTTTTTGTTTTTAGCCCAAGTAATCCGAACAAGCTAGAGTTAATAACCGATTCGCCATCTTCTGAGTAACACTCAATGACGGCACCGCGACAAACAAACAAAGCCTCTTTGACCTCTTCAAAGCTATATGTGTGACCCATACGCTCAAGCTCTTTCAATAGTTCGTAGAAAGAGAAGCTAACACCCGCTTTATCGTTGATGTGAACTCCTTTGCCATTTACGGCTATTTTCCGGAGAGCATCCTCAACTAATTCTTCGCGCTGCCCTGGGTATATCAAAACAGTTCTATCACCCTTATCTATCAGGGCTGGTCTTAGCTTTACTGTTAATTTATTACCCTTAATTGTACAATGGCGGGTTAAGCTAGCTGATTTTAAATCCTCATGCTCCCGTGATTTACCCCAAACATATTTAGGTATGGCATCGTATATCTCTACAGTGTTGGAGTAGTCAGGTCTTTGCTTCGCAGGTACATCTATGACAGAAAACATATCCATTTGCTGATTTTTCTGTATGTTTGTATTGATAGAAAGTTCCTCACCTAAACTTTGTTCTGTTATGTCGCTGCTCTTAGTCATTGGTAGCTCCTACATGAATACTTTTATTAGCAAGATCAGAAGCCCGACTGCAAAACTTACCGTTACGATTAAATTGGGTATTGTGGACTGGTTATTGTAATCTATTTTTGTAAAAAATATTGCTTCACGTTCAAACTGATCGTGAGCTGCGTTGCCCCGATCAATTGAGCTTTGATTCTTATTTTCTTTGCGTTTAAATTTAAACGAACTGCTTGTATGGCTGCGAGGGCTAGGTTTAATAAGCTTTTCGCACTTACCTAGCTTAGCTAGTTCAGTTGCTGGAATTGAAGTCATTAATTATCTTCCTCATTGTTCGGAAAGCACTGATTTACTACTTTATTGTATTCACGTAAGTTCTTTTTAATAGCAGATAACAGCGCAGAACGTTTTCTGAGAAGCGCATATCTATCTTCAACAGTGTTAATTTCTTTCTGAGCCCATTCTGGCTCTTTTTTGAATAAAGCCCTGCTATAGCGATACCCACTCCCTTTAGGTATGTAAGTTGAATACACCTTTCTAGGCTTGCCTTCACCTTCACCTGGCTTTGTTCTATTCTTAAACCATTCAAATTGCAGTGTGCCTCTTAGAAATCTAACGCGTGTACCTACATAGCAATAGTTATTAGGATCGCCATCCTCTCTTGCTGATAGGCTAGCCTCCCAGTACGAGTCCGCTTGTTTTCGAGCATCTAAAGCAACTACTAGTATCTCATTTTGCACAAGCTCATCTAGCGTGCTAACAAAACCCCTAGATTCGACTTCAAGCATTTTGTCAGTAAATAAAAACCTTTCATCTTCAAATTTCCGCTCAATTAAACGTTGCAATCTTTGTGTCATTTTGCTCATAATAAACCTCATGGAACTACCCAATCACTTCCCAAACAACTATCTATCTGGGATTGTCATGCCAATATCCACGAAGGGAAATGGGTAGTTTATCTCGCCTTCGGAGAAAAAGGGATTTATATTAAAAATCACTTGTTTCTGGGATTTAAGTTCTCGATTGGGTTTCACCATAAAAATCAACATGGATTTAAATATAAAACTGCTTATTTCTGGGAACCATCGAGCAATATCAGTTTAGCAAAAATAAATATAAAATGTAAACCTTAGTTTAAACTGCTTCTTTCTGGGATTTATATTGAAAATTACTTAAGGGTGCACGTATTTGTAATGCTTTCAATGATATTGACCATTTAGTTAAGGTGAGTGTATTAAAAACCAATCAACCAACTGTTTAAGGGTGAAAAAAATCTGAATATCAGCCAAGATTTCCATTGCCAGCCAGGATTTAAAGGCTAACCCCTCAAAAAAACAACCAAAAGGCCCCCAAAAAGACCCTATACGCCCAAAAAAGGCAAATACACACCGTAAGAATGCTTCATCGTGTTGCTAATATATGCATAGAGTCTTTTTAGAGGGCTTTTAGAGCCTTTACTTATTGGAGAATGTTATGTTTGTTATGGGTCTGGATATTGGTTACTCAAATCTTAAGGTTTCAATGGGTACTAAAGGTGAAGATATTAGAACCAAAATATTACCTGCAGGTGCTGGTAATATTGATTTAATGCCTCGAAGTGTTGGTGCTGGTTTAGGAACCGATTTTTTACAAGTTATTATAAACGATCAAAAGTGGGCCGCTGGAGTTGAACCCGATAGGTTGCAAGGATGGGAACGTGAGCTACACAAAGATTATAAAAGTACAGATGTATATCGTGCACTTTTTTATGCAGCGCTACTAGTTTCAGAGCAAAGCGTAATAGATGTGCTAGTAACTGGACTGCCAGTTGATCAGGCGATGAAAGATGAACAGCGACAAGAGTTGGCAGACCTCCTCAAAGGAGAGCATCAAATAACGCCTAAACGTAAAGTTACAGTTAAAGACGTTATTGTTGTTCCTCAGCCTGCAGGGGCTTATATGGATGTAGTAAATAGCGCTGTGGATGATGATGTATTAGATGTTATACAAAATGGTAAAACAGTTGTGATTGACCCTGGTTATTATAGTGTGGACTGGGTGGCGCTTGTTGAAGGAGAAATCCACTACAGATCATCTGGCACAAGCTTAAAGGCAATGTCACGATTGATACAGGTCGCAAACGAACTTATCCATGATGACAATGGTGCGGCTCCAGGCATTGATAAGATCGAAAAAGCAATTAGAACAGGTAAAAGTTATATATATCTCTTCGGTCAAAAAATTGAGTTAAAAGAGTACATGGAGAATGCTTCAAACACTGTTTCACGCGAAGCCCTAACATCAATGAAAAAGACAATGCGTGATGATGGGATGGATGCCGATGTTGTGCTTTTGGCTGGTGGAGGTGCGTCTTCTTATATGGCCGCAGCAAAAGAATTATTTTCAAAAAGTAGAATTATAGAGCTTGAAAACTCAGTGCTTTCAAATTCGAGAGGCTTTTGGTATTGCGGTTAATAATGATTATTTTTTTTATTACGCTACATCGTTGCTATATGGGGGGTGAGAATGGATAAAAGTTGGGATGGAAAGTTCTCAAATTTAAAAATTTCTAAGTTAGCATTTCCGGAGCTCTACCAAGAGCTTAAGGATTTGCAGCATAAAGATAGAGGGGATCGCTTGAGGTTTTTGGCAATGCTAGGGCTTTATTCTTTGCATAATTTGAGCCACAATAAAATAAGGTCTGCCTCATTTGAGTGTGAACAACCCTCAGCAGAAGGTATTCCTTCCTCTACTGAGGGTAAAGTTGATAAGTTGCAAATAAAGAAAAGCGAGCTTAAAGACCGTTTGCTGAGTTCAATGGGGGATAAAATTTAAAGTTCAACATGAGAACATAGGTAATATGAATAGCTTAAAATCTAATAATAAATCAGATAAGCAAATTAAAAATGTTGATGGATTGACTACTAATGAAAGAAGGGATGTGGTTTTATCTGAATTGAAAAGAAAAAGTAAACTCCGGACGATTTTCAAAGATTGTGAAGCATCAGAAATAAAGGAGATTTTGGATCGGATTGAGTCTGTCTTTGAAGAGAAGTATGCAGAGGAAACGTTAAAAAAGCAAAAGCATGAGAAGATGCAAGAGCGAGCTCAGGGGATACTGAGTGAAATGGAAGAAAAGGGAATAGATATGGAGCTATTGCAAGAGCTCCAATTTAAAAAGGATTCTTTATCTGTTCCCCCACCTAAAGTTAAGTATATGAAGGATGGAGCATCTTGGTCTGGATTGGGAAGAAGACCTACACCATTTAAAGGGCTTTCTGATTATGAGCTTGAAAAGTATAGGAAGTTAAAGGATTAAAATAAAGGATTAAAAAAACCGATGGTTTTTTTAATCCTATATATATGAAGCCTAATTTTCTATTGCTGTAGTTTCTTCAAGATTTTTATTCTTACATCTATTCGGTGGTTCATAACAAAATGGACAGCCGATAGCAGTGCTTTGATTCTGTGATGTAAAATAACTACATTGGCAATTAGAGCAGATATCAAACATTGCTTCATTAGATCTCAATTCTGATGCAAGACACCAAGCGTCAGATATAGTAAATGCAGCATTTCTAACGCTTGGTTCTATTGCAGCTAGTTCACACAATAAAGCTTGGTACATTCGATATGCTCTATCCAATGTATCAATAGATATTGACGTTGTTACAGATTCTCCTCCTACCTGCCTATACAGCTGCATTAAAAGAGAAGCGTGTATTTTTGATGCTTGATTGAGCAATAATGTAGCGCCGCTTCTTGTTGTTCTTGTTGTTCTGTTTTTTTCCAGTTTAAAGCCATCCCTATCAATTTCCTCATAAAGCCTACGCACTTGCTTATCTGAAAGCCCAGTTTCTATAATTATTATGCGAGTAACATAACCCATCAAAGCCATCTGTCGCGCCTCAATCCAGCGTTTTAACCTCATCTTCTAACCCCTAACTTTGATATGTAAGAGATTGATTGTTGATATTTCTTATAAAAATACCTAGCGTTAGATGGGCCCTGCTCAGTTGAAAGTAAAGGCGCTAGAATCTTAGGAGAGAAACGCAGGGTAAATACAGTGCTTGTTATTGTTACAAGATGCCTAAGTTGGTTATCAGTAGCTTTGCTAATTGCTAGAGCTAAGTCCGGACATAAACCAAAGGCTGTGGCAGCAATGTGGTGATCTTTTTGTGCAATTTGCTTTAAGAGAAGCCAGTAAGCTGTGTCAAACTCAATTCCTTGAACCTGTGACAATGTAATAACTGGCGAGTACTCTTCTTGTAGTTTATCAAGAATAATTTGTTTGTTGGTTCTTAGCTGGAAGCTAATTAGCACACCAGAAGCAAGACGAGATAAAATTGACTCGGTTGCAGTTGCAAGAGCGTTGATAGCCGATTCAGGCAGTGAAAATTGAGTGTTAACCTTTTCTGGGTGGCTTTTAGCTAATGACGCCATTAAAGCCCATAAGGTTAAATCGAATTCATGTATATTTTTATCTGGGCGCTGCTCTGAAATTTGCAATGCTCTCATATCTAAATCAGTTATCGTGATTTGAGGCATAACGATTCTCCCGTAGATTTGAAATTTGATTGTAAATAGAGAGCACTCGCTTACCATAAGAGCGCAAAAGAACTTTATCTTTCCAGTTGTGGTATCGGCCAATACCTAGCTCAAGATCACCTGATGCTGATGCGATTGTTTCGCTAAGTATTTTAGCGCCGGTATTTAGGTTAATTACTGGGTCAAGTAAATCTTGAGGACTCTCAACCCGGTGCCCATGCCAGAAAAGGTTTATTTGCATCAACCCTATATCAATAGAAGCTTTATTGCCTTTATCTTTAATTAATTTAGCTAATTGAGCGGCAGCCTCATCTTTATCTAAAGCGTAGTATGGTTGCTTAATGGTTCTTAGAGTCCAGGGCCATGGGGATACGTTATTATCACCTCTTGCGTAGGCCGACTCTGCTAATGCAACGGAATACAATAAAGCGGGATCTAGGTTGTATCGCTTTGCTGCTAATTCAAACTCGGTTCCAGATAAATCAAAGGCGCTTACAGAAAACACAGATGTAGATGCTATTGTGAGTGCAATAGAGATAATTTTCTTTTTCATTGCGCACCGCCTGCCAAATTTCTTCTTGAGATAGGGAGTATTATGTTTTTATTTCTACCAGCATGCTCATAGCGCTCCGGCCAAATCGCATTGGGTGCTACTCCCAATGCACTTGAGATGACATACTCCCAGCGAGGATTGCTGCGGACAAGTGCAGTTGAAAGAGCTTGCCTTGAAACATCGTGCTCTCTTGCTAGCTTAGCTATGCTAATCCCTCTTATTTTTAACTGATACTTGATCCACTCCCTTCTTTTCTCAGTGTCTTCAGGGATGCTGGCATCAATGATATGTCCATTGTTCATTCTGCTTATCTCACTTTTTATTGAATAACAGTAAATAGAAATTCAGATTTATTATTATCTGTAAAGTCGGAACAGTAAAACTCTATATCAAGAACGTTAAAACATCAATGATTTGGTTTTATAAACTGCGTTTTGTATTTTCCATAAAGTGCAACTATCAGTTGTTGAAATTGCACTGTCCGTATGGTCTACGGGCTAAAAGCTATTAATTTAATTTTGATTCAGTATTTAAACTGGGTTTGGAAGTGTTAAGAAAGTGCGTTACAGGTTGTTTGTAAATAGGGTTGTTATCAGCATGCTATTGTCGCCCAGCAATAAAGTGTGAAGCGATCACCCCAAGGTTAGATTCTTTATTGTTTACCCACAGCTATATAGGAGTTTATTTAGAATAGAAATTTAAGGGTTTATTTAGAATAGAAATTTAAGGAGGATATTTAGAATAGAAATTTAAGAGGTATGTTTAGAATAAAAATTTAAGGGGTATATTTAGAATAAAAATTTAAGAGGTATGTTTAGAGTAGAAATTTAAGGGGTATGTTTAGAGTAGAAATTTAAGGGGTAAAGAAGTTTTGGTTTGAGTCACTTCTGTTTTTTAATGAGTGTCATGCTAACAGAGGGAAAGTGCCGTACAACACTTGCCTGGATAGTATAGTATTGACATTCCAAGCTTTAGTCAACCCTGTAAACAGATGACAACCAGTAAAATTTGTAATGAAGTGTAACTAAAAAATATATAAAGGAGTAGTGATAAATTGCTAGTTATATATTGAAGAAAAACTTTCACATGTGAAAGTTTTTGAAGTAGCCAGGTTGCATTATTTTAGTAGGTGTTATACTTAAAGTATTAAATAAAGGTGGGGATAATAATGATTGAGCCTAAAGTGAAAAAAACAATGCCTAAAGATTTTGCTGTATATTCCGGTGTGATGCTAATGATGCTAGCAGGAGTGTTTTTATATAATGTAAATCCAGTTATAGCAACTGTATTCATTATCATTCTGGCTGCTTACATTGCTCTGAAAGCGTTAAATGTAGTGAGGAAAAGTTTACTAGCAATTTTGTTTCTTTCATTCGCGTTGGGGATGCTAGAGATTCATTTTGGAATTGATAAAAGTTTACCTATATCTTGGGTAGTTGGGTTTGTTATCGGTTTTATTTATGCTGTACTTGCATTTATAAAAGAGTTTAAGAAAATGATAAAAGGGTTTACTTCCTCCCGTATTGAGTTAGAAAAGCCAGAGTCGATGAGTTATTCCTATGATTCAGCATCAGGTAGTCCTAACTCTGAATCAAGCGACCCCGCCTACCATGCTGATAACTTTGGTTGGGGTATTACAGGTCGTGGTGGCGTCAATGGTCGCGGCGGAATAAACCCAATCCATAAAGATAATGACCCTCATGGTTTTTGGCTTTAAATACGAAAAAGGCAGTTTATAACTGCCTTTTTTATCTCCTTGTTTGTCATAGGGGGATCTGTTACATGACCCCAGTCCCATTCCTGCCTGTGCTATTATTATAGTGTGCGATGCCACCTAAGTAAGCGCCTGATAGTTCAGAACCAGCTCGTGCAGACTCAGTAATAGTATCTGTTAGATGATCTACAAACTCTTGGTTTTGCTCACTCAATACTGGGGCACCAGTTTCATCTCGCATAATAACCCCATTGTCATCTCTTTCTGCATAAGTAGATGCTAAATTTTGGATTGCAGCTTCACGCTCAGGGCTGTCACTGAAGGTGTTTTGATCAAATGAGTGAGCGTAAACTTGAGCCTGCTCATCATTTAAGCCTCGACTTCTAGCTTCATCATAAAAATCACTTCTAAAGTCTGTGCCATAATTTTCCTTAAATGCTTGTACTGCAGCATCACCTCCTGTGTCATAAGCGTGACTCATCGCTGACTGATACACCATTCCTTTCTCTTCTAGTGACATATTTTTTAGATCACTAAACCCTATATCGCCGTTAACTAGCTCCATTCCCGCTGCTGCCGCACCCATTATAGAGCGCCCTGCAGTTGAAAGTCCTGATAAGACAGACCCTCCAAACCCTGACGCCTCCAGTGCCGCATCATCCATGCGAGCTGCTTGCATTACTTCTTTTCTTAATTCAGGGTTGTTTTCCATATCATTAACCCGTTGGTCGAAATTTGCAGACGCAACAGTAAGACCATCACTGCCAGCTTTGAAAACACTTTCACCAAAGTTATGAGCTTCCTCCATCCTGCGGCCAACCCATCCTGCAGCATTTTCAACGCCGCCATAAAACTCAGCTGCGCCCATTCGGCTGTATTCAGGCCCGTTATTCATAAGTGTTTGTCGAGCAGGAATTTCAGCTGCTTGATTTCTTTCTGTCTGCCAATCTGCCGCTTGGTTTGCAATGGTTGATGAGTTTTCATCTGCTTCACTTGTAATTGCAGGTGGCGCATTTCTACTGCTTACAGGGTCAGAATGTGTTGGATAGCCATTTTCAGGAATAACAATACCATTAGCAGGGGCTGTTGCGCTTTCAACGCCTTTAGTGGCTGCTGTTACTTTACCAGTCAAGCCATTATTAACAGTTTTTTCAATACCTGAATTGTCGTTGTAGCCACCAGCATTCCCTGTTGCAAGCCCTAAGCTTTTACCTACAGCACCTAAAGCAGCATTAAAGTTATTTTGATATTGCGTGTCATTTGTCCCTTCATGGTTATTTGAGTTTTGTAACGCTTTTATTCTTGCTGCTGCAAGAGCAGAGTTATTATCTAAACCATATCCACCCTCTGTTGATGGCGCGCTATAGCGTTCATATAGTTGCTGTGCTTCTTGCTTGGTTTCGGCGCTTACTCCACCGCTATTCCAATAATCATTCAAGTCAGACATAGCTTCATTATTCCCTGCTACTTGAGAACCAACATCACGTAGCCTGAGGTTGTTTAGGCTACCAAACTGATTATTCAAAGACATAGCTTCCGAAAATGAGTTGCTGGTACTATTGAGATTCTGGGAAGCTTCAGTTAGCGCCATTGCTTCATTTTTACCTAGGCTCTTGCTTAAAGATTGACCGCTACCTGTTGATATTGCTCGTGCTAAGTTATTTGAAACTTGAGATTGTTCCTGTTGGCTAAAGCGAAGAGCGTCTGATATTGCGTTACTTTGCCCTGCTGCCGTAGTTCTAGCATCTGAAGTTTCTTTATTGGCACCAGCTGAGATTTTAATATCGCCTCCTACATCAGCTGCCACTTTCCCTGATTTAGATTTACCGCTTGTATTATTTTCAGATCTTGATTGGGTTCGGCTTGCCTTGGCGTCAGGGCTTGCGTTAGGTGATGGTTTTTGTTTGGTTACTTGTGTTTCGCTTTCTCCCTCTGTATTACTATTCGCTATTTGCTCAAGTAGAGTAGTACCCGCTTTAGCCGAAATCGCTCCAGTAGCAACTGCGGAAACAACACCTTTCACAGCATCTGAATGTTGTGTGCCTATAGATGTGTTTTCCATTATCTGATTAGCTCTCTCATTGACGATGCCTTCAGAAGTTCCATGCATAGCAGAATGAGTTCTACCAATGGAGGCAGCCTTGTCATAGCTTTCATTACTCATTGTGCCGCTAGAAAAGTTAGTCCCTAGCGACTGTGCAAAGCTGTTTTGCGCCTGTGTCATATTCTGCTTGGCTGAGGTGGTCATATTGCTTAATCCAGAGCCAAATGAAATAGAGCCCATTAGACCCGCAGCACCAGAAGAGGCCATGCCTGTTAAATCACTATACTCATTTGATGAAGCCGCCTGAGCTATTGGGCCATTAGATACCAAGTCTTTACTTTGGATTTTTTCATCAATATGATCTTTACCACTAATTCTTCCAGCTAAACTCGTTAGTGCATAGGTTGAACCAGTAACTACGAATAATGATATTATCGGTGTAGCTGCTGCTAGCATGCCGCCGGTGGCTATCCAATGTTGAAGCTGATCAGCTCCAGCATTCAAGGCATAAATAGAAGTGAAATCGCTACCGAGGCTGCTCATCTCTTTATTTGCTGCAGTGTGGATGTAGAGGTTTATTATGGACATTACTGGCATCCATAATTGTATCCAAAGTAGTGTTTGAAAATACTTTGCTGCTAAACCAATACCGAAGCTACCTAAAACAATCAGAAACCCCATTAGAGGAGTTATCGCATAAACAAAGCCTTCAAAGAAAGTCATCATAGGACGTACAATTGTTAGGAACATGGATTGCTCTGCTGCCCATTGAGTATTTCTTTGTTGAATTGCCTGATTAATCATTGTAGCAGAGGCCATATCCTGAAAATCCGCATAACGACCTTGTGCCGCCTCATAGTAGATAGGCTCCAACACTGCTGCTGTTAGGTACTCTGTTCCTGCGGTAGCGGTAACACCTAGAACCCCTAAGGAGTTGGTAACATATGCCTGACCTGAGCTACCAGTGTATGTATTATCAATACCAAGTACATTTAGTATAGCATCGGACATAGGAGCGCTATTGATGGCTTGGGTGGTTTTACTTACTAATAATGGATAAGCTTCTGAGCATGTATAATCTTCACCACCAGCGGTTCCTACATAAAGTCGAGTGCCGTAAAGGTCAGAGTTAAACCTTAATGCATCAGGTAGCTTTTGGCTCATTATGCTATCTAATGACTTCTCCTTAAGGTCAATCGCTGTTAGGGCACACTCTCGAATATAATTATTCCACGATAGGCGCATATCTGCATCGCCACCTGTAGCCATATTCATAGCTGTATACACAGGTGTTGAAGAAACACCTCGCCGGGTGTTATTTATTATTTGCAATGATTCAGCAAAGTGGGTTTCTGTCACGTAAGGTACAATAACTCCATAACCTTGTTCAAAAAGGCTGGTAATGTTATACCCAATTGATGAGATAATCCCACCGGCAGCCCCTACACCAATAGGGACATTATCAACTACTCGAACTTGACCCGAAAACGAGTCCTCTATAACGACAGTCGTAGTAGGTATAAAAAATGCGGCATACAAGATGTACCCAACAAAAATTTGATGATAATTTATTTCTTTAGCGCCTTGAAAAACACTCTGAACAAAAATCAAAATAACACCAAGCAACAAGCCAACGCTTACCATTTTCTCAAATGAAGCCATAGACGTAACCATTGCTACGGCCATGAGAATTTGCTCTAGGAAAGCAGCATCGCCGGTTGAATATATTTCAAACATAAATTACTCCTGTGATGCCTTATTCGTTGTCAAACTACTTAATGTGTATCGTTGTTTCCTGATGTTATTAAGCAAAGTGTTATAATGTTCTATTAAAAAGGCTACATCGCCATGTTGTGATCGCAATTCCATGAAGTCACTGCGAACTTTTCTTTGTGAGTTGCTAATCAATTCAAATGCAGTGTTTTGATGGGGTGATTTTGATTGGCTGACCACAAGAGTTACAGCCCTAAAAAGCTCTTCTGTAGTTGTGTACACCATAGTGAGCGCAATTGCATTAGATGCCTTAAGGGCAAAAATTCGAGCTGCATCTTCAGAGAGGATAGCTAAGTTTCTTACAATAGTGCCCGCACCGGAGGGTAAGTTTGAGACAAAGGCTTTTTCCTTATCAGTCAAAGTCCCCTGGTTTCTCGCGTATTTAGTTATGATGCCTGGGTTAGAGTTTGTCCCTAAAAGCATATCTTCTACTTGCTTACCCAGCCCTTTTAACGTGATTGTTACATCCGTGGGGTTGAAGCATTTATCGCTAGTATCGCACTTATAAACTTTTACAGAGCCACCATCTAAAATAGAACCTAACAAATCAGGTTTAGCCGGCTTAGTTATGAGTGGCATTATTTTTTCAGCGTCTGCAGGATCGCCTACATGCGTAGGATCAACTTCGGGAGGCATTTTAATAATAGTCCCTGTCAGGCTCATCATTGTCTCTAAAAGTGATTCATCACCATAAGTAAACCATGACTTTGCGTTCTGCCTCTTAAGTTGTTGCCATACTATATTTCCAATTAATTCTGATTTTAGAAGCTCATCTTCGCCAAGCATTGACTCAGGTGACTGTCCAGATTCAACCTCCTCACGCGAGCTGAAAACATCTTTAACTAACCCTTTACCGGTTGCAGTGATAGAAGCATCTGTTTTCCCTTTCATCTCGTATGCAGAGGTTACATCGTTAACTATACCTTGAGCTAACTGGCAAGAGTTGCCTAAGTGCTGATTTAAAGCTTGTATTTTCTTTTGAAATGATTCAATGTGTTTAGAACAGTCTGGACATACGTTATCGAGCGCCAGTTGAAATGCATACCCTTTAGCATTTGCGGCAACCTGCCGAAGAAGCTGCACTATCTGTTCGGATGATACAAAACTGAACGAACCGTTAAACATATCAATCCCTCCACAGCCTCCTTTCCAAGAGGGTGGAGCGAAGCTGATTAAATTTTCATTGAATATTTTTGTTTTTTCTGTGTAACGTCCTCCAGATAAAACCCCTCGTCTTTGTGTTTTAAACACACCTGGTGAGGTTGTGTTGCTCATGCTGCTAAATATACTATCAAGTTCATCCTGTAGCCCGGCATGACTTAAGCTGGGGAAGGTTAAGGCTGAAACAGCAAACGTAACGGCCACTGCTGTTTTTTTCATTCTCTTATTCCAATAAATCCAATGGTTCATACTAATTATCCTCGTAAAGTTTTTGCTTTATGAACTCGGCCAGCTTTTCTGGGGGTATAAAGTTTGTTTCTTGATTGTTTGTATCTTTAGCTATGTTAGATAACTTGTAAGATTGCTCATCTAAAAGCGCAGCTATATTGCTATCCAGATTAAGAATTGGTTTAGTTTTATTAAACTGTTCGTCAGTTATCCAGCCTCTACGCTTAGCAACTAAAATTATTCTGTGCTTTATATCAGCAAGGGAAAGCACGCCTTGAGATATTGGTTCTATTTCATGATTTTCAGAAACTAAATAAAGCGCCGGGTATGCGTTCACCCCAAGCTTCTCAGCTTGACCATCATCTACTTTGAAATTTGGAAAAACATCATTAGGAAGTGGTTTGCCATCAACAGATATTGGTAAAATAGTAAAGCCATCCCTAGCAGCGAGCATTTTTAATATAGGTGCTTGAGTCCGGCTTGTTCCTGAGTCAGAGCGGAAAAAGAAGAAAACACCAGCTTTCTTTGCAATACTGCGTGCTAGTGAGTCTTTTTCTTGACCAGCCCAGCGGTCAAGCTTCTGGGATGCGAATGTAGCTGATGGGCGTCTTGTCTCTTCATCTAGGAATGGGTCACCTACAACAGCTAGTTCGGTTGTATCTGCAAACTGCTCACTTCTATCCATTGCATAACGTTGGAGGTACATGTAAACCCTAACATTTTCAATTGTTGGGTCGTTCCATGCTTTATCTTTGTATTTAGGTAGGTTTTCCCGAAACCAAGCAGCTGAAAATACCGATGGGCCCTGAATAATTTCTTTTGGTTCAATAGGGCTCTCAGCTTTTGGCGCTGTGGCTACAATCTTTGGCTCCACTATTTCTGGTTCGGGTTTTTCCTCTGGAATTTCTTCTTTATACCAGAACCAACCCTCAGCTTTTCGTTCGTAAAATCGTGAGTTTGATTCGCGATCTTGTGAAAGTACAGGAGGCGTAAGAATTGCGAGCCCTAATGCAAATAAAATCTTTTTGTTAAATCTCAACATAAGTCCAATACATATTTATGGGGTAGCATTGGATGTTACTGGATTTTAAGTGAGCAGTAGGCATGCAAAGCAGCCCAAAAAGGGGCAATAGAGCCTTCTAAGTGTAAATTTATAAAATCTTTAGCTCATACCACTTCATTTTTACTGGCTGCAACAGCTTTTGCATAACGTAAAACTTGGGCAGTTGAATCGTTTATGACCAGTAGTTTTTTAGCTCTAGTGCTACTCACGTAAAGGAGGTTTATTTCATCAATTCTATCTTCATCTTTTAATTGTGGATCTAGTACATCCAGGAAGTCATTATTCAATAAAACAGCGTCCCACTGTAAGCCTTTACACCGATGTGCAGTTGATAGTGTAATATCTGCATCATGCTCATCGTCTACAGTTTGTTGAAGTATCAATTCTATGCATTTAGGGGGGTTTTCAAAATTTTTTAAAAGCGTTATAGCTCGTGACATTTCGTTATCTTTAGTTGCTTTCGCTATTGATTTAAAGTCATTAAAGTCATCAAACTCTCTCACTATCATTTTGTCTCTAACTTTATTGTATTGTTGTTTAGAAAACCAAAACAGGTCTTCAAGCTCAGATAATTGGTAGGCATTAACACCGCCAACCCAGTATAGTTTTTTTCTCTCTGTAGCTGCTATGAGGGCTTGAGTAATTACGCCGCGTACAGTTCGGCTTAGTATTGTGTATTTATTAATGTTGCTTGGCATTGATTTAAGAACCCTGTCTTCACAACCTCTTCCAATAACGCTCTTTTTTTCATTTTTTAACATTAAAAGAGCATTAGCAACTACTGCAATTTGCCGTCCAAACCTAAAGCTGTGCGTTAGGTACAATGTATCTGCGTTATTTAAAAGTGAGTTTTGCAGTGCGTTATTTGCACCGCGAAATCTGTAAATTTGCTGGTGGTTGTCACCTACATAAACTATCTTGCAATCTTGCTGCAATACAATGTGGTTTGTTACTGGATTCGAGTCCTGTGCTTCATCAAATAAAATGGTTGTATATTTATTAGATAAATCAGGTAGCGATAGTTGGTATAGTTTTAGGTAGCCATCGTGAGTCATTGGGAATGTATTATCGGTGCAAATCATCTTTTGCCAAATCATTTCAGCATTATCTAACACTGACGCTCGGTACATTACTTGGCTTCTACTGCCACCTAGCTCACGGCAGTAATGCCCCTCAAGAATGCGACTATCATCACTAACGATATAGGTGTTTAAGGTCTTTGAAATGTCTTTTACTAGCGACCAATTGGCTTCAGTGTTGGGTAAAGCCTGAGCAATGTCGTTCAATCTTAAGTTATTTCTTAGTTTATGGGTGTAATTGCGGCCTACTGAAGCAAAAGCTAACTGATGTGATGTTTTACACTCTACATTTTTGGGGAATTTACTGACTGCTTCATCGCGGATAGCTCGGTTAAAAGCTAGGTAAAGCATTCGTTCGCTGTTATTTTCCAACGCATACTTTACTAATGTAGATGTTTTCCCTGTACCTGAGAAGGCAATAACCTTTAGCCTTCTACCTTTATATGAAATAATTTCAGACTGTTCAGGCGTGCTGGTCTGTATTTTGGTTAACGTGTTTTCATTCATTAATACTTACTCTTGCTTTTAAGTACATAGCAAGAACCTCTCAAGTCGATATATACTAGGGGCTGTTGATCTTTCACATTGGCAGCCAAATCATTGAACATGCCAGTGCTAGCATGCTCTCAAATTGCAATTTTAACTTATCGTACCTTGTCGCTATAGCACGGAAATGTTTCAGCCTTGCAAAAGCATTTTCAACTAAGTGCCTGTATTTATATAAACACCAGTCTATATCACCATTTCCAGTTTTTGAATTCTGCTTTCTAGGTATTATGGGGGTTGAGTTCTTTTCTCTAATTTTATCTCTAATAGCTTCACTATCATAACCCTTATCAGCGATAACAAAATCACCTTGAGGTAATAGTTCTATCAGTTCATTAGCCACTTTACTATCATGAACATCACCACCTGTAATAATAAACTCAATCGGTAGACCATAACTATCAACAGCTAAATGTATTTTACTGGTATTGCCACCACGACTTAAAGCAATCGCTTGTTCTTGCTTAGAAGCCGCGCCTGCACTATGTTGATGAGCTTTAACGTAACTACCATCAATAAATTCCCACTCAGTATCGCTATTCTTTGCTAGTGATTTGAAAAGTCTCACTAATATTCCTTTTCTTGACCAAAGTAAAAATCGACGATAAATCGTATTCCATAAACCAAAACACTCTGGTAAATCACGCCAAGGGCAACCTACACGTAAACGATATAAAATTCCTTCCATTGTTTGTCTGTGTTCAAGCTTGTTATAGACTCTATCTTCAAGCAAAATAGCTTTTAGCTTCGACCACAACTCATCAGTGAGCATTAATCGGGGCATGGTAATCTCGTAAGGTTTGTTTTTGGCGAAGTGAATTATACGAGATTACCGCTTACGTACAAAATTCAAACAAAGATCAACAACCCCTAGTAACATGCGTTCACTATCATATATAACAAAAGTTAAGTAGTTAAATTACCCAACTCATCAACTAAGTCTTTTATTTTAGAAACAGCGCTCCATTTTGCATCAAGAGCTTCTTTAATACTGTTTGAAACTCTCTGTATTTTATCTTTTTCATTATGGATAGGCAAAGTTAGCTCTTTCCAACGATCACCAATGTTAGGTAAAGTTGTTTCAATAAGAATTTTGTTTTTTGCTTGTTCTTGAGTAATCCAATGGCTTAATAAGTAAAGTAAATAATATGGAGTTATACCGTGGTTGTTTTTATTAACGCGCAGCACTAATATTTCTCTTGTAAGTAAAACTTCTTTATCATGAGGTGACACCATGGCCACACTACCTATACGATAACTGCCTCTTCTAACATATACTATATCCCCGACTTGTAGCTTTTTGCTATCGGAGCGCATTTTAGTGAAAACCTCTAAAGGTATCTTTGAAGTAGGATCTTTGTAAATTTCCCAATTTACAATATCTTTTACTCTTATATATGGTACATCTCCTTTTCCTTTATTTTCCGACTCAGGCGAACCATGGCCATCAAAATGAGAGATAATACCTTCTTTAATCAAGTCTTTTATTTTTAATAATGAACAATCAGAATCAGCAGCAGCCCTCGCTAGTTGTTCTTCTTTTTGTTTCCAGTAATACCTTGGAACGTATACTTTAGAAGAAGATACTTTTGATGAATCTACCCAAAAAGTATAATCACCATCTATAGTTTTATCCTCTTCTATTAATTTAGAAGTCCAGTTTTTCAGTTCACTCTTTGGTAGATAAGACTTAAGGGCTTTAATCTCTTTCAGGATTGGGGTACAGTCATCCCACAACTTATTAGTAGACTTTTTTGTTTTAAGATCCCAACGAAATAACTCTTTTCCTTGATGGTCATGTCCCATCTCTTCTGCGACACACATTAATATTTTATTCTGTTGCTCTACATTTTTCTCTACAAACACTGCTATACATTTAGCATTATTGTGAGGTCTAAATGTGTTGTGTGGCAGATCAACTAAACAAAAAATATTATGTTGAGCTAAAAATTGCATAACATATCCAGCTCTTGGAGCATGGAAGTATGTCTCAGGAATAATTAGCCCAAGTCGACCACCATCAGCAACTAAGTCAAGGCAGCGTTCAACAAAGAGTATCTGAGGAGGCATCTCTGTATTTCTCTTTGACTGCGCTATAAATTGCTCACCATCTTTTTTCCATTTCTTTGCAAGCTCATATTGAGCTAACTTATCTGTTCCTATTACTTTTATATCTTTTCCAAAAGGTGGATTAGCAAGTAAACAATCAAATGAGTCAAAATGGACAGCTTGTTGTGAAGCTCTAGACCAATTCGAAGGTTTTTCTAAACTATCTTCGCAATAAATACCGCCTTTACCATCACCTAAAATTGCCATATAGGCTTTTGCTACTTTGGATAAGAAAGAGTCTTTCTCGATACCAAATATTAAACTCATTGCAGCTTTTTGTTTTTCTTCTTGTAGAGCTAAATCATTCCATCCGAGGCGTTTCGCTTCGGTATCTTGTTTTGACCATACATGTTTTAGAGATTCGACTATGAAGCCACCTGTGCCACAGGCTGGGTCAATTATTGTCTCTTCTGTCGATTGCTCAATAATATCAGCCATAAGTTTGACGATATTTCTTGGTGTGAAGAATTGACCTTGTGGACCTTTTAAAGCATAGCCAATAAAAGTCTCAAAGGCGTCAGCGATTACGTCTCTTTCGGCATCAATTAAACTGAAGTTTTGAAGTTGCCCTACCGCGAAGTATAAAGAATTGTCATCTAAGGAAATAGTATCGTTGAAATCGATGACATCTTTGTATTTAGCTTTAACTTTATTAAATAATTCCTTTATTCGTTGAGCGACAACTTTAGGGGATTCATCTATACCAGCCCTGAAATCAACTTTGTCCTCTGGCGCTTTAAATTTTTCATCATATATTTTAGAAAAAACAAGGTTAATTAACTGTTTTGCTAACTCTTCATCGCGAGTTGTACCGACGGCATTTCCCGCTAGGTGATTTCTCAATAATTTAAATACGGTTTTAAGATTGTGTGGAGCCTTTAAATCTTTACGATAAAATTGACCAATATCTTCTAATCTTTCACCTTGTTTTGGAATGTTGGGCAATTTTGAAAAGTGTACACCATCTCTTTTAATATGTTTTTGTACATAAATTGGAGCATCGATACCGTTAAACCAAACACCCAAAGTAGCATGAGAAAGCCTTAGGTAATCTTCCAGTTGTCTTATTCCGTCTTTTTCCGATCTTTTCTTACATTCGACTATAATATATAGATCTTCATCTCTTTTTTTATTATCTTTAAATATTGCTATATCTAAAGGGTATGCTCCTCTAGTATCTGATGGAGAAGCTTTAACTCTATATTGGGGTCTTGTTTGAATTTGTTGTTTATCATACCCATAATCGTCAACAAGTATTTTCGAGAATGGTTGAGTTGCTTCAACTTCCTCTGCACCAGCTTTAACCTGAGCTCCAGAGATATAATCAATTATGTAGCCGTCTTTTAATTCCACAGTAAACCCTAAACTTAAATCCATATTTTGTAGAAGCATATATTAATGTATATAGTTTACTATTTATATATGCACATATACATTTAATTAAACCACGATGGCTTTTGGTTATTAAATACTGATGCTGAATTAGAGTGGGGGTTTATGTATGGTAAAAATGAGCAAACACTCGCTTTAAAAAAACCAGAGCTTTGGCAGCAAATTATTGATGGCAATGTAGAATATGGTTCGCACTTTTTTAACCATAGTCTTTATACCTACCGCCGTTTTTCTATTTTTTCGTTGTGCGAGAACAAAGGTAGAATTAGCAATGCTGACAAAGAATTAATTATTCTTATAAGTACTGACACTTGTGGCTAGCTTTGGAGCTTCAACTTCAATGCCTTGCAAATCTGAAGGTGAAAAATATAGTGTATCATTCTGTATTAAAGCAGAGTGGTCTACAACATTTTTCACAACACCTGCTTCAATATCAGCAGCCAGTAAATTTACTGAAAAAGCACTAGAAAGCAAAGCAAGAGCTAATAACGTTTTATTCATTTTCATAACAAACTCACTTGAACTGTTATTTTGGTTAATCATATTAACTATAAATTCAAAAATTGGTTGAAAAACAGGCTTAAGGTTCATTTCGAGGGGATGGGCACAAAACCCCTATTACTTACAATTGAAGCATCTGTATTTGCCTTTTTTGGTATAATTACCTGTGTTAGCCAATTGTATTTGCACTACCGAGCTGAAAACACCTCAATAGTTACCCCACCAAAGGAGCCGATAACTTCTGATGCCACTTTATCAGAGCGTATTTTTCTTTGTGATCTAGCATCAAAATCAGTTAAAGCTTTAAGCTTAAGCTCATTACTT
>NZ_CAKZKO010000151.1 GCF_937123705.1 uncultured Paraglaciecola sp. | reverse complement strand
CTAGTCCGCAGACTGTTACTATAGATTTGCCTACCATGAACTGTGCTATGTGCCCAATTACAGTGAAAAAAGCCTTAAATAAGGTAGATGGTGTAACCAACGCCGATGTCAGTTATAAAAAGAAACGAGCCGTGGTGACCTTCGACGACGACGCCACGAACGTTGAAGCGCTCGTCCAGGCCACAACCAATGCCGGATACCCATCCACGATCAAGGAGTAACGTGTTCATGGATAAGAACAAACGCTTGCTTCGTACTGGCGTGATTGGCACTCTGATTGTAGCCCTTTGCTGCTTCACACCGCTATTGGTTATTCTACTTGCTGCGGTTGGCCTGTCAGCCTTTACAGGCCATCTGGATGTTGTCCTTTTCCCCGCTCTGGCATTTTTCATCGGCCTCACGGGATATGCCTTTTACAGAAAAAAATCCCAACGTAATCCCGTATGTTGCAATACCGATCGTCATGGCGGAGAAACCAATGAGTAAATTTTATTTTCAGATAGAAGGTATGACCTGCACTAGTTGTGTAACCCATATCAAGGAAACACTAGAAGCCATTGAAGGGATCAATCGCACAGATGTTTCTTATGCTAACGCCAGTGCCGACGTGGACACAAACGCCAACGTGAACGCCAACGATATCATTGGTGCTATCGAGGCATTAGGCTATACGGTACAGGAACGGAGTTCACAAAAGGCCGGCTGTGCATCTGATAACGTAGCCACTCAGAAAAGTGATGAATCTCTGCATGTGGCGATTATTGGCAGTGGTTCCGGGGCATTTGCGTGTGCAATCAAAGCGGCTGAAGGCGGAGCGCGAGTCACCATCATTGAAGGTGCGGACGTTATAGGCGGTTGCTGTGTCAATGTGGGATGTGTCCCTTCCAAGATTTTGATTCGGGCAGGACAATTGGCCGAACAACAGCGCAATAATCCATTTAAAGGTCTGGAAAATCACGCGCCACAGTTAAGCCGTGCATTACTGACACAGCAACAAACCGCGCGCGTTGAAGAACTGCGAGCAGCTAAATATCAGAATATTCTCGAATCAAACCCGGCATTGAGTCTTGTAAAAGGTCATGCTCGATTTAAAAATACTAGCACCTTGATTGTGAGCAAGCCCGATGGTAATGAGCAAGAAGTTATAGCCGACCGCATTCTCATCGCAACCGGTTCAACTCCAACGATCCCACTCATTGATGGTCTGGCTAACACCCCCTATTGGACATCCACGGAAGCCTTGTTTGCCGAGGAAACACCAGAGCACTTGATTGTCATCGGTTCCTCCGTGGTAGCGCTGGAAATCGCACAAGCCTATCGCCGCCTAGGTGCCCAAGTTACTGTATTGGCGCGACATACTTTGTTATATGCTGAAGACCCACTCTTAGGTGAAAAGCTCACAACATTCTTTGAAAAAGAAGATATTCGTATACTCAACCATACCCAGGCGAGCAGTGTCGACTATGATGGAAAACGTTTTACCTTGGAAACGAATGCAGGATCACTCCAGAGTGATCGCCTACTGATCAGTACCGGTCGTCATGCTAATACAAGCCAACTCAATCTGGAAGCTGTCAGCATTAAAACCGAACGTAATGGTGCCATTACAGTTAACGACCATATGGAAACTACAGTGTTGAACATCTATGCGGCGGGTGATTGCAGTAACATGCCACAATTGGTTTATGTGGCAGCTGCGGCGGGTAGTCGAGCGGGTGTAAATATGACAGGTGGTGACGCCAAGCTCGATCTCTCCACTATGCCTACTGTAATCTTTACCGATCCTCAAGTCGCTACGGTTGGATTAACAGAAGAACAAGCTAAGGTACAAGGTATTAATACCGATAGCCGTGTTTTGGATATGGAAAATGTGCCCAGAGCACTGGCCAATTTCGAAACCGATGGCTTTATCAAACTTGTGGCTGAGACGAATACAGGTAGGATCATAGGCGCGCAGATTTTGGCTCATGAAGGTGGTGAAATCATTCAAAGTGCGGCATTGGCCATTCATAATCGCATGACCGTGACGGATCTGGCAGATCAACTATTCCCTTATCTAACTATGGTGGAAGGCTTAAAACTCTGCGCACAAACCTTTAACAAGGATGTGAAAGATCTTTCTTGTTGTGCCGGGTAAAGCGGCTTGATTGTAGTGTGCTACAGGCTACCGATTGGCTATGGATTATTGCAAACAAAAATTGATGCGCAGCTGACCTACTTGCATTCATTAGATTCACAACTACACCAATTGACCTGATAACCCGAATAACGGAATACACGATGTCAGAGAAATATGAAGCCAGCACAAACGACTGGGTGGCTAATAAATCCCGGTTTTTTGCCGCCTGGGGATTGCCCACTTTTATTATGCTGCTTACCTGGTTGATGCAACTAACGCCACTGCTCACTGGTATTCTCTGGATGGGTGCTTTGAGTTGGATGGGGGTTGCCTGTTTAAGAAATGCCCATCAGTGTGGCCGAATACACTGTTTTTTCAGTGGCCCCTATTTTCTGCTTTCTGCCGTTTTGGCGTTAGCCACTGGGATGCAATGGATACAAATCTTATCATTTAACGAATTAGGGCTCTTTCTATTAATTGGTACGCTGCTAGTATGCGTGTTGCCGGAAGTGTTCTGGGGAAGATATAAAAGCCCAAGAGAGAAGTAATGGAACTTCAACTTAATGTGTTCAAATTATAGACATCCTTTGTCAGCTATAATCCCATTATGTGTGGTGGCATTGAATATCAAGATCAAAAAGTCTACTTTCCTCAACCTGATGCGAGAATACCAGTCATGTTACGCCAAGGCGGTGTGACCTGGGTGACTTGGGGCAGACGCAAGAAAGGAGAGTCTGGAAGTTTTCCCAATGGTGGCTGGGCACGTTTAGATTCGATCAAAGCTGGCAGATGGAAGCCTTGGCACCCAAGGCCCATATTAATTCCCGCCAACTGCTTCATTGAAAAAGACCACAATGGCCAATCGCATTGGATAGACCTTGCACCAGGGATGGCCATTCAGGCATTACTGGCTGAAAGAAAAGGTGAGCAGCGAATTTATGTGGTTACTGTAGATACCCCACCTGAATCTCAATGGATACATGAACGCTGGCCGCGATTGATTAAGTTGGATCAACATAAATCAACATGAGGCATACATAATGCGTTTCCTTACTATCATCCTCCTCCTTTTTTCTTCACCTAACTATTCAGCAGGTACTTATAACCAGATTCTAGATGGCATGATGCCTAATAGCATTACAATTATTGGTGAATCCCACCAACGACCAGAAACAGTCCAGTTTTTCGAGTCGTTAATAACCGAATATCTACAACATAATAAATGCCTGACTATTGCATTGGAGATTGCTAGTAGCCAACAAATATTGCTTGATGAAATGGCAGATGGTAAAGCGGTTGCGACTGATATCGATATTTCACCAATAATTGATCACCCACCTTTTCGGACATTGATTGCTGATCTGGTCGAAAAGCAGAAAAACAATGATTGCCTGAAGCTCATCGCCATTGATGGGTGGATTGGAATAGACACCACCCGTGATGAATGGATGGCCAGAGTATTAAATGAGCAGAGAAGCCGCACGCCAGTGCTAGCTCTATTAGGAAACCTACACACCTTAAAGAAAGTTGACTGGAATCAAGCAATGACCAAGGGGTCGCCTCATGTTGCGGAGATTCTTGCATCTCAAGGCCACAGCATTAAAACTTATCCGCAAATGTGGACGAACCGAGCTTGCAATGACTGGAATCAGTTTATTCCCGCAGACGCACCACAAGCGGTTGGGCTACTCAATACCAGGCTAATTTCTTTACTCAATGCTTTTAATGCAGAGAATGCTGCTGATACCATCGACGGAATTATTCTTTGGGAGTGTGATGAACGACAAAAGATCGATGGGGTCGGTCTCGATTGAAATAAAAACAAACTTATAACCATGATTTCAGAATTTACAAATGATGGCTTTGGGTCGTAAGTAGGCCGCTAAATTGTATTGAAAAAACACGACAAAATCAGCAAAAACCTGAACTACTGCGCTTTATAGCGTCATTAATTTTGGCCATTTTGAATCTCACTT
>NZ_CAKZKO010000150.1 GCF_937123705.1 uncultured Paraglaciecola sp. | reverse complement strand
GGCAAACAGTTACTTTATACCCAAGTACTTAAAGAACAGCTAGGTGATGTACTTAAAGGCGCGCGGGGACTAGACGAATCGGTGGCTCGTCTGCACGATTTTGGGGATATTTTTTATTCTCAGGAATTTTTAGAGCCTAGGCCATTGCTGCAAGCTTTGCAAAGCCAAGATGGTGCGGTATTGCTGGTGGATGAAATCGACAAAGCCGATCAAGAATTCGAAGCCTTTTTGTTGGAATTATTGTCGGATTACCAAGTGTCTATCCCTGAAATTGGCACTATAAAGGCAAAATCCAAACCTATAGTGATGCTAACCAGTAACAATACTCGCGAGCTTGGCGATGCACTAAAACGCCGCTGTTTACATTTGTATATTCCATTCCCCGATGCGGCACTTGAAAGCCGAATTTTAGCAACCCAAGTGCAAGGATTAGATGCACTGTTGCGAGAGCAAATTGTCGCCATGATTGGCAAATTACGTGAAATGCCTTTAAAGAAATCCCCGGCCGTGAGTGAGTCCATTGATTGGGCAAGAGCCTTATTGTTATTAAATGTCGAAGAACTGGATCCAGTTTGGGTTAAAGATACCTTAAATTTATTGCTGAAATTCCAAGACGATATTGAGTTAGTTGAACCTGAAATTAATGCTCTATTGAAGGCGATAAAATAAGTGCGCTTTGTCGCTGATTTTATTGGCGCATTACGCGAGGCAGGTTTACCTGTTTCACCTGCCGAATCATTAGATGCCCTTAATGCCATTAAATTAATGGGGCTGGAACAGCGGCAGACCTCTAAAACGGTATTGGCCTTAACCTTAGTCAAACGTCAAGCAGACAGAGAAACCTATGATGAGTTATTTGATTTATATTTTGGCCAAAATGACAAAGCTTCAGATAATGATGAACTTAATGACGAGCTAAATAAAAATCCCATTGATGAGAAAAACTCTGCAACAACAGAAAGTGCCAACCAAACCAGTTCTCAAAACTCTGATAACGGCCAATCGCAAAATTTGGACAGCAAACAAGGCAACGCGAGTTCTACCTTAGGGCAAGCGCTTGGTAACGGTTCAGATATGAGTGTAGAGATTGTGCAAGCGGCCACAGCCGAAAACCTCGCATCCATCGTTTTATTTACCCAAAAGAATTATTTTGCTTACAAGATCATGCAACGATTAGGTGATGCTGAACTAAGTGCTGAAATCAGAGCAGAATCCAATGATCCAGCCACAAAAAAATTACAACGACAATTAACGCAAGCAAGGGCGCAATTACAAGAACATGTCAAAGATTACGTAGAACAGCAATATATGCTTTTTGCCCGCAATAAAGGGCAAAAATATCGTGTAGAGCATCTGCAACAAGCCAAATTAGGGCAACTTGAACACGCCGATTATAAATTGATGCAAAGCTTAGTGTATCGCGCCGCGCGAAAGCTCGCTTCACAACACAGTCGCCGCCGTTTAACCCGCAAACGTGGGCAACTCGATGTGCGAAAAACCATTGCCGCCAATGCAGCTTTTGACGGGGCGTTATTTCATACTCGCTGGAAGGCAACGCGAGTTGAGCGCCCTAAAGTAGTAGCCATTTGTGATGTCAGTGGCTCAGTCAGCCGGGTATCACGGTTTTTACTGATGTTTTTGTATTCGTTGCAAGATGTAATGCCCAAAGTTAAGTCTTATGTGTTTGCCTCGCAAATGGTCGATGTGTCCGAACTGTTCGAGCAAGAAAAGATTGAAATAGCCCTTGAAGAAATTATGCAGCGCTGGGCAGGCATGCCAACCGATTATGGTAAAGCCTTGGAAGGATTGCAGTCCCAAGCTTTGGCCAATATCGACAAAAGAACCACCGTGATTATGCTAGGTGATGCGCGCAATAATAAAGGGGATGGACGGATAGATATCTGGGAAAACGTCTATCGTAAAAGCAAGCGGGTGTTGTGGCTAAACCCTGAGCGGCAAAGTTTATGGGATACTGGCGATTCGATTATGTCTGAATATTCGCCTTGGTGTGGCAGTGTTGAGACTTGCAGAAGCCTAAAGGATATCGAACGGATTTTTAGCCGGATTTTGAAGTATTCCTAACACCTGCGGGGCGTAGCCGTGCGCGAAATGCCCGAGGGGTCACATCCGTTAGAGTCTTAAATACTTTCGAAAAAGAGCTGATATCGCGATACCCCACACTCATACTGATGGTTTTTATGCTGTCTTCGGTATTACCTAAATAATGTTTAGCAGCTTCGACTCTCAGTCGCTGTAAGTACCTTGAAGGAAGTTCTCCCGTGGCCTTTTGAAATCGGCGAATAAAGGTGCGTTTACTCATACCAATCTGATTGGCTAAATTCTGAAATTCAATACTGTCAGAATAATAATCATCCAGCCAGTCTTGTGCACGATGAATACCTAAATCTCTATGCTGACGAAAACCGGCGATGTTAATAAGGCTAATATCACCGTTTCTGCGACTGTCAGAGCGAATATCTCGACTTAAATCTGCGGCGATCTGTGCACCACAAAATATTTCCAACAAATGTAAACTAATATCCATAGAAGCATTTTGACCATTGGAGCTATAGATCTTTTGATGTTCAACACTGGCTTGGTTAAATTGCCACTCAACATCAGGATAACGTTGCTCAAACTCGGTTAAATGGCGCCAATAAGTGGTGGCTCTGCCACCATTTAACAATCCGGCTTCTGCTGCCCAAAAAATACCACTATTAATGCCCGCTATACGCGCACCTTTGGCATATTGTGTGGCCAACCAAGGGGGAATATTCGGATGTTGTTGTGTGGGTGTATGAAAATCTCCCCAATAGTGGGGCAGCAAAATCAAATCATAGGTTTGCTCGCCAATCATGGCATCGGCGTTAATGGAATGGCCTCCATAGAGTTGTACGGCTTGGTTATCGGCACTGAGTAAATCACAGTGAAATTGCTGATCTTGGGCTTGTCGCAAATTGGCACTATGAAACAATTCTAACGAGCCATAAACAGTAGATGCCCAAGCGCC
>NZ_CAKZKO010000149.1 GCF_937123705.1 uncultured Paraglaciecola sp. | reverse complement strand
TATCTGCTATGAAAAGCGATTCAGTGAGTTTTTAAATAAAAAGATGGCGCAAATAGATTAGACGTAGAAACCTAACCTTGCGAGCAGCGGCGCTGCAAGCGTCCGGCTGGCTTGCGTTGTTAGCCGCAAGATTTATGGGTATGCACCACCCTTGACGGTGTGAGGAAAATTGAAATGACGACTACTGTAAAAATCGAAGCACACTGCGACCCTGAAAAAACTGAAGTGCAGATACAGGTTGACGAAGGGGATGTTGGCAGCACCACAGTTATACAAAATGGCGAAACCCACGAAACATACGCCTACGATAACCGTGTAATTACTGTGCGCGAAGTGGAAAAGAAGCCGGACGCTGCGTAATTGTGATTCCGCCTGGTAGCGCGGGCGGCTAACCACGACATAAACGGTTGCGCTTTATGCAATCCGTTTGATGTTTTTGTTAGCTGCACAATTTAATTAAGGAGAAGGAAATTGGAAATACAAGAAACTAAAAAGATTTGGATTGCCGTAACAAATACAGATTGCACAGAAGGCCGAGGGTTTCAAAAGCCAAAAGCAATTTGTGAAACGAAAGCCACCGCACTAAGGCTTAGCAAGAAAGGCTATATACAGGGTAGCGACTGCCCCGTTGAGGAAAGTATTGCAGTTAAGGTGGATAACAGGTGGCTAGTTCCTTGGACTATCGAGACTGCAAGCAAAGAAGATATTGCAGCACAGAAAAGATTGGACGAATATCAAGCCGTTTTAAATAGGGCTAGGGAGTTAGGATTAACGCCAGAAGATATTAAGGCGCTTTGCAGCTAACCGCTGTAACAGGGGCAAGCACCGCAGGTGCGCAGTCCCGCGCAGCGAACTGATTACATTTGTTATAACGCGGGGATTGAACAGTGGTAGATGACGTTGAATTTGACATTATGGATGCTGACGAGCATAGGGATATACCAGTTGTGGTTCGTTGGTTCGGGGATTACTGGGCTATTTGTCACGCAAAGAGCTATCAGAATGCGTTTAGGAACAGCGTGAACCGATTTAAAACCAGAGGCGAAGCTGTTGAGTTTGCAGAAGACCATGATTGTGTAGTTGAGAAACACAGCCATGACAGGCTGCAAAATTACATTTAGCGTTATAACACCATATTCAACGTCATGGGTATATGTGGGTAGGGTTATAGGCGCCCTGTGTTTTTCCACCTAAGCGCTATCGGCGTGACCCCAGGCGGGGCTTCCCGCTGAATCGCTGAGTTACTGATAACGAGATGGTTTTTTACAATGTCATGTAGATCGTCGCCCTCGGCCTGCAACATTGCTAACAGTTCCATTTCTGGCGACATAGGGTCGATCAAAACCGGTGCGCCAGACGCTTTTGTGAACGGGTGGGGAATGATGCCCATATCTGCATTCTTATCAGATGGCTTGATTTCTACAAATTCCGTTTTCGCGCCTTTTAATTCCATTTTTATCAATGCGTTCTGCTTTTTTGGGTCGAGTAGCTCATCGCGAAGCCGCCGCCCCTTCGATCGCATGTCAGCCTCGAACGGCGTCATGTAACGGCCATAGCGTCCATCGGCCGCACGCTTGCCCGTGACATTAGTAGGCCCGTTGTAAATCCACGGCGGTGTATCGGCAAAGCTGCTGGCGGTAATATCTGAACCAGATAGCCACAGAAACGCAAAAAACGGTACCTGCCCATCGCCTAAATCATACGGAGCGGACGCATTGATATAGCGCTCATGGACTACCAAATCTTCGCTCGTTGCCAAACTGTTGAAATACGCGATGCGTGACAGGCTAGCGCCGCTGGCGTGAACGGATAGATACCAGCCATTATCGCCTGATGGCGTACCCTCACCGGCAGCCGTATGCCATCCCCAGCCGCCGCCCGTCAGCGTGATGCTGCCAATGGCATCGGCACCGACAGTCGTTGTCTGCGTCGCTATCGAGGTGTCCATCTCCGCTTGGTGGATAGCGCCGCTCAGTATTTCGTCTGTATCTACGCTGCCTGTCGCCATTTTAGCCAGCGTGACGGCGTTATCAGCAATTGCGGCTGTTTGAACCTTGGGAGCAGTCCCATCGCCATTTGCAAGGCCGGTAAAGTTGCCGACAATGTCCCCGAACAAGTCCTGCGTTACAGGACTATCGACATCTGTGCGCGATACTGCTATATCAACCCAAGCCATTTTTACACCACCAAATAAGGATCATCGCCGTTGCTCATTTTTCCGGTTGCCTCATCGCAGATAAAACCATAAGCCGTCCTTTCGCTATCGCTAGCAATCAAATAGCCAACCTGCGTATTAGGTGCCACCACACATTGCCGATCCGCCGAAAATCGGAACTGCAATGCCTTGATGTTAAACGTAGTATTTACCGGGTCGTAATCAAGTGAAACGCACTGAAATTCTAGCGTATTTTCATTGCCGTTTTTGTCTTGCAGCGCCGCCGATCTCAAAAAGAAGTGATCCCCCACTTGTAACTTTTTGGCGCTGGCATCGAGCTTAAAATTAACTTTTTTCGGCGGGTTTTTAAATCTCGCGAGGTATCTCGTTGCGGTCAGCGATGCCGGTGTCGATAAACGCAGCCAGTCAGAATAAATCTCCTTGTACTGCTCTTGATTGTACGCATTCTCACCCGCTAATGCTGCATCCCCTCGGCCCTCGGTTGCCTCATAGTTACTAACTTTGCCGCTGCCCTCGGCGGGGTCTATAACTGTGTGGTGAACCCATACAGCGGATGCGCGTGATTTTGAGTCATCGACTACCGTAAGAGTGTTTTCGATAATGTCTGCATCAGTATAGGTATTAGCAAGCGCCAGCTCTGAGCCAAGCAGGGGAGCTTCTACGGCAAATTTTATCTTGCCCGAATCTCGATCATCTGCCCATATACTAAAGGAGCATTGCTGCATGAGCTCGCCAACTAATTTATTGATCTCAACCGGCTTGATAATGTTGCGAGAAATAGAATAACTACTCAACCACTGCGTATCCTCGGCTTGCCAGTCAACAATGGGAATCTTGCTTGGTGGTATCCCCGCATCAGTCTCTAGCAGGTCTTGCAATACCGTGCTAACCGACTCGGCATCCCAATATCGAACCTCTTGAACGGTCGCGCCACTACTGTGTGACTTGGCCGTGGTTCCCTGCTGGCCGCGCGTTACGGTAAACGTATCAGTCGCGCGCGTGTAGCTCATAATTTCCTTGTCAATGGCTATGCGCCCGCTAGCGGCATATTCTGCTCCCTCGCCAGTGCCTACAGAGAAAACCGTCGCCCCTGCATTCAATGCCCCAGTTGTTTTGCCCGTTGTCGCTTTCGGCGTCTTGCCTTTTACATTATCGCCTAGCGTAAGGTGGTCTTTTCCCATCAGCGATACAGTTTGCGTGCGACTCTGGTATTCAAATTTATCAATAATATAGGTAAAGGTCTCAACATTCGTTATGCCGCCCGCATCGTCGAGCATTCCATATTTAACCCTAACCTCTCGGCCGTAGTAGTACGGGTTACGCGCAAAAAACTTGCCCCAAAATGTGCCCCGCTCAGTGGCAATAATGCTGCGATCATTAACCGCAGGATCAATACCGATATCACTGTCTATTGCGTCGGTAAAGATGACCTTGCAATTAGCGCGCACGCCTAGCCCCTTACCCGGCGTAATCTCCGTGGGAGCCGTGTCAACGCGGGTAATAAAGGGATAAATGCCCTGCCCCGGCAATGCTATGTCGCTAAATTTATAGGTTTTGGCCCCTTTATTATAATTAGGCGTGTCGTTGCAGGTGACGAATGTGTTAGTACACTTCTCGTCGCCACCTGCAAGGCTGGTGCATGGCGATGTACCTTCAACCTCTTGGCAATAGTCCATATCTATTTCGACAATAACGAATGGCCGCCGCCCGCCCTTTACGGCTTCGTCTAAAAACGCCATTACTCACGCAGCCCCTTGCACCGAATCTGCCACTGCATAAACTTGGTATCGCCGTATTTTGGCGGCTTAAGCTCTTTTGTTGTCCATAGCAGCGCGACTTCATCAGGCTGATTGTCGTAATCCCACGACAGGCCAAATGGCTGGCGGTTTATAGATTGTGACAAATCATCTAGATTGCTTCTAACCCAGCTGGGGTCAAGCACTTTCCAGCTTAGCGTTATATCAAACGGCTCGGCTCTAATGCTGCGGCCAATGGGCTGGCCCAAATTATTTATATTCTGATTCGGCGACGCCGTTTCAATAATGCCGAGCGGCTCAAACGGTGCTTTGAATTCCAGCTGATCGCCCGTCAATGGCAGTGCTTTGCCTATCATCAGAATTGATATGTATTTAGCAGCACTTCCCGGCCCTGTTGCGACAAAGCGCCAATACCTGCGAGTAGCCGCTGTAAACTTATTGAATATTGACCGGTCACTGCCAGCAACAATATTACCTGTATGGAATTCATCAAATGTTGATCCGTTATCAGTGCTGCCAGTTTGCACTGCGTAGCTAGCGCCCTGCGTAAACAAGTCATGCCCATGAATAAAGACATAATCGCACTCTTGCGCGCTGCCTAGATCAAAAATGATTGCGCCAAGGTCTGTACCGGGCTTCCAGCTGCCCTGAAGGTTTCGATGCACCACATTGGCTGCCTCGAATCCAGTCGTTTCAAAGTTTGGCGTTATCGTGACGCCTGATGCCTCAATCGCGCTGTGATGTCCGATATACGCCGTCATTAGTTTGCTGTTACCTGTAGATTGAAGTTGTCCCCCATTACATCATTAAGCGCTTCAGCGATGCGAATCGTCCCTGTCCTATCAATTGAGTTATCAACTACCAGCGTTATGTTTCTTACCTCTTGCGCTGGCTGCCCACCATCTAGCGACACATCATCGAGACCTTGCGCGCCAGATACACCCGACTGGCCAATATTGACTGGCGATGGAGCCGACGCGCTAGGTGATCCACCGCCGCCAAACTGCTGCGCCTTGATTTTCTGAACTTGCTTGCCGCCAAACACAATGGCTGCCGCTGCCGCTGCCGCACCTAATGCAGGGCCAACTATCGGAATAGCCGATAGAGCACTGTATGCACCCATCGCTGCGCTATATGTACTCTGCACCGTTTCAGCGATTTTCATGGCTTTTTGGATTTTAAACGCAGTTTTTGAGGTTTTTGCAAGATCAGAAACGCCTTTCGCAAGAAACCCGCGAGTATCCGCCGCCTTTCGTTTTTCGGCTGCCTGCCGAGCCTTAACCCGCCGTTTTTCTTCTTTGTCGGTAATAGCTGACAGCTCAGCCTCGTGAACCTGTGTCATCGCTTGTTCATTAAGCTGAAATAGCTCGACAACAGAAAACTTTTGCTCCTGAAATGCGGTAAATAAATCTATCGCGGCCTGCATGGTGTCCTCGTTGGCACCCGGCAAAAATGGATTTGTATTGCCCTCATCATCAATATTGCCGCCATCAATTGACGCCAGCGCTTCGGGTGGAGGAATGATCGAGTCGGCTATGCTGGTGCC
Organism: uncultured Paraglaciecola sp.; assembly: GCF_937123705.1. Taxonomy (GTDB): domain Bacteria; phylum Pseudomonadota; class Gammaproteobacteria; order Enterobacterales; family Alteromonadaceae; genus Paraglaciecola. The sequence goes on along the minus strand of NZ_CAKZKO010000149.1, from coordinate 9,643 downwards.
GATATTTCCCTGTTTTTCCGCTGCGATCTCCTGCGCAGCGGCTTCGGCCGTGTCCATTATCTGTTGAACTGTCGCTTTGATCGCTTCAGACGGCGGCGGGGCTAATAGTGCGGCCTGAAACGCAAGCGTAGAGTCTGCGGCCTTCTCTGCAACAGTGCTTGCCACATCTTGCAGTGTGTCATTAGTGGTCGCAGATAGGCCGGGAATACTGTTAATGAGCTTGGTTATACCAATATCAAGAAACGCAATACCCGATGTAATGCCTCCAATTGCATTCAATGCCGCAGCTTTTACCCCCAGAAAAACAACGCGCAAGCCGTTCACCGCGTCGGCGGCAAAAGCAAAACCATTAACCAGCCCATCAACTACGCCTTTCGCTACCTTGCCGAGACCGCCAGCCTCCTTTGCTGATTCGGCGAACTTTCTGGCGACAGCCTCAACGATTGGTGCCAGTTCTGCCGTAAACTGATTCGTAAAGCTCTGCCCGATTTCTTGTGCGCGCAAAAACGAATCGTTAGCGGCCTCTATCTTTGCAATATCTACCCGCGACAACGCCAAGCCATAGGCAATCACTTCATCTGTCGAGTCTTGAAGCCCTTTTTTGCCGAGCGCCAGCGTATTGAGGAGCTTGCCGCCATCCCTGCCAAATATCGACGAAGCGGCCGCAGCCTTTTCTTGCTGCGTACCTAATTCGTTGATTTTTTCTGCTATTTCGCCGAACTGATCGCCCGGTCGTAAATTAAAAAACGCATTTGATTGCAGCCCCATGCTTTTGAGAAACGGCACAGCCGTGCCGAGACCTGTACGCGCCTCGCCTAACGACTTGCTCATCTTTTCTAGCGACTTGTTCATTTTTTCAGTGCCGACACCCGTCAGCTCTGCCGCTCGCTGCAATCCTCTTATCTTTTCAGGTGTTTCGCCTATTTGGTCTGAGAATTTACCCAGCGCGTCAGCGGTCTTTGATGTGCTAACGAAAATAGCAGACATGCCAGCGGCAGCAACAGCAGACATTGCGCCGAACGCCTTGCCAGCGGCATTCGCCTGCTTTCGAGTGCTGGCACCCCACTGCTGTGTTTTCTTGTTTGCCTTTGAAAGACCTGATACTAACTTTGCGCTACTGGCAACAAGATCAATTGTCAGTGTCGATATTGTCGCCATCAGTTACCCCTAGACCTCATTCGCTGCAAAAAGGACTCGACACGAGCATTCTCTTGCTGCGCTGCCGCTTCTGCGATCTTGTCTTGATCGTAGGTAAAGCCCTTCGCTACCATTCTATTTACCACGCGCATATTTAGCTCGAACGATGATAGTGAGCCCATAAGCTCGTCAATAGAGCATCCAAAGCAATCGGCCATATCGAGAAGGCAGCATAGCTCAGGATGCTCTGCTATTTTTTTTCTATACGCTCTTTGGCGTCATGAGTGCCGCCGTTGTACGCCAGTCCTTTCTGGTAAATCTCGACATAAACAGATGGCGAATAGCTTTCGAGCAGCTTCTTGACCTCGGGCTTTGTGGGATTGGAGCCTTTAAGCATCCGCCCCGCCCACCATGCCATGTGCTGCTGGTTTTCTTCGATGCTAGCGTCGATAAGAGCCTCAGCCTCTTTTGCGCGCACCGAAAACTCAGTGCCAGATAATTCTGTCAGCCTGATCTCGCCGATGCCATCTATCTCGATGTAATGATCTCGCAGCTTCCCGGACTCGATAAATTCGCTAAAATCCATCACTACGCCACCTTAGTGAATACCGCATCGCCCGACTGCTGGCCTTTGATTCCGAACATCTGGATGGTATCGCCTTGGCTGGCCTCATCCGCATAGTAGCCATTCAATACGAGGTCAATTGTTGCCACATCACCCGTTTGATAGGTGATCTGTATTTTAATCGTGTCACCAGCGACAGCAGCAGCAATAATTGCATCCTGATCGGTATCATCACCGATGCGATTGAACACGAGCTCCCACTCCGGCGGAGTCTTGATGCCAGCAATATATCGCTTCGTCGTTTCGTCGATGGATGTGATTTCCACAAACGAGCCCTCAGACCCAACACGGGGCACGGTCGCAACGCCAGCAATAGCTGAATATGACGGCGTTACAATGTTGGTAGAATACTCAATGACAGCGCCTTGAGCTAACTGCTCAGTGCTCTGCACGACTGTTTGCTTAGGCATGGGTATTACTCCTGTTTTTCATGTATAAAAAGCTGCGCATGGCAGCCATTGTTGGAAAATTGATGTTTTTAATCAAAATATAAATTCAGTGTTAGGGCTATTCGGTAGAGCTTTGTATTTTCTTCGTAGTCCGAAATCTCGGACTCTATAAAGCAATGCTGAACATTGTGGCCATCCTGTATAAACCCATTGCCATGCAGCAGTGTGGCCACGGTATCCCGCAACGTTCGCACAACGCCAAATTCTTTGCTGTATAGGTCGATTTGGAACCCAGTCCGTCTTTTGCTGGGCAGGCTATCAATATTCAGTGGCCGCGCCTGATCGACAACGCTGTAAACAATAAACGTATCTTGCCCATCGTACTGCGCCGTTTGGTAGTGGATGTTCGCGGCGGGCTGAACCGACTGCGCCACCAAATATTGATATAGCGATTGTTCGATCATCTATTACGTTTCCGCGCCGCCTTTTCAATTCGATCTGCTAATCGCTGCCTAAATATATTCAGCGCCGCAGGTGTCTCACTGAGAGATCGGCGGATAAATTTAGTCCCCGCGCGTCCGTTGGCCCCATACTCTACAGGGACGACATACCCTACGCGGAAAACGCCGACCTTAACCACAGCAACATCGCCTTTTGAAAACCTCTTGCTAACAGCGCCCCGTCGATTGATAGATGTTCTGATTTTCGTTCTTGATCGCAAAAAACCTGATGTAATCGTGACTCGCTGACCTTTTTTTGTCGTCACAACTCGCGTGACGCCGCTATCAGTAATGCCCGATAACATTTTGCTATGTATTGGCTTCGCAGCGTCTCTAAGCGCATTTCTCAGCGTCTTTGCGCCCAAGTCCGCGCCCAGCGCTAACAAGTTTTTCTCAAGGTCGGCCAAGCCGTCAATTTTGAAAGTTTCCGTCATCGTGAACGCTCTGTACACATCAGCTCTATGACTCGATCGCCCTCCTCTACATTGATAACAGAATCAATATCGTAAATATCTCCGGCGGCTAAATCAATAGCTCTGTCTTTCGGATTGAGACCGCTTAACGTGGCGTCATATCGCAGCATTATTTTCGCTGTAATCTGGCTGGTTTCTCCGCTCGTTGGGATCAGTTCTGAGCCTCTCACGGGCTTAATGTGGCCGCGCCTGTCGGCCAGCGTAATCCATGACTGTAACCGCTCACCCGTTACAGGATCATTGCTGGATTCCTGTCTTTCCAGCCTAATGCGATGACGCAATGCACCCGCTGAAATCACAGCTCAATAACCCGGTATTGATTAAGCATCGAGCTAACACCAAACGGTATATTCTCTAGCTTGATGGCAGCAGTTGCCTCTCGGTTGCGATACAGGTGCCCGACCATTAACAGGATCGCCGACTTTATTGAATCGGGTACAGCTGTCGCCGCCCCATAGCCCTGCTTCAGTCTCATAGCTAAATTATCATAGCCGGATGATGCCACATCCCATGCGCCGGACTTCGGGTGCATACGAAAAGGCTCTGCTAGCCTGTCGATATAAAAAACAGTGGAAATAGCCGTTTCAGTCAAATAATTGGTGCTTGATAAGTCGCTCTCGGTAATGCTCAGCGTTGAGACTTCAAGGACATTATAGCCGCCATCAACCACTAGCTCAGGCGTCGATGGGGCGCAATCATAGCGATACTCCCATGTTTGCTGAACAAAAAAACGCCCTGTGTATTGCTGGCAGTAATCTGTTGCCTGTTCGATTAAATCAGTAATCAACGCATCGTCTGCCGAGTGTTCGACCACCTCCCAAAGCTTTGCCTCTGCAAGCGTGACCGGCGTTTCAGTTGGCGCTGTGATGAGTGTCCGTTTCATGATCGTTATTCAGTGGCAGTCTTTTCGGCTTTTGCTTTCGATTTTTTCTTTGGCGTCTGCACAATCTCCACCAATCCATCGTCCTCAAGGTGTTTTGCATAACCTGACTCACACATAGCGTTATCATCTGCCTGCATGTTGCCAATTGCTGTTGATGAAAAGGATCGTAAAGCCCGAACCCTTACCATATTAGCCATACTATATACCTCTTTTGATTTTTAAAGAATGGCGGCCGAAACCGCCATCCTCCATCTTCTGCTAACTTATGAAGTCAGCGTACCGCCTACCACCGATGCAGCGCGATAAGTTGCTAACGCCGCCCGCATTTCTGCGCGCATAGTCACCAAATTAGACTGCGCATTGGTATCGTCCTGCTCAAACAGTTCGACCATAACACCTGATCGAATGAAAAGCTCTGACGACATATCAAACGCACCCAATGCAAACGTATTCGACGCAATGGCGTTCGATGCCACGATAGGCACGCCCCAAATTGTCGGCAATGTTTGCGCGCGAGGACTGGTCAAAGACACTGAAGTATTCTCAATATCAAGATCAATCGCTTGCACATCAGCAGGGTTAAGAATAACCGCTGTCGGCTGATAATCAGCCTGCTGGACTTGGGTTATCGCCTTTCGGAGTGAAACCGTGGCAGTATCAGACGCCGTTGACGTAAACGCTGTGAAATTGCCAGCATCGAGAATGCCCGATATGTTGGCTCCGGTTCCATCGCCGTTGACCAGCTGATTATCAAGACGAAGTGCAACGCCATACTGCATACGGCCATCCACATAACTGGCCAGCATTGGCGCGTCGTCAATAACCTGCTTGCTGAGCTTGATCCAGTGCGCAATCGTTCGGACTGGCACATTGACCAAACTAAACGTCAAGGCAGACTCCGCTTTGGCGGTGTTTTCCGCAGCTTCAGCGGCGCTATTGGTAAACGTCGCTTCGCGCGTGAACTCAATCGCGTTGCTGCCGGTAACGCCTTGCGGCAATACGTCCTGCACTCGCAGTCGTCGTACAGCACCACCCACGACAGGAATCTGGCGATCGGGTGCGACCGTCGTATCAGAGCCGGTGATTGTGTTGTTCTGCACTTCAAACTTCGCGCTTTTCGCTGACCCTGACTTCATGGCCTCAAAAGCAGCTGACGATACAAACTGCTCGCCTGCACTTTTAACCTTCTTGCCAGTGTCGCCAAGCGCCGTCGCTTTTTGCTCAAGATCGAGCAACCGCGCCTGCAATTCTTCGCTTTTATCTTCCAGCGACTTTAGCGCCTCTTTGTTGGCTGTGCCGAGCTTGCCGTGCGCAAGCACTTCTTCGTTGGTTTTGTTGATGAAGTTTTTAACTTCGCCATCAAGCGCTGTAATTTGCGCTTGCACTTCTTCAGATAGTTGGGCATTCATGAGTTATCTCCTACGGATTGCCTGAGTGTTTTGATAAGGCTGGATGTGTCAATAACCAATTCACCATCTGACTCACTCAAATGTAGCGCTTTGGCGCGGGCAGTCAATGCTTGCGACATGCCCTTACTGAACCCCCCTGCCTCGCGCAGGAAGTGTTCAAATTCTTTAGCGGAATCAATACCGCCAATTTGTTCTGCAATGGTTTCCTGATTTTGTAGAGCGACAGGAACCTGCTTAAAATGTTTCGCGAAGCCGTTAGCAAGTGCAGCGACTTTTTGATTAGTAACCTCGTCAGCAAAGCCCAACTCTTTGGCTTGAGTGCCATTTAGCCACGTTTCATTGTCGAGCAGCTCGACAATATCTTGATTTTCCATGCCTGTTCGCTTGGCATATATGCTAACCAGTGAGTCGCGTATCTTGTCGAGAAAATCGGCTGTATCGCGCAGTTCATCAGCATCGCCAGCAGCAAAGCTCCACGGGTTATGAATCATAACAAACGCATCTTCGGGCACGCTAATAGTATCGCCAGCCATCAGCACGATTGATGCGGCACTAGCTGCAACGCCCAATACGCTAGCGTTCACGGTAGCCGAGTGCTTTATCAGCGCGTGGTACATCGCCAAGCCATCAAACGCATTGCCGCCCGGAGAGTTGATAGACAGGTTTATTTCGCTGACATCACTATGAGAACAAAGCTCCTCGCAAAAATCCTTGGCAGAGACGCCCCATAATCCAATTTCGTCATGAACATCAATGTCAATTGCTTTTCCTGCCATCGCTTTTATCGAATACCATGATTTCATGATTATTCCCCACTTCCAATAATAGATAATTGCTCAATAGGAGCCTGATTGATCTGCGCGGTAAGCGCGTCGCCGCCCTCAACAGGTTCCAGATTGAGCTTGATTCGACCCTCGTTGCGGGTCATTAAACCAACAGATACCATGCTGCGCAAAAACTCGCCGCGCCCTTTAGTGTCGGCCCTTAACAAGTCAGCAATATCAAACCTAATTTCTACCGCTCCCCTGTCTTTGCTGGGTATTAGTGCCGACTCTAACGACTGCTCCCACCGCGTAAGCATTGGCCCAAGCCCGGTATTTAGCCATCCAATAATAATCTGCTCAATGCCGGAACCCCAGCTGGTTGTGTCTTTGTTGTCGTTAATCAATATGCTTGGAATACCCCAAAACCGCGCTATATCTTCAAGGTTAAAGCGGCGGGTCTCCATCATTTGCATATCTTCAGGATTTAGCTGTACTTGCTGATATTTCATGCCCGCTTCAAGCACTTGCAGCTTGTGCATATTGTCGGTGCCTTCGATTAAGTCGGCAAATTTCTCCTTCAGCAGTTCACGCTGCGTAGGCGTAAGTATCTGGTCAATAGTTAAAATGCCACCGGGCTTTCCTGCGTTTGTGTAATACGAACTAGCAAACTCCTCAGCAGCCAATTCAAGGCCAATGGATGTGCGAGCGTGGGCAAGCGGCGACAGCCCAATCACACCATTGCCGAATAGTTTTATGTGCAGCATGTTTTCAGCAGCTATGGCCGTCATGTCCAGCTGCCCAGCAACGGTTTTGTGCAGCATATAAACCACACTACCGTCATCCATCAGCTCGACTTTCATTTGTTGCGCAGGTAGCGGCCATAAGCCAATGACATCACCGCCGCCATTGCGCTGCTTCATGGCGTAGGCATTACCATGCAGCGATAGGTTCAGCATCATGGTTTCTCGAAACTCAATCGGAGTCTGTCGCGCATTTGGTGTTTTCGTCAGAATAGACGACAGCGTGCTTTTGTCATCTTTCGATCTTCGTTCGCCATCAACGTTCTTAACGGTTAGAGGCAGCGCCGCCACGGTCTCTGATAAGAGCTTGACGCACGCCCATACAGCAGAAACTTGTAGCGCGGTGTCCTCAGTGACGGTCTTGGGCGATTTGACGCTGTAGCTTGATGGTGCGCCAGTTTGCTCGCCACGCTGCTGCTTTGTCGCTGCGCCACCAAAAAGGCCGCTCAAATATGACCTTATGCCCATTCGTTGATTCTCATAATATAATCGGATCGTTTAGCCAGTCATCAATCGACGATGTATCTTCGCCGGTTGTCGCGCGACCAACAGCCATAATTGCCGACACCACAGGATCTATCTTGCCGCTGCTTTTGTTCTTCGCCGGTTTTATGTTGCCCGCTGGATCATGCTGCGGGACAGTATTGCTAACAGCCCACTCAAGTACGGGGTTATCGTATTCAATAGCGCCGCTTAAAATAAGCCGCTCTAATTCTTTCATCGCTGGCGACATTGACGCAAACCCCTGGCCAAAGCCTACCATGTTGACACCTTTTTCAAGCATGTGGTTAGTTAGCTGCGTGGAGTTCCACCTGTCAAAAGCTAGCTCTTGTATGCCATATTGCTCAGCCCACTGCAAAATATCATACTCGATAAAATCGTAATCAGTAACATTGCCGGGTGTTAGTGTTAGCCATCCATCATCAGCCCATTGCTTGAACGGCTGATTATATTGCCGCGTATGCTCGACCAGCGCATCTTCCGGCAAGTAGTTCTTTTGAATTAGCCTGATTTTACCGGCTACATTGAACGCAAGCGTTAGCGAACATAGGTCTGATACAGACGCCAAGTCCAGCCCGCCCCAGCACTCCGTGCCGCTCATTTCATCGTGCGAAAAATCAGCCTTGCAGCGCTTAAATACTTGCGGATCAACCCACGGCATCTCCGCATTAACCCATACATTGAGGTGCTTGGTTAGAAAGTTGTTTTTTGCCGACGGTATCTCGCGCGCCTTTTTCGCCTTCTCGTCGAGATAGCTCTCCGAAACGCTAACGCCATAATTCGGATTAGCCTTCGCCCATACGTCCGGCTGATCCCACCGGCCTAGATCATCCTCATCAATTGTATAGATGATGCCGAAAAAAGAGTCGTCATCAACTACACCCTCCAGCACTTTGATAGCGTAGTCGCGGTTTTCATAACAAACGCCTGCACGATTAAACCCAGCAGTAGTGATAGCCCACATAAGCGGCTGCTCGCGAGCGCCAAGCGCAGACTCCAGAACATCCCACATCTCGCTAGTTTTATGCGCATGAAGCTCATCGACCAGCCCAAAATAAACATTCAGTCCATCCGATGTGTCAGAGTCAGCGCCAAGAGGCTGAAAAATACTAAAGCTATCCTCATGCTCTAGCTGGCTGCGCAATGACTTAACCAGCCGCCTCAGCTCTGGCGACTGGCGAACCATGCGCATCGCCTCATTGAACATGATCTTTGCCTGATCGCGCTTCGTGGCCGCCGAATAAATCTCGGCCCCGCCCTCGCCATCTGATGTCAATCCATACAATCCAATGCCCGCAATTTTTGTGCTTTTGCCATTTTTGCGCGGTATCTCCTCATAAACAGACGTAAACCGGCGGCGGCCATCTTCTCGCATCCAGCCAAACACGTTGACAATAACAAACAGCTGCCACGGCATTAGATCAATCGGCGCACCCTTCCATTTACCTTTCGAATGCTTCAGGTACGAGAAAAACGCAATAACCCTTGCCGCCGCATTTTCATCAAAATACAAACCGCGCGCGCCGCCATTCTCTAAATCAGAAAACCAGCGATCAACAGCGAGCCGCACATATTTGCACGCAGGAATAGCGCCGGACTTAACATCATCAGCATACTTGTAAGCCGCATCAAGCCCTTCCCGGCGAATATCAGTGTACTTCTCAGCAACAGACATACTACAAGCCAAGCGCCTTTCGGTTGGAATCGCTCGACTCTATTTTCTTCCGACTTCTAGCGGTCAGGCCGAGCTTAATCGCGAGCTTGTCATACGCGCCGGACGACTGATTGTAAGCGACAAATTGTGGCGAGAACTGCACGTACCCGTTCGGCGTCTCTTGGAACATGCCATCTGCATCAAGTGCTTTTTTCGCCGCAACCATGTGCTCATAATATGTGCATAGGTTGGCTAGAACGCCCAAATCAAGCCGAGATAGAGCGCCGATTTTATGCAATTCGTCGGTAATGTATTCCCAGTGCTTTTTGGCATCGCCACCCATCCATGCAGGCATAGGAGGAAGATCGCCCCTAACCGCTTTATGAGAATCATTATCTGATGTCGATACTGTCTTGCCAGTGTCTAGTGAAATAACTGCTGCTTTCTTGTCCATAATGCCCCCCATGAAAATATCCCCCCCTAAAACCAGAAATCACATAAATTAAGT
>NZ_CAKZKO010000148.1 GCF_937123705.1 uncultured Paraglaciecola sp. | reverse complement strand
ACTTGGACGTACTCGCCCATCATGCAACGTACCAATGTCACCAACTGCGAAAAGCGTATCCGCATTAGTGACTGTAAATGTTTCTGTGCCATACGGCATGAGCGTTTCTGTTACAGCATGGCTAGTAACAGTTTGTAACGATCCAATTCTCAGTATGAAATCATTGTCTACAGCGTTTACAAACGTTGCTCCATTAGGGGCAAAGTAGATTGCATTTTCAGTGTCTATATTGAATGTATAGGTTTTAGATCCATCAAAATGCAACTCTGAACCTATCGGCAATTGATCAACAAACGTTTGTACAATTGCAGTCTCATCACCAGAACCTACAGCCCCAACAGCTCCAACATGATAACGATTAGGCTCGAACGGCAAGACATACAACTTAACGCTACCGGCAGTTGTTAGATTATGGTCCGACGCTCCTGATGCTGCAACTTTATAGTTGTACCCTTCCTCCTGAGTAGAAACTATTTCATCTTCCACATAGCCAGCTGTGCTGGCTAGTAACGTGGTTACTGTTGCGTATTGTGCTGCAACATACTGAGTAACATTAGACTCCTGCACTCGTGCATCAGCCAGTACCCCCGTAAGCCTACTAGCAGCTATATCCGCTGCCAGTGCATCAGTCAACCCAACAACCTGCGACTGCGGAATATCACTAGTATCAGGCGGCAACGGTTGATACCCTGTTGGATACCCTGGCACATCAACTTTGACAAGAACATCAGTAAGCACACCATCAGTGACCTCGGCCACCATTTTGGGCGAGTCTTCCAGCGCTATTGCATCTGCAAATGTGCCTGTGAATATTTCGTCGGCTTTAGAATAATCATTAGCTTTATCACGCGCCCAGACAGCCGGATCAATAACATTGCCAGTACCTGCTGGTGCTGTGGCTATTGCGCGGTAGCTTTCGCCGGTAGACAGGTTGATCGTGTCATTGAGCTGGGCAGCAGGCGTATCGTCAGTAGTGAGGTTTATCTCGCCAAGCCATGTGCCTGCGCGAACTCCAAAAACATCAACTGGCATTGTGATTACTCATGTTTCGTTTCGCGTCGCCTTTGCGGTTTTTATTCCAACCAATCCAGCCAAACGCTTTCAAAAGTGCAGCTAGCATCAGGTCCAAAATAATCATCCCGTTTGTGATATGGCAGACTTCAAGAAACATTCCGTCTGCTTTGCGGCGTGTTTTGTATTCAACTGCCACTGAACCGTCAGGCGCAAGCAGGCATTGAAATCGATATGCGTAGTCATGCAATAATCCCGGTATTAGCAACAGGCCGATAGGATTTAGCACAGCCCAAAATGTTCGAGGTATGGACGCGCCGTTGAATATAAATCCTTCCGGTATCATTATGTCTTCGCCTGTTGGTAGCCGGTATGGGAAATCTTCGCCCAGCCAGAAATCACGGCGATAGAAAAGCAGATTGAACAACGCCATATACCACGGCAAATCCTTCGTCGGTATAGGTATCGGTATCAGCACCGGCATACCTACAGGCTTGCCGAATGCGTCAACAGGAAGTTTATTCACGAAGCAACTGTTCGCTGAATCCGAATCGTTGCGCAAACCTCTGCAACGTTCTTGACGTAGTTTTTGTAGTTCCCGCCGTGACCTATGACTAAGTGCGCTTTCTTTTCCAGAGTGATGAGATTTGACGGCCAGTCTGCCAATGTCGGATTAACGCTAACTGGCACGATATGGTGCACCTCAAGGCGTCTTGTACTGCCGGTAGCCTCACACACTGGATTTTTCTTTCGGTGCGTTAACAGCGCTTTACGAACGCTGTACTGCCTGCGCATGTTCTTAGTCACGAATGCTGGGTTGCGCATAACAAAAGAGGCGTACTCGAACATTAGATAACCGGCACACCATTAATCGCCGCAATCGTTCTGAGCGCCAATCCGAAATACTGAGCCAGTTCACCCGCCGACACACCAGCACCCGAATCAATCGCTTCCTGAATGTTGTCTCTCGCAATCACAGCGCTCTCGTGATACGACTTGAGCAGTGGATTCACCGGCTCTTTTGTTCGCGCCAGATAGCCTTGATACGCAATACGACCGCGTTTAACCGCCGATTCAACGTCATCTAGCGTTGATTGAGCCTGTACCGCCGATAGCGCAATACGCCCCGCGTTCTGCTTGTGCAGCGTTCTAAGCGCCTGTCGCTCCACCTCAAGCTCTGCAATCACTGATTCTATTTCAGCGCTCTCGGCCTCATTGAGCGGCAATTCTCGAACGGTTGTACGCGCTTGATCGAACTCAGCATCCAGCAATTTCATGTGGACGCCGGTTTGTGCTGCTTTAAACACATCGCCGGTAGCGCAGCCTGTAATTAGCAGGGCTGTGAATAGGATTGTTGCGAGTGATTTCATGAATTTTCTGCAATTTTCTTGTTAACAAAATCGGCGTAAATGACATCAGTCATCTTTGATGTGCCGTCAAGCTCTCGCTTCCCCTTGACCAGATAGTCATCACTGACCCGATAGGTTGGCGTTCCTTTAACTGCGCCTGATGCCTCAATCATTTTCATTTGCCGGAATCTGGCGAACGAACGATTTACTGTTGATATGGCCATGCGTAGTGCAAAGGCAATTTCGACCTGTGTAGATTTGATTTCATTGCCGTACATAACGTCGTTCTTGCAGAAGTCCCACACCCGAATATCTGCATTCGACAATCCGGCATCAACCGTTGCTGTCTGACATTTCGCTTGAATAGTCATGGCAAATTGGTCCTTTCGCGATTTCTTGATGTTCAGGATTGCTTTGTCAAGTCGCTTGGCGGTTCCGCGAATCGACATCATTAGTTGCTTAGTGTCCAAACACTCAATAATCTCTGATTCGCCTGTTTCAAGATCAGTTACAAGGCATTGTTTTGTCTTTAGTTTTGGCCGACTATCTCTGTGAGCAGGTTCGACCCATCTACCAGTAGTGTCGCCACCCTCATCAAACGGCGGTGTTACACCATTTTCGTCAGTTTGCTTGTTTCTTCTACCTATAGTGCTATTCTTGCAGTTCGTCATGATTCGCTGGCTTTCCGGTTAAGCGATGAGTGACTGGCCAGCTCTGTTGTTCACGCAACATCTGGCCTCTCTTTTTTTGCCTAGCCACACAAATCCCTACCAGTCTTTGCTGGCATTCTTTCCGTGGTCAGGGTTGTTTCAGTTGTCCGGCATTACCGAACAAGTAGCCGTAGCGCCCGTAAGAGGCAGCCTAGGCGGTGTTAAATGACCGGCCAGTTTGAGCATCGCTGAGAGGCTTGGCCGGTTCTGTTGATTTTGGCAGCACGATTTACTTGAATGACGCTGATAAGTAAATCGTGAAAGAACTAGCGGCTGTTATACCGCCGTTCCCCGACTGGGAATCCCCAGTCCGCCGATATCGGCCTGAATACTCAGACCCCGAAGCAATGCTTGTAAAGCCTTTCGCGCCCATGCTGACGGCTTGGATCAGATTCCAATGCAACGGTACTCGTGCAATGGCTGGGTAATCGCTCATACGGTCATGACTCCGCATCGCCTGACTTTCAGGACTTTAGCCTTGTCGGGGCTATTTGTTATGGCACTACGCCAGCGCAACATCAGCAGCATCCATACTGAATTGCCGCCATGATTTATCCGGTCCGGTCTTTCTCGCCCAGATTCCTGATCGGCAGTCCACATGGATAAATGTTTTGTAAAGGCCAAGCCCGTATTGGCGCGGGTATTTGTTATCCATGTAGCGATACAGCTCTACCGCCGAAACAGTTGGGCTTTTCAGATCAATTGCCATGCCCTTGACGTGGTATGAATCGCTCGACCCGCCGACATTGACATTGTGCTGTGGGCATCGGTAGCCAGACGTGACAACCAGCGGCCCGAATCGCTCGCGCAGATCATTGACCATTGCCATCACTGTCTGGTGCATTCCGCGATAGTCGCAACCGGCCAGATCAGGACATTTGCAGTCTAATTCCGCGTCAGAAAACCAGTTCTTTGTAGGCTTTAGCGTTGTTACCGTGTTCTGGCCAACGTCAGCGCGTACAGGCGTATCAAACGTGTCCAGCGGCTCATTGTCTATCTCTGGATTCAGGCGCTTGTACGGCTTCTGAGCAGGCTTTGCAGGCTCAAGATTGACGAACAAAGCCACCAATGCAATCGCACCGGCTGTCAGCTCTGATACCGCTGTGCTTCCGACTACTGACCAATCGATAACCTCAACCGATCCCACGTACTCAATAAATTCTTGCGCCTTGACCAGCAACCATGCGCCGATAACGCCTGCGATGCCTTTTCCGGTTGTGGTTTTCACACCTGATCCGTACTGATTTCAACAAACCGTGAGAACTTAAACCGATCCAGAAACTCGGAATGGTTCAGCGTGACAGTATCGTCCGTGTCATCGCCAGCATCGCACTCTATCTGCCTGTCTGATCGCATGAAGCATTGAACCTTGCCATTACGCACGCCGATTGTGTTGTTGTTGCTCAGCAGATTCCAAGCGTCGCCAGCGTCCATCAGTCGGGTATTACGCCGCGAACCTGCACAACCTCGCTATGCTTTTCAAATCGCTTTACCGATCCGTCAGGCATGTGCATCCTCATTACCGAACTTAACCGGCAGTCCGCGTCATGGCGCGGGTATTGAATGGGCAGTAGTTGGCCTGCATAGCCCTCATTTCGACGCATCAGGATTGGGTAGCCTTTAAGCTCCCGCAACTGCGACATAGGCCGCCGACTTCTCGACTTGATATAGGTTTTTGCAGTTGGCTCAGCTTCGCGGTAGTACTCGTAATTGTCGCGGCTGTCATAGGGATTGTTATCACACATGATGGCTTCATTCCATGTGACCTTGACGCCCCCTGGTATCGTTTCAATGATCTTGTGGATCTCAGCGTCAGAAACAAACCGTGCATCTGCTTCGTAGTACACCGTGGACTCTGGGGGGAATATCGAGTAGTACGTCATCACATTTTCAAATGTGAGTGCGGCCACTTTTTTTCTGGTTTGCCGGTCCTTGTAATCCTCGACCATAAAATTAGTTTGTATGGCGGCTAAAGTCACACCCCACAAAACCACGACATAGATTGCAGCGGATTTTAGCCACTGAGCAGCATTGAAAGTCATTTACTGCGCCACGCTCGAATCAGCTCGGCAATTTCTGCCGTGGTGATTCCCTTAATCAGAATGGCCGCGAACCCGTACAAAACCCCTTTCACCGTCAATTCCTGCGCAGTCATGTCAGCCAATACAAGGTCGGACGAAATATCTGTGTAGAGCATGTAAGCCCAAAGACCGCAACCGAAGAGCATTTGTGCATATCGCTCGAAACGGTCCTTGTCGTCACCGTTTGCACCCATTACTCACGCCGTAAAATATTATCAACAACGGCTATAACGGGCGCGGCAGCGGCGGGATGCAACGCCACACAAAGCCATACCCCGAAAGCAACGGCTACCAAGCAGCCAGCAGCCTGTGATTCGGTAATATGCCCGCGTGATCCATACCCCATTTCCGCGCTCCTAGCCATTTATACCGGCCCTGAATTCAGGCAGGCGTCAGAATATCGTCTATTCTTCATGTGTCGTGACGCCTCAATCGTCGCGGCATTGCAGGCCAGCCGGTAGCTTTCGTTATCGGCTGGTTCTGCTCTTAGTGTTTGGGTGAGCCTGCCGACCTTGATTCAGATTGCGCAGTGGATGCGCCTGTATTTGGGTTCGTCGGGCTAGGCTCATTGATTTTTCGCAGGCCCAGAAACGCAAAAAGCCCCGCTGAATGGCGAGGCTCTTAATGTTGGGGTCAAACGATCTTTGTAAAAGCCTAGCGGGTCCACGGGTCCACGTCAAGCATTATTTAGCCCGTTGGGTTATGCGGCCTTCATGAACTCAAACAGCACATTGAACGCTGCAACCCCTTGATGTTTCAACGCTCTGTATTCCTTTCTGTCAATTGGTGCTGGTCGATCTTTGACCTTTCTCAAGCAATACCCTCGACTCAGGAACTTGGCTGCAACAGTGTCGTCCATCTGTAAATCAAACGTCAGCAGGAACAAATCCCTGTATATCGGCTTGCACTGGCCTATCAGCACGTCAGCCCTTGCCCCCCTGTCTTCGTCGTATTCTTCTCCCATTCGCAGCGGCTCGCGGGCCTTAGTGGTCCTGTACTT
>NZ_CAKZKO010000147.1 GCF_937123705.1 uncultured Paraglaciecola sp. | reverse complement strand
GCGTATTGATGAAGCACTTAGCCAGCAAAAGTTATTTCAATAAAGCCTATGCTCACTGAAGCACAAGAACAAAAAGCCGTAGCACAGTACCTAGACTACACAGGGTTACTATGGTGCCACGTACCAAATGGCGGTAAGAGGAACAAGATCATAGCTGCGAACCTGAAACGAGAAGGGGTCAAGGCAGGTGTACCAGACGTACTTATATTTGAACCAGTCCATAAATTTGTAGGCACAGCAATTGAGCTAAAGATTCAAAAAGGGGGCAAGCTGTCCGAACCTCAAAAGGAATGGATACAAGCGCTACAAGATCGTAACTGGTGTACACGAGTCTGCAACGGGGCCGATTATGCAATACAGGTTATAAAGGAGTTGTACGGGATATGAGAGGTTTGATAAAATGAATAAACAGGAGCAATCATGAGTAGAATTGAAATGCAAAAACCAAACGGCCAACGAGTAAGCGTACCAGAAGCGAACGCGCACGTATTTGAGGACATGGGGTACACGGTATACCAAGAGCCAGAAGCGCCAAAGGCATATAACGAGATAATCTCAGAGCCAGAACAAACGAGCAACCAATCAGAGATAATGTACGCCATTCACAGCCTATCACCAGATGACTTTAGCAAATCCACAGGTAAGCCAAACGTGAAAGCTATTGAAGAGGTGTTAGGCTACGACATCAAAGCTAAAGAACGTGATGCAGCTTGGGCAGAGTACAGTGCACAGTGAAACGAAACCAATCAAGGGTTAGTATGAATCTACCTCTAGCCCTTACCATAGCACTAGCACTATTCAGCTACGAAAAAAACACGGGTATGAACAAGCAGTGTGTATATAACCACCTTGGCAGTGAGTACGTTTTGATTATGCCATTGTTGACTATTTGCCCATTGACTATTGAGGTGGATTGATGGCTAAGAGTAACGCTGGTAGACCCACGGTTATGACCGATGAAGTCGTAGCAAAATTGGAAGAAGGGTTTGAGCTAGGCTTCAATAAGACAGAAGCTTGCTTACACGCTGGTATAGCTAGGTCAGTGCTGTACGACTACATTGACGCGACCAAAGGATATTCAGACAGAATCGATGTATTGCGTACTAGGCCGTCAATGAAAGCAAAACGGGTCATATCAGGTGCAATGGATCAAGGTGATGCGCAGACCGCTAGATGGTTGCTGGAAAAGACCAACAAGGATTACAACCCTAAGACACAGCTAGACCATACCACCAGCGATGGGAGCATGAAGCCTACTACTATCGAGATTGTTGGAGTGAAGAGTGAGTAACCCCACCCACAGCGTAACGCACCGGAGTATGTACGATATGAAATCCAAAGTAGACGCAAAGCTAAACGAACTAGCAAACTCTGCATGGCGTGAATTCGTAGACCAACACCCACCAGTGCGCAATGAGTCGAACTTGGCTTATGAGAACCGTTTAAAGGTTGGCTTTCGCAAAGCACTAGCTAAACGTGGAGTAACAGTCACCAATTGACCAAGGCCCAGATACAGCTGCCACCTAAGCTCGTACCAGCATATACGCAGCACTATGACTACATCGGCAAGCATGGTGGTCGTGGCGGTGCAAAGAGTTACACTGCACATCTAATGGCAGCGGTGGAAGGGTATGCACGCCCTATACGGATGCTATTTTGCCGAGAGTTCCAAAACAGCCTAAAAGAGTCATCATTTGCGCAGCTAGTTGAATGCATAGAATCAATCCCATGGCTTGCTGATTCGTACACCATTGGTAGAGACTATATCCGCGGCAAAAATGGGACTGAGTGCATATTCTCTGGACTCGCACGCAACACAGGCAGTACAAAGGGGTTGACTGATATTGATTACGTAGTGGTTGAGGAAGCAGAAGACCTATCACAAGACAGTATCGACATACTTGACAAAACGATCCGCAAAGATGGAAGCACCATCGTATTTGTCTGGAATCCTGAACTCCGCAACAGCCCGATAGACAAGTTCATGCGGCAACACCCTCCAGAACGATCTATTGTGATTGAGATTAACCACGCAGATAACCCGTTTAAATCCGAACTGATGGAGCGTAAGCGTCTACGTGATAAAAAGGCCGATCCCGTGAACTATCCGTGGATTTGGGAAGGCAAGTACAGAGAGTCAAGCGAAACTAACCCATTTTTGTCATACACCATTGAGGCTAAAGAGTTCAGGAACGGCGACGTATACGATCCATCATTGATGCACAGGGTTATATCCATTGACCCTAGCGCGTGTGTTGGAGCTGATGAATTTGTCATGTGTGAGCAAGGCAGGGACTACGGTGGAGACACGCACTTAATTGATATGTACTCTACGAATGATGCAGACCTACCGACAAGGTTGGCAAAGGTGGAGGAGTTTATTCGCAGACGCAGGCCAGATTTCTTAGTGATAGAGCGCAACACTGACAGCATACCCTTCATAGAAACATTGGATTTCTACCTAAAAGCCAACGATATATACATAAAAATAACTGATCCCACAGCCGCCAGCCGTGGCAAAAAGGAAACATATATCACAAATTGGTTGCAGCCTTTGTTCAACAGTAACAGCTATTATTGCAAGTTGTCAGACAAATTAGATATAATACATACAGAGATGTATAGCTTTTCAGTTGATAGGACTGATAATAAAGATGACAAGCTGGACAGTATGACAAGTGGAGTTCGGTATTTGATAACACCAGACAGGCCAGAGAAAGAGTACAAGGTTAGCAATATGAATCTACCAAGCGCAGTACAGACTAAGTTAGAACGAGCATTGAGCGGTAAGCGTCAGAGCACCGGCAAGAGTTTCCTATAATGCCACTTTATGAGTACGGCTGTAGTACATGCGGAACAACTGAGACTAAGCGTAGTAGTATTGCGGATCGTAAAAGCTCTATTGTATGTAACGATTGTGGTGGTACTATGCCGCAACGGCTAGGCGGTGTTAGCGTTGTGTGCTATAACGGGCCTCACATATTGAGTACGCGGCCATTCGCGCCATTCCAAACTAAGCGCGCCATGACTGAACACATGAAACGTAACAACCTAACGGCATTGCAATGATTGATAACGGACAGCGCACAGATATAAATACTGTAGACTTCAAAGAATTACCACGAGTCCAACAGTGTAAAAAGATACGCGATGACTTTAAGAGCCGTTATGAGAATTGGGTACAGCTAGCCAAGCAATCGAATACGTACCTAAGAGGTACGCACTTCCACGGTGCTTTAGCTAATGATAATCGAGTAGACCCTGATGACTACCTGCCAGAAGATCGACACGCTAGAGGGTCAAACGAAAAAATATACCCGTCTATCGGCTACAGCTTAGACTTGATAGACCAAATGACTCAGTACATACAGCAAGATCAAGGCGACATCATTGTGAGTGCAGAAGGCCAGTACGCATTCCCTACAATTGATCCAAGGTTGGCGCAACTGGTTGACGTTGACAGTCAAATATCACAAAATGAGCTTATAGCCAAGATGCTGACAGCGCGTATTGATCTATTCTCGGAGCGGTCAGGTGTGGCGCGTAAACTGGACGAAGTAGCGCATGAGGCCGCGGCTAACAGAACAGCGTTCGTTGTAGTTGACTGGATTGACGATGAAACAAATGAGGAACCGGTTGATACTAAGCTTATACGCGCTGGCAGTTATTGGTTTGATCCAACAGCGTCTTGTATAGATGAATCCCAGTACATAGGCTATATCTGTGGAATGGACAAAGACAGCGCAGGGCGTAAGTATGGCAAAGAAATAACAAATACTCAAAAGACGCGCATTGATCTAAATCATTGTTACACTAGAGATTACACGGTAAAAGAACTACCAAAGGGTGTGGCGCAGGCAGAAGGTGTCGAAAGCGTAGTATATAAATATCCGTCTGCGTGGCGTTATACCGTATACCACGGCTCACAGATATTGTACGACGGGCCAATGACAACACCAACAGGACGCCCGCCTATTTGTATATTCACTTGGCGATCTTTGCCACGGTCAATGATTGGCGTGTCTGTTTTAGATTCTACCAAGACTATCAACAACAACGTTGACAGGATTGTACAGTACATTATGGAGACGGCCTATAGGTCACTAGGCAAAACGTCGGTAGACAAGGCACAGGTAGATGATCTAAACGTGCTAGACGAGAACTACGCGAATCCGTTCTTGTTCTTTGACTCAACCAAAGCGAAATCTAGCACTAGGCCATTTGAATATATCCAAGGTGGGCAAATACCAGATAGTCTCTATGCTATATTGGACAAACTAATGGCGCTTGGCAAGCAAATGTGTGGTGCTGACGGTATCGACGCACAAGATTTGAGTAAGTTCACAAGCGGCGATGCAATAGAGGGACTTGTCCAGAACGATAGAGAGGGCATCGCGTCAAGGGTTAAAGATGAATTTTATCTCTTCTTGCAAGATTATTTTGAGTTAGTCATACGCTTTATCATGCAGAATGAAGTAGAAGAGGTAAGTTTAACAATTGAAACGCCGGCGGGCGAAGCGGAGCTAACTACAAGCATGGACTTGTACCAGTTTGATGATGATGATTTTGAGCGTTATTTTGATGTGTCGGTTTATAACCCAAAGAACATGCCAAGCAACCCCGTGAAACGCAACGCATTTTTGTTGTCATTGGTTGATAACCTTGGGGCAAGAGACATAGACAGCGCGAAGCTATTTCTTGATATTGCCGACTTGCCGTACAAGTCATCGTTCAAAGACTATATAGACGCCAAAGAACAAGAAGCATTACTAGCGCAACAGGCCCAAGCTGCACAAGACACAGACGCAGCAGAGGCTCTAGCGCAATCAAAACTAAAAGAGAAAGAGACTAGAGAGAAAATGGCCAGCGACACCGCAAAAAGTGTAGCTGATGGCATTGAGGCTCTAGCCAAAGATATAAGCGCAACCGAACCGGATCGTGCAGCACAATTGTTACTTACAATACCGCAGGAAGTTAATAATGCGTACAACACGGTCATAAACGGAGGCCAATGGACACAACAGATACCACAAATACCACAGAATTAGCAGAATCAGGCTACACAGTAGCAGTTGATAATGCTTTAGATAACTTGATTGCGGAGCCTGATGCAGAAGCCCCCGAAACCGAACCAGCAGAAGAAGAGACAGCCGAATCAATAGAGACTGCTCAAACTGAACCTGAAGAGGTGAACGATCCAACGGATGTAGAAGAATCGCAAGCGATAACGCTAGATGAAAGCGAACTTGACACTGAGATATTACTAGGTGACGAAGCGGTAACCATACGTGCAATGAGAGATGCATATGAGAATCGCAACGCGCCAGAAGTATTGCACTCGGAGCGGCAAGAACTTGAATCAATGCGTGCGCAAATCGAGCAGGATAGACAAGAGTTTGACTATGTGCAATTGGAGTCAAAGCCACATGAGTTTTTTGAGGCTACAGTTAACAAAATGATCGACGCTGGCACACTGCCAAAGGAAGCGCATGGAGTAATTGCGAATGCATTCCATCAGTTGATCGAAGCTAAACTGTATGATTCAAATGCAGCCGTGGCAAAGGCACAAGCCATAGAAGAGCGTAACGCTATCCAAAAGCAGCAGCAAGACCTAGAGCGCAAAAGCCGCGAACTACAGACAGATAGAGAAATTGCACAAATAGAGCGAGATTACGGCAACGCTTCACCGGAAGTATTGCAAAAGCTTGTTAATTTCATTTCTGACACGTACAACCGAACCGGCGAATTGTTGTCTCTACCAGATGCCGCTGCAAAGAACAAGGTGCTATTCAATAAACCTGCACCATCGAAGCGGAGCCTTGCAAATCGTTTGCGAAGTTCTACACCACAAACACCAGCGCCAAGAGTCGTATCATCGGCCGAAGCGCTAGATGATTTATACAATAGTAAATAGGAAATATTATGAGTGTTACATTAGACGCATTAGCGAATTACGTTACAGCAAAACAAGCAGACCCAGAATTTATTGCAACGGGTGACATAGAAAGCGCGGCCCTATATAAATTCATGGATAAAAAGAAAATCAAAGGCGGAGCACTACAGAATTTCACAGTAAAAAATGATAGTCAAGCTACAAACTTTGAGTGGATACTGCCAGATGATACGAGTGATGTTGTCGGCGGTGGTGCTACAAACGAGTACACCGCGCTTGATCCAGTCGCACAGCCACAATTTACATGGTCATTTGGCACGACTAACTTGCGTTACAGCAATGTACAGTATCAGCAAGCCAAAACAGGCGGCAAGTCTCAATTAGCTGATTACCTTGATTCTCGATTGGAGTACACCAATAGCGAGATGGTCACAAAACTAGGCGCAGGGATTATCACTGGAACTGGTGGTGGTCTACAGACTGCAATCGTTTCTACGGCAGGCACGCAGCCAGTCCCTTATCCTTCAAGCTCTAACGCTGCACAGCCTTACGGATTGATCTATCAAGATAGATACTACAGTGGAACCGCAAACGCTAATACAGCCGGTACTACGTCAGTGTCCAACTCGAATACGCATTTTGGCAAGTCACGCCATTTGTACAAGGCTCTTGTGTCGAACGTATTTGATGCTAGCGCGGCGGGCTATGGTACTACCTTTGCAGATGCAGGTGTCACACTGACTAACGGCTCCACAGAGATTAGTTCAATTACATCTACTGATATGGATGCATACATCGGCTGGGAAGTCTGGGTTGACCTCAACGCAGGATCAAACTATAAGCGTCTTGGGCGTACTGTTATTGCTGATGCCGCTACAGGTGCAGCTACTACTATCCAAATGTCAAGTGTATACGAAGGTGCAACCGACACAAGCGTAAACTTGGAATTGCGCGCACCATACAGCACAGCGGTACATGGAACCTCTGGTATTGTCAACCCTCAGAAGCTAAACAAAGCCTACTTTGCAGCATCTAACGGCCAAGACAAACCAGATATGGGTCTATGTGATAACGATATGTTTGCCGCGATCTATAATGACTTGTTTAGTATTCAACGCTGGACTCTTGTCCGAGATGGCGACATGGAAACTAAAGGTTATGACAACTTTAAATTCCATAGAGCAACAATGTGCATGGATTTGAACGCACCAAGTGGTGAGATTCATTTCGTAAATACCAAGTACACCAAGATGTATTGTTTAGAAGGTATGACTGATTACAAAATCCAAGGTAAGGACTTGATCCACTTGCCAAGCCAGACAGGTTTTGAGCAGTTTGGTGCAGCTAAAGTGTTCCCGTTCCAATTGGCATCACAGTCTCCACGTTCAAACGCACGAATCATTAACCTGCAATATTAGGCTAAATGATAATAAGTTAATTCTTATATGGGGGGTTCCGGCCCCCCTTTTTTAAAGGTTCAAAATGCTTGTACAAGACATCATAAATAGTGTAAACGCTAGACTTCGACAGCGTGGAGAATCTAAATCATTTTCTAACAGCGCAATCATTGACTACGCTAACGAAATATCATTGGAAATCTCCGATGCATTAGAGTTTACGCGCACAGTTAGAACGTTCACACCTAACAGTGACAATAGGGTGTACCTACCAGCCGATGCTGGACGCATTGAATACGTAGGACGTAACGGTGTAGAGATATACCCAATGACACCAAAGGAAGCGGCTTTATTGTCTGCTGATTTATCTACAAGCCTTGGTGGGTGGTATGGATACCTATTCACAAACGGTTACCTACAACTAGGTAGCCAAGAACCCATCACGATACATTACATAGCGTACTTGCCTAAATTTGAGAGCGCGAACCAGGATATAAACATTAGAGAGGAATACCGCATGCCATTTATCAATGGTATTGCTTACTTATGCTTTTTAGAGCTAGGCCAGAACGACAAAGCAGCGGCCTATAAAGCAGAATATAAAAACGAACTAAACGACAGGCGCGAAACGATACGAGGCAATGCATTTAAAGGCCGTAAGTATCCAAGTATACCGGCTGTTGAATTATGAAAATAGATTTCACGCCAATAACACGGGGTTTGGATAGAAGCGTAGCAGATACCGCGCAAAGTGCAGGCGGGTTGCGTGACGTTCTGAACCTCTTACCAGATGCAGTTGGTAGACTTGACGGAATATTTAGAGCGCCATCTACAGTAGCAGAATCGGACGGCACGCCTACACGATGGCGTCAATGGGATGACTCTACGGTAATTTGTAAAAAGAATCCATCAGGTGCAGTTCAGATCGGGTCGAATACCGGCCCTAGTGAAACGGCTACCGCAACACCATACCGTACAGTATGTATGACAACAGGCTCGCAAGCTTACGTAATGTCCACTAAAACAGACCCATTTACAGACCGAGTATTTTTATACAAAGATAGTGGTACAGGGTGGGGAGATTGTACATTGTCAGGTAGCGGAACGATCACGGTCACATTCAACGGAACACAACGATACCCAGTCAATGCGGACGGTACTGCACCACAATATATAGTGTTCGATGCAGATACAGCCGAAGGCAGCAGTACCTCAAAAATACGAGCGTGCATAAACCCGACCTACAGCAGCGGGGCCACGTCTAATTTATTGACAGTGCAATATGTTGGCACGACAGTAGCCAATGTAACACGAGCGTATATTGTCTATGGTGATGATGGCACAGATACGTTCGCGCCTGATTGCTTCGGGACTTGGCGCAATAGAATATGTGCAGGGATTGATAATGAAGTTTATTTTGGCGGGTTTATAGGTCAAGCAACCCCATTCGTTGCACCAGATCAGAATGACTGGGGGTACTGGTACGAACTAAACGCCGTCACAGTCGGGCATTCTGGACAAGGCAAGATTGTGCGTATTGAGCAGCTTGGCGATGATCTAATAGTATTTCTTGAAAATGCCACGTACAGGCTATACGGGCAACCACCTATCAATGGCGGCACAGGATCGAATCAAGTTACTGTAGATGAAATAAACCCAACACTCGGCATAAATGATTATGATGCAGTTGGACGCGCACCAGATGGGAACGTTCTATTTATTGCGGCCAATGATGGTCAAGGGTACGCTTTCAACGGTGTATATAACCTTATAAGTGAACCTGTGAGATTGCACCCACGCTTTGAGAATATTATAACAGTACAGTGCAGCGAAAAATACGCAATATTTACGGGGCCAACAATCGACCCTTCAAAAGTCCCATATGAATTAGCTCCAAACGAAGGCGGTTTATTGCACCAGAACACGCCCGCTTTTGTGTTTAATACTGACAGGTCTACATGGTCAATGCTGGATCAATGGGCTACTACGGGCAACCTCACGCTCACACCAGTTAGCGACCCTCACAATACCGGCATATTTGGCGCATTCAAAATAAACGACCTGTACGAAATATGTTTGTCAGAGCCGGATGGGTTGCATATTGTAAATGATCGTAGCATTTCAAACCCTCAACTGGAGTACACTCTAGCGTGCGGGCTAGCGACGCATCAAATACCAGTCACGCCGACATTTAGAGCAGACAGCCTAAGCGTACTAACTGAGACTCCATACGTTACACGGTTGAGCGGAGTTCTACCAGCAGAGAATCCAAGCGGTACGGCTCCATTCCAGCAAGTGCGTGATGTTGCGGTCAATACATTTGGGCCAACTAACCGGTTTGGACTGCATAGCAGCCAGCCGGAACCTCATAACTTTGCTAGCTGCGCTGTTGGGTATTGGGGCGAAAAACTACTGAATGGAATGAGCTATTATGCAGCATCGGACGCGATTGCAATCGATGCGACGCCAACGGTAGAGCTATTCGAGAATACTAACGGTCAACATGTAAACCGGATCGATGTATTGTTATCGGATTTCGATAATTGTAGAGTGACTATTTACGAAAATAACGCAGGAGTATTGGGTGATGTTGTTTTTTATACTGAGTGTACTACTCCGCAAAATGGAGCGGTAAATACTGGCACTAAATATTGGCGCACATTCGGCATAAATGTGCCTGTACCGGCTTCATATTGGGTCGGTCTAACTGGCACTTGTACCGCATATCACTATCCAAATAACGGCGAAATAGTCAAAAGCGGTAGCGTTATCCATTCTGGAGAATCATTGGCGCTTAGAGTCGTAGAAGAAGCTGGGGGCTGTTATTCTGCTAAGTCGATTATAAAAATCAGTGCAATTGGCGAAGGCCTACCTTATGACTACTAACGCCCCTAAGCCACTATTTATAGATGATCTAACCGAAACAAACAACAGCTTTGCAGTTAGTGGCGGTTACAGTGGATACTACGCTAGAGTGCAGATTAGGACAGAGCACACAGGTAGCAAAACTCTAACAGTAACCAACCCAGCTACGAGCGTAACGCTGGACACTGTGACAGACGGAACCACAGCATCATTGTTCTACATAATCCAGAACCTAACAGAAGACCAATACAACGTGATCACAATAGACAGCGGCACGTTCACGGGCCGCGCCTTAGTTGAATATTTCAGGCTGACTAGTGAACGTTAGTAGTACAAATCCAGACCCTTTGACGGTATTTGTCTACCACATTGATAATAACAACAATAATTTGTATACTATACACGTAGATAGTAATACAAGTACAACCTAGAGAGGATCGTACATGGCAAACATCGGCAGAATTATAGCGGGCATAGGCACCCTTGGCGCTAGCGAGCTAGTCGCTAAACCATTGTCGGACGCAGCAGACGCTTCTGAATCTGCACTATCTAACATAAAAGGCCGCAAGGTAACAGACCTGAACTTAGGTACCGGCGCTGGAACAGACCGAATAGCTGGCGCTGGTTCTAAAATATCAGGTATCCCACAAGCCCAAGTGACTGACGCGGGGAGTTTTGCGAGTGCAAACGACGCGGCTGGCTATATACAGGGTCTACAGTCCAAGCTTGGCATAAGCGGGCCTCAATCAGCATTAGACGCAACCAGAACAGCCGCAGAGCGTAAATTAGACACAGAAACTTACCAGCAATCGCTACAGGACGCGCAGCAGTTAGCGAGCCAAGGCCAAAGCACTGGTGCACGCAGTCAAGCTTTAGGCGTTTTACGAGGTCAAGCGCTTGCCGGTAATAAGGCCAATTTGGAAGCCAATTTGCAGCAGGGCGAAGCCGACGCGACACAAAACTATAACAATATGCTCCTGAATCTTGCGCAAAGGCAAGGCGGGGCAATGAGTTCTTATGACCTAAACAGAGCGAGCCAAGCGAATCAGGCAGCACAATCGAACGCAGCACTGCAAGCGCAAAGAGAGCAAGCTCAAGCCGGTTTAGAGTTTGATGTAGGCGGTGCTTTGAACGCAGAAGAGTACAAACGTGCGATGGCTGGTTATCAGAACCGCTTAGACCAGTTGCAGCAAGAAAATACTGCTGATGTGTTGGCTTTGAACGCAGCTAGTGACAAAGCAGCCAATATAACTGGTCTTATCGGAGCTGGAATTGGCGCGGCTGGCGGCATCGCTTCCGCAGGGCTAAAAGGCCCCGCTGCGCTTCCTAAGCTCGCAACCAAAACGACAGCGGCTAAATAATGGCTAGTTTAGTTGACACAGGATTGACAAACGCAGTTAGACAGGCGACACAGGGCAAACGAGACGCATTGCGCCTGATGATTGATCGTATAGGCTCCACTGTTGGTGATGTTGGGGGCAATCTTGTCAACAGGGGTCAAGAACACAAAGCCAAACGCGCACAAATGCAAGCGTATAGCGACTCCCTGGCAGACCAAAAAACGAACCTAGAGAGAGAGCGCCAGCGTCTAATTGACCTCAATAGTCAGTACACGCAATCCGATAATGGAGTAATAAGCGACGAACCACTACCTCGAAGCTCTAGCACGATTGACCGTGAAACCCAAGCTCGCAGCATTGATAAGCGTATAGGCGAAATTGACACAGCACAAGAACGCATGCCTATTGGTAACATGAACTATCGTAACTTTAGGCGTACGCACGCACCAGCATTACCACAGCGTCAAGACTACGATTCAAGTCTTGATGTTAGAGAATTCGAGCGTGGGCAAGATGCAGAACGCGAGCAATCAAGATATGATGCAGAGCAGGCACAACTATCTGCACAAGCAGAGCAATCAAGGCTAGACCGAGCAGCAAAAGAGTCAGAGAGCAAACGCAGATACGACCAGACATTCGCGCAGCGAGAGCGTGCGATCCAAGCTAGACCACCGCAAGAGACAACGCAGCAGAAAAAGGCAGCGGCACTAGACGCAAAACGCGAAGAAGGTTACAGGGCCAACGCAGAAGGTGCAATAGAGTTCAAAAGACAAGTCGCACAGCTACAACCATTGATAGACAAATATGGTGACGAACTATTCGGCCCGTTAGAGGGTGGCGGAGGAATATATGAGGGTGCTGCGAAATTGTTTGGTACTGACGTAGCGAGAGCGCGTGACGAATACGACGCTATTTTATCGGCATTAGAGTTAGGCGTTGCCAAGATGAAACTAAAAGGTTCTGGCGTTATTACTGAGGGCGAACGAGCTATTGCACGTCAAACTGTGCCAGCGAGATCAATATCCGATAAAGAAGCTGCCAACGCGATAATTAAGCAACTCAATGAGGAAGCCGACCAAAGCATTGCAAACGCTGATCGATTGGGTATTGATTATGTCGGCAAACCAGAACCCATGCAGAACCAAGTCCGTAAAAAAGGCCGCTTTAGCGAAAAAGATGAGGCTGACTAGTGGCTAATGTTGGTGAAATAAAGAAGTTCAAAGATGGAACTTATAACCGTGTTACAGAAGTATTTGATGATGGCACGTATAACGCTGAACCAATACCAGACCAAGACACAGGGGCTGCATCGTTTTTAGAGCGATTAGAGGCGGGTATTGCAGAAGATACGCCAGCGTCAAACTTGGCCGCGTGGCAAGATATACGAGGCGTGTCAAATGTAAGGCAGGCTGATGACGGCTCAATATTTGTCAATGAAGATGGAACATGGCAACCAGTAGAAGGTAGCGGATACGGCCTAACTGAGATGGCAGGGGATGTCGCAGATTATAGCGGTGGTCTAATAAATGACGCTGGCTCTATTGGTGGTGCTTTATACGGTGCTGGCGGTGGGCCTATCGGAATGGTAGCAGGCGAAGCGGCTGGACGCTCTCTAGCCAACGCAGGCCGTGCAGCATTAGCTGACTATCTAGGTGTATCAGGCGGCGAAAGTGACGTACTAACGCAAACTGGTAACGAGTTTGTGCAAGGTGCAGTAGAAGGTGCTATTGGCGAAGCGGGGGGGCGTACATTAGGCAAGATTGGCGAAGTGGCGAAGCCTTACATTGAGCCAGTATTGGACAAAGTTGGCGAAGGTGTACGTTTTGGTGCTTCTGCGCTCGGATCACTAGCGACAGCCAAAAACCCTAAACTTACCGCTAACTTGCTAGAAGAGGGCGGAGAAGAGTTATTGCAACGTGTCAACGCAGGAAACCAAGGTTTTTTTGAAACAGTTGAAAAAACTAAGAATGTAGCCAGTGATATGTATGACCGTGCATCTACTCGATATGACGAATTGATCGGCGGATTAGACAAGGCGCAGCCCGCGATGAAGGGCGGCTTGCAAGATGCCATGCTTGATATTCATAGGAAGTCAAAAATATTTGATGACGCTGGCGAAATCAGAACTCTAGCTCTAGTTGATAACAGCGCAGACTTAAACGAGCTTGTCGATATTTGGCCTGCTAGAGTTAATGCAGTCGAAACCGTACAAGATGCACAAGACTTAAAGAGTCTACTTGGTCAACGACTAGAAAAAAGCTTTGACAACCCACTTAGCAGCACGCTTGAAAAACATTTACGCAGGTTATATAAAGAAGCTGATAATGTTGTACGTGACGCTGCAGAGCAGCAAGATATGTTGCCACAATGGGAGGCCGCGAAAAAAGCATACGGCGAACGCATAGACGCTGCCAAAAAGCTAAATAAACTGTTCCCAGCTAAAGACCCTAAAAGAATAGATAGATCAATACACAGTATAGAGAATCGCGCAAATAGAACGCTGTTAAACGACCTGGACAAAATGGTTGAATTAGAGCCAGACCTAGCCCCGTGGTTACACGATGTTAAATTAGCCTCTCGTGCGTCCAATTTGGATAACCAGATCGGAGTTATGCAAGCTGACAGAATGGCTTCTGATATTATCGGGAATATGTCTGTGCCAAATGCCATAGGCGCGGCGGTTCTTAGCAGGCCTGCATTTGTAAACCCTGCAATGGTTAAAGTCGGTCAAGTTAGCCGCAGAATAGGCGACACTGGCAGCAGCGTTGTCGGATCAATCGCAGACCGTACACCATCGGCACAACAGGCAATCAAACAAGCTACACGCATAGGTGTAGACGATATTGACCCTATCGAGCGTAAACCTATAGGCACGCCACAGCTTACACTTGGCGAGATCGAACCTAGAATAATGGAATTTGCCAAGACGCGGTACGGAGCAAACTATAAGCGCGGTATTGAAAGCGGTTTAGAGCCAGAACAGGCCGCGCAAAATGTGGTATACAAATTATTGAATAACGGTAACGCTGATAAGGTCTCCAAGGGTTTAGGCGTACCCAAGCAAGAGCTAACCAGACTACTAGGAATTGAACCATGACAATAGCAATGACAGTAGTTACAACAACCGCTCAAATACTTGACGCAAATGGTGCAAACGGTTTTGGGACGGTAACAGTTGCACCTACACAGGCGTCTACATATTTTGACGGTGTATCGACCATATCAGTGACAAACAACGCTATTATCGAAAATGTTATTGATGGTAGACTAGAAAATCCTTTGGTGCTATCACCTACAAGTAATGCGACCAATTCGCCGGAAGTAAACTACATAGTTGACATTAGGGTCAATGGAACGTATGAGCGTATATTGTGGTCTTTGCCTGCACCAGCAAGCACGACGGAATTTAGTAACGTAGCGAGAGTATCTAGCACAGAAAGTGTAAGCGATGAAATTAACGCTATTTTGCAAGCTGCAAATCCCTTGCCACAGTATGTACTTCGCTCTGATACCGCTACGGCTCCTGTAGCTTCGGCGGCATCTGACGGTAAGGGATATATACCAAGATGCGACACTGCAAACGGCAAAATACCGACGTCATTCATAACTGGTACGGGCGGTATAACGGCGTCGGACATTCCTGTAGTGGACACTGGCGGGTATTTTACGACTGATAACGTGGAAGCGGCTTTGCAGCAACTAGGAGCAGACGCAGCAACACTACCAAGCGGTACAAGAATGATTTTCCAGCAATGGACAGCCCCGACTGGGTGGACACGGGAAACAGGTAGCGCATATCATAGCGCCTTTGGAGCTATAGCATCAGCTTCGTTTACTGTGGGCGCTGGTGACACTGGCGGTACTTCTGACGTTCGCAGTTCACACACTCATACAATTAACCATGGTCATAGTGGTTCTACCGTAGATGTGCCGTCATTGGGCGTAACAGGTACAGCTACAAGTATCGACGAGGGCGGTGGCACATCATACAATGTAGTTATTGCAGGATCGACTGGTGCGAGTGTTGACACTGGCGACACTGTTGCTGAGAATAACGTATCATTGGATATTGCTACACACAGCGGTAGCAGCGGATCATATTCACCAAAATGGTTCAGTCAAATAATTGCGGTGAAAAACTAATGAAGTGCCACCATACAGCGTTTAAAAAAGATTGCTGCAAGCACGATTGCGTCAAGTGGTTGCATGTGCAAGGCTATAACCCACAAACAGGCACTCCGGTAGACGAGTTCAAGTGTGCAGACGCTTGGGTGCCTTTATTGCTCATTGACATATCAAGGCAGACAAGCAGCGTGGGCGCGGCGGTAGAATCAGAGCGCAATATCATAGACAAAAATATGCAGGCCGCTATATCATTGGCCGCGAACCAAGCAAAACAACTACACCATACACAGGTAGAATCATGATAGATAGAGGCCAATCAAGAGGCATAAAACAAACAATTACACAGGTCGGAACGGATACAAGTAGCGGCGCTATAAACGTTGCTGGTTGGGATTGGTGCGATACATTACTGGAACTAACAACCGGAACCGGCGACTGTGTGTTTAAATTCCAAGTATCCTATGAGAACGGCGGTCAAAAGTATGATCTAGAGGTGGGCGGCGCTGTGGCTATCACGGAAACGGCAACGGGACACTATGCATACAGGCTAGAATTAGGCGCAGCATCAGAGCTTTATATGACGGCTACTGCCATCGGCACTTATGATATTGATGGGGCGTTCTACCCGTTCAACCGTGGCGGGTCTAGCTAATGGCCCTAAGCATCGGGCCAACTGGCGACGCTAGGCTTTTTAACCTACTGAACAACACTGACATGCTCGCTGTATCTCAAGGATTAGTTGAGGGTGCGACGCACGATATCAAATACTTTCGCAATGAGTCGATAGATAACACAGGCTATAAACTTTTAGCATCTGACGGAGTGGATTCATACCCGTTTTTTGAGCTTGCGAGTGGTGTTAGTTTGGATATTGCCAGTGATGACGCCAATGACGCAACAGGAGGAACAGGCGCTAGAACAGCTACAGTATACGGACTGAACGCGGCTATAGAGTTACAACAAGCCACAGTGGACTTAAACGGCACTACTAAAGTAGCATTGCCTGGAACATGGGCCGCTGTATACCGTGTACGCGCTGGTGATATAGGTACATACGATGATTCAATCGTAGGCGATACGAATATAGGTCAACTTGATGTGACGATTAATGTCACAGATACTTTTGTATGCTCTGTGCCGGCAAGCGAAGGCTCTACTTTCACGAGCATTAGAGCAGTGCCATCTGGTCATACCATGTATGTAAACAACTTCAACTTTAGCGCTGGACAAAACGATAATATCAGTGTAAAAGTAAGAGCTAAAGACCGCATGGATATTGTTACCGCCCCATTTGGAGCTACTAGAACTATATACACATTTGATGGAAGAAACGCGAACATACTAGCAAATACAAACGGTTGGATCAGGTTACCGGAAAAGACCATGTTATTTTGTACTGCGATCAATAATAGCAACGGCAACGCTAAAGTGTCTGGAAGTTATGAAACATTACTCATTAATAACGCAGTATATAACATACCGTAATGCCATACGGACTCAAAAAATATAGCATACAAAGTTTAGGTATTCCTGTTCACAGTATACCAACGTATAGCATTACTGACCCGTCTACCGGTGGAAACAGTAACGGAACTCCAGACTTGACAGATCCTAACTTGTTACACGCTTGGAACTTCGACGAAGGGGCCGGACTAAGCGTAGATGATGGCAAAGGTTCCATGGACGGCACTATAACTGGTGCAGTTTGGAACGGTGCTGGTGCGTTTGGGTATGCTGGCGATAATTCATTGGATTTTGATGGCTCCGATGCTGTGTACTTCCCACCAAGCAACCCTTCATTTTCTGAGATGGTAGGTGTATCATCTGATTTTACAGTTTACATGTGGTTCAACACTGACACTGGGAGTACGCGGCAATACATGTGTGGTGATTTTGATGTGAGCACGGCGCACCTTAGCTGCACCCTTGAGCTATCATCTGGCAACGGGATCGTATACGATATATACGCAGCCAATGGCGGCAGGATACGCACCACTTACGCGGCTGGAGTATCTACAAGCACTTGGTACTTTGTTGCACTCACATTCAATAATACAACTAAACAAGCTATCTTGTACCTAAATGGTGTACAGGTCAGCACTACAACCAACGCGGGCATGAATGACCTACGCAACAATGCAGGTCAACAATGGAACGTTGGCGACGCAGGAGTGTGGGCTGGATTCAAATTCAGGGGTTTACTCGACAGCCCCTATGTATATGATGATATTCGCACACCCGCTGAAATTCTAACCGACTACAACAATTGGCAGGCAGCATGAGTAAGAGTAAAAGTACGACGAAAATGTGGATCGCCAGTTTTTCTATTGACCCGTTACCGTCTCTAGACTTACCTATACACTTCAAGATTGAGCGAAATGGCAAAGAGGTTTATTCAGGGTGCGCGGTTCTTGATAACAATATGTACATGATTGAAGTCACTGAGCCAATGTACGAAGGTGATCTCATAACGGTTACATATTTACTAAAAGAGTACGAGTTCAAATTCGGCACATTCCATAGCGATGATTCACCTAACGTGTTAGGCAAGTAGATGCGTAAAAAGTTTGAACTTTCACTCATTCAGTTTATTGGATCACTCCTTATAGCTGGTGCAATTCCAGCAGCGGGCGCTTTCATTAGCCTATCTATGACTCAAACCGCGCAAGCCGTAAAGATTGAAGCTATTGCTAAAAAACTGGAATACAACACAGAAAGATATGACGCCAGCTTTGAAAAAATATACGATCTATTGATCGAAATCAAACAGGATATTGCAAGGCTACAGCGTTGAACCTACTTGATAAAATCCCTGTATCTTGGATCAACAACCAGACTGTATTCGCTTATGTATTAGGCGTACTCACATTTGGCTCCGCGCTTGGCATTGCTGCACAGATAGACCCTAGCGGTATGGCCCAAAAGCTTCAAGCATCAATGTGTAGTGACGCACTCGTGCAAGTGATTGAGCATAACAGCAAACAAGTTATGGCATGTATAGCTGATAAGAACTTGTGCCATGGTAAACTAGAGATACTACAAGGGGAGTGATATGCACGATCTTGAATATATTGAGCCAGAATGGTCTAAATTACACGTACTAGGATAATATGAAACTATCAAAAAACTTCGCGCTATCCGAGATATTTGGATCAAGCCCCGCAAACGTTCAACAATCACAGACCGCTTCGAGGCTATGTATAACGATTTTACAGCCTTTGCGCGATTGGTTAGGTCACCCCATGGTAATATCGAGCGGGTACCGATCGCCAGAACATAACAAAAAGATTGGTAGTCCTACCAGTGAGCATACTTGGCAGGGTAGCGCAGGCGCGGTTGATGTATCAATCTTTGACCATACCGAGC
>NZ_CAKZKO010000146.1 GCF_937123705.1 uncultured Paraglaciecola sp. | reverse complement strand
TTGCTCGGTTTCAAATACAATCTTACCCGAGCTTTTTGATTCACTAACGCTAACTTTTGCGCGGCCTAATTTATTGGCTCTTTGAGAACGTTCAAGTCTTAAGGCTTTAAGTGCCCGCACTCGTCCTTCATTTCTAGTTCTACGGGCTTTAACACCTTGTCTAATCCAGGTTTCTTCAATGCTTAGTTTCTTATCAAATAACGCATTTTGGTTTTCTTCAACTTCCAAATCGTGGGCTTTTTGATCAAGATAAGCTTGATAGTTACCAGGATAACTGACCAAATTGCCTCTATCTAAATCAACGATGCGACTGGCAACATTTCGAATAAAGGCTCTATCATGACTCACAAACACTACAGCACCTGCGTAACTGCTAATGGCATCTTCTAACCATTTAATCATATCGATATCGAGGTGGTTGGTAGGCTCATCGAGTAACAGAATATCAGGGTCGCTAGCCATGGCTTTTGCCAGCGCGGCTTTTCTTCGCCAACCGCCTGATAAATTACTGAGCTGTTGATGAGGATCGAGCTGTAATTTAGTCAGCACTTGTTGAATGCGTTGTTCAAACTGCCAACCATTATGATGGTCAAGTTTTTGTTGGTAAAACTCTAATTTTGCCATATTGGCATCTGATGGATCTTCGGCGACTAAATCTGCTTGATGAAAATAGCCTTTTAAATACTCCCCTACTTCAGCCAATCCTTCTGCAACATAATCAAATAAACTGCATTGCACACTTGCTGGTGGATCTTGAGGTAAACGGGATATTATTACGTCTTTATTAACCAAACGTTGGCCATCATCCAGTTTGATTTCTGCTTCAATCACTTTCAATAAAGTAGATTTACCGCAACCATTACGTCCAACTAAACACAATCGCTCACCGGGATGGATAACCAATTCAATTCCATTTAACAATGGTGGATGGCCTAGAATGATACTGGCATTTTTTAACTGCAATAAACTCAACGTAAAAACTCACTTAATTGAATAAAATCGAATGGCCAAGGCAATTCAGATTGATTGTCTTTTCTAAATAAAACCGGAATACGCGCGCCATACAAGTGATATAGTTCGGTAGTGGTGCGTACATCTATCTTTTCAAGCTCGATTGCATCGTAATTGGGTAACCCTTGAAGTAATGCTTCGGCTTGGTCGCATAGTCCACAACCTTGGCCGGTATATAAAATAATTTGCATCTACACTCGCCCTACTCTTTAACCAAAGACCAACAATGATGGATTTTGGGATTACGCTGAAAATCTTCGGGAAGGGTTTGTTTCGATATATTTTTAATGCTGAAACCTAAATTTTGCAACGCAGCTTCATCCAACTTAAATTGTCTTAAATTGTTAGAAAACAATATTTCTCCACCAGGATTTAAACAAGTTAAGGCATCGGTTATAAGCGCAACATGATCTCGTTGTACATCCCAAGTTCCTTCCATTCTTTTTGAATTAGAAAAAGACGGAGGGTCGATAAACATCAAATCATATTTGCCATTGTGTCTATTTAGCCATGTTAAACAATCGGATTGAATAAATTCATAGGCGCCAGTTAATTTGTTTATCTTAAAATTTTCTTTAGCCCAATCAATGTAGGTATTAGACATATCCACTGTCGTCACTGATTTTGCGCCACCAAGGGCCGCATGAACCGATACACTGCCAGTATAGGCAAACAGGTTAAGCACATCTTTAGCTCTCGCTTTTTGTTGTACTAATTGCCGGGTTACTCGGTGATCCAGAAATAACCCAGTATCTAAATAGTCGTATAAATTGACTTGAAATTTAGCGCCATTTTCAAATACCTCGATGGTTTCTTTACGCTGCGAGACCTTTTGATATTGGTTTTTACCTTTTTGTTGTTCTCTAACTTTTAGAATAATACGGTTTGCGTTTACACCTGTTACTTGAGGCAGCGACATCATGACTTCTTGAACACGTTTTTTGGCTTTATGTTCAGGTACATCTTTAGGCGCAGAATACTCTTGAACCACTAAATAGTCGGCATACTTATCGACAGCGACGTTATATTCTGGCAAGTCAGCGTCGTAGATCCGATAACAATTAGTATTTTGTTTCTTTAACCACTTATTGGTTTTTACTAGGGTTTTGGCGAGGCTATTGGCAAAGTCATTGTTAACTATTTTGTTTTCACGAACTTGGCAATTCTTTTCATCTAATTCGAAATTAACCAGTAAACATTCCAATTTACCGTTCATGAGTTTGTATTCTTTTTTGGCCGTTAACTTCATTTGTCGCAATAATTCACGATCAGAGGTTAGTAACGATAAATGCCAGTCTTTAAATTCCTGTTTTAACCAAGCGCCCCATTTTTGAAATGTCGGGATTAGTTGCGTGGTTTCACTAAGTCTTTCCCCATAGGGTGGATTGCTGACCATGTATCCACTTTCTAAATCAGTGCTTGGTAACTGACAGGCATCTTGTTGGGTAAACTTAATGGCATTAGCAACACCAGCAAGATTTGCGTTTTCTCTGGCGACAGACACCATAGATGCGTCTATATCGTTTGCCCAAATTACACCTTGATGTTTCTGTTTAGCCTGTTCAGCTTCATTGGTTAGATTATCCCAGCTAGCTTTATCGTGCTGCTTCCACGAATCGAAACCCCAGGTTTCACGTTTTAAGCCTGGCGCAATATTTTGGGCCATCATCGCCGCTTCAATGGCGATGGTACCTGCGCCACACATAGGATCGATTAGAGGCAAGAGTTTGTTTTTGTGCCAGCCACTTCGAATCAGCATAGCACTGGCTAAATGCTCTTTCACAGGGGCTAAGCCCGTTTTCGCACGGTAATGGCGTTGATGCAGACTTTGACCGCTTAAATCAATATAAATCCCAAGGACACTGCGCCACATTCGGGCTTGAATACGAATGCTGGGATTAATTTTGCTCACTGACGGGCGTTCATCAAAAAAAGTCGTGAATTGATCTACTATGGCATCTTTAACTTTTAATCCGCCAAACTGAGTATTGTTGATACTTTGATTGGTACCGGTAAAGTCCACCATAAAAGTGTCGTCAATACCAAATTGTGTCGGCCAATTTGCTTGGTCTGTTACCTTGTAAACATCATCGGCACTATTTATTTCGCCTTCCGCCAATTTTACCAATACTCGGTTTGCTAAACGCGACCATAAACAAACCTTATACGCATCTTGTAATTCACCGCTAAATAAAACCTGTCCTGGCTTAGATTTTAGTCCCACATCAGGGCATAGTTCTGCTATTTCTTCTAATAGCATGCCGTCTAAGCCTTTAGATGTGGTGATTAAAAATTCGAACATAAATTTACTCAAGATACTCTTTGTTTAAAACGGCCGCGATTATACGGTAATTGTTACCTAAGCGCATGTTTTATCGGCATTTAAAAGTTGCGAGTTTGTTTGAATTGAACGCGTTGTAACGGTTAAGCCGTTAGTTGGCTACTAATATCTGCCATCAAAGGCGCTAGACGGGTTTTAGCGAGTTTGATTAAGGCGAATTGTTTGATGTGTTTTTTGTCATTTAACTGAAATGATGAAGAAATCAACATACAAGTTGCCAGAGCTTGTTCATCGGTTAACACTAAAACTACACCGGTTGCATAATTATTGGATACAGTGGCCAATCTGTGGTGACTGCCATGGGATTCAATTTCCTGAAAAAACCAGCTTTTTGGTGTAACAGGTTTATGAAACATAATCGCAGCCGTAGCGTTAATTAAGATATGGGTTAGTTGCGCTTCTGAAAATTGCGCACCACTTGCTTGCAATTGATTGCCTAAAGATAAATAGCACTCAGTGTCAGAAAGACTAAACAATTGTTGCGACTTTGGTAAATCCACTATTTGTTGATGTCCAAAGGCAGTTGTGCACTGCCACTCGTTTCCCATAGACAACTTGAGTTGACTATCTTCAGAAAACCAAAACCAATCGGACATGGGTTGCAACATAAATCGGTGGAAACTCTAACAACAATACAGTCCTAAAACCTAACATAAGTTTTAATTGTCAGGGCGTTTTATTACCTATTTAATTAGTCTAATAAGCGCAGATCAATGCAGGATCATTATATGGAATTTACGATCTCTTTGATCAATTTGGGCCCTTGATAGATCAACGAAGAATACACTTGGATCAAACTTGATCCGGCCTCGATCCGTGCCTTTGCTGATTTAGCGGAGTGAATACCCCCTACCCCTATAACCGGCATTCTACCTGCGATCTCATTCGCTAACTTCTCTGTTATGGCTTGGCTTTTAGCCGTTAACACCGCACCACTTAAGCCTCCCATTTCTTCGGCATGAGGTTG
>NZ_CAKZKO010000145.1 GCF_937123705.1 uncultured Paraglaciecola sp. | reverse complement strand
AACTATTTTGCTGCCAAACTTCTATCGAATGAGCATGGCCTAGTTTGTGAAGGCTTTTGTAGGCGTTAATCATGTCTAGGGTGATCCAGGTTCCAGAGTCGTTTCTTGGAATTGTGGCACAAGTATCAATCACCTGTTCGAACGCGTTATTTAATGTGATCTGATAGTCACATTTACGAGCAAACTTTCTGAGGCTTTTACTGCCCTTAAAATCCTCTATAGGTAAAATGCCTCTGGGGTCTGGCGACCACCACATGATTGGTTCACCTTCGCTAAACCATGGAAATATTCCAGACTGATAAGCTAATAACAGACGATTGGGACTCAAGTCACCACCAAATGCTAATAAACCATTAGGATCGCTATGAGCTAACTCTACAGGGGGAAAAACGAGATGTTGTTCGAGCTTTGTAAGAGTCAGCATGGCAATATCACAGAAGTTTATTACTTTTAGCATGTATAAAAAAAGGCCTCAAGTCGAGGCCTTTGCATACAATCAATGTCTTTAGTCTTGAGCGTCTAAGAATTTCTCAGCATCTAACGCCGCCATACACCCAGTACCTGCCGAGGTGATCGCTTGACGGTAAATATGGTCACTTACATCGCCAGCGGCGAATACGCCTTCAACGCTTGTTTGAGTTGCATTACCTTCGGTGCCACTTTGCACTTTGATATAGCCATCTTTCATTTCTAATTCACCTTCAAAAATACCGGTGTTGGGCTGATGGCCGATAGCAATGAACAATCCCATTAGATCTAAATTTTCGGTGGCATCGGAATTGGTGTCTTTGATACGGATCCCCGTCACACCCATTTCATCACCTAATACTTCGTCTAGCTGGCGATCTAAATGCAACACTACATTGCCATTTTTGGCTTTATCCATTAAACGATCCGCAAGAATTTTTTCACTGCGAAATGAATCACGCCTGTGGATTACATGTACTTCAGATGCAATATTCGACAGATAAAGTGCTTCTTCAACTGCGGTATTTCCGCCGCCCACCACGGCCACTTTTTGGTTACGGTAGAAAAATCCATCACAAGTTGCACACGCCGACACCCCTTTGCCCATAAAGGCCGTTTCTGATTCCATTCCTAGATACTTAGCAGAAGCACCAGTACAAATAATTAGTGCATCACAAGTGTAGGTACCTTGATCACCAGTTAACGTAAATGGTCGCTTAGATAGGTCGGTTTTGTTGATATGGTCAAAAATAATTTCAGTATCAAACTTCTCCGCATGTTGTTGCATGCGAACCATTAAGTCGGGACCAGTAAGTCCTTCAGGATCGCCAGGCCAGTTTTCAACTTCTGTGGTTGTGGTTAGCTGTCCACCTTGTTGAATACCCGTTAACAATACCGGATTTAAATTTGCCCGGGCTGCATAAACAGCGGCTGCGTAACCGGCTGGGCCTGAGCCCAAAATTAAAAGTTTAACGTGTCTCGCTTCGGACATTGATTTCTCCAAATAAGGTTTTGCATAATGACTGATTTGTCATATTTAATTCATTGGCCTAGACATGAGGGCATGTGTTGTACTTTCAATGTTATTTCAACACTAATTTAATCACATTACTTCTTCACTGAGTCTCTACGGCTATTCAACCTGCGTTTTCTTAGTACTAACCATTTATTATAACTTTATGATGTTAGCGAATATGAGTTTAAACCGTTACAATATTGTTAACTAAAAAAGAAGAGAATTTAAGTTTGGCGCTGACTATTCAAACTATGGTGAAAGACGGGCAACAATACATGCAGACGTGGCCAATGCAGCAACAATTGTATGCAATGTTTCCCGAATGCCGTGTGATTTCTGCCACTAAGTTTTCCATTAAAGTCATGCCTGCTATGGCGGTGTTAACTGTTGCTGTACTTGTTAACCTGCAAGGATACGAAAAACTTCCTCAAGCTTTAGCGGCGGGTGCATTGTTTTTGTCTTTGCCAGTTCAAGGGTTGATGTGGCTTGGTCATCGCTCGAATCAAATTTTGCCACCCAGCTTAAAAAGTTGGTATTTAGATATTCATCATAAAATGCAAATGCAAGGGTGCGCCTTACAATCTCCCAAAGCTAAACCTAAATATAATGAACTAGCGAAACTTTTAAAAACAGCCTTTGATGAGCTTGATAAAGCCTTTACAAAACGCTGGTTTTAATTCAAGAAGCGATTTTTAATACCGAGTGACATTTACGGCAGATGTAGTTTTGTTTTCCTCTAGTGATTTTGTTGTGACGTCGGATACTTAATTCAAGCGTGCCACATTGGCAATAGTAGCGAAACACTTCACCAGCCACTTTTTGAATATCCATGTTGTGGTGAGTTTTTGGTGTTACCGCAAATAAATCGATCATTAAAGCCTGCCATTCTTGGCCATGTGGTTTAACGCGGCCATATAACTGGTGCGCCAACAGGTGACAGACTTCGTGAGGGACAACTTCATTTATAAAAATATCGAGATTGTCTTGTAATAATATTGGATTAAACCGTAACTCGTTGCTTTGCAAACGGGCACTTCCAGCAACTTTGCCTCTTTGTTTAAAACTAATTTTAGGTAAATCGAAGTGCTGATTAAAACGCTCATTGGCATAATCAAAACATTGTTCGACTTTTTGTATTACCAGTTGCTGAGAAGTAGGCGACAACATTAATCTACATTACCAAGAAAAGATGAGCTGAGAAGGAGCATATAAAAAGTCCCAATATTAAAAATATCGGGACAATCAGTTGTGCTTTAGGTTGCTTTAAAATTCGCAGGCTAAACAATATGCGTAGACGCCTTTAGGATCGTTTAACTTAGCAACAGCTTCAATGTCTGCGGTAATTTCTTTAACAAGATTTATAATAGTGCTCGATTTCTCCGCAACAAAAGCCCCTTTAAAACTCACGCTTGCTGTGGTTAGCAATTCTTTCCAGAACAATTCACTTTTAGACATAGGTCTTTGAATATATTGGGTATCATATGTGTTTAAGTTAGCTAATTCAGCAGCCGCTTTTACGCCATTATCGAGATATCCCAACTCGTCAACTAATCCTAATTCTAATGCTGTTTCGCCTATCCAAACACGGCCCTGAGCAATTTGGTCAACTTGGCTTTTAGTCATATTGCGTTTTTCAGCGACTAACGAGATAAATTGATCATATCCTTGTTCGATTCCTCTTTGCATAATGGCAGCAAATTTAGGATTTAAGGATTTAGTGATACCCATATTGGCAAATTCGGTGGTACCCACACCATCGGTATGTACCCCAAGATAATCTAAGGTATTTTCAAAGGTAAAAAACATCCCAAATATGCCAATCGAACCGGTAATAGTGCTAGGGGCGGCGATGATTTTGTCGGCACCAGCCGAAATCCAATAACCGCCAGACGCAGCATAAGTGCTCATTACCGCAACCACAGGTTTGCCTGTAGCTTGCAGGTTTTCAACTTCTTGGCGAATAATTTCTGATGCAAACGCGCTTCCACCTGGAGAGTCTACGTACAATACAACCGATTTAACAGAATCGTCATATCGAGCCTTTCTTAATAATGCTGCGGTACTATCACCACCAATTTCTCCGGCTTTTCTAGTGCCGTTTAAAATAGATCCTTTTGCAACGACTACCGCCACTTTATCCATGCTGTTATTTATTATTGGAAATGGAGGATTGATAACACCGAGGTAATTTTTAAAGCTAATGGCGTTAAGACCTTGGTGGTTTTGTTTGGTACCAACAATGGCAGCAATCTCTTGAAATGCTTGTTCTCTAGTTTTAAGGGCATCAACCCACCCATAATCCAGAGCATATTGCGCAAAATCGCCTTGAGATTGCTCAAACTTAGCCAAGAAAACATCTAATTCTTCATCAAAATTACTTACATCTAAACCACGAGCAGCAGCCACACTGGTTTTGTATTGTGACCACATTTCCTGTAACCAAGCTTTATTGGCCACTTTTGCCGCTTCAGACATGTCATCACGCAAGTAAGGCTCTACGGCTGACTTATATGTTCCCACTTTAAAAACATGGGTTTCAGCCTTTAGTTTTTCTAATGCGGATTTAAAATAAGTACCAAAACGTCCATATCCTTCAAACATCATAAACCCCATTGGGTTTAAGTATAAATGGTCGGCGCGGCTAGCGAGGTAATATTGGTTTTGAGTAAAATAGTCACCAATTGCAAATATAGGTTTGTGACTTTCCTTAAAGCCTTCTAATGCGACTGCTATTTGTTCAAGTTTATCTAAACCCGCGCCACCTAAACCATGTAAGTCCAAAACTAAGGCTTTAATTCGTCTGTCTTGTTTAGCATTTTCGATAGTTAGCAATACATCTTGAAGTAGAATTTCAGGATTGTCATTTTGTTGTTCAAAAGCTTCTTGCATAAACTCTGAGAGCGGGTCAATCGCTTCTTTTTCGATGACTAAATTTCCCTCTAATTTCAGAACTAACGCAGAATCAGAAGGCACCATGATTTTATGATCATCTTTTAAAAATACTGATACCAGAGCAATAAATAACACTATAAAAATAACATTAAAAAATCAACTGGCGGCTCAACTGGACAACCTTTTCACTTTGAATTGAATTTGGAAAGTAATACTCGCAGAGAAGCAGTAATGTGGAGAGGTTACGGTTGGTTAGGTGCAGGTCTTGGTCAAAAAACAATGTACTTATGGGGTGCAGATCTAGGACAACCTTCACGTTTTAACACTATTAAAAATGCGCTATACCATGGTTTTTATAATAGGAAAATGTTGAACTCATTTGAAATGAATGAGAGGAATAAAAACGAATACATAAGTGAAATCAATCGTTATAAGCCTGTTGCTTTTGTATCTTATGTAAACCCTCTTTATGAATTAGCTTTATATATAAATGAACATAAGGTTGATGTTTTTCAACCCCAAACAATCTTAACTGG
>NZ_CAKZKO010000144.1 GCF_937123705.1 uncultured Paraglaciecola sp. | reverse complement strand
AGTGCACTATCACCACCGTATTGATAACAGCGTTGTGCAGAGTTATCACTGCGCGCAATGAGCGCTTGCTGGTTATTTTTTTGCTTACCTTGCTGTGCGGATAACTCCCGGTTAATCACTCCATAATCATCATCGGGCTCCATGGCCAACCGTGACCAGAGTTCGCCCACCTCAGTCTGCGGCACATGTGGTTGGGGCTTCTTCTTCGCGGTACCGAACGTTCGCTTGATGTTCAGGCCGCCCAGCGGGTTGTTGGTCGCTTCGCCTATCTCGATCGCATACTCGAACACCTGACTGGTCCAACCACGCACCTTCTTCAGGTACTCCATCTTGCCTTGCTTGTGCAGGATCTCTAACGGACGGAGCGCCAGGCGCCTGTCAATCGTATCGACCGGGATGCCAGCCAGAAACGGGAAAGCGTAAGACTCGAGCGCTGATAAGACCGTCTCCGAGTAACCTGACTTCAAGCCAGCACGCCCTTTCCAGTAATCCTTGGCCAGTTGGTCGAAGGGGGTTGCCCCAGTCGCTTCCTTGAGTTCAG
Organism: uncultured Paraglaciecola sp.; assembly: GCF_937123705.1. Taxonomy (GTDB): domain Bacteria; phylum Pseudomonadota; class Gammaproteobacteria; order Enterobacterales; family Alteromonadaceae; genus Paraglaciecola. The sequence continues at coordinate 15,585 of NZ_CAKZKO010000144.1, read as the reverse complement.
CCATCGGTGTGTGACGGGCAGGGCGGGGATCAATTCCTCGAGCAGCTAATGCACGAAGATGCTCGGCTTTCGTGCGCGCGTTCTCAAGTGTCATCGCAGGGTAGACACCGATCGACATCGGTCGTCTCACGCCCTCAAATGTGATCTGCAACCGCCACGTTTTTGAGCCCGAAACCGCGACCAAAACATGCAGGCCTTTGCCATCAAATAGCGTGTACGGTTTGTCCTTCGGCTGCGCTTTTCGAACGGCCGCCACGGTGAGCTTGTTAACCAGTTGTGTAGGCATCGCTGGGTGCCACGGTCTGACTGCGAGTCCTCAGAAGTGATCACATGCCAACGGCTGGGTGATGAAATTTGATCACTTCGTCAGGGTTTGGTGTCGACCTTGGCAGAGTTTCCTGGTGGTTAGTCGACGGCAGTCTAGCACCTAATGCCGCAAAACAAGGTGTTCTATGGTGCTTGGGAGTTTGCCGTAGCCAACGGTAGATAAGTCGTTGGCGGAGAGAGCGGGACTCACAGTCGAGCCGGGGAGAGCGGTTTCACGTGAAATGCCTTCCTTTCTGGATCCCGATTTGATCACTTTGGCATCAAACGAATTAGGTGCCGTGTAGTGTTTCAGAGTGCTCCCGCAAAAAACCCGGCCGGAGCCGGGCAAATCCATCGCGCAGGATGCGCATGGAGGAGACACCTTGCATTCAATTCATTGCGATTGACAGTTCACCGCCAACTTTGACACGACTCGCGGCCAGTGGGTCTAGCGACTTCGTCCATCGGGGTGGCGCTTCATCCCAGCGATACCAGCCGTAGTAGGGGCCCGACGCATAGTGATAGATCGTGCTGTCTTTGTAGACCAGGCGCTCCACATGTTTGGTGTTGGTCATCGGAACGCCCGCTATCTGCACCTGGCGGCCAGCACTGATACTCCATTCAGCGCCTGATAGGGTGTGCAGTGCAGTATCGATATCAGAGATCTCCATGCCATCCGGGCTCACGACTGGTGCTGGAACAGGTACTGGTACGAGCACCGGGTCAGGCGGGGGCAGGGCGGCAATCTCTGCCATTCGTTTCTCGATGGCATCGAGGCGATCGATCTGCAACGTTAATGCGCGGAGCACTCGCTGTTCGCTCGCCAAAATATTGAAGCGCGTATCGCCTGACGCCTCAGTGATGACCTCGCGGGCCTGCAGCATGAAGTTGTCAAGCAGCGCTTGTTGAAACCGCTCATTCGGGGTTGTAGGGTCTGCCACTGATGTCTCCGTTAGAGGGCTGTGAGAGCCCACACAATTAGTCCGCCGATCAACATGCCACCGCCCAGGGGTGCCCATACGTTTCGAAGGTCCGCTAACCGCCGTTGGTGCTCGCTGTGCTTGAGATCATTGATCTTTCCCGACAGCAACTTCGAAAGTAACTTTAGGTGGTCCGCCTGGCGTTCAGCAATAGTCTTGACCCGGGCGCCGTTGAGTAGGTCTCTGGGGTGAATATCCCCACGAAGTCGCACGTACTCAGCGAGCACGACTACCTTGTAGGGGGTGCCATCGCGCGTCATTGAGTCCTCCTGGAACTCTGGGAACTCGCTTCGGGTGTAATCGCCAATGCTTCGTACGTGGCTGGGCTGCATTTCATCGTCCTGATGGTTGAGAAAACCCACCGGCGATCTCAACGGCGCCGGCGGGAAGGGGAAGAGCGATCCGCCCGTCGCTACAGACGGGGTTTATCCGGGCCTCGTCCGAATGCCTTTAGCTACCATCCAGCGGTGGTGGGTTATCCCGCAACTGCTGCTGGGTGATATACAAATCAGTGGGGATGGCAGTGCCGTCAATCCGTGGTCCCTCAATCGTGCAAAAGTTGAAGGGCTGCCAGGTTTCTAGGATCCGCTTGGTGCGAGACAGACCAACACCGGCGTTTGCACCCAACACTTCAATCTGAGTATCAAGTTCCGGCCAATAGTCAGCGCCCGATTGCAATCCCCAGATCGCCGTACTAGCCAGGCTCCCCGAAATGTTCGAATCGTGCTTGACCATCCGAGCCTCGAGCGTGACAAAGATGGCGTCGATATCGTCGGCGAAGGCAGCGATGCTTGCTCGAATGGGATCTTCGGGGACATCACGGGGGTCCCATTCGCCGTGTGTGATGTACGCCTGTGAAGGCCTGACGCGCACGGAGGTCGGCCCGTCTGTGACCTGCACAAGGTCTTCACTGGAAAGTGTTCCGGCCCATTGCAACGCGTTCTTCGTCACGCGGTATGCCGTGGCTTGAGCGGTCTCATCTATCTTGACCCAGTTTCCAGTAGCCTTGCTTAGGTAGTAGGCGTAACAGTTGCGGGCTTCAATTCGGACGTTATCGCTTGAGTTGCCTTGACCTTCGAACAGGACAAACCATTGGGTGAAAGCGTTCCATAGATCGTCGTCTTTGAACTCTGCAGGCACATCACCACTGTTCAGCCACCACTGAGGGGCTGCACTACCTCTTGCTCGCGCTCCATGCCCTATCTGGGCGGGCGTCGGATTCAGCTGCCATCGAAACGGATTGCCCTGGTTGTCAACGACACCAAGAATCGTGAGGTCGTTGTTACCTGTCATATCCGAGATAATAGTGTCGACAGTATTAAGGGTTGGTGTGGGCGCTGGTGGTGGTGCTGGCGTCGGGGCGGCGCCGAGATTCGATACAGGCTCTATCAGCCCGACGACTGCGAAAGGCACCGTTTCACCGTTGGCAAAGGCCTCCGGGATCACCACATCATCCGTTTGAGCATCACCCACGCTCGATGTGCTTAGAACGTAGATCCCGCTTGCACTTCGCACCGTCGCGGTTAAGCCTACGGTCGCGGGATCGATCCCGGTATTGGTGCCTGAGGGAGTGGTCGCAGGCAGCCTAAAGCCAGTGTCATCCGCCGACAGGCTACTGGGCCACGTATGGCTCGCGAGCACCCCGCTGCCATCACGGATTTCAACCGTTGGGTTTCCAATCCTGGCAATGATCGTGCTAATGATTTGCCCGATCCGCTCTGTCTCTGTTGATCCCTGTATCGCAGTGGCGACTTCACGGTTCAATGCTTCATTCATTACCCACATGGTTGGAATCGGTACCTGACCGCGTCCGGATGGCTTTCGTGCCGTCCACTACCATTTCTTCCAAAATTTCTTTTTCCAAAAAGGCTTGCGTGCCTTCTTAAACATCCAGCCCAGAAACGTCACACCCATCCCTTGAGCGAACGCATACATCTCGCGCCAGACATGTCCTTCTCCGGCCTTATCGCCAAACGCCCCTTCGAACTGACGCCGCCTAAACTGCGCGTCTTCAAGCTTGCGATCGCCACCCACATAGCCATCATCATGCAAGTAGCATCCAGGCTTCACCCAATCGGGTGATAGCCATTTCCGCATTCGGTCTGGCCAGGACTTCGGACCGCAAGGGTAGGGATCGAGTTCGTCGCTCATAGATCCCCCGGTACTTCTTTGCGCTGATTTCGAATGTAGGTCTGCAGCATGATCAATCGACGTCTGACCGTTCGGTACTCGGAGAAGTTGGCAGTAGCGTCGCGGGCGAACTCAGTCATTGGGGAGTCCTTCTCCGGGTGAGGAATCAACGCGCCCGGTGGCAGCATCAACTCCGCTGGTGGGTAATCCGGCTCCAGGGGCTTCGGACACTTCAGGGGCGTGGCGATGATCACCGGGCGCTCTGCTACTTCTTTGGAGCCCCATAGCGTTGTTCCACACCCGCCCAAGAGCGCCAGGCACAGTGCAGACATGGCCATCAATAGCGTCCTGTGCGGCCACCAAGTTGATCCGGAGCGCTTCGCTTTCACGTTGCGATTCTCTAAGGGCCTTCTGATCAGCCTCGGCTCGGCGATTACTCCGCCAGCGCAGAATTCGTTTCTGTTCATCTACCTTCTCCAAGTAGTACTCCTGGCCAGCCAGGTGAGCCTGAGCATTGGCAAGTTCGAATCGCGCAAGCTCGGCTTCAGCATCCCGCGTTGCGTCGGTTGCAGTTACGAGCTCTTTTCTCAAGTCCGTGATCGTCTGGTGAACGGCATCGACTTTCCCCTGATGCCAAATGAATGCCCACGATGTCAGAACAACCGCTATCAATGCTGGAATGCCGTACTTGAGGACCGGCCAGAATTTACTCAGACCTTTTTTGGCAAGCCATACGGAGATAGTTGCACCGAGAGCCATTACGCAGCCCTCTTTAGTTCGACGTGGGGACCGTCGAAGAACGTTTCATCGTTACTCGCCAGGTCACCATCCCAATCGCCACCCCATCGGATGGCGATACCAATGTCTTCAGCAGCCGGTGCAATGACCTCGTGGTAGAGCTGGACGTACAGTTGCTTCTCCCAGATCGGCTCCCATCGTCCATTGATCTTGATCTGTATAACGAAGTCAATGGCTTCGCCTTTGAGATGAGCGCTGTCCATAGTCTTGGACGCGCCAGTCTCGAATAGCAGTCTCTGCACCGCCCGTGTTCGTTTCCCGCCGCGTGGATCAATACGTAGCCGAAGGATTCGCCGGTCAAACTGCTGAGGAAACAAACGATAGATACGCTCTGCCAGGCGAATCATCACCGGCTTAACGCCCTTGAGACGGTCCCGATCGCTACGGGACATCTGAAAGTCGGCGCGAGTGTATTTGCGCTTCATTTGTCAATCTCCGCCCCGCCGCCGAATCTCTGGGACTCTATTTCCCTTCTAACCTCATCCTTAACATCCGCCCTGTCGGATGCCTTGCCGAGCAAAAGAGTGAAGCCCATTAGGGCAAGGTTTTCCATTGAGTTGGCATAACTAACAGAGAATTTGAGGCTCAAATCAGGCCAATAAGCATTGGCAGCCACTAGCACAAGTTCGCCGAGGACGTAGACAATCAGTACGAAAAAGGATGCAGTGAACGCCACTTGCATCTTGGTTTTGGCAATCTTGTCTTTGATCGGAGTCGGCTCACCAACAATGCTGTGGGTCCGAGGGTTGTAAAACCCTATGCCCAAGAATTTCATATCACCGCATCCACTTTGGCCGGTGCTTTGGGTAAGTCAGGCATGACACCGGAAAGTAGTTCACGAGTACCAGTCATCGGCGCATCGATCACAGTCATGCCGCCTGCCTGCTCAGGGAATGCGATGCTGATGTCCATTTCGGATAGCATCGCATTTATCAGCGGCTGCTTGTCTGACAGCAACAATACAAGTCGCGGTGAGCTATCAGATTGGAGAAGTACGCATTTTGTGTTGAGCACTCCCATTCGTCTCACGGAATTAATCAGAATCGGATATCTGACGAACGGAACGCATCCGGAATTCGGCTCCAGAAAAAAATTGCACCCTGAGTCGTTGCAGATCACGCCGAATGAACCGCCGGTACTACTAACAATCAATTCGGTTGCGGTGGGATGCTCGATCGTCTGCCACTTGCCGTGCTCGGGCGGTTCCTGCCCAGAGGCGGCGCTCATCATCAGGACTGCAAGTAAAAACGAGAGAAGCAAGTTCGTCATGATTTCACCTCGTAATTGAGTAACTTGCCGCCCAACTTGTCCAGCCACGGTTTTCCCAAGTAGCCCCCGACGCCCGCGAGACCGAGTGTTCCATAGCGCCCAAGAGTGACCCACCCCAATTCAGACAAAAGACCGGCAAACAAGATTGAGATCAGTCCGGCGAACATGCCGTAGGCAATATCTCTAAGATAAAATCTGAGAGGAACGTCCGGCAGTTCGAGGTATTTGAGGCTGTGAACGCCACCGCCAGCGCCGGCGATCATCACAGCAATGAAAATCGAAAACCACGGCAGTCCAGTGAAGTCGAGCACGAATTGATTCGTTGCCACAACCCCGACGGCAGCGCTCGCTGCAATTCCCTTTCCAATCGCCTCAGTAGCCATGCAGCGCACTCCGCACCCTGACAGCGGGAGTTGCCAATCGCCAGCCAAGAACGACAGAGAATATGCCCGTCAGCAGGTAGTTAACGGCAAGTGTCGGCGAGTAGGGTGGTGCGGCGAGTGATGCACCCGACAAAACCATCAAGCAAATGCCCATCACTATCGCCGGCCGGCCCCTCCAATGAAGGTCTAAGTCGTCGCAAAGTTTGAGAATAAAAGTAGTCCATTCAAACCAACTGAACATCAGCGCTAGAGCCATTACCCCGGCTAGAACTAATGCGAACGGATCTCCAGCAAAAAGACGATAGGTAAGCGAGTCGGTCAGACGGCCCTCAGCCAGCAAGCCCAGAACAGTCGCTACCTGCAACGTTGGGAAGAGCCTAGCCAATCCCGCAAAGCTGAATATTCTGACTACGCTGTCGTTCATATGACCATCTCTAACAAATTGAAGTAGACGGAATAACTGGATGCGGAGATAGGACGGGAACTGATCATGTCCGTTGAACATCGCTATCGGAATTCATGCTCGGTCATTTCCTGTCCGGTCAAGCGTTTTCATAGCATTAAGTCGTTTTCGGCGTGTACGCGCCAGACAACAAAAGACTAGAGGCTGTTTTCCATTCGTCTTTTGACACTGCTCGATAGCAGTGCATTCTTGAGAAGTTCAGCGTTGCGCCTTTTGTGTCAGTCGGGTACACAAATATTTGGACAGACGTTGATGCCGTTGCTTTAACGGCGATAAATATGCGCCTCCACTCAGTACCAACCACTGCATCAAACGGCACGTTCCCGGTGCCTACCAAAGCAAACTTTATTTGCGCATCAGCGACAGTTGATTTAACCAAAAACGAAACCATGCCCCAATCGCCAACAGCCAAATTGTCAGGAAAATTAACGAACAAAAACCTATTAACGGACGTTGAGCCAACCACCGACCCGAAAGTAATACTGGAAGCCGCGCCGACGAAATCATCAACGATGTTCGCGTTTACCGTTGCCTCAGCCGCAACCGAAACAAAAGCTGGGGTTTGAGAGTCTGCTTGGTTATATAAATTGGGCGGGAACGTTGTGTCATACGTGACCGGCAACCCCATAATCGCCCAACCGTTAGGCTGATCTATCGCTATTCCAGTCGGCCAGCGTGACACCGGTCCCGTGCAGTACCCGTGATGACGCTGCTGTCCGTCGTACTCTACATACGAGTCCGAGTCTGCAACGACATGACTGGCGATAAGGGAACCACCAGCACCCATGTTTTTATGCCTTAAAGTGGAATTGACTAGAGATATGGAAGGGCTTGCAGTCTCAGCGTTATATACATTGTTAAGCTCCATCGCGCTATTCTTTACGTAGCAGGACATTCGCGGAATGATTTCACCTTCGTAAGTAATGCTAGGCGTCACTGCATCAACAGTATTTGCTTCTAAATGAGTTCCGTCGAAGACAATATCTCTTGCGCCGATAATCGCGACTCCGCAGGTTTCGCTCCCTTGGATTGACCCGCCTTCAAATCGGTTGCCCGCCATTTCCCACGACGCTCTATTTAACGCAAACAACCCTAGTTTGTTGGATTTCAAATGGACATCGGAAAACGTATTCGCATTGGCTCCACCATTAGTGACTCCTGACGTAATTACTAGCCCAATGTCGTTATCAACAATCTGCATATTTTGGACGACGCCTTCCAGCATTTCGACGTAATCAAGTCCGATTGCGCACTTCTGAATAATGCAGTTCGAGACATGCGAATTAAGCCGCGACCCCGGTTGCCCGACTGCTGTTGTCGTCTCGCCAATTCTCAGCCCGGTGATGCCGGTCGCAGCAGAAGACCCGTATATGTGCAAACCGTCGATACGATGAGCATTCAAATACGTAATATCTCGCTTCACCCATACCGCGACCATACCGGTCGTTTTTGCGAATAACAGCGTTTTCCCCGAGCCGCGAAGCGCGGCAGTCTGCCCCGTTGGAATGATCAACCCAATTGAGAGGTTGTATAAATCATCGGGCAGCAGAACAGTGCCGTGAGGGTTGGCATTGATGGCGGCTTGAATATTCGCTGAGTCATCCAGTGACCCGCCTCTAGCCCGAACAACCACTGCTCCAATTGCAGCGATAGAGCTGGCCAATGCGGTTTTCCCGTCTGAACCTCTGACGAAAAAAGGATTGACCGGATCTAGTGCGACAGCCAATGCTTCAGGGATACGCCCCGCTCTTAATACTGCTGGTCCATCAGCCATTACGCTAACTCCACAATTGCGGCACCATCGGGATCAACCCATGCGGCACCGTCTAAATCAATAAGGGAAACATAGACTGGCTCCGTCAAAGGAACCAGCACAGTCTTTGTGTAAACAATCGAGTCACTTCCGGTTGCTTGAATCGTGATCGGCAGATAGCAGGTATGACCCATCATGCCGGAACCCCGGTCGTGTTCTCAAACGTGAAACCAGTTCCCTCGCCCGCGAACGTGCCATTGATCAGAACTGGGACGCCCGTGATAGTCGAGTCCCGCATGATATTGCCGGCGCTGTGGTGGTTCTTCTCGAACAATCTTGTAGCCCCATTCAAAGCAAGGCGTTCGATAATGTTGTCATTCGCGTTGGCGGTGCTGTGTATGTAGCTGTGGAATGAGATTGCCGCCGTAGTCATGTTAGTCAGCGACATATCGAGAATCGTGTTCGATGTTCCACTCCGGTAGTGCGTAAAAAAGGTGCCATCCTCACCAACGCCAAAGAACCCAATACCGATTGCCATATTTGTGCCGGTGTGATTTTCTACAGAATTGCCTTCAGCTCCGTCCCGAATCATCAATGCCGTGCCGCCGCCGTCTCTAGCTACGTTATCAAGCAAACGATTATTCTTCACGCCACTCCATCGCAACTGAAACGCGCCGCCGTCGAACCCGATAGCGGTATTGCTGTATACCAAATTGTTTTCGGCTGAGTAGCCAGGATCAAGATTAGCCTCAACGATCACCCCGTGCCCGACATGATCGTGCGGCTCCACTCGCAATACAGTGTTGTGGGCGATATAATTTCTAAGACCTGTAGTCCAGCAAAAGTAATCCGTTGATGACTTACCGCCGGTTTGGTTGTCATTACTGGCGACAAAGCATCCGACCGTCTTACTGTCGTCGCCCAGATTCATAATGCCCTCGGCCCCGGCATTTATAACGACGCAGTTCAGCGCTTCATTGTGGTGCGAGTTGCGATGGAATTTTATTCCAAGCCCGTTATAGTCAGCGTTCAAGTCCCCCAAGTCACGACCGAAACAATTCACGATTCGGCAATAAGACATTGCCGTGCCGTAGACGCACGCACTGACGTTTGTCATCTGCAGATTGTGCAGCTCGATATAGCTACGGTTATCAAGACTGAATATCAGCCCAGAATTTCGTGTTGCCCCCCTCAGCACCGGGCCATTTGCGGCGTTTATAGTTACAAACGTCTCTCCGCTACGGTATGCATTGGCGTCGCCGGGACTTGCCCGGTATCCAACTACCCGAATCGGGGCGGCGCTAGTTCCGTTGCTTGCAAAAACAATCGTACCGGTTGTGTATGTCCCCGATTTGACAAAGATCGTTGTGCCGGGCACAGCCTGTTGGGCGGCGTAGGCCAGTGTGCGCCACGGGTTGGAAACACTCTGACCATTTGCCGCATCAGACCCATTGGGGTCAACATATCGCGCCAGGGCCGGATCAAAACTGATTGTCTCAGGAGTTAACGGAGGTCGCACTTGCGGCGGCGGCGTTGCTGCTGGCGCAGGGGCCGGTGGTGGCGGAGGGGTAGGCGCACCTACCTCGGCCACATTCAGATAAACATCTGAGTAAACAGGCTCACTACCATTAGCCGACACGTAATAACTGAAACTATCTTCACCAATGAAATCCGTATTAGGTAAGTAGTCAACCGTTCCATCGGACCGCAATGTGCACGATCCGTTATTGATCACAATAGGCACATCCACCTGTGCCGTGAACTGATTTATCGCAACAATCGAAAGATTCGCGCCGGTGTCGTTCGCCAGTAATGGCATATTCAACAGGATGTTTTTCGTGACCGCGTAAGGCCCCTCGGAGCCAGGTACAGCTACTGGCGCAGCACTGACCGTCCGCGCAGTGAATGTCGTATCTATCCAATACCAAGTGCCTCCCGCCGCGCGGAATAGAAGACGAGCATAGACAGTTTCGCCAGCCCCAGGCAATCCTGTCGGCGTCACGAATGGGTTGATCAAAACACCAGAATCGAAATAGTCGCTACCGCCGAGCGTTGACCCTAGTAGTAATTGATACTCAACATTTCCAGCAGTGGTCCAGCGGAACGACGGATTTTGTCGAAAGAGCGTTGTCGATGGCCCAGGCAAGTAGAGCGCCGGTGTCGTCAAGACATTAGAAGAGACTGAGGCACTAATATTCGCATCACTCGACGTGTTCACACCATCACTAACGGCATAAGGAATAATCAATGCTCCGTAGTACCCAGGATTGGACCTTATTTCAATTGAACCGCTCGGTAACAATCTTGCTTCACCGTTAGTGATGTCAATCCACTGACCAAGATCGGCAGTCGCCGCCCCGATCTTGGCAACGAATAGCGTTTCGTTTTCTGGGTCGGCCGATTGGCCCGCTGCGTCAACCTCGATTGTCTCGTCATGTTTGAGAGGCAAAGGGCCGATTGCCGGCGACGTTGGTGACTGATTGGCTTCGGCAACAGTGGTATGCGAAACAAAAATAGCAGTCAGCTCTCGCCAAGCCCCTCCGTCAACTCGGTATCGCAAATCGACAACGACCTGACTTCCATCTGCCGGCAGGCCAGGAATTTCATAAATATTACTCATTAACACCTCGCTAACATGGATAGGGATGCCACCACTGTTAGGGGTAACGACAATTTGAAATTCTGTATACCCACCCGGCACCCATGCAAAACGTTGCGTAGTCCCGGTAAAAGTCTCAAATGGGATGGGCGAGAGCCAGCCCACCGGGCACAACAATTCCGCCGGATCAGCAACGGTTACCACGCCAGTCACAGGATCAATGGCGAATGCACCGTTGTAGTCGTCGGTGAGCGTCCAATCGCTGAACGTGATGTTTTCAGGCCCGCCGTTGCCTGATGCTGTGCCGACTACTGTGCCGTTCGGGGATAGCTCTGTGATGGGGGCGGAGGGCGTGAAAATCAGTCTGGGCCCGCTAGTACCCAAGTGGTGGATACCCGAGCTAATACCGCGACGGGCTCTTCCAAGTCCAATCGTGTTGCCAAGGTAGGCGATGCCGGTCATTACGTACCTGTAATGACGTAGACCGAACCACCGCTCGAGACAGTAAAGGGGATGGCAGCGGTAAATGGACCAATCGACAATGCGAGGACCTCATCATTTGGGCCTCGCTCGCGCCCGAGAACTGTGCAGGTTCCGGCAACAACCTCCAGCAGGAAATGCTTCGTGTCGGCGGGAATACTGTCGTCGGCGCTATAAAGTTGACCGGCGGCGGCGATGCGGCCAACGGTGCCAAGACCGCTAGCTTCGCCCGCCGGCATCGTTAGGAGTATTCCATTTTGGGAGCGTAAACGCTCGGACCCGCCCGTTTCGGCGCTTTGAGCTTGCAAATCTGGCATGACGTCACCTGTCGGATGCCAATGCCGCAGCCGCAGTTGCCCGGATCTCTCTTGGGGCCGCCTTCCTAATACGCTGTGATCTGGTCAGGCTCATCGCCTTAACCCTGCGCTTCAGTTGGCTCCGCGTGATACGGATTGGAAACTGCGGGTTCTTTTCGTTCCACGCAGTCAGGCGGCTTCGTGCTCGCTCAATCTTGCTATCGTCTTTCTCAAATAAACCTTCGGCCCATAAACCAGCGATCTCACTTTCGTTGCGCCGATTGATGTTGACCTTGCTCTGTACCTGCCACTCGGTTCGACCAGCTGCTGCAACTGAGGCTGGTTGGAATCCCATGCCCTTAAAAATCGCTTCGAAACCGTTTGTATCGACTACCCGTCGGCCACGTGTGTCACGGTACATGCCGAGCGTGGCCATATCATAAGCCTTATAGGCGTTCGTGAGTGCAACTGGCATCATTGATTTGAGCGCACCAACAGGCTCACCAGCCAGCAAACGTTCAGTGCCTTTGCCAAGTTGCTTGGCCATGCCGGCTGCTGGTCCGAGCATTTCCAACACTTCACGACTGGGCCCGCGATTCGATTTCAAGAACGCGCCGGTACCAGGAATCAAATTGCCCATCCCCAAACGCTGCTGAACGTCTATTGGCGCCCCTGGAATACCCGAAGCACCACGCATCATGAGCGCACTGATCTGCTCGCCGAACACATCAGCCATGAACTGTTCTTTGGCTTCGCCCACTTGGAAGTTGTACCCAGCGGCCTGAGCGAGCGTATCAATCACATCATCCAGGTCTTCCATGAATGGCAAGCCACTCAGGCCTGATATCGCAACGAGTACACCCAAAGCCAACAAACCGGCGTTACGAGCATCCTTGTTGGGGTTAATCTTGCGACGCCCTGTCTTTGGGTCGGTGTATAACAGGAGGCGCGAGACAAATTCAATGTAAGCGATTGAGTATTGCTTGAACGTCATAACTACCGACCCTACCGCACCGCGGCCGATGTTGACGCGGTTCTCGCGTGAGTAGATACCCTGAGTGGCTTCGACGGCGTCCTTGGCGTCAAAGTAGGGTGTTTCGGAGCCGTTCTCCTTTGCCTGCCTGTACGAAGCGATGAAGGCAGTCCTGCGGTTGAACACCTCTGCTTGCTGAAACAGGTAACCCCATGCGAACAACGCTTTGCGCATGTTCAGAGATTTGCCGCGTGAACGCGTGACCTCCGCTGTTAGGGCATGGATCTCCTGCGGCTCGACGACACCGTCCTCAGCAGCCTTCTCAAGTGCTTGGGCCATGTCATGGTCTTTGGCACCGCGTAGGGCTTCCATCGCCGCAGCTGTGACCCGTTGGCCCGCTCCGAGTGCGCCATCCTTGACGGCCAGGTAGGGCATCGTCATCGTGAGTGACTGAGTCATATTCACGGCTGCTGACGCGATTGATCCGCCCAAGAACCACGTAAACATCAAGCCGCGGATGGCAGCTGCCTCTTCAACCGGGTTCTGAAGGTATTTAACCAGTGCGATCGCATCATCCTTGACGTCGCCTTTCTCTTGCGAGATGTTCTCAGCGGCATCCAGCATGTCTTTCATGTGGTAGCTAGCCGAGACTGACCGAGCGTTACTCGTCACAAAGTGCGCCAACACACGCGGCAAATCTTCGCTGTAGCCTGGCGTTCCTTTGCGCTCGAGCATTCGCTTCATGCTTGATCGATTGGATTTAACCAACTCGATATAGGCCCGCCACTCCGGTGAGCCATCAAACCCGGCTGAACTACCAAACACCTCAAGCGTGTCGGGCGAGATCCCCGCGAAGAGCTCGTAGTCCTTCTGGCTCATCACGCCTTGCTGAAGAATAGCGTTCGGATGATCTTCTTTGATGGACTCGTATAGCGCCGCAGCGTCCTTATTGGCAGATGCAAGTGAATCGTAGGCACTGAAGTAAAGCGATTCGATATTGCTATCACCTTCCTCGGCATCTTCGTTGACTTCGAAGATCCATACGCCGTACTGACCAAAGCGAGATAGCGGTGCATAACCGCCATCAATCAGAGCCTGCACCCGACTGACATGCTGTTGTCCGTCCTCGACCATCTCTTTGGCCGCTTCGATCTGCTCGTAACTGGCCCAGGAGGACTTTTTCAGATGCTCATGATTTTCTTTAAGGATCTCCATAGCGTGATCCATATCCCGGGCATCGCGGATCTGTTGGCGTAGCTTGAACGGCATCCGGCCGTAGCCCAAGCCCTGAAGGTGAGCCTTGGCGATCTCGTGCAGTGACGTATCGATCGCGTTGCGTCCTTCGAAGTACAGGTCGATCTGCTTTTCGTTCAGGCCAAACTCATCCGCTAGTTCCTTCTCCGTGTAGACCTTGCCCTTGGTTGGGTCCGAATCAATCAGTGTGCCGGAGAACAATGCCTTTGAAACTGCGTCCTGATCCTCTTGCTTGAGACCCTTCCGACGGTTTGGGCCGACTAGGTCGCGGATACTGCCCAGCTTCGGCAGTAGATGCGGAGCCATATCTGCTGCCTTGTTGGCCACCCGGTTGGTCGTCTGTGTGAACGCCTGAGCGTGACGAAACACCTTGGAAAAATCTGCATCGAGCGTTGCCTTGTGATACTGGGTATTGATACCCCGCCACCATTTGAAGGCCTTGCCGTTTGTCGTTCGGTTCTTCCACGCCTGGTGAAGAACATCGCTAATCTGAGCTGCAGTGCCCGCCTGTGCTGCATCGCTCGGCTCAATCGGGTTTGGCGATGCTTGATGAAACGACACACGGGTACCGTGCCCGGCTTTCGGGGCGCCAGATTGCACGAACTTTCGAGCGGGTTCGATAATCGATTGAATAATGTCATGATTGCTCAAAGCTAAAGGCACACCAAGCGATCGTAGCCAATTCCGAATAGCCGCGATGGCACGTTGCACTATATCGAGCTCGGGGGTGTGCTGGGCTGCTTCGGCAAGGACTTCTTCAGCTGCTTTTCTGCGAAGCGCTGAATCTCGGTAATCCCATCCGTACTCTTTTACCTTGGCCCGTACTGCGGCAGGTCGGCGCTTCGCCACGTCATCCATAACTGCATTTAGATCTTTTCCTAGCAAGCCCTGAATGCCATAGTGCCCAAACGCCTCATGAAAGAGACTCGTTGCGATTGCATGGTCGGTTTTCAGTTCATCAGCAAATAGATATATGTGCCCGGCGCGATGGGCAGCCATTGGACGGCCTTTCGCATCAGGTGACAGATCCGCCTGCATACTTTTGTCCGCATCGTCGAACGACGGCAGCACTGTTATTTCCGGGCGATTCGTCCAGGATGCCGCCAACTGGTCAGCGATCGCTTGAACCCGCTCAACACTCGCGTCCGCCTCTTCAGGGTTGGTATCACTGAGATTGAACAGTGCGACCTTGTCGCCATCAGCTTTCGTTTCAACGACCTGGAACAGATTGTCGAATGCCTCTCGAATCGTTGGCATTTCATCAATAGTGGGGTAGGGGTAAGAACTATCGAGTTCCATCCCCATACTGGCCATCGCGTCCCATGACTTCTCATCAACGACATTGGCTAGGTAGTCGTTCGATACCTCCTGGTCCTGAAGCTTGGCGATCAGATAGGCTTCAAACGCCCGGGCCGACATTTCTCGCTCGGTCGCCCAGTAGGGTTTGCTGCGGCGGCCGTCCATCTTTTGCGATCGTTTGACCATCTTGGTACTGACAATCGCTTTGCGCAAATTGGTGAACGCTTCTTGAAGCTCAGGACGCATGGTTCGTGCGGGGCGTTCGGATGCATAACCTGGTGCATCCGAACGACGGTTGAAGTAATTGTCCAGCGCATGCCACCACTCGTGTCCTAGACTGCCAGCGCCTGCCTTCTTC
Organism: uncultured Paraglaciecola sp.; assembly: GCF_937123705.1. Taxonomy (GTDB): domain Bacteria; phylum Pseudomonadota; class Gammaproteobacteria; order Enterobacterales; family Alteromonadaceae; genus Paraglaciecola. The sequence goes on along the minus strand of NZ_CAKZKO010000144.1, from coordinate 244 downwards.
GTCAGGTTGATCGCAATAGCGTCAGGTTCGTAGTGAGCCGCAAACGCTTGCCTACCGCCGGTACCGCGAGCTCCGAACGCCAGACCGAGTTCACCACTCAGTGAGAGCGCCTGTGGTGGTACGTCAACGACGGCCGCCAGGTCCATCAGCGAGTCAAACGTGTTGTTCAGATCAGATTGGCGTTTGCCTTGCTCAACCCAGTTGCCGAATTCAACACCACGGAATGCAAAGGTCTGCGCGAACA
>NZ_CAKZKO010000143.1 GCF_937123705.1 uncultured Paraglaciecola sp. | reverse complement strand
TAAAGGTACAAACATACTGTGTTTAGTATCAAATGTCTGCCCATCTACCTTGACTGCTTTGCTAAGGGGCCAATACTGGATTTGGTGAGCCGCTAATATTTCTAACATTTTTGAGAAGCGAGATTGATCCAATTTTTCATTTAATACATATCCAGCTAAATCGTCATCTGTAATTAGTTTTTGAGTTTGTTTAGCAAAATCTATTTGGTAATCAAGAATGGCTTGTTTGTTGGCTAAAGCCCCCTTGAAAGTTGAAAGAGAGGTGGTTACCTGATTTTGGATAGTGTCAGCAAACTTCAATTTACCGTGACTTGAGTCCTGCAAGTGCCCTCTACTGCTGGCTTGTTCAAACAAAATACCAATACTGCCATGGGCATCAGGGTAGGTAGAGCCTTTGCCATAATAGAAATCATCAAAACTCTCTTGGGTAAAATAAAGCTGCTTAGTTTCATCAAGTGCCGCAGCATGAAAATCCCCCAGAGCTGCGGTTAATTCGACGTTTTTTAAGGGGGTCCAAGGGTTTTTTCTAGAAGCGATACCCGGCTGAAAGAAGTAAGTGCTGTTAGTGCCCATTTCATGGAAGTCGGTTAACACATGAGGACGCCATTGATGAAATTGCGCAATCCTTGCTCGTGACTCAGGGTGAGTTAACAATAGCCAATCACGATTTAAGTCAAACCAATAATGGTTAGTGCGACCCGATGGCCAAGCTTGTTGGTGCTCTCTGTGATTTGGGTCAGAAACCAGATTTTTACCCTTATGCATATTAGCCCATTGTGCAAAACGCGATAGCCCATCGGGATTAACACTAGGGTCGAGCAAAATAATATTATCTTTGAGCAGTTGATTGACTAATTCACTTTCACCGGCCGCTAGGTAATATGCAATCAGAAGTGCGGCATTAGAGCCTGATGGTTCATCTCCATGTACGCTGTAACCCATCCATAAAACCAGAGGATCGTTTTTATCGGTAACTTTCCCTAAGTTTTTTATATGTTTGGCTTGAATATCAACTAAGTTTTGTTGATTCTCGACAGAGCTAAAAGCCAGTAAATAAAGAGGGCGATTCTCATGGGTTCGCCCCGTTTCTATCAGGCTAACGCGGTCAGATTGGGTAGCCAAAGTTTGCATATAGTTAGCCAGTTGATCGTGGCGTACATGCCACTCACCAACTGGAGCGCCTAATGCTTGTGTGGGTGTAGTTATACTACTGTTATACTCGGTACCCGCAGGTAAGTAGGCAGAGTCAACAACGGCTAGAGCCGATGTGTTAATACAGTAAAAACAGAAAATAAAAACTTGTAATAATTTGTTCAAGGTAGCCGTCCAGTCATACAGTAATTACCAAAATAGTCGCATGTTTTAGTCAAAATTAACATAACGAAAACTAATTACTTGAGTGTTTTAGTCAAGTAATTTTGGTATCATTCAAATAGACTTATTTTTGAGGTAGAAAGCACATGATCACCATTTCAGACACCGCTCAAGCACACTTTTGCAAGTTGTTAGCTAACCAAGAGCCAGATACCAATATTAGAGTATTTGTGGTGAGCCCTGGCACACCAAGTGCCGAATGCGGTGTGTCTTATTGCCCACCAGATGCAGTAGAAGGTTCAGACACTGTCCTAGAGTTCAATGGTTTTGATGCCGTGGTGGATTTAGAAAGTGCACCTTTTCTCGAAGAAGCCGAAATAGACTTTGTGACTGATCAAATGGGTTCGCAGCTGACATTAAAGGCACCTAATGCCAAGGCTCGTAAAGTTGACAGCGATGCACCTTTAGCCGAACGGGTTAGTTATATGATTGAAGCCGAAATCAATCCACAACTTGCCAGTCATGGTGGTAAAGTGATGCTAGTTGAGATCACCGAAGAGAAAGAAGCTGTGTTGCAGTTTGGTGGAGGTTGTAATGGTTGTGCTCAAGTCGATCTTACATTAAAAGAGGGCATCGAAAAACAAATGCTTGAGCAGTTTCCTGGAGAGTTAACAGCGGTACGAGATGCGACTGAACACCAAGCCGGCGATCATTCTTATTACTAAATATTGCCAACTTTTCAACTCAAGTGGGTTATTAATATTAACTGGTTACAACGCTTGGCCAACGAACCTAATAAGAGTTGGGCATTATTTAAACGTGGTTTAGGCCTATTTTGCCTAGGTGCGATCATCATATTAATAGGCACAAAGTTTGTGCCTATTATTCAAATTTCAGGTTTAATATTGTTAACTATAGGTAGCTTATATGCCTTTAGAGGCTACCTAGGCATTTTGGCGCACCGCTTGACGACTAGCTTTAAACCGCCACCTTCTCAGTTCGATAAAGATAAATAAAATAGCCTCCTAAGCTGATACCTCTAGCTAGTAGAAACAGCATCATAGCGCCCCATAACCCTAGGTTTTCATACGCTGATAATATCCACAAAGCAGGGAAGTAAATCACTAATCCACACAACAACATGCTATTCGCCATGGCTTTAGCTCGCGTTAACCCAACAAATACGCCATCAAAAAAGAAACACCAATGGGCAATAAGCGGCAAACAATATACAAATATTAAGTAGTCATTCATGGCGAGTTGAAGATCAGCTTGATTTGTTATTAGTACAATTATATCCCCCCCAGAAACAACAAAAACCATAGCGTAAATTACTGCAACTAGGGTCGACCACACCAATCCATGTAAGGTCACTTGAACAATTCCCTTTATATCTTTTTTGCCTTTTTGTTCGCCCACCAAAGCTTCAGCGGCGTAAGCAACCCCATCTAAACCAAGGGCAATTAATGTAAAAAACTGCATTAAGATAGCGTTAATGGCCGCCGCAGTTGATCCAAAACCTACACCTTTAAAAATAAGGAACGCAATACAAGCTTGCAATATCAAATTTCTAAGAAACGTGTGGCCGTTTAAGGAAAGTAGTGGCCGTATAAAACCCACTGAGAACCACTTTTTAAGTATGATGGGTTTGCCAATGATATGTAGTGCGGCGACTAAGCTCACTATAGCTATAAAATACTCTGCAAGCACACTCGCAAGCGCCACACCGAACACTTCTAAGCCTAACCCAAGTACCAACCATAGATTAAGCACTAGGTTTAGTAGGTTTGCCAGCACTTGAATAATCAAAACTTGTTTTGCTTTTTGCTGACCTATTAACCAGCCAATTAGCGCTAGATTGACTATTGCAGCAGGCGCCCCCCATATGCGTGTAGAAAAATACTCGGAAATGACCCCCTCAATAATGGGTGTGGCGTCGGCAAAATATAACCCTAAAGCGAGAATGCCATCTTGAGCTATCAATAAAATACAGCCCAAGGTAAATCCTATGACTAGCCCTTGAAACAAACTTTGATTAAGTTGTTCTTTGTCCTCACTACCCTTTGCTTGGGCACTAAGTCCAGTAGTGGTCATCCGTAAAAATCCACATAACCAATACAACTGAGAGATGATTATCGCAGCTACCGATGCGCCAGCCAGAAAATGTGCTCCTTGCATATGCCCCAACACCGCAGTATCAACAAGTCCCATCAAAGGCGTAGTGATATTGCTTAAAATCATCGGTATCGCAATGACAATTATTTTTTGGTGTAATCGATTTTGAAAAAAGTTTGGTAGAATATTGAATATCATCTATTTACGTTTTTATAAGGAATCAAATGAGGAAAAAAAGGTGCATTGATTTGTTGACCATAACATGTGCGCTATTTTGCTTAAACACTTGGGCAAAGGACAATGCAGTCATTTTGCTTTACCACCATGTTAGTCACGCGACGCCCACAGTTACCTCGGTATCTCCAGTGACTTTCCGCCAGCATATGCAATATTTGGCTGACAACCATCAAGTGCTCCCCTTAAAGGATGTTATCGACGCCCTACAAAACAAACAACCATTACCAGACAAAACCGTAGTTATTACCTTTGATGACGGCTATGAAAATATCTTTACAAATGCCCATCCTATTATTCAGGAGTTTTCATTTCCCTATACGGTATTTGTCAATCCACCCCTTATAGGAAATATGGCTAGTCAACTCGATTGGCATCAAGTCACTCAGATGGCAGCCGAAGGCGCTACCTTTGCCAATCATGGCAAACAACATCAGCACATGCTAGATACAAACGCCGAAGAGTCACAACAAGAGTGGCTTGACCGAGTCACGGATGATATTCAAGCAGCCGAAAAAATGCTGGCGCAACATATAGGCTATAGCCTTAAATATTTGGCTTTTCCATATGGAGAATTTGATAAATCACTAAAATTACATCTAAGATCACTAGGTTACATTGGATTTGCTCAGCATAGCGGTGCGATAGCCTCTTTTAGCGACTTCTCTGCTTTACCTCGTTTTCCGGCCGCAGGCGCCTATAGTGAAATGAATTCTTTACGAGTAAAATTAAGTAGCCTATCTATGCCAGTCAATGGGGTTGTTCCTGATGAACCAAAAATTAGATTACCTTTTTCTGATAAACAACTTAGATTAACGGTGAATTCTACAGACTTAATACCACGCCAGATTAACTGCTTTCAAAATGGTCAAACTCTTAGCAAGACCATTAATGGAAAAACCATCTACGTAGATATAAGCCCAATTACTCAACCCGGTAGACATAGAATAAATTGCACGGCCCCAAGCTTAGGTGAAAAAGATCGATTTTATTGGTTTTCTCAGCCTTTCTTTGCGCCAACAGCCGCAGGGGAATGGTTAGACTAATATTTTAGTTAAGTGAAAATGACAGCCTATGCCCAAAGATAGCATGCTGTCGCTAACCCTTGATTGACTTTCTATGCTAAATCCTTGAGCCATATAAAAGTCTAAAGCTTGGGAATTGCTACTGTCTACATCTAGGCTCAAAGCATGCTTACCCGCGATCATGGCTTGTTTTTGCATTAACTCTAACAGGGCACGTCCCACGCCTTGACGTTGAAATTTCTCATCTACAGCAAAATGCCCAATACACCATTCATGCTGTAGTGGTTTAGGAATGCAGTCTTGCATGGTAAGGCTCACTTGCACCACAGCCAATGCTTGTGCCATACCGTAAAAATCGATCAGTTTAGTTAAGGTGGCTTGATGGAAAGAATCAGCTAAGTCACTATGCCAAGCACTGACACAACCCAATAGGCAATCGTCTTTTTCAACCAGCCAGTGATTGGCATAACCATATTGGCCATCTGCGCTGGCCAGAGAAGCTTGTAGAAAATTAATCGCTGACAGCTTCTGATCTATGTCAAATGTGGCACTAAATGCAATAGGTGCAGAAGAGAAAACCAGTGGCGCTAAAATGGTAGCATCCTGTTGCTTGGCCTTTCTTATGTTCATCTAGGTACACAGTCTATTGCGATACAATCAGCGGCATATCGGCCAGTATTTTTTGCCCTTCACTAACAGGTAGTTCGCCTACAACAAACTCTGGTTTAAAACGCCCAATGACTAGAGCGTCTGGATTTACTATTACTACAGAAGAACTGTGATCAACCAAGTAATTCGGATTGTCTGTGCTTTCAGACATGGAGTACATCATGCCCATTGCCCGTACTAACGGGAATAACTGCCCATGTTCACCACTAACCGCTATAAACTCTGGGTCAAAAAAATTAATATATTCATTTAGCCGCTCTGGTGTATCACGTTTAGGATCAACCGATAACAACACCACTTGAATGGGAAAGTCGGATACAATTTTTTGTAGCTCTGGATATATGCTTTTTAACTCCGCCAGGGTAGTAGGGCAAATATCTGGGCAATAGGTATAGCCAACAAACACCAAGCTCCAATGTCCTTTTAAATCAGCAGGTGTAAATGTTTGATTATTGTGATCTACCAACCGAAAATCTGGTAAAGCTCTTGCTTGAGGATATAAACTCACATGTTGAGTTTTATCGGCCGCAGGTGGCGCTATGGTAATGGCAACTATCACGCCAACAATCAAAGCGATAAAGGCAATTAAGCCAGCTTGTAATTTATTCATAAGTAGAAGGGTAGGTAGTGGTCAACCAATAATACAACAAAGAGTACCATCAGATGAATAATTGAAAATTTAAAGGTTTGCATAGCCGTTTGCTCGGTCGCGGTAAATTTTAATTTCCAAGCATAATAAAGAAATCCACCATTAAGTATGGTTGATCCAAGCAAATATATTAACCCAGTCATACCAATTAGATAAGGCATTAAGCACACCACACAAAGTAACACTGTGTATAAAAGAATAGAGGTTTTGGTGAATTCAATACCGTGCGTAACCGGTAACATAGGTATTTCTGCTTTGGCGTAGTCTTTCTCACGATGAATGGCTAGAGCCCAAAAATGGGGAGGTGTCCAGATAAACACTATCAGTACTAGCAACAAAGCATGAGCGTGAATTTCCCCTGTAACAGCTGTCCAACCCAATAATGGTGGAATAGCGCCCGCCAAGCCACCAATCACAATATTTTGTGGTGTCGCGCGCTTTAAATACATGGTGTATACCACCGCATAGCCCAATAATCCGGCTAGAGTTAATACAGCGGTTAAGCGGTTAACCCACACTTCGAGTACCACATAACCCACAACAGTCAAAATAGCTGCAAAAATTAAAGCTTTTTCTGCACTGACCTTACCTTTGGCTACTGGGCGATTAAATGTACGTGCCATCTTGCTATCGATATTACGGTCAACCACATGATTGACCACCGCGGCGGCAGAAGACAAAAATCCAATACCCGTTAATCCTGCAATAAAAATTTGCCAACTAATCCAGGTATCACTAGCTAAACACATACCTACAACGGCAGTTAGTAATAGCAATAACACAACCTTAGGTTTAGTTAATTCGTAATAATCTTGGCAAGTAGTCCATAAATTAAATTGTTTGTTCGGTTGCTCTGCAGCCACGACCTTCCCCACCTTGTTCTCCTAAGTTTTTCGATACAGCGTATAACTAATGCAGATTAACACCAACATCAAACACGCTGCCACAGCGTTGTGCAGTACCGCAACAGCAATAGGTAAACTAAAGACTACATTACTAACACCTAACATAATTTGTACACCTAAAACCAAAATCATGATGACAGGCAACTTTTTCATCAAGTTTGAACTAGCCGCAGCGTACAATTTAATACCTAGCCAGCACAAATACAAAAAGGTAATCAAAGCACCCATTCTATGCATGATATGCATAGTCATACGTTCATCATAGTCATGAGTACCAAACTCGTAATTATCGGCCTCAGGAATACTAAAGGCACCCGAAAAGTCGAGGCGCTCAAGCCAATTTCCCTGGCATACAGGCAAATCTGTACAGGCTAAAGCAGCGTAATTTGCAGACGTCCAGCCTCCTAATGCAATTTGTACCGTTAGAACGATGACACCCAAAATCGCGTACTTTCCATATTGACGCATGTTTGCGTCACCACCTGGAATACGATAAGGGGTTAACCGTAAATATAATAAAAACAGGGCGGATAACACAGTAAATCCACCTAGCAAATGCCCCATCACAACGATTGGCAATAGATTAAGGGTGACTGTCCACATCCCCAATGCGCCTTGAAAGCACACTAAAAAAACTAAAAATAAAGGAAGTTTTATTGGCTTGTTATAAGATTTACTAAAAAAACTATTAATAAAAATTACTAATATTAAAAAGCCTAAGCCACTAGCAAAATAGCGATGGATCATTTCGTTCCACGCTTTATGCTCTTCAAAAGGGCGATCGGGGAAGGCCTGCTGGTTAAGCTCAATATTTTCTGTGGTCTTTGAAAAACTAATATGACCATAACAACCAGGCCAATCTGGGCAACCTAAACCAGCATCAGTCAAACGGGTATAAGCACCAAGCACAATCACAACCATTGCTAATATTATGCTTAACAGCACGAGCTTCTTCATTTGGGTTTCCTTTAGCCGATACGTGACAGTTTAAGCACCTTACGCATATCCGCTAAAATATCACGGCTATGCAGGATGGCTTGTTCCTGATCGATGAACAAAGGATAACGTAAAATCACATTATCAAGGGTATCAGCGATGAAAATAGCATTGGTACTATTACCTTTAAACACCTGCTGTAGGCTTTTTAGATCAGTTATTAGTAAACGGACCTGTGGATTTTTTTGAAGTAAAACTAGCTGGCTAGCATTACTTTTTTCATGAGCTATCACCACTACCTCAGCTCTGTCACTTTCTTTACCAAGTGCACTATGTATTTGTACCACGCTATAAAGTGCATTTTCACATTCAAGGGAACAGGATTCTGGCAAGATGTATAAAAACTTCCATTTTGGCTCCGGTTTAGTGGTGTTTAGAACGCCCATATCTATCGGTGGAGATAACAATTCCCCCTTATTAGTTGCAGCTTGATTAAACCAGCCGTTGTCTAACGCCAATTTAGCCAGTAATACAGGAAGGATAAAAACCGCCGCCAACAGTAGCATCATTGTTTTGTTATTTTTTTTAGTTGTACTCAATTGTTGTTCCTTTTTAACTTATTTCTTTGGGCGATGACAAAAACCGCTAACGCAGCCAGCCCCAACAAATACCATTGTACTGCATATGCTAAATGTTTTTCTGGTGCCATAACAACTGGCTGCCAATCTCTTACAAAATTCAATTCTTGTTGTGCATTTAGCCTTACCACAAAAGGTAAAACCTGTTGTTGATAATGTTGCTGAATCACTTCTAGGTCAATTTGCTGCAAAATTTTGGGCCATTTGCCATCAAGTAACGCTGTTTCTTTTATCATGGCATTGTGCAGTGGCAAGGATACTATCCCTGCGTAGGGTATTCTTGCATCGTTAAGCTCAATGCGAGGCAAAATATCCCTGCTATTAGTAGCGGCTACCCAGCCAAAGTTAGCCATGACCGTCCCTGCATCGGTTTGAATAGGCACTAACACTTGATAACCCACCCGACCTTTGTAAATTTTATTGTCCAGTAAAAAATAACGCTCTGAAACTGCAACTCCTTCAAAATTAACCGGCATATCTAACATCTCGCTGATACTACTGCCAAGCACTTGATGCAAATCAATTTGCTCAGCATTGGCAGCGAGCTCAATAGCTAGGAGTCGCTGCGTTTTTTGTTCGGCCCGTTGCAGTTGCCAATTACCTAAGGCAAACATAATGACAACACTCACAAAAGTGATTAAGGTAGCCACAAAAGGTAAACGTGATAAAAAAGTCCACATAACAGTTCAGTATGTCTTTAGGAGTTCATAGATGTTAATCAAATTACTTGTCGGGGGGTTACTATTATTTATGGTAGTTAATTTATTTAAAGCCATGATGATTATGCTCAAAGACGATCCCAATGCGCCACCCATGAGCAAGTTTATTGGTCGCAGGGTGATGACATCGGCTATTATTGTGGTCCTGATACTACTAGCCGTAGCAACTGGGCTTATTACCCCAAATCCCACACCACATTAATCGCCATCACAACAAAAATACAAAAGCCGCTGCAATTCAGCGGCTTTTATTGCTCATTTAATACCTAGCTAAAAGATATATACAACGGCAAATAAGATAACCCACACCACATCTACAAAATGCCAATACCAACTTGCGGCCATAAAGGCAAAATGATTGTCTGGAGTAAAATGCCCTTTCATAATTCTAAGTAACATGATGAATAAAATAATTGCACCTAAAGTTACATGGAATCCGTGAAACCCCGTTAGAAGAAAGAAGGTATTACCGTAAACGCCTGACTCTAAGGTTAAATTCATTTCTGTATATGCATGGATATATTCTTCAACCTGCATCACCATAAAGATTGCGCCCAATAACACAGTCAAACCAAGCATTAACTTGAGTTTTCCGCGATTTTCTTGCTCAAGAGCGACATGGGCGAAGTGACAAGTAACCGATGAGGTCAGTAATAAAACGGTGTTAATGAGGGGTAATCCAGTCCAAGGCATCGCTTCTGTAGTTGTGCCCCCAGGTGTTTCAACCAAAGGCCAGATAGCTTCGAATGCTGGCCATAAAATTTCGCCTGTCATATCATTGTTTGACGCACCACCTAACCAAGGGACAGAAATAAATCTTGCATAAAATAATGCCCCAAAGAAAGCCCCAAAGAACATCACCTCAGAAAATATAAACCATGACATACCTTGACGATAAGAACGCCCTAGTTGCGTGCTGTACATGCCGCTCATTGACTCTTCTATTTGGTCTTTAAACCAACCAAATAACATCACAAATAACACCACAAAGCCTGCTATTAAAATATAAGAGCCGTAACCTTCCTTATCTCGGGTGCTTTCAATAACAAAATTACCTGCTCCAACGGCTAATAAAAATAGCGCAACAGCTCCTACAAATGGCCAAGGGCTCTCTGCGGGAACATAGTATTTTTCGTATTCTTTTTCTGACATTGTGTTCTCCTCTATTCTCAATTCATGGCCACTACATCAGACGATGCGGTGACGTTGTAAAGAGTATATTGCACAGTAAAATAAGTAATATCTTTAGGTAGTTGTGGGTCGACATAAAACTTCATTGGCATCAACACCTCTTCTCCCGCTAGTAGTTTTTGTTGTTCAAAACAAAAACATTCGGTTTTGTTCATATATAACGCCGCTGGGCCAGGGGATACTGATGGCACAGCTTGACCCACAATTGCGGTTTTGGCTGGATTTTTCACATAAAAATTAACTTGCTCAAGCTGCCCAGGATGCACTTTGACTCGGCGCGTTTCGGCTCTAAACTCCCAAGGCATACCGGTATTAATTCGAGTAATAAAGTCCACCGTTACTAAACGGCTTTCATCTACTTCAACGGTTTGATAAACAGCCGCAGTATCGGCGGTCTTCCCATTAATACCTAATGCATCACAAAGCACGTCATAAAGCGGTACTAAGGCAAAGCCGAATCCAAACATAGCAACAACGATGACTAATAACTTAGCCACCATTTTGTTGTTTTTGTTTTCTACCTTCGAATTTTCCATGGTCTAGCTTTTACTTAACCTCAGGAGGTGTTTCAAAACTATGGTACGGCGCAGGTGATGGGATTTCCCATTCTAAACCTTCGGCTCCTTCCCATACTTGGTCAGAAACCGGTTCACCTTGTTTCTTACAGGCTTTGATTAATAGAGCCAAGAAAATCAACTGCGATAAACCAAATGCAAAGCCTCCAATACTGATCCATTTATTAAAATCAGCAAATTGCAAAGCGTAATCTGGAATACGACGTGGCATACCCGCTAAACCAACGAAGTGCATAGGGAAGAACAATACGTTGACCGACACTAATGAACACCAGAAATGCCATTTTGCTAAGCCAATATGGAACATCTTTCCGGTCCATTTAGGTAACCAGTAATATACTGCCGCCATAATGGAGAAGATCGCCCCTGTTACTAAAACATAGTGGAAGTGTGCAACCACAAAATAGGTGTCGTGGTATTGGAAATCTACCGGCACTATGGCCAACATCAAGCCTGACAACCCACCAATGGTGAATAACACAATAAAGGCCAGAGCAAATAACATGGGCACTTCAAACGTCATAGAGCCGCGCCACATAGTGGCTACCCAGTTAAACACTTTTACCCCAGTGGGAACGGATATCAGCATAGTGGCAAACATAAAGAACAGCTCTGCCGCGACCGGCATACCCGTTGTAAACATATGGTGCGCCCAAACGATAAACGACAACAAGGCAATAGAAGCTGTGGCGTAAACCATAGAAGCATAACCAAACAACGGCTTACGTGCGAAGGTAGGTACAATTTGCGAGATAATACCAAAGGCTGGCAAAATCATGATGTACACCTCTGGATGCCCGAAGAACCAGAAAATATGCTGGAACATTACCGGGTCGCCACCACCGGCGGCATCAAAGAAAGTGGTACCAAAGAATTTATCGGTTAATACCATAGTCACCGCACCTGCCAGCACTGGCATAACGGCAATTAACAAAAACGCTGTAATTAACCAAGTCCATACAAATAATGGCATTTTCATCCAGGTCATGCCCGGTGCACGCATATTGAAAATGGTCACTATCACGTTAATCGCACCCATGATAGATGAAGCACCCATAATATGAACAGCAAATACAAATAGTGCGGTGCCGTCGTTACTGTATGTGGTAGAAAGCGGGGCATAGAAAGTCCAACCAAAGGCTGGGCCGCCACCTTCCATCAGTAGCGAAGATAAAAGAATCGCAAAAGCAAAAGGTAAAATCCAAAAGCTCCAGTTATTCATTCTAGGCAAGGCCATATCTGGCGCACCTATCATCATAGGCACTAACCAGTTAGCCAAGCCCGTAAAGGCTGGCATAACCGCACCAAATACCATGATCAAGCCATGCACTGTGGTCATTTGATTAAAGAAGTGAGGATCGACTATTTGTAGTCCCGGCTGAAATAATTCAGCGCGGATCACCATAGCCATGGCACCGCCAGTTAAAAACATAATAAAAGCAAACCATAGATATAGGGTACCTATATCTTTATGGTTAGTGGTATAAAGCCAACGTTTTATACCCGTTGGAATATGATGCTCGTGGTGATCATCATGATGCGTATCGATAGTGGTTTCTGTCATGGTCACCTACTCCTATTGTCCGTTAATGGCTGAATTGATGTCTTTGGCTTGTACTAAGTCGCCAGTATTGTTACCCCACGCATTACGCTCATAGGTCACCACTGCAGCAATTTCAGACATTGTTAATTGTTTTGCGTAAGCTTGCATGGCCGTGCCTGCTACACCATTGATTATTACATCTATGTGTTTAGGCTGGTCGGCTGTTGCAATTTGACTGCCTTTTAGAGCAGGGAACACACCCTGTAAGCCTTCACCGTTTGGCATATGGCAAGCTGCGCAATTAGCATTGTAAACTTTTTCGCCCAGACTCATTGCTTCGTCCATAGTCATGTTCATCGCCAGCAATCTTTGTTCTTCTGCCTTGGCTTTTTGCTGAATGGCTTCTTGTTCTGCAATCCACTTAGCGTAGTCAGCAGGCGCTTTTGCAATCACAACAACAGGCATAAACCCATGATCTTTTCCGCATAGCTCAGCACATTGACCACGATACACACCTGGCTCATTGACCATAGTCCAAGCATCATTAATAAAGCCTGGGTTAGCATCTTGTTTTACTGCAAAGTCTGGTACCCACCAAGCATGGATAACATCATCAGAGGTAATTAGGAAACGTACTTTTTTGCCCGTAGGAATAACTAAAGGGCGGTCAACTTCTAGTAAGTAGTTTTCACCTTTAGGTAACTTTCCAGAAATTTGCTCCGCTTGTGTGGCCATTTTTGAATAATATTCAATGTCATTATCCATATATTTGTAGTGCCACTTCCACTGCGAACCGGTCACCAATACGGTTACATCGGGTTCACTCGCATCTTCCATATCGATTAACAAATTCATGGCAGGTATTGCCATAACAATCAAAATAATAAAAGGAATAACAGTCCAAGCAATCTCAACCCCCACATGCTCGTGGAAATTGGCAGGTTTAACTCCTCTAGACTTTCGATGAAAATACATAGAGATAAACATCGCGATAAACACACCTGCACCTATCACTACGCAAATAATAAACATCAACATATGCATGTCGTAAACACCAGCACTGATGTCAGTCACGCCTTTAGTCATGTTTAATTGGTATTGCTCAATTTGATGCTTCGTTTCAGCAAATACCGGCGCTGTCATCAATGCAGATAACATGGCTCCAGCCTTAAACAAAATTCTCTTCACATGGCACCTCGTATACGTCAAACGTATTTCTTATTATTCACTGAAACATAAATTACCAAGACAGTATTCACAACCATCAAAGTTAAAATTTAGTTAATTTATTATTAATTTTACTACTGGGATGTTAATGCTCGCTCATTTAGTAGCATCTAGTCTAGCTTTTTTGTTTAACTTAACGACAACAGGCTACTTTTTATACACTTTGAGCTGTTTATTTTCAAATATCAATGAGATATGAACGAAAACAACGATTAATTGAAGAAAAATATAAGAAACGGATAAGGCATGAAGAAGGCGCACAACCATAAATTGTGCGCCACATATAAAATAAAACTACATCCAATCGGCATTACGAATAACGCCCACAGCAATGCCTTCAATATTAAATGGTTGGGTCGCAAGATCGACTTTAATGGGAGAATACTCTTCGTTCTCAGCATGCAATAACACCTGCCTGCCTTTTTTCTCGAGTCGCTTTACCGTGACATCTTCATCTACCCTAGCAACAACAACCTGACCGTTGTGTACATCAGTGGTGCGATGCACCGCCAACAGGTCTCCGTCCAAAATACCGATATCTTTCATGCTCATACCATTTACCCTAAGCAAGAAATCAGCACTGGGTTTAAACAAGCTAGGGTCCACTTGATAATGCCCCTCTATATGCTCTTGAGCCAGAATAGGTTCACCTGCGGCTACTTGGCCAATCAAAGGTAACCCTTGTTCTTCGAGTTGATCTTCAAGGGAAGCGTTTAATTTAATACCACGGGAAGTGCCGGGTAAAATTTCAATGACCCCTTTACGGGCTAACGCCTTTAAATGCTCTTCTGCAGCATTAGCAGATTTAAAACCTAATTCTCGGGCAATTTCGGCCCGAGTGGGAGGCATACCTGTGTTCAACATAGTATCTTTAATGAGTTGTAATACTTCTTCTTGTCGTGCAGTTAGTGGACGCATAAACAGCCTGTTTTTCTATACAGTTGGTGTGAGTATATACAGTTATAACTAAATCTCAAATTTGTTTTAGCTGCCAAGAGCAACTTAATATAGGTAAGTGCAATAACCTCTATCAACAGTAAACGGTATTGGATCTCTGTGGTATCCTTCGCGCGTTTTAATTTTTGAGAGCAAAAAAGTATGTTGTGGCTGCATAAATTGCGATTAGCAATGGTGACGGTACCGCTAAAATGGTTGGTAAAAGTAAATAGCATCCCAAGCGATCTTGAGTCTGAGCTGGGCATAGACAAAACCCGCCCTATTGTATATTTGTTACGTACTCGTTCGGTGACAGATCAAATAGTCCTTAAAATGTCTGCAGTCTCTTTGGGCTTGCCTAAGCCTACACTTAACTTAACCTTTGATGGCCAGCGGCATTCTTCGTGTTTGTTTTTACAAAAACCTCGCTCGGTGCTAAGCAGCAAAATCAAAAGCACTTCGATACAAGAGGATGCAGCAAAACTCTTTAGTTTACACCGAGAAAACCCCGACCTAGATATTCAAATTGTGCCCGTTTCTATACTTTGGGGCAGATCGCCCAACAAAAACTCTTCGGGTTGGTCAGACATCATCGCCAATCAGGTGTCACCTAGCTGGTTGCGTAAGTTTTTTATTGTGCTGTTTTTAGGCAGAGACAATTTTGTGTGTTACAGCAAAGCGGTATCTTCACGCAAGATGATCGATTTAAAAGGCAGTGATGAAGAGATCGCCCATAAACTCATTCGGGTTGCAGGCACGCACTTTTATCGTCGCCAACAAACACTCACTGGTCCAAATATTCTGGAACGCCATCAATTGTACAATGGCGTTTTGGGAGCAAAGTCTGTACGAAAAAGCATTATTGAAGAGGCGAGAAGTAAACAATTAACTCATCAACAAGCCAAACAACGAGCAAAAAAGTATGTTGATGAAATAGCCGCAGATTATCGCCCAGGGCTGATCAGAATAGCCGAAAAAATGCTCACCAAAGTGTGGAATAAAGTGTATAACGGCCTCGAAATTAGACATGCAGACAAGGTCAGAGCATTAGCACAAAATGGTCACGAAATTATCTATGTGCCTTGCCACCGTAGCCACATGGATTATTTATTACTCACCTACGTGATTTATCACGAAGGACTAGTGACTCCCCATATAGCCGCAGGCATTAACCTTAATTTTCGCCCTGTGGGGGGCATTTTACGTAAAGCAGGCGCGTTTTATTTACGCCGCAGTTTTGCTGGCAACAAACTTTATACCTCGGTATTTCGTGAATACTTAGAATTGTTATTTAATAAAGGTTATTCGGTAAAATATTTCCCAGAAGGTGGCCGCAGCCGAACCGGACGTTTATTACCACCTAAAACCGGTATGTTAGCCATGACATTACAGGCATTAGTCAAAGGCATTAATCGCCCTGTGAGCATAGTGCCGGTTTATATTGGTTACGAACACGTAATGGAAGTTTCCAGTTACCTCAAAGAACTAAATGGTACAGGTAAGAAAAAAGAGTCCTTCTTTCAGATTTTCTCGGCGATTAAAAAACTTAAAAATTATGGCTACGGCTTTTTGAATTTTGGTGAGCCCATCAACTTAACCAATTTTTTGGATCAACAACAACCCAATTGGCGAGATGAGCAAGACAACAATAGCGATAAAAAGCCACAATGGCTGACACCGGTTGTAAACACCCTTGCAACAGACGTGATGAGTCGAATAAACCAAGCCGCAGCAGTAAGTGGTATGGCAATTTGCGCCATGTGTTTATTGTCAGCCAAAAAACATGCAATGACTCAATCTGAACTTGAACAAGCTATTGATCATTTTCTAGAATTGCTACGAGACACCCCGTACAGCGAGCTTGCCACGCTACCTAATATATCCGGTAAAAAACTTCTCGAAAACACCCTCAGACTCAATAAATTTAATGTCTCTGAAGACAGTTTTGGCAAGATTATTTCACTCAAAAATCAAAGTGCAGTGGCGCTTACTTACTACCGCAATAATATTCTGCACTTATTTGCTCTACCCGGCCTAATAGCAGCTATAGTGTTCGTCCATAAAGGCTCAACAAAACAGCAAATATTGCATTTGGTCGCTAAACTTTATCCCTTATTAAAACGTGAATTGTTTATGTATATGAGCGCAGAACAAGCCGCTGAATATACAGAGTCTTTAATCACCAAAATGTTAGAGATGGGATTACTCGAAACCAGTAAAAACAACATTCAACCACCATCGGCCAACAGCCCTGCATTTTATTCCGCTTGGCTACTGAATCGCAGTATTCAAGAAACCCTACATCGATATGCCCTAGTGCTCACCTTGTTATCAAAACAAGAGCAAGTCAGCCGCAATGAGCTTGAACAAAAAAGCGCCCAGTTTGCCGAAAGGTTAGCCGCACTACATGGCATCAGCTCGCCAGAGTTTTTCGACAAAAAAGTGCTATCCACCTTTATCAATGCCTTGAAAGAAAGTCACTTAATAGATGCAGATGACAATGGCCAACTACGCCACACCGAGCAGAGTGTTGAACTAAAAACCGATGTAATAGGCCTAATCGCCCCAGAAATAGCCCAAAGGTTACAGCAGATTTAAAACCAATACTCAGACTGTTTTTTCATTCAGATACAGTTACTTAAATGAAACCTAGCATTTTAGGGTATGGATTCAGAAATAATAAATCGGTGTATTGAGTCGAGTAGCTGGATCGTCTATTCTTTGCGCAGATAAATAATTTCTCTAGGAATTTTAGATGCGCCTGATGACTTTGACTGTGTTGTTCTTTATGTACATTACCAGTGGGTTTGCTTTGGCAGATCGGGTCGACAATTTTCGTTTGCTCGATCAAGATCATTCTGCCCATGAGCTTTATTATCACAAAGATGCCAAGGCAGTGGTGCTTATGGTGACCATGAACGGTTGTCCAATTGTACGTAACCTGTTGCCAGACCTGCGAGAGATTCGTGCGCAGTTCGGTGATGATGTCGAGTTCAAACTCATCAATTCAAGCCTGCAGGATACATACAAGAGTATTCGTCAAGAAGCCATTGAATTTGCTGTCGACTTTCCAATTTTGGTTGACGATACACAGTTGATTGGAGAAGCGCTGCAACTGGACCGAAGCGGTGAAGTATTAGTGATCGACACCCGCGACTGGCGCGTGGTTTACCGAGGGCCTGTGAATGATCGTGTGGGTTATGAAACACAACGCAGTGATGCCAAAGAGCACTATCTTGCAGATGCCCTTGCCGCTGTTGTTGCTGGAAAACCGGTTCCCAAACCCAAACGCCAAGCGCTTGGCTGCATTATTAACTTTCCAGAGCGTGAACAACAAAAAACACATGCTCAAATCAGCTATAAAGATACCATTGCCCCTATCCTAAAAGAACGTTGCGTAGCCTGTCATGTACCTAATGGCATAGGTCCTTGGGCAATGACTAGCTATGAAATGATAAAAGGCTTTTCGCCAATGATCCGTGAAGTCGTTCGCACTCGGCGCATGCCTCCTTGGGAAGTCGACACCAGTTTGCCCAAAATTCACAATGCGCGAGGATTAACGTTACAAGAACGTAAAACACTGGTGCATTGGATAGAAGCGGGCTCGCCACGTGGTGATGGCGAAGATCCATTATTGGCCGTAAAACCCTTCGATAACCAAGTATGGCCCTTAGGCGAACCAGATTTAATTGTTGAATCGCCAGCGTTTACAGTGCCTGCCACTGGTATTGTTGAGTATCAATTCCCCGCTATTAACAACCCACTGGATCGTGATGTGTGGGTGCGGGCTGTCAGTATTCAGCCGGGCGAAACTAAAGTGGTTCACCATGTACTCATTGGTACCAGCGAACAAGATATACCCGCAGGCAATCAACGTTTGGATGCCGTATTTAACAATTACCTAATGGGATACGCACCAGGAGCTGAGTCTTATGTCTATCCACAGGGAACGGGCGTATTGGTCAAAGCAGGGGGGCAAATTCATTTGCAAATGCATTACACCGCTTATGGACGTGAGGTGACTGACGTATCAAAGGTGGCGTTGTATTTTCATCATGAGGTACCCACTTATCGTCTTCGTCAGCAAGTGATAGTGGGATTTGATTTGCAGATCCCTCCGGGAAAGGCTCGTCATGAAGAGCGTGGCTATTTTGAGTTTGACCAACCCGCCATTATTTATAGCCTGTTCCCCCACGCGCACTTTCGAGGCATCGAAACCCGATTTGACATACATCTGCCTAACGGCACCATTGAGCCATTACTACATGTACCGCGCTATGATTTTAATTGGCAGCATAGCTATTCGCTGGCTAAGCCTCTAAAAGTGCCCGCAGGAGCGCGATTGGTGCATACTAGTGTGTATGACAACAGCGCTGCAAATCCTTCGAACCCCGACTCAGCACGTGA
Organism: uncultured Paraglaciecola sp.; assembly: GCF_937123705.1. GTDB lineage: Bacteria > Pseudomonadota > Gammaproteobacteria > Enterobacterales > Alteromonadaceae > Paraglaciecola. The sequence continues at coordinate 27,726 of NZ_CAKZKO010000143.1, read as the reverse complement.
GGTGCCATGGGGGCTGCAATCCCATGACGAAATGTTGTATGGCGGATTCTATTTCCGCTGGGAGAATGGCACGGCACAAAACCCTGTCCACGATGAAATGAACTTCCAGATTGCACAGTTTTACGGCGCACTTGATGACAATTTCAATGGCACTTTGGCACCTGATGAAATGCCTAGATCATTGCGCAGGGCTTTTGAAGCCGGTCAATTGGCTGCATTTGATAAAAATAAAGATGATGCCTTAAGCCCACAAGAATATCGCGCTTTTACAGAGTATCGCATGGCTCAAAGTGCCAAGCGCCCTGCGGCTGAAGAAGCGTCAACGACAAGCGACGAATAAGCGGATTGACGCGTATAAAGAGTAATTTCAAGCTAACTTAAACATACGGCTAAGCAACAGATAATCTAGCCATAACTGGAGATATAATCATGAATCAAAACCCTGTCACTTGGTTTGAAATTTACGTTAATGATATGCCAAGAGCAAAAACGTTTTATGAAAGGGTCTTGCAGAAAACCTTAGAAACACTCAAAGATCCAACGGACTCTGATGAGAATATAGAAATGCAATCATTCCCCTCAAACATGGAAGAATATGGCGCGTCAGGGGCCTTAGTAAAAATGGCGGGATTCCCAGCTGGCGGTAATAGCACACTGGTATATTTTGCTTGTGAAGACTGCGCAGTTGAGGAGTCACGTGTAGTCCCAGCCGGTGGTGCAATTCAACAAAGTAAAATGTCTATCGGTGAATTCGGCTATGTGTCACTGATAGTGGATACCGAAGGCAATATGATTGGTTTGCATTCACAAACCTAACCCATCATTTAAGTCGAAGGAAATAACATGAATTATATAGACGGGTTTGTCACAGCCGTACCCAATAAAAATAAAACCGAATATATTAAACATGCGAATGTTGCGTCTCTGATATTTAAGCAACACGGCGCATTAAAGTTAGTGGAATGCTGGGGAGACGACCTACCCGAAGGTAAGTTAACATCCTTTCCTATGGCAGTTAAATGCAAAAAAGACGAATCAGTAGTGCTTTCATGGATTGTTTGGCCTTCAAAAGACGTGCGTAACTCAGGGATGGAAAAAGTCATGAGCGATCCACGTATGGACTCGCTTATGGACCCAATGCCTTTTGATGGCAGTCGCATGATATATGGCGGTTTTCAGATGATGGTTGATACATAAATTTACTGCCCAAATACCGACCAACCAGTTTTTTCAGTGAGTAATTCTAACGCCTCTGTGCCAAGTTTACTGTTGCCAATAGTATCCAAACCTGGAGACCATACAGCAATAGACGCATTTCCAGGGGCAATGGCGAGTATGCCTCCACCTACGCCGCTTTTACCTGGCAAGCCAACACGAAAAGCAAATTCACCAGAACCATCATAGTGACCACACATTAACATCAAAGAATTAATACGTTTTGCTCTGTCTGGTGACACAACGCTATAGCCTGTGTTGTGGTTGATACCATTATTGGCTAAAAATAACCCAGCAGTAGCAAGCTGCATTGTATTCATCGCGATAGAGCAATGATGGAAGTAGGTTCCCAATACCGCGTTTACTGGATTTTCAAAGTGACCAAATGATGCCATGAAATGTGCCAAAGATGCATTCCTATCGCCGGTTAGCTCTTCAGATCGAGCTACTTTTTCGTCTATCGCGATACTGTTGTCATTGGCTAAATAGCGCATAAATTGAAGGATTTCAGCCAAGGTTTCTTTAGGCTCATGCCCTTGAATAATGGCATCAGCGATAGCGATGGCCCCAGCGTTAATAAAAGGATTTCGTGGTTTTCCTAATTCATGTTCAAGCTGAACAATCGAATTGAAAGGGTCGCCTGAAGGTTCTCGGCCAACTCGGTTCCATACGTGTTCACCCATTTTGCCTAAAGCTAAAGTTAATGTAAAAACTTTTGAAATACTCTGTATCGAGAATAAAGTTGTGGCGCAGCCGGCACTATAAACCGAGCCATCGGCTAACGCGACACTAATTGAAAATTGCTTAGGATCAACACATGCTAATTGAGGAATATAACTAGCCACAGTGCCTTTGTCAGTTTTTGCAGCCATCTGCGCTGCAATTTCATCGACTATTTTTTGCATCTTTAGCATGCGCCTATTTTTCAAACACACCGTTTAAGTCCGACAAGAAAAACTTGTAGGCTGGATTATCAGTTTGCTCTTGATATAAATAACCTAGCTCGGTTAGGTGTTTATCAAATTCCCTGCGATCCCCGTCGGCAATATCAAACCCCGCTAACACCAAACCATCAGCGGCACCATGATTACGATAGTGGAATAGGGTGATATTCCAGCGTTCGCCTAATGTATCTAAAAACTTCATTAGCGCACCTGGATGTTCTGGAAATTCAAATGAAAATAACTTTTCGTTGAGTAGGCTAGGGGGTCTGCCGCCTACCATATAACGTACGTGTAACTTGGCCATTTCGTTTTCGGATAAATCAAAACTTTGGAAACCATTACTGTCGAGTGACTGAGAAAGTTGCGCTAACTCTTCGCGGCCTTCTCTTAATTTTATCCCCACAAAAATATGGGCTTCTTTGTCGCTGGAATAGCGGTAATTAAACTCGGTAATAACCCGTCCGCCCAACAGCTGACAAAATGCCCTAAAAGCCCCTTTCCGTTCAGGAATTTTTACTGCAATTACCGCTTCTTTTTGCTCGCCTAATTCACAGCGCTCAGACACATAACGTAAAGTATGAAAATTAATATTGGCACCACATAATACCCCGGCAATTTTTTTGCCTTGCATGGGATGGGTTTTTAGATATTTATGAATGCCTGCTACCGACAAGGCCCCAGCGGGCTCGGCAATCACCCGGGTATCGTCGAAAATATCTTTAATAGCCGCACAAATTTCATCGGTATTAACGGTAATGACGTCATCTACATATTGCTGGCATAAGCGAAACGGCTCGGCGCCAATAATTTTAACCGCTACGCCATCGGCAAAAATACCCACATGATCAAGTGGCACTGGCTTACCGGCTTGCATCGCTGCTTGCAGGCAAGCTGATTCATCGGACTCCACAGCGATAATTTTTATCTCGGGTTTAAGCTGTTTAAGAAACACCGCAATGCCCGATATCAAACCACCACCCCCTACAGCGATAAACAAGGTGTCTAAATCGGGATTTTGTTCCAGTAACTCACGGGCTATAGTGCCTTGGCCAGCAATAACATCCTCGTCATCAAAAGGCGCAACCATAGTGTAACCGTGCTCTTTTGACAGGCGTAAGGCTTCATCTTTTGCTTGGTCGAAACTGCTGCCATGCAACACCACCTTGACAAATTCGCCGCCAAATTCACGTACTGCTTCAACCTTGATATCCGGCGCAGTATCAGGCATCACTATTGTGGCTTGTATACCTTTTTTTCTCGCCGAATACGCCACGCCTTGGGCGTGATTACCTGCCGAAGATGCCACCACACCTTTGGCCAATTGCACCTTAGATAATTGGCAAAGTTTGTTATAGGCGCCGCGCAATTTAAAAGACTTAACCGGTTGCTGATCTTCCCGTTTTAGCCAAATGTCGTTCCCTAAAGACGCGGATAACTTTTCTAACTTTTGTAGATCAGAATTCACCGCCACATCATAAACTGGCGCTAACAATATGTTCTTTAGATAATCATTGGCTGAACGGGTCATTTAGTCTTCCAATTTTGATGCATCACGCACCGCACCTTTGTCAGCACTGGTGGCTAATAAGGCATAAGCTTTAAGGGCAAGTGAGACTTTACGCACCCGAGATACGGGTTTCCATGGTTTATCACTGGCATCCATCTGCACGCGGCGTTGTTGCAATACATCTGCACTGATATCGATGTCGATTTTACGCTCTGGAATATCGATAAGGATAGTGTCACCCTCTTCTACCAAACCAATACCGCCACCGCTGGCTGCCTCTGGCGCACAGTGACCAATAGACAAGCCTGAGGTGCCACCTGAAAAACGCCCATCGGTGATCAGCGCACACTCCTTGCCTAAACCTTTAGCTTTAAGGTAAGTAGTGGGATACAACATTTCTTGCATACCCGGCCCACCTTTAGGGCCTTCATAACGAATAATCACTACATCGCCAGCAACAACTTTATCAGCCAAAATAGCTTCTACGGCGGTGTCTTGGCTTTCAAAAATGCGCGCTCGGCCGGTAAATTTGTGAATCGATTCATCCACCCCAGCGGTTTTAACAATACAGCCATTCTCGGCGATATTTCCAAACAATACCGCTAGGCCACCTTCTTCACTAAAGGCATTAGCACGGCTACGAATACAGCCGTTTTCTCTATCGGTATCTGCTGTTGGGTAGCGGCAATTTTGACTAAAGGCTTGAGTGGTGCGAATACCCGCAGGCCCAGCTTTATAAAACTCTAGGGCTTTTTCATTGGCAGGATTGGTGATATCCCACTCGGCAATCACTTCACCTATGTTTTTACCTAGTACATGGGGCGAGTCGGCATGGAGTAAACCCGCGCGGTTTAACTCAGCTAAAATACCCAATACACCACCAGCACGGTGTACATCTTCCATATGATATTCAGGGGTAGAGGGCGCCACTTTGCATAAATGCGGCACCTTGCGAGATAACCTATCAATATCCTCCAAAGTGAATGGAATTTCTCCTTCCACCGCGGCCGCCATTAAGTGCAGGATAGTATTAGTTGAGCCACCCATAGCAATATCTAAGGTCATGGCGTTTTCAAAAGCTTTAAAGTTGGCAATATTACGGGGTAACACCGACTCGTCATTTTGCTGATAATAACGGCGGCACAGCTCTACTATTTGGGTGCCCGCTTGTTTAAACAAGCCTTCACGATCGGCGTGGGTAGCCAGCATCGAACCATTGCCCGGTAACGACAAACCTAAGGCTTCGGTTAAGCAGTTCATAGAATTGGCAGTAAACATACCCGAACACGAGCCACAAGTAGGACAAGCTGAGCGTTCGACTTGTTCGCTTTCCTGATCGCTGACATTGTCGTCTACTCCGGCCACCATGGCATCCACTAGATCTAACTTGATAAGTTGATCAGACAGTTTAGTTTTGCCTGCTTCCATAGGCCCGCCCGAGACAAAAATAACCGGTACGTTTAAGCGCATTGAAGCCATCAACATGCCTGGGGTGATCTTATCGCAGTTAGAGATACACACTATGGCGTCGGCGCAGTGGGCATTCACCATATACTCCACTGAATCGGCAATGATTTCCCGCGACGGCAAGCTATACAACATACCGCTATGGCCCATAGCAATGCCATCATCTACCGCAATTGTATTAAACTCTTTCGCCACACCACCCGCAGCCTCAATACTACGCGCCACCAACTGCCCCATGTCTTTTAGATGCACGTGTCCCGGTACAAACTGGGTAAAGGAATTTGACACCGCAATAATAGGCTTACCAAAGTCCCCATCTTTCATGCCAGTGGCACGCCAAAGGGCCCGAGCGCCCGCCATATTGCGGCCTTGGGTGCTGGTAGCTGATCGTAACTTCGGCATAGTTTGCTCTCTTTATGTCATTGTCTAAATTGCTGATTGGCTGTAAAGGCGAATTGCCGATAACATGAAAACCTCGAACCTGGTTGTAGAAATTAGGGTCATTTCGTGCTCCCACTATTTCCTGCAACAAATCAATGAAGCTTAACTCGGTATGTTGTCACTGCACAAAAAAGAATAGCGCATTGCAAGTTTTTATTTATCATCACTGGATATAGAAATATCATGAAGCAGATATTTTGATCAAGTATTGCTATATGCCTTTTTGGCGCGATATATACCCAGAAAAATAGAATATTAAACACACATAATTCGGAGAGTTAATGGAAACTTGGTTACATTGGGTAGATTTGGCAGGGGTAGCAGTATTTGCCATTGCGGGAACCTTGATGGCCTATAAAAAACACATGGATGGTTTTGGTGTGGTGGTATTGGCGTCGGTGACAGCAATTGGCGGCGGCACTCTGCGGGATATGATTTTAGACTTACCAGTCTTTTGGGTACAAGATCCTAGCTTCTTTTATGTCATTATTCTTGCGGCTTTTAGTACAATTATTTGGTTACGCACTCGTAATACCTTTCCTTTAAAATACTTACTCTTTGCCGATGCCATTGGCTTGGCATTTTTTAATGTAATGGGGTTACAAAAGGCCCTAACTTACGGTGCCTCTCCACTCATAGCCATTGCATTAGGTACCATGACTGGTGTATTTGGAGGCCTAATTAGAGATGTCATTTGCCGTGAGATTCCCTTAGTGCTAAAAGGTGAGTTATATGCCACAGCCTGTGTGCTAGGCGGTGTTGCATATATGTTGTGTCTATATCTTAACCTTAGCACGGCAATATCAATGTTAAGTGGTTTCGGCATTACCTTAACTTGTCGCTTATGCGCTATGAAATGGCATTGGCATTTACCGGTTTTTAACCCTCACGATCCCGTTAAGGATGAATGACCCATATAAAAATCAGGCACTTAGGCCGCTTTGTATCACCCATGCTCAGACTTGTGTGTTTTAAACAAACGCACCAACTCAGACAACTCTTCTGATACCTTTGCTAAGTTACTTGAATTAGTTAGCACCTCTGTAGTGCCTTCCAATATGACTGTGCCCATTTCATTGATATTAACGATACTTTGATTGATCTGTTCGGTTACAACAGATTGCTCTTCCGCTGCCGCTGCTATTTGTGTACTCATATTACTGATTGTTGACACCGAATCTGTGGCCTGATTAAGGGACTCACTTACTTTTAGCCCCTCGTCTACAATCTCAGTCACTTCGAGTGTACTCTTTTGCATAATTTTTACCGCAGCAACAGAGCCTTCTTGCAGCCTATCTATGGTGTCATTGATTTCTGCTGTTGATTGTTGTGTTCTAGTCGCCAGCGTTCTAACTTCATCCGCCACCACTGCGAAGCCTCGGCCTTGCTCACCTGCTCTGGCAGCTTCAATCGCAGCATTAAGAGCTAGCAAGTTTGTTTGTTCTGCAATGCCTTTAATCACTTCGAGTACAGAGTTGATATCTTCGCTATCTTTTCTAACTGTGGCGATCGCATTTTCTGCGGTTACCATTTGTTTAGACAATAACTCTACTTCGGAAATTAACTTTGATAATTTGGCTTTTGCATCGTTAGTATCACTTTGGGCTTGTTGTGATGCATTAGCAGTTTCGTTGATGTTTTTTGATATATCAGCCGATGTGGTGGTCATTTCATAAATGGTGCTAGCGAACTGCTCAATTTCTGCTTGCTGTAACTTGCTATTGTCGTAACTAATTTGCGAAATCGACGAAAACTCGTTTGCAGCATTGTCCACTGTAGTCGATTGCTCAGATATATTATCAATTGTGGTTTCAATTGAATCGCGCATTTGACCCACGCCCTTTTTAAGACGCGTAATTTCATCTTTGCCAATGTATTGAAAATTTGCTGTCAAATCACCAGAACCTAATACATCGACTATATCTACAAGTTCATTTAGACGTGAATTAATAGATTGAGCAATAAAAAAGCTAGAAAGTGCGGCCAATATAGTTGCCACTATCACTAATATTGTAAGAGTAACTATTATATCCTGCTCATGTTGTTCCGCCCTTAGTGCTGCTTCAGCGGTGAAACTTGCAATCTCATGGGCGACATCGGATATATTATCTTCCAGTAACAACTCTTCTTTTTCTACCTTGTGTAGTAAGGTCTCACCTTGATCTAAACCTTGCTTTGTTGTGACTTCAAGAGCTTCATTAGCATGAACTAAATAGTCCTTATAATTGATACTAATATTGGTTAGCCTTTCCAATACTTGATTAAATTTTGCCGTTTCTTCTTCAGTACTAAAATGAGTTAAAGCTTGTTGCCCAATTTTGATTGTTGATGCAATTTCTTTTGAAACTGTTGTCGATAAAGCATCAAACTTGCTTTTAGCTTGATGACGCTTTTCTTCATATTCTGGCTTAGACTTCATTACTGCGCTGTAGTGAAGTATCTTTTCAAATTCTATGGTTTGTTTTAGTTGATGCTCGGTGACTTTCGCTAAAGCATTACTCATTGGTAAGTCGCTTTCAGCAATTGAAGTTAGTTCTTTCCCAATGCTTTGCACCTGAAAAATGCTGACAGACATGCTCCACACCATCAACAACAGAGGAATGGCTCCAACAATAATAATTTTCAATCGTAACGATACATTATTTAACCAATTCATTTATTACCCTTAAAAATAACGATGCAAATAAAATTAAGTCAGCGGTTTTGGTTGCGAGCTTTAAAATAACCCTAAGAAAAACCAAGTAGCCATGTTGATTTAGATCAATAAAACTATATCGGATTTTTGAAACTTTACATTAATTAAAATTAATTTTTACAATAACTTAACACTCCATCCCAAAAGAGAACGAGTAGCACAGATCACTTTTAGCCTAAAAATTAGTTAAAGGTGTAGCTATTTGTTCAACTTATTCCATTTTGCAGATAATAATTACTCGCATATTCACATAGTTTTACTAGCCTTAAGTTATTCTTTGGTGAGAGCAAATGGAGTTGCCGTATGTCATTAGCGATTGTTTACTCGCGGGCAAGTGTGGGTATTGATGCTCCGTTAATCACAGTGGAAGTACACTTAGCCAATGGCTTGCCTTGCTTTAACTTAGTAGGGTTACCAGAGGCCTCTGTCAGAGAAGCTAAAGATAGAGTTCGTAGCGCTTTAATCAATTCTGGATTCGAGTTTCCAGCCAAACGTATTACCGTTAACTTAGCCCCTGCCGACTTACCCAAAGAAGGCGGTCGTTTTGACTTAGCCATTGCCATTGGCATTATTGCCGCCACCTTAAAGGCACCACAATTACAGTTAAAAACTGTTGAGATAGTCGGCGAACTCGCTCTTTCTGGTGCAGTACGTAGTATACAGGGGGTGTTACCTTTTGCTCATGCATGTACGCAGGCAAACAGAACTGCCATTCTTCCCAATAAAAATGCCTCAGAGGCGTCATTAATAAAACAAGCAAAAATATTGCCCGTCACACAGTTATTAGAGGTTTATCACCATATTACTGGTCAGAAGACACTGGAATTCTACCAAACTAAAACCTTAAAAAAAGCCGCGTGTTACGAGAATGACCTACAGGATGTAGTAGGGCAAATGGCGGGCAAACGTGCCATAGAAATTGCTGCTGCTGGAGGGCATAACATACTTTTTACTGGACCACCGGGAACCGGAAAAACCATGTTAGCAAGTCGTTTGATCACTATTTTACCCGATATGACCGATGAAGAAGCACTAGATAGTGCCGCAATTCATTCAATAGTAGGCAAACACGTTGACCCAAGTACCTGGAAGCATAGAGCGTTTCGCCATCCTCATCACACTAGCTCAGCTGTTGCCTTAGTGGGAGGCGGCAGCATTCCACGACCCGGCGAGATCAGCTTGGCTCATAATGGTGTGTTATTTTTAGACGAGTTACCAGAGTTCGACCGCAAAGTGTTAGATGTGTTGCGAGAGCCTTTAGAATCAGGGGTGGTGAATATTTCTCGCGCGGCAAGGCAAGCGCAGTTTCCGGCTCGATTCCAATTGGTGGCCGCCATGAACCCTAGCCCAACAGGAAGCTTACACGATGGCAGGTGCTCATCTGAGCAAATACTGCGTTACCTAAATCGCATATCGGGGCCATTTTTAGACCGAATCGATCTGCAGGTAGATGTTCCAAAACTGGCTAACAATGAATTTTCAGAACAAGTTAATAATCGCGGCGAGTCCAGCCAAACAGTTCGCCAAAGGGTAATTAAGGCCTATCAAATACAATTACACCGTGGGGGCAAATCCAATGCTCAGTTAGGTAGCAAGGAGGTTCAAAAATACTGTGTGCTGAACCAAGCCGACCAAGTATTTTTGCAGCATGCGGTAGAACAGCTTGGCTTGTCGTTGCGCACCTACCACAGGGTCTTAAAAGTCGCCCGTACCATTGCCGATTTAGGCAACCACCCCCAAATCCAAAAACAACATTTAGCCGAAGCTTTACACTATCGAGCTTTCGACCGTATGTTAGCGCAGTTGACTAGTGGCTAGTTCATACTTAAACATTCAATAACGCCTGAATGGCCGGTTCGCCTACTCTTTTTCGTAAACAACACAAGCCAAGTTGGTAGGGTTCGATGTTATCGAGTTCAATGCGATTGACTTTTTTGGCAAGGGTTGAGTGATCTAAAACCACCTCGGGAACTATGCCTAACCCACAGCCCAAAGCCACCATACTTACTATGGCTTCATTTCCTGCCACAGTTGCATACACTCGCGGTCTAATACCTTGCTCTGCAAACCAATGATGAACGATTCGTTTTGACGGCCCAGACTCTGGTAAAATAAAGGAATGATTAGACCATTCAAATTGTTCCAACCGCGTTAATTGCCAATCTTTTGGGGCGATAAGTACCAGTGGAATTTTATCTAGTGGTAAAAACTTAAGCTCGGCTGGAAAGTCCGGGGTGTAAATAGCTATGGCGGCATCGACTTCCTGTTGCATCACTTTGCTGGCGGACCAAGCCGGATCACCGGTTGTCAATTTTATTTCTACTTGCGGGTATTTATGGCGAAAACTATCTAACAAGTTCGGTAAATGGCTTTGACTCGCAGTCACCGAGCAAAACAAACTTAGCTCCCCTTGGAGCTGCTGCTGGTCTAGCTGTAATTCAATTTTTATCTTTTTCCATTCAGATAACGTTTGCTGGCTAAAACTTAATAATTTTGCCCCTGCTGCAGTAAGTTTTACTTTTCGATTGTCTCGCACAAATAATGACGTGCCGCACTCTTGTTCAAGTCTTTGGATTGAGCGACTTAAGGTCGAGGGGCTCACAAATAATGCTTGGGCGGTCTTATTAAAATGCAAACTACTGGCTAAGTGTTGAAATAGCTCTAAGCTGCGAATGTCCATTCAAGCCCCAGATTGCAAATAATGCAACATTATATTGCAAATATATCATTTTAAACAACATAAGATTTTTATTACTATCAATCCACTAAGTTTTTACGCAATACGCACTTCAATTTAAGGAATTTACACATGGCAAATTATTTCAACACCTTATCTTTACGTCAGCAGTTAGACCAAATTGGTCGCTGTCGTTTTATGCAACGAGCAGAATTTTCAACAGGTTGTGATTTTCTTAAAGGTAAAAAAATTGTCATTGTTGGCTGCGGTGCACAGGGTCTAAACCAAGGCTTGAATATGCGTGATTCTGGTTTGAATATTTCATACGCTTTACGCCAAGCTGCTATCGACGAAAAGCGTGATTCTTATACCCGTGCCAGTGACAATGGTTTTACTGTAGGTACATATCAAGATCTTATCCCAACGGCTGACATCGTTTATAACCTAACGCCTGATAAACAGCACTCAAGTGTGGTTGAAGCGGTAATGCCTCTAATGCAGCAAGGTGCTACTTTAAGTTACTCTCACGGCTTTAACATTGTCGAAGAAGGCCAACAAATTCGCTCAGATATAACCGTAGTGATGTGTGCGCCAAAATGCCCCGGTACTGAGGTGCGTGAAGAATACAAACGTGGCTTTGGTGTACCAACGCTTATAGCCGTGCATCCCGAAAATGACCCCAAAGGCCAAGGTTGGGATATTGCTAAAGCCTTAGCATCAGCCACAGGCGGCGACCGCGCAGGCGTTTTAGAGTCGTCTTTTGTAGCCGAAGTGAAATCTGACCTTATGGGTGAGCAAACCATTTTATGCGGCATGCAACAAGTTGCGGCTGTTTTGGGTTACGAGAAAATGGTCGCCAATGGCATAGATGCAGGTTATGCCGGCAAACTTATTCAAGACGGTTTAGAGACCATCACCGAAGCCCTAAAAATTGGTGGCGTGACTAATATGATGGATAGATTGTCTAATCCAGCCAAAGTAAGAGCCTTTGAATTATCCGAGCAATTAACTGATTTGCTAAGACCGCTATTTGGTAAACACCAAGACGACATCATTAGCGGTGAGTTTTCGCGCACTATGATGGAAGACTGGGCCAACGGTGATGCTAACTTATTAAAATGGCGTGAAGAAACCGGCCAAACAGGCTTTGAGAATGCACCTGTGTTTGAAGGCAGTATTGACGAGCAAGAGTATTTTGATCACGGAGTGTTTTTAGTCGCTATGATCAAATCAGGTGTTGAACTCGCATTTGATGTGATGGTTGAAGCGGGCATTTTACCCGAGTCGGCCTACTACGAGTCGTTGCACGAAACACCGTTGATTTCGAATACCATCGCTCGTAAACGCTTATACGAAATGAACGTGGTGATTTCCGATACAGCCGAATACGGCAACTACTTATTTGCTAATGCGGCAATCCCATTATTAGCAGAAAAATTAATGCCTAGTATAGGTACGGATCTTATAGGAAAAGCCTACACAACAGCATCTAACAGTGTAGATAATAAAAAGTTGGTAGATATCAACAAAACCATAAGAGAGCATGGCGTTGAAACCGTAGGCGCTAAGCTACGAGGTTACATGACTGATATGAAAACCATAGTTGAAACGGCTTAGGGCAAATTAAGGTAAGTTGTGTTCCACTCTAAGATAGATTACCTTATTAGGGGTGGGACACTATTGAACTAGCAAGCGCAAATAACCTATAGTTATTTTATACAGTGTATGTAATTGGGTACAGTAAATCGTAGCGCCTAAGCCTGTTTTTATTATTACTTTCAGTAAAAAACGAGCAAATTAGTGTATTATTGACTTTCGATATTTGTTACTGCCAGCTACTGTTACCAATTAGTTACACCTTTTATGGAAAGTACTCCCTAACCACCTGATTTCAATGGATTGTTTAATTGGCTTAAAAATTGCTTATGGAGTAGTTTGGCAAATTTTTAATTGCTATAACTTCAAGTACAGAGGATTAAATATGACGCCTTCAATATCACGCTTCACCACAATCGGTGATTGGGTTTTTGAAGTTAAAATGGTACGAGCATTGCGAGTCAAAAGATATGGAGATCCTTACACTGCAGTAGCGACATTGACAGCTAACGGTGATCAAATGTACATCGATACTCAAATGACTAGAGAAAAGGATGATTTCTCACGAAAAGATTTCTCTACCTTCTATAATTTTTGTCAACAATTGGAAATGAAGAGCTTTAGTTACGACAAAATGAAAAACGGAATTAGACACTCTAGAACAGTAGATATAGTCGAAAATTTAGATACAAAGCCTATTATAAGATTAATCAAATAAACAAATATTTACATAGGTGGAGCAAAGTACAGCCATTGTTAGTAATCATTGGCACGTGGAAAATATTCAATAATTTGCATTCCAATAAAAAGCAAGAGGCAAGCAACCCAAGTCGACACTTATATAACCTTCTAGCTTTGAAGGAACTAGGGTCGACTAAACATCGTTATTAGTAACACCTAAATCTTGCACTCGGCCGTTGCGTAAGCTGTATATCCAACTATGAATACGTACAGTCTGCCCCCTTTTTTTGGCGTCTTTAATAATATTACTGCGACGCACGTTTTCAGCTTGCTCCATTACGTTTAATTCGCACATTCGATCAGTTTTATCTTGGCCATTTAAGGCCGACAACTCTTTTCTGTGCTTATAGGCCAAGTCTTTAATATGACCCAACCAATTGTCAATTAAACCAAATTGTTGATCACCTAAGGCGGCATCTATGCCGCCACAGCCATAATGCCCACACACAATAATGTGTTTGACTTTAAGTACATCTACCGCATATTGCAGCACAGATAAGCAATTAAAATCGGTATGAATCACTAGGTTAGCCACATTTCTATGGACAAAAATATCACCGGGCAATAGCCCTAATAATTGATTAGCCGGAACGCGACTGTCTGAACAGCCTATCCATAAATACTCAGGATTTTGCTGTTCTGATAATTTATTAAAAAACTCAGGATCGGAATTTTTCTGATTTTCAGACCATTGCCGATTATTTTCAAGAAGCTGTGTAATTTCGCCCATAAACCCTCACTTAGTTGCTGCGCAGTATAAAGTAACTCACCCATTTCACTGATCCAACCTGATCAAAATCATCTAAATAGTGACCCCTTTATAAAGCAACCATTTATAACTTGTTGCTAAAGGTTATACTGGCCACAATTGTAACCAGTAAATGTATATAAGTGACTTATTTTATGAGAAAAACTCTGTTTTTTATTGCTGCTAGTGTGCTGCTGTTATGTGTTGTTGTATTTTTTCGCGCCAGCAGCGTTTTTGAAAACAATCAATATCAGGTCACCAAGCCACTAGCTACCATCGCTTTGGATGAAGGCGCCGCAATACACAGGTTTAGTCAAGCGTTACAAATTCCCACTATTTCTTATGACCAGCCGAGCCGTATTGATCATGCTGCGTTTCAGGCTTTTCACCAACATTTGGCCGAGTCCTTTCCCTTAGCCCATGCTAAAACTCAGCTCACCACGTTTAATGATTACAGCATGGTGTATTACCTTAAAGGTCAAAATTCACAACTTAAACCGGCACTGTTTATGGGCCATATGGACGTTGTGCCGGTTGACGAGCAAACCAAGGATCAATGGCAGCAACCACCTTTTAGCGGCAAAGTAGTAGATGGGGTGATCTGGGGAAGAGGCACCGTAGACGACAAAGTCAGTGTGCTGGCGCTAATGGAATCCCTAGAATATTTCTTAGCCAGAAGCAAAATCCCCCAAAGAGACATTTATTTTGCCTTTGGGCACGACGAAGAAGCAGGCGGCGCAGGCGCACAAGCCATAGCTCAGCACTTTGCAGAGCAAAACATTGAGTTTGAATTTATCTTAGACGAAGGCGGCGTAATAGCCGATGGTATTATTCCTGGGACCACTCAGCCCATAGCGTTAATAGGCGTGGCCGAAAAAGGCTTTGTGAATTATAGACTGACCGTAAAGGGTGAAGGTGGGCATTCATCACAGCCTCCTGCTCATACTGCCGCTGGTATCTTGGCTGCGGCCTTAGTTAGGGTAGAGAACAACCCTTTTGCTGCGCGAACCGAGTTTTTTGACTTAATGTTTGAAAACGTAGGTTATTCAATGCCTTTATCCCAGCGTTTGCCTTTAGCAAATATGTGGTTATTTGAACCCCTAGTACTTAATACTCTTTTAAAAAGCCCCAGTTCAGCCGCAAGTGCGCGCACCACTACTGCCATCACTATGTTGCAAGGTAGCACTAAGTCAAATGTGCTACCCACAATAGCCAGTGCAGTAGTCAACTTTAGAATTTTACCAGGTGATACTATTGCCAGTATTGAAGCTCATCTGAAGCAGGTTATTGACGATGAACGGGTGGTACTTTCTAGCGAGCAAGCCAATGAAGCCTCAGCCGTATCCCCTACCGATAATATTGGTTTTAAATTAATTGAAAGCTCGATAAGGCGTTTAAATGACCAGATCCTAGTATCACCTTACTTAGTATTAGGTGCGACGGACTCTAGGCATTTTCAGCACTTATCAGATAATATCTATCGTTTTATGATGGTGTCGCTAAATCAAGATTCGTTAACGCAATTTCATGGGCTAAACGAACAAATAGCGGTGCAAGATTATCTCAACGCCATTCAGTTTTATTATGCCATGCTTGAACAAACCGCTATGGTCAAGACCCCAGCTATCTAATAAACTTTTTATGTGACTTAAAGGATCTAAATTTGAAACCTCACCACCTTATACTTTTTGCCACGGTAATGTGTTTCAGCATGCAAACCTTGGCAAGCGAATTTAGCCAAGTTTACAAAGAGTTTGTAACATCAACCGACGCCCTGCAAAAATGGCGTTACGCACCAAAATTTGCAGACGGCCAAGCCGTCGCCACCAAAAAAATGAAAGTGCAGATGGATTTTAAAGTACGAAAATCGGCACAGCGTTAGCCCATACTCAGAATGATTAGTCGGCATGCCGTAACGTACAAGGCTTGCATTTAGCATGCTGATACATAACTATTAGTTTATAACTGCGTAACTATAAAGGATCGGTACTCTCGCTATGGCAGCACCTAAAAAAACACGGACCCGACTTTCGCCCGAGGTAAGAAAAAACCTAATCCTTGATCATGCCGCTGAGGTAGTAAAAACTGAAGGAGTGTCTGCCTTGAGTATGGAAAGACTCGGGCAAGAAGCAGGGATCAGTAAATCGCTGGTGTATGCGTATTACCCAAGCATGAAAGAATTATTACAAACCTTACTCAAGCGAGAATATAAAAGTTTGAGAATTCGCCAAGCTAAGGCAGCCGAAGGCGCTGAAACTTTTGAACAACTAGTGAGACAAACCACAAAAGCCTATTTAAGCTACATCGACGAACGCGGGCTCATTTTAGATAGATTAGCGGCAGAGCCTAGCTTATCAAATCACGGAGACCCAACAGAATACAGCCGGATTTCTGCGGTTGAATATATTGCAAAAATCGTACACCAGCACTTTGGCATTGACATGAAAATTGCCTTAATCGCCATAGATATATCTTTCGGCATACCCGCTGCAGCTGGGCATTATCTCACTCGCCACGAAGTAAGCCGTCAAACCGTTGAAGACATTACAGTGGCGATGATGATTGGAAGCATTGGAGGCTTAAAACGCAACTACGAAACCGCCCTAAAACCTCTTAAGAGTATTTCTTAAATTTATCCCGAAATTTTCTGGCAGCAGCAAAAAAGAGTATCCAGTACACGCCGTCGCCAATAGAATTATTAAGCTTACAACAAGCTTATTTCTTAAGAAAAATCTCCATCGCTTGGATCACATCTTGTGGTTTATCAAAAAACGGGCTGTGTCCAGAGCCTGGAATTACTGTCACCGATAAATCATCCACATACTTTGGAATCACGTCTAGCATAGCTGGAACAAAGGTGCGTTCGTTTTCAGTCCAAATTAATAAGCTCGGAACTGTCACTCTAGCGGTTTTGGAAGGCCAATATGAGTCTTCATTGATATCGGCCACCGCTGGCACATTTGCGCGATACCAATTTACCGCTCCAGTATGGGCTCCTGGCTGGCTCCAAGCACTAAAAAATGCATTTTTGAATCTATCGTTTAGATGACCGTTGGCATAGCCCTTATCAAAGCCATAGCGCCACAACATTTCAGGGCCATACTTGGCATAGACTTTTTCCATTTCAGGACTTTTGAGTCTGTCCATGTAGGCAGAGGATTTTTTCTGTTCAGGATTGTTGACAATCATATGCAGTAACACATTAAAAGGAGGTGCATTGATCACCACTATTTTGTCGATCATTTTGGGGTGTTTTTGCGCCACAGCCCACGCCAATGCACCGCCCCAATCATGGCCTACTAAGGTGACTTTTTTTCCTTTTGGCAAATGTTCAATCAAAGCTTTTACATCTTCTACTAGTAATGCAATTTTGTAGTTTTCAACTCCCTTAGGCTTGGCAGAAAGGTTATAACCGCGATTGTCTGGCGCCACCACATGGTAATCTTTAGAAAAGTGCGAGAGAAGCTTGTCCCAGGACGCACCAAAAAATGGATAGCCATGAATAAACAAAATAATGTCGCCTTCACCTTTGTGTACATAATGAAACCTCAATCCATTAAGGCTCACATATTCAGAGTCATAGCCCAAAGATGAGATTTCTTCTGGTGTTTTTTGGTCTTTTGCAGTTTCTGCATGGGCATTTGGTAGCCAACACACAGCCACCAGCAACAGGCTCATAATAGATTTAGGATGTCTAATACAGAAATTGCGAAACATTGTATTACCTTTAAGAATTCAAATTTAATTAGGATCGAAACTAGTTATGGAGTAAGTGCTTTTGGGATTGGCGACCTGTCTTAGGCTATAAATATTGCTATCAGGATCCCTAGCAAAGACTTGCCAAAACTCCCCTAACAATTGCGGCTCGCTAATAAAATCTACCCCTAGGGCTTTCATGCGTTTATATTCTTTCTGAATATCGGCTACTTCGATTGAATAGCTATAGCCTAAAGTTGCAGGCTGGCGTACCACAGTGTTTTTAGGAGTCTTAGGCGAGGTGTATTGCCAAAACTCAATCACTTTAGATTTTTGATTCATCTTGAACCAACCACCAATCAATGTGGCATTGTCCATATCAATCAGGTTGTCGACTTCTACTCGGTTTTTTAAGTCAGCTACGCGATATGGTTTAAAACCAAGTACGCCTTGGTAGTAACTCATCAATGCTTCGAGATCGTGAGTCACCAGTGCTACTTGAGACATCCATAAATCATGCTCTAAGGCTTTCCAAGTTGAATCATAACCAGAGCGCGCTAGAATTTTTCCGTCGAGTTGCTCCAACTCCATCATATTGCCTTCAGGATCGTAGGCGTAAGCGTATGTCACGCCATAACCACCCAAATCTACTGGTTTATCCTCCCGCGATAATACATCAGCACCCGCTTTTTGGAATTTCTTAAAACCCGAGTTAGATTCTGGTGATTGAAAACAGGTGTGAGTCATACCCGGGCCAATCACCGGCATAGTCGAGGTTTTTGCATTTTTATTGTGTTTAAATGCAATGAGTTCGAGCAGCATATTTGGCGCTTTTAAAATCGCCATTTCGTATTCCACACCTTTGTGGCCATAAAGTTTGTCGGCGTCACTGCTGCCTTTAACGGTTTCACGCCTGATCACTTCATACCCCGTGGCATCTTGATAAAATTTCAGCATTTCATCTAAATTTGCCACCGATATACCAATATGATTTATCCCCATCATAGTGGTTGTGGTGTCTTTCATACTGGCGGTTTTATCAATTTCTATGGCTTGCGCTGACAACATAATTAGCGACAAAGACACCGCTGCTAGTTTTTTTAAAAAATGCATAAAATTCTCCTAATAACACGCTAGCCCCCAAAACAAGGCTTGTTTAGCGTTTTTTATTCAATCTAAAAACGTGAATTTAAAACCTGACTTACTGACCATCTATAGAAAACACCATCAGTAAATTACCCGGAGCTTCGGCCCATTTGTCATAGCCAGAAGTCAAGTATATTTTGCCGTTGGCAATCACCGGGCCATCGGCCTCAATTGAACCGCCAAAACCTTTTACGCCATTAACACTGGTCACTGGCTGTTTAGTGTTGTATTCCCACAGAATGTCGCCTTTATCTGCTGAGAACACTCTAAACATGCCATCTAATCCACCAGCATAAACCAGCTCCGGCGAACTAGAGACTGCGGCTGAAATACCACGGAAGCATAAAAATTTCATCTTCTTAGGACAGACATTGGGTAAGTCATTACGCCAAATAATATCACCTGTTTGCAGATCTAAACCATGAATGCCCGGGTGGGCATCACCTACGGCGTAAGGGTTGTTAGTGGGCAAATCAGATATACCTACAAACACTTTTTGATTATCAGTACTCATGCCCCAATGAACGCCTCCCATAGTGCCACCACTACCTACGCGCTGCTTCCAAACAATTTCGCCTTTGGCGTCAGGATCTAAGGCGTACACCATGCCCGACTTTTGACCGATAATTAGCAGCTGCTTGCCATTGGCTTGAGTGCTTAACATCGCCGAAGAACCTATATCAAAATCGGGGCCATCTTCTTTAGGGCAATTAGGGGTATTACGGGAGCATGCGCCATTCCACGCGTCGGCTTTGGTTACCTGAGTAACCCATTTTATGTCACCTGTGGTTAAATCCATTGCCAACACGGCATCGCTGGTACCAGTAGCAGGTGATGAATAATTCTGCCCTGTGGTGGCATACAATAAATTACGTTTTGCATCTAAAGTGGGGCCAGACCAAACAGGCGCGCCTGATGGTCCATGTTGTTGGGTGCCTACTGACGATTTATAAGTAGGTTTAGGCTCGTCCACTGTGTAGCTAGTCCACACTTTTTTGCCAGTTTTAATATCAAGGGCAACCACTGCACCTCTAAATGAACAACATTCATAATCTGCTCTTGCGGCTGGGATAATTTCTAGTGAAGACACAGGCACATACACTTTGGAACCATCGGCAATCACCGAACCCGTGACAACCGCTAGTGGGCTAGGGTGTACTTTGGTACTCCACAACAACTTACCTGTTTGTACATCGATAGCGTGGGCGCTGCCTTCTAAATCACCAAATAATAAGTGGTTGCCTTGTAAGAACATGGCACCGCGTATTTCGGCTTGGGATTTGTGTTCCCAGTGCACACAACCGGTTTCAGTATCTAACGCATAAACTGTGCCCGACTGACTACCCACATACACCATATCTTCGGTGACTATAGGTTGGGCTCGTACTCTGGTGGTGTCTGGAAAGGCAAAGGCCCACTTCAATTTTAAATTAGCAACACTTTTGGTTGTTAAACCGGGTGCATTTGCTTGATGGCGGTTATTGCCAGCTTTTCCTCCCCAGCCATTCCACACTAAATCAGAGGGTTGCTGTGGTGTTTTAAGATCTGTGCTGTTACAGCTGTATGCCGATAATTTGTGACTCTCTTCTGAGACTTTCTTTTCGGTTAGGTATTCAGCTACTGCCACTTTATCCGACATAGACAGGGACATCCCTATAGTGCTCATTAACCCCGACTCTAAGGACTTGACGATCCTTTCTGGCTGATAAAGCTTTAGTGCTTCTACTTTAGGCGCTTCTAATAAAGCCCCAGTATGACAGGCGGAGCAACTTGCTTGGAAAATTTGTTCGCCTTTGTTTTGCTCAGAAGCCTGTGTTGCCATGGAGCCCAACAACCCCAAACCAAACACAGTAAATATACGCAACACAAAACACCCATTAACTCGACTACTTCTTATTGCCACTTTCAATCTCACTGTGAAAACTCAACGATATTTTTAACATTTGTTATTAATGTAAACCTTATTGACGACGAGTTCAATAAATTATAGAGTCAATTATATCTCAATCACTCAATATCGAGGATAATAATATGGATTTGGGTTTAGCGAACAAACGGGCCATAGTGACAGGCGGCAGCCGTGGAATTGGCATGGCCATAGCTGATAGCTTATTAAAAGACGGTGCATCTATTGCTACTTGCGCTCGTGGCCAAGAAGCCTTAGAAAGGACCATAGGCCATTGGCGTGATCAAGGTGCAACCGCTTTTGGTAGCGCTGTGGATGTATCCGATGCAGAAGCATTTGCAAGCTGGTTTGAATCGGCAGTAAAGCAGCTTGGTGGTTTAGATATTTTCGTTAGTAACGTCACCAGCATGAATCAATATCAAGGCATTGAACGTTGGAAACAAGCTTTTGAAGCGGATTTATTGCAGCATATTCGCGCCACAGAGCTAGCCTTGCCTCACTTAAAACAAGGTAACAGCCCTTCAATAGTATACATTGCATCTATAGCCTCGATCATGACAGCTAACATGCCTACCGAAACCGAGTATGGTGCCATGAAAGCCGCGCTGATCTCTTATGCCACCCAGCTTGCCAACAAACTAGGCAAAGATAACATCCGCGTTAACCTAGTCTCTCCAGGCCCAATTTACCATGAGAATGGCTTCTGGCAAGGGGTTGAAAAACACAAACCTGACTTATTTAAGCGGGCTGCTGCATTATCGGTATTTAATCGATTAGGTACCTCCCAAGAAGTTGCCAATGCGGCAGTATTTTTGGCTAGTCCTGCGGCTTCAAACATCACGGGTGCTAATTTACGTGTAGACGGCGGCACCATCAAAAACGTTAACTTTTAGCACTATTTTACAATAAGGCAACAACTAAACCCAAAGCATCCATGGAATAAACCATTGTTTTGCATGACAAAAGTTAAATTTTGGCACGCAACTTAATGGTTTACTATAAATTTTCTACATTTTTATAACAAACAACTATTGACTATTGTCAATTGTTACAATAACGTAGCCATTATTATTGGCGGGGTGTAATAATTGCGACTGTAGAATTAGCCTCTAATGCAAAATAACTCCCTTAATTAATACCTTTAAGAAAACCCATTGGAGCTTAATCATGACGCACATTAGACTTTATAAACGCCTTTTCGCAGCAGCCTCAGCGATACCATTTGCCCTTTCCGCTATCGCTCAGGAAGTTAACCAAGCTCAGACTAGCCCTGATGATGAAGCAACTGGCTTAGAAGTGATCCAAGTTACCGCTCAAAAACGTGTTTCTTCACTTCAAGAAACGCCTATCGCAATCAGTGCATTTAACGAATCAATGTTGGAAGATCAAGATATTCAAGACCCCGCTGATATGCAGTTTGCCGTACCTAATGCTATGGTCTCAGGCGGAGGCTCTTATAGTGTACGGGGCGTAGGTAACACCGCCGTATCGTCAACTGCCGATCCGGGTATGGGTGTACACGTCAATGGTGTATATGTCACCAGAAACGCCTCACAAAATGAGTTTTACGATGTACAGGCAGTTGAAGTGTTACGTGGTCCACAAGGCACACTTTTTGGCCGTAATACCACTGCTGGCGTGGTTAACACTATTACAAAACGCCCGACCGATGTACTTGAAGCATCAATTACAACGGATATCGCAAATTACAATGGCCTAAGAACCAAAGGTTTTGTCAATGTTCCTTTGAGTGACACTGTGTTACAACGCTTTGCGTTCAATACAGTCAAGCGCGATGGTTATTCCGAAACCATTGCTAAAGATGTTGACTTCGACACGCTTGATGGCCGCGACCAATGGTCGGTTAGAAGTTCAACTTCGTTCGAATTTAGCGATCAAGCTGAAGGATTTTTATTTGCTCAATATTTTAGAGAGCATAGTGATCGCAGTGGTACTGTGGGTGTATTGTGTAAAGCCGATCCTGTACTGGGTTGTGACAACAGTGAAACGCTTGGCAACGAATTCCCTAACACAAGTTTCACAGATGGCTCATTAGCCAATGGTGCGTTAGCTGGATTGTATGCTTCTCTTGGTTACGGCACTCGACCAGACTTTTGGAATACCAACCTCGATGGCTCTGCCAAAACTACCGGCGGCGATCCAAGAAAAGTAGGGACAGACTACCAACCGACTTTTAATAGCGAACACCTGCTCCTTTCATTTGAATTTAATTATGAATTTAGTGATTACGTCTTTACCTCAGTATCGGCTTACCATGATAGAGAAGATCTAGCTTATCGAGATTTTGATAACTCTGATGGTTCAGATGCGATGCTGGTTCCTCAGACGTTGTTGCTACCAGAAGGGCGCACTGAGCTCACCACCCGCCATAGTTCAACCCGTACCGATGGCGGTGCAAGCAAGCAATGGAGCCAAGAATTTAGGGTTGCGTCATATTTAGACGGACCGTTTAACTATACTGCCGGCGCCTTTTATCTAAAATATGAAGGCGAAAGCTTAATTAAGTTTCATATCCCAGAAGTGACGGCTATTGCAGCATTTAAAGCGTTACCTGATGAACTTGGCGCCTTTACCTTTGATACGCCTATAGTCGAAACAGACTCTTGGGCAATATTTACTGAAGGTTATTATGATGTCTCTGAAGATTTCAAGTTAACTGTCGGTATCCGCTACACTGAAGAAGAGAAGTATACAAAAACGAGGACCTATTCTTCCCTAGATGTTTTTCCAATGGCACCGGGCTCATACCTAACCAGTGACTTTGATATGGAAAGCACCTTTAAATACGGTGAAGGCGAATGGGAAGAATTTACCGGTAAGCTTGGTTTTGCCTATACCCCTGATATAGAAGCAACAGACGAAACCTTGTTTTTCGGTACCTTATCTCGAGGCTATAAAGGCGGCGGTATAAACCCTGGCGCCAGTGACTCGTCTTTCCCAACCTTTGATCCTGAATATATCAATGCGTTAGAAGTAGGGACCAAAAACACGTTATTAGATCGTACCTTTCAAGCCAACGTAACCGCATTTATGTATAAGTATGATGGGTTGCAAGTTGGAGGTATTTTAGGTGATGGCACCACATTTAACACTAACGTTGATGCCGAAGTTAAAGGGGCAGAATTTGAATTTGTTGCAGCGCCTATTGATGGATTTCGGGTTAACCTTAATCTCTCATTACTTGATTCTGAAATTGTCGATGATTTCCTAACTTCGCCGGATATTTCATCACCTTCAGGCTCAGGGCCAGTCAACTTACAAGGGAATTCTTTACAGTATTCGCCTGAAAGCTCTGTGCAATTTGGCATCCAGTACAGTCATGAATTAAGTGATAACTGGGACATCACCTATCGCGCGCAAACATACTGGCAAGATAGCTATTACTCTCGTTTGTATAACATCAAGACCGATAAGCAAGATGATTGGTCTCAGTCAGACGTTAGCGTAACTGTGCGCGATCTCGCAAACGAAAAGTGGGAGTTTGAACTTTACGTTAAAAATGTCTCAGATGAAGCGTCCATCACAGGCTTAGGTGTGGACAACTCTTTAGTCGGTCGTTACCGCACACCAACTTACCTTGATCCACGCACTTATGGTGTTCGCGTGACGTATCGTTTCGAATAATATTAAGTGTGTCTAAACCCTGAATTGTGTCCTCAGGTACTTTTGCCCCACCTTTTGGTGGGGCTTTTTTTATGAGTCAATATAAATGTTTGAGGTAGCCAATAAGTTAGCTACGTACTTCACCATCACCCATCACAATAAACTTTTCAGTGGTAAGAGATTCCGCACCCATAGGCCCATACGCATGCAATTTGCTGGTGGAGATACCAATCTCAGCGCCTAGACCAAGTTGCCCACCATCCGAGAAACGCGACGAGGCATTGGCCATCACTACGGCCGAATCAACTCTGCGGATAAAGGCTTGGGTTTTTGAGTAATCTTGGCTGACAATCACCTCAGTATGGCCCGAACCATATTCTTCTATGTGAGCGATGGCTTGGTCAAAATCCACCACAACTTTTACTGCTATTTCCATGGCGAGATATTCGGCATGCCAGTCTTCTTTAGTGGCGTGTTGTGCGCCATTGAAGTAGCTAATGCTGTTCTCACAAGCATGAACAAGGGTTTGGTGCTGGGCTAACAAGGCTGCGGCTTTAGGCAAAAACCTAGGGGCAATATCTTGATGTACTAACAAGGTTTCGAGAGAATTACACACGCCTGTGCGTTGGGTTTTACCATTTTCGAGTAAAGCTAAGGCTTTGGCTTCATCGGCTGCGCTGTCGACATACAAATGGCACACCCCTTTAAAATGCTGAATAACCGGAATGCGGCTGTTTTCGGATACAAAGCGAATTAACCCTTCGCCCCCTCTTGGAATAATTAAGTCAATGGACTCGTTAAGGGTCATTAACTCGTTCATTACTGCTCGGTCTGTGTCTGGCACTACCACTACAGCCGCAGGGTCTAGTTGCTGCTTAGCTAAAGCCATTTCGATACATTTCGCCAAGGCTAAATTAGAATGCAGGGATTCTTTACCTCCGCGCAAAATCACTGCATTACCCGCCTTTAAACACAAAGCTGCGGCGTCTATGGTCACATTAGGTCGTGATTCATAAATCATCGCAATCACGCCAAGGGGAATGCGCATTTTACCCACTTGAATGCCACTGGGCATACGTTTGATATTGGCGATATTGCCCACAGGATCTTCTTGACCTGCAATCTCAAGTACTGCATCGGCAATGCCTTGAATACTCTCGGCATTAAGTGCCAGCCGGTCTAACATGGCCTCATCTAGGCCGTTTTCTTTCCCTAAGGCTACGTCCTTATTGTTGGCAATCAATATGCTATGAGTGTTAGCCACCAGTGCTTGGGCAATGTCGGCTAATAGTTGATTTTTTTGTGGCGCCGACAAGTTAGCAACCTGTCGAGCAGCCCTTTTGGCACTGTGCGCCGCATCGGCAATTGAAAAACTCATCGTCTTGATCCTTATTTAAAAATTTTATCTAACAGGTAAGGGTGATATTTAAAGTAATACTAAGTCATCACGATGAATGGCCACTTCACCCAAAAAATACCCCAAGCTTGCTTCAATGTTTTGGCTGTTTAGGCCCTTTATTGCCGCTAAATCGGTGGCGCCATACAGCACAATACCTTTAGCTATAGCGGTATTGTTGTAGGTAATGTTCACCGCTTCGCCCGATGAAAATTGGCCGCTTACCTTAATAATACCCGATGGCAACAAAGACGCTCCGTGTTGCAACAAGGCTTGCTGCGCCCCTTGATCGATTTCTATGCTGCCCTTGGCTTTTAAGGTATGCCTGAGCCAGTTGTCACGGGCATTATCTAAACTTTTGTTGGGAATAAACAAGGTGCCGGGTGAGCGTCCTTTAGCCAACTCAGTAAACACATTTTTATCGCGACCGTTAACAATTAGGGTTTGAATGCCTGAGTCCACACACTTTTGCGCCGCTTGAATTTTAGTTTGCATGCCACCTGTACCCATATCACTGCCAGCACCGCCCGCTAACTGGTAGATGCGACTATCAATAGTGGCAACTTCAGGTATTAACTGCGCATTAGTGTTGTATCTGGGGTCTGCATCATATAACCCATTGATATCAGAACAAATAATAAGAGTATCGGCTTCTGCTACTAAAGCGGTGTAGGCGGCCAGATTATCGTTGTCACCCACTTTAAGTTCGTTAATGGCCACAGTGTCATTTTCGTTCACTATAGGTAGTGCATGATTTTTAAGTAGTTCACGCAAGGTATTTTTGATATTTACATAACGGCTACGATTGTGTAAATCGTCGGAGGTTAATAACATCTGGGCACAATCAAAATCAAACAAACCGGCCCAATTGGCCATCATCTGGGTTTGACCAATAGCCGCCATGGCTTGCTTTTCAGTGATTGAAGGACGGTGTTTATGCCTAATTTTACCCCTTCCCGCCGCAACACTGCCTGAAGAAACCAAAATCACTTGTTTTCCTTGTTTGCGGCTGGTGCTAATAAATTCTGCGATAGGCCCAAGGTACTCTTGGCTACATTGATTATTGTTAGGCGCAATTAGGCTACTTCCGACTTTAATGACTGCCCGCTTCCAATTGGCCTGATACATACTTTTCCTCGCTACATTTTGTTTCTAGATTACGATAAAACAACCGATTAACAAGCTATTGTAGTTATAAGCTATGGTTTAAAAATGAAATAATAACCAAGCAAATCATTCAAAAACAGTAGTTTTGACCTAATAATACAAACAAACCTTCTTAATACAGGTTAATTTCCCTAAGAATTGTTAATAAATTTATTATAAAATGTTAGATAGCAAATAAAAATAATAACAGCATCATCGGTTTATTTTTACGATAACTAGGGAACATTATGTTTAGAAAACTCATTACGATAGCTGTGCTGTCGTTTACCACTATTGGGGCCGCAAATGCAGCCATTAGTCAAACCAAGGGCAATTTTGAAGATAAGTTTCGTCAATTGGATGAAACACTGCCTACGCCTAACGTTTATCGAAATGCGGCTGGTGAGCCGGGTCATGAATATTGGCAACAACAAGTTGATTATAAAATTAGGGCTAAATTGGACGAAGATAAACGTCGATTAGAAGCAAGCCAAGAGATTACTTACCACAACAATTCTCCCGACACTCTTAAATATCTATGGTTGCAATTAGATCAGAATAAATTTCGTAATGATTCAATGGATGCCATGACGAGCACTTTTGGAAGTGGCGGTACCTCGAACTCTTCTGGCGATAAACCGGCCAAATTGAGTTTAGGGACATTACGTAGACAACAGTTTATGGAAGACAGTGTATTAGGTTTCGATATTCAAGCCGTTACAGATACCAAAGGTAAAAAGCTAAAACATACAATAGTGGGTACCAATATGCGTATCGACTT
>NZ_CAKZKO010000142.1 GCF_937123705.1 uncultured Paraglaciecola sp. | reverse complement strand
GTTTGCAGGGGGACAGGTATTTTTCTGTCATTGATAGTAAAAATCATAGCCCTCGGCCATTCGTCCGGCGCTATTAATTCAAATATACAATGCTCTTCGCTTTGCTTAATACCCTCAAAGATATAGCTGCCTACCTTAGCATCAAGCATCTTCTTAAATGAGTTTGCTTTCAGTTTTTGATATGACTCAATATAGTTGCGCGTTTGCGCATGACTTACATGAAAACCTTTAGGCATTATTCAACCTTAATTTTTTAATGTTTTTATTTTAACTATTTCTTATATGTTAAGCCGCTATTATCTTCATTTTTCTATAATAGATTGTTTGTTGAAAAATTTATGTTATCGTAATTTACGGAACACTTTATTTAAGGATGAAAAAATGTATAAATACTTATTTTTATTAATTAACACGTTTGCATTATTAGGCTGTGCAACATCACCAAGTTACGAGTCAAAGTCTTCAGTAAATTCACAACCACCTTCTACAACTATTACAGTTAATAAACCTGATAGTTCTACCTTTATTAGTCCAACAGTATATAAAGAATATACATGTGAAGAATTAAATGAGGAGTTTATCGGGGTGTCAAAAGCTTCTTTAAATAACTTACTTAATCAAGTTGATAACTTGTCCACAAACTCTAGAGAGACAGCATTAGACAAATACAGTAGAAACCAAAAATCACAAAATTTAGATAATAAATCAGAAGATCTTGCTGCTAGAAAATATGCGATAGTTAAAGCGGCAAATAAAATTAGTTGTGTAATGTATGTAAACAATAAAAAAATTGTATTAGCAGAGTAGTCAAAATTATTTATTACGAAAAACAGGCGCATTCTTACAGTTATTGATTTTATGTGGTCTAGATAAGACTGCCGAAAACTAACTGGTTACCTAACCATCACTTAACCATTTACTTAACCAAGCTATAGGCTATATAAAATAAGACTTCGTTAGCTTTGGTTAAGTGGTTAAGCATTTTACTACTCTACAGAATTATTAGCCTTTTCTGTGTGCTGATACTCATATTTGCACCACTACCACTGCTATTTACTATTAAAAAATCTTTATTCCTACTTTTACTTAACCACCTAACCAATACTTCGTTAAGCCATATAAATAAAGGGTTGTAGCGTGGTTAAGTAAATCAATTTCACCTAACCATCACTTAACCCACCTAACCATTCACAAGGATAGAAACGGCTAATACTACGGAAAATGGTATTCAGTTCTGTTAGCACGCCCTTTGCGGGTTCTGATTAAATCTTCATTGGCGAGTTTCTTTAACGCTTTGCCAATTAGACCAGTTTCACGGCTGGTTAAATTGTCATCTTCGTCGACTAATTCACCTGCGGTAATCCAGCTCAACCTAATATTTATATGGTCATTCTCTTTAACGTACTTATCTTTGATATATTCGTACCAACTGCCTTTGTCATTGAATGATTCATTAATTGATTGAGCTAAAGTAATTTCATGCTCTGACAACATCCAACCAAAACCATCTTGATAAAGTTGTTTAACCTCAAGCCAAAACTGTTTTAACAATTCAGGGTTAGTTTGTTTAATAGATCCAGTGCCGTCATAGTGCCAACCTAATATTGTATTAAGCTTGTCCATATCAGCGGCTTTGTTCATGGCTAACACGACAAAGCGACTTGAACCCGTTTCATCTTTTAGAAAGTTGTCACCGTTCACCGTCGCGATAAAATGCGTTTGTCTTGGCTTTTTAATGTCCGTTCTTGCATATGGAGGGCGCACTGTATCAATGCTCTTTGTGATAAATGCCTTTAGTGAGCCTTGAGAATTTTTATTAGTCCGTTCTAATTCCCCAAGCTCAACAATAAACGCTCTTGTGCAAGATATAAGGCTGTCTTTATTATCGGGATTAAGTTCAGCCCCTTCTAAAAAAGCATGAGGCATAATACTAGCGATACGCTCAACATAGGCGGTTTTCTTGTAAGACTGACTGCCTTGTAATACAGGCACAAGCTTACTTTTGAAACTTCCTTCATATAGCGAAGCAACACAACCCACCAGCCAGTGTTTTATAACAGCAACGGCTAATGATTCATGTTCGGCATTTAAGCACGTTACAACCCGATTCAGTCTTGCTATACCATCCCATTCGCCACTATCAAGCCAGTGTTTTACAGGATGGTACTTATTGTTTTCTGCTAACGCGACTAAGTGATCATCTATTGCGGCTTTTGGTAATCCGAATCGACTAGCAGCGGATACAAATTCACTTCTTAATTGGTCAAAAGAAAGATCTAACTTATCACCTGTTAAATCATGGGTTTCTGGCACAAATTCAAGCATGTTAAACCTAAAACCTACACCACAATATGTTGCTAACTCTTGTAAATTATCTGCTGTATTGACCACTCTTGGCGTACCACTTGCGCTAACAACAATGTCGCTAAATTTTGGCCTATCTCTAGTCGTATTTTCTGGTAGTTCTATATCTAATGGTTTGCTAGGTGCTGGCATCATGAGTTCACCACCTTATTAAACACAGACTTTGCTTTGGTGTTCTGTTGGTGAATCGCCCATTCTTTTTTGTTGTGCTTATCGACGGCGGTAAAGTGTGTTTTTGCGATGTCCTTAATTGCTTGCTTAGCGTCGCCGCCGTAGCTGCGAATAGTTATAAAGTCGAACTGGTCAATACATTTTCCTGTCGCGCATGGATCGCTTTCATGGTGCGAATAGTAACGAGGCCTGTTGTCTGTATGACTTGTTAATATATACGCACCAGCTTTATTACTGGCTGATTCAGGTGGCAGAAATGCCGCACCTTGACGTTTATAGCCATAAGATAGCAATAAGCTTTCCCATTCATAAGACGAATTCACAGCATCAATGATAGAGACTTGGTTACCAATTAAATTTTCATTAAAAGTAGGCTTGATTGGTGCGGTTTGTTTAGCCGTTTCTTGTTGTGCTTCCTGCTCACTGCCAAATACTTTTGCATCTGCTAATAGTGCTGAGTTTTGCCCAATAAAGGCATCGCCATCAATAATAAGATGTTCGTATTTATCACCTTTAAATCGTGCGGGTAAATACATAATTTGTTGAGGTCTAGTGGCGCAGTCATCAGCCATAAACACAGAACTTAAATAACTCTCTATGGCTGCCCAATCGGCATAACGTAAAGCAACGGCTAGTTGTATGTATACTCGATAACGATTGCCATTGTCGCCTTGCTGGTGGCTTGCTGTGCTATGAATGATGTAAGAGGTAAAACCTATATTATTAAGCGCATCACTAATGCTATCAATATCAAGCTTGGTATCATCCAAATCCAACCTGAGTAAGGTAAAATTATCATGTAGTAGCGCAGTTTCTTTAAGCTTGTCCGGCGCATCAGTGGCGGCTATCACCTCTGATTTATCTTTGGCCTTTTCTGGTGTGACACTGCCTAAATCAATGGGGATTCGTATTTTATCGCATAACGTTTTCCAATCAATATAAGTAAAGTTAGACGTCACGTTATGGCTTTTTGCTGTTAAATAAATAAGCATGGTATATACTCAATTTTGTGCTGGTGGACGGTCGCCAAACTCAATCCACCAGCTAAGTTTTAGGAAGGTCGCTTTAAATTGATTTTTTTAGCGGCTTTTTTATTGTTATAAATAATGATTTGCTCAGGTGTCATAAATACAATATCTACGTTCTGGGGTGGTGTTGTTTTGGTGTAATAGCATTTAGCTAAGTCATGCACTAATGTAAAATCCAGACCACTTTTAGCCAGCTTTGACACAATGCTGTGCAAATTGTGAATCCCGATATATCTAGCCAATCTAGTATTAAACTTATAGCCATTAGAGATTAGTTTTAAAACATAGGCGATTTGAGTGTCGTAACTTTCAGGCTCAGGTAATCCTAGTTCTAAACATTTGTCTTTATGGATGCTCATAATTAAAGTCCTCCTATATTGAATTTACGTTGTTCAACTAAGGATTTAACAAGGACTTTTATTTCATCTGTTGGTATGCCTGCTATTAAGGCTTGTAATACAAGTTCGCATTCGGATTGAACAAAGCCAACACTTCTGCCGCCTAAATTTACAGCTGGCGGAAAAGTACCGTCCTGATTGCGGTTATATAATGTGGATTTTGAAAAACCTGTCATTTGTAAAACGGCAGGACGTCTGATTATTTGAAGTGGTGTGTTATTGCTGTTTATGTGAGTGTTAATGCCCATAATTAATTCCTTGTTTGATTAATTATGGTTAGTCTAGGCATTTTCTGATAAGAATTATAAGAGTATAAGGCTCGCTGAAATGACGACCGATAATCTCTATTTTTTAAACTTATAATTGTCCACTAAATAAACTCCAACCCCTTTAGCCCAGTTAGAATGGTCAACTTCATCATAATGATTACGGATATCTGCCTTGTTGTTTCCAATGGCTACCGCTTGGAGTGCGTCAGTCTTTTGGCAGCCATCGACCATTAACTTTTGTACGTCAAGCCATATCATAATTTTTTTGTTTTCATTCTCAATAGTTTTCTTCTTACTTCTGTAACTTATTTCTGTTTGTTCGATATACCATAATAATAATTCATGAAAGGCTGGGTCTAACCATGTGTCACCACTGGCTTTAAGTAGGTATTTTGTTATATTTGTGTGAGCTAACGAGTCTGGTCTTATGCTATCTTTAGTATTTGGTGTGTAATATGAAATTTCGATAATACTCTTTACTAAATTTCTAAAACTGTTTACTTCCCATATTTCATCTTTGGCTATGGGATGGTTAATTGCTCGGAGAAGGGACTTATTAGTCTTGAAAGCCTCAAAATAATCTAACACCTTATAAATAGCACTCATTAAATAATGCTCTTTGGAATGCTTTATTGCAAAGTCCTTGTCGTCAAATTGAGATAACTTAATATTGTATTGGGATTCAAAGTCTAAAATAGCTTGAGCAATTATATTTTTCAGCCAATCTTCGAAAGATTTTTTACTTGTGAATATCATAACCCTACAACCTTTAGGCCTTGATTAGATATAGTTACCTTTCCAGTTTTAGCCTGTTCTATGTGTTCAGACCACCAAGTCATTAATATTTGTCTGCGTTCTAAATATTCTGCTCTATTGTATGCACGTCTTACTTCATTCTTGTCTACATGAGCTAGTGCGGCTTCAATGACGTCACCGTCAAAACCTTGTTCATTTAAGGTTGTGCTGGCTAATGCTCTCATTCCATGAGCAACAAGCTTTTGATGGAATCCCATACGTTTTAGTGCCATGTTTGCTGTTGAACTATTTATATGTAAACGGGGATTTCTGTCTGCTGGAAAAATATATTCTCTATGACCACTAATAGGTTGTAACCGTTCTAATAATTCTATGGTTTGTTTTGTTAGTGGTACGGCGTGTTCACGCTTCTTTTTCATGCGTTCTGCAGGAATAACCCAAAGTTTATTTTCTAAATCTATCTCTGACCACTTAGCACCAGCCGCTTCGGTTGGCCTAACCATTGTGTGAAGCTGCCATTCAATTAAACAACGAGTTACTATTTTTATGCTGGCGTAACTGATAGCGGTCATCAATTCAGGAAGTTGAGAAGGGGATAGGGTGGGCATGTTTTGTTTTTCAGGTTTTTTAAATGCCGCCTTTATTCCTGTTAGTGGATTAGCATGTATAAGGCCAGTATTAACTGCATAATTCATTATTTCATTCAAACGCTGTGTTAATCGCTTAACTGTTTCAAGGCTGCCTTTTGCCGCAATTGGTTTTAGTACATCAATAACTATAGGCGCGCTAATTTTACTTATTGGTTTTTTAGCTAATGCTGGAAAAATATGTAATTCTAATGAACGCCATAAGTCTTTAGCATGATCTGGACTTATTTCTGAATTCTTTACTTGAAACCAATTGGTCGCCACTTGCTCAAGTGTGTTACTCAACTGATCTGTTTTGTGGCGGGCTAATGCGTCTTTATGCTCTTTGGGATCAATATCTTTGGCTAACAACTCTCTAGCTTTATCTCTTAAAATTCTAGCCGCGGCTAATCCTATATTTGGATAAGTCCCGAATGCCAGTTCTGCACGCTTTTTAATAAATGGTTTATTGTAAATAAATACCCACGATTTAGATCCGTTGGTTCTTACTTTGAGCACTAACCCAAAGCCATCAAATAGTTTGTATGACTTATCTTTTGCCTTAGCTTGTTTTACTTCTGTAGGTGATAGTGGTTTAGTGTTTTTAGCCATAATAGGGGGCTCATATTGTATGTTTATATAGCGAACCCCCCAAAGACTACCCCAAAAAGGTTGAGTGTCAATAATTATAAATAAGCGTAAATAACCTCTGAATAGCCTTGTAGTCTGGTTTTTATTGATTTTTAGGCATAAAAAAAGCCGCTAAAAAGCGGCTTTAATTATCGAGTTGGTGGAGCTGGCGGGACTCGAACCCGCGTCCAAAACACGTCAACCGTCGGTACTACATGCTTATTTTGTCTTTTATTTAACTACGTGGAACTCCGACAAACAGGATTTCGTTGCAGCTGGCCTAATACTGTTTCGCGGTTCACCCTTAGACAAGGTTCCCTCGCTATCCTGCTGGGATGACCTTCCGAACCTCTACTAGCAGAAAGAGTATGAGTGGAAGGGCTTAGCCGGTTATTAAGCGGCTAGAGCGTAGTTTTCGTCGTTTGCGACTATTTAAATGCGGCTTTTTACGAGGCAAACCGCTCCTCGACATGCACCTAAAGCGTCTAGAATCTTGTCGAATCCAAAATCAGCCCCAAGTTGTTGGTTGCAAACTACCAACAGACACATACTAACATAGGCTGAGGTGCTGTGAATACCGTGTTTTGGGAAATCTTGTTACAAAGCTTGTTTGCTAAGCAAATAGCCCAATATAATGAGCATAATTTATGCAGTAATTAACAGGCTCCCCATGACAAGTTCAATATTCACGTCTTTCACATTACCCAATGGTCAAATTCTTAAAAATCGTATGGTGAAGGCGGCCATGGAAGAAAACCTTGCCACAGTTGAACATCTACCAGGAAAAGAGCTTAAGCAGCTGTATAAAACCTGGGCTGACGGTGGAGTAGGGCTGATCATTACCGGCAATGTGATGGTTGATCATTTAGCCATGACTGGCCCTGGTGGGGTGGTGTTAGAGCAAGATACTGATTTAGTCCCTTTTACAGAATGGGCGGCGTTATCAAAAGCCAATAACACTAAAGTCTGGATGCAAATTAACCATCCGGGGCGGCAGGTGTTTAAAAAAATGGGCGGCAAAGTATTGTCGCCTTCTGATGTGGCTTTGAATATGGGTAAACATTCGGGGATGTTTTCTACGCCAACGCCTATGGATGAAACACAGATCCAAGATGTGATTCAACGCTTTACCACTACCGCGCAAAAAGCCCAGCAGGCGGGTTTTGATGGCGTTGAAGTACATGCTGCCCATGGCTATTTGTTGGCGCAGTTTTTGTCGCCTCTTACCAATAAGCGTCAGGATAAATGGGGGGGGAGTCTAGAAAATCGCGCCCGGTTATTAATGGACATCATTCGCGCTATTAAAGCGGTATGCAGCGAGGATTTTGCCATAGCAGTTAAACTAAATTCTGCCGATTTTCAGCGAGGTGGTTTTGATGTAGAAGACGCCGAGCAAGTGGTAAAAATGTTAGCCGATTTGAATGTTGACCTCGTTGAGCTATCTGGTGGTAGTTACGAAGCACCTGCCATGCAAGGACGTTCGGGGGACGAGCGAACCTTAGCAAGAGAAGCTTATTTCTTAGAGTTTGCCAGTAAGATTGCCGAAAATGTGGCTATGCCTATTATGACCACGGGTGGTGTTCGCCGCTTAGAGGTGGCCAATCAAGTAATAGAAAGTGGCGTGCAACTTGTGGGCATAGCGAGTGCCTTGGCCATTACCCCAGATTTACCTAATAAATGGCAGAAAAATCCTCATGAACTAGGGCATATCCCTGTAGTGAATTGGAAAGATAAAACCCTAAGCGGATTGGCAGTCATGGCTTTAGTTAAACAACAATTACGCAGAATAGCGGCAGGAAAATCAACCAAAACAAAGGCGTCACCATTGTGGGCCGTTATTTCTGACCAATTACGCAGTGCAAAATTAACTAAGCGATATAAAAAACAACACAGCCAAGAGGTTTCGTAATTGATCTAGGCAGTCTATGCGTTAGGGGAAGCTTTTAAAAGAATTTACATTCCAAGTTTGAAAGTCAGCCCCTTTACGCCTCTACCTTATCCCAATAATGGATTTAAAATATATTGTTTAGTTTTGACTGAACGTAATAAACAAAGTACCTTATAGGCCTATTTAAAGCATCACTTAACTGCGTTTGTGATGAGATTATATGGATGAAAAAGTAATTCATATAAGCCATTACATTGCTAAATAATACAGAGCTTATTCATGTCTATTCGCTGCATCCCACTTTTTTCCATTATTTTTCTATCTGCTTGTGCCTCTGTATCTGTGCCTGATGACAGCAAAATACTTGAAAATGTGCCAAGTGAATGGGCAACAGACACAACCCAAGGGGCGGTAGAGGCCAGTTGGTGGTTAGGCTTTAACGATCCTGTATTAACGTCACTAATTGAAGAAGCCTTACTTAAGAATCCCCGATTATTGCAGACTAAGGCGCAAACTTCTCAGGCTTTGGCTCAAGCTACCATTGCTGGGGCGAACCGATTACCCCAATTGAGTGCCTCACTCAGCCCGTCTAAACAAAAAGTTTTAAGCAGTGGCGGTCAAGAGGGGACAAACAGGATCATTTCTGAATCCTATGGAAGTTCACTTAATGTGTCTTGGGAGGTTGACCTTTGGGGACGCCTAAGTGTGCTGTCGGCTGCGGCACAAGCAGAATTTTTAGCTTCAAAACAAAATTTTAGGGCAGTACAAACGTCAATTGCAGCGCAAACTGCTAAAGCCTATTTTAGCGTGATTGAAGCTAGGCAGCAGGTTGCTTTGTCCCAAAGTACAGTAGACATTATAGAAGAAACAACCCGTCAAGTGAGTAATAGGGCGGATGCAGGAGTCGTTGCCCCTACGGATAAGTTATTAGCCATTAATAACCTTGAAATGGCGCGGGCAGGGCTTGCTTTACGGCAAAATATGTTGCAAAACCTAACTCGACAGCTTGAAACGCTACTGGGCAATTACCCCAATAACAGTATTGAAACACCACAGCATTTACCGATCATTCCGTCTCTTCCTAAGGTGGGGGTGCCGGCAGATTTACTTAAACGAAGACCTGATTTGATGGCGGCCGAGCTAGGACTAAAGGCCGCAGGTTTTCGCGAAGCAGCGAGTCGTAAAGCGCTGTTACCTTCTATTACCCTTACAGGCTCAGCGGGCTTTCAAAGTAATGAGTTTTCTGAGCTTTTAAAAGGGAATTTTTCAGTATGGTCTATCGCTGGGCAGCTAGTTCAGCCTATATTTCAGGGGGGACGTTTGCGAGCCAATGTGGACTTTTCAAAAGCTCAACAGCAAGCAGCAGCGCAAGCCTATGTAGAATTGGCGCTGAGTTCATTTTTTGAAGTGGAGGCTGCTTTAGCCAGCGAAGCATTTCTACAAGACCGTGAAACCGCATTTGTAAAAGCCTCCGATGCCTCGTCCGAGGCCCAGCGTATTGCACTCAACCGCTATGAACAGGGGGTAACTTTGTTTTTAACTGTGCTTGAATCACAACAAAGAGCGCTGGATACCCGTAGTGCTTTAATTGAAACCCGTTTATCCCGCCTTAACAACCGAATTGACTTGCACCTAGCATTAGGTGGTGGCTTTGAGGCAAATCATGACTGAGACATTAACAATGAAACAAAAAGTTATAATATTGAGTGGGTTAGCATGGCTATTAAATGCCTGTGGCCAAGACGATAACCTCCAAGAATCTGCCGAGCCAACGCCTACCGAAATTAGCGTTGCGGCCACAAATGTTGTACGTGCTGATGTACATACTTGGATATTTGCTGAAGGCACCGCGAGGGCGCTTAATCGAGAGTTCTTGAGTTTTGAGAGTGCAGGGCGCATTGCCTTTGTTGATCCAAATTTAAAAGAGGGTGATAGGGTTAAAAAAGGGCAGCTAATTGCTTATCAAGAAAAAAACCTTCCGGCTAATGGCAACAACAGTGCAGAGTCGTTGTCTCATGCCTCGATTCGAGATGCTCAAGCTAATTTAAAGCTGGCAGAAAAAACCTATAACCGTTTTAATAAATTACTGCAGCAAAAGTCTGCTTCGCAACAAGAATATGACGAGGCAAAAGCGAAATTTGAGCAAGCCCGAGTGGCTTATCAAAATGCGTCTATTGTGGCTGACGAGTCACGTATCGTATCACCTATAAATGGGATGTTGGCGCGCTTAAATATTCAACAAGGTTTTTATTTTTCCCCTTCCCAAGTGCAGTCTACCAGCGAAGCTGGCGCCCTAAGCACAGTGCCCATTGTTATTATTGACCCTTCAGAATTTGAAGTGACAGTTAGTTTGCCGGCATTTTATTATCGTCAGCTTCAAGTCGGCTCGGCTGTGCTTTTTCAACAAGGTCGCGTGCAAAAAGCGTCAATGAGTGCCCTTGAATCGCAAAATGAAAGTGCAATTAAAGGGTTTGTGTATGCCATCAGTCCCTCAGTTGATCCAGATACCCGCACGTTTTCAGTAAAGCTTCGTAGCACTCAAGGTGAACAATTTT
Organism: uncultured Paraglaciecola sp.; assembly: GCF_937123705.1. Lineage (GTDB taxonomy): Bacteria > Pseudomonadota > Gammaproteobacteria > Enterobacterales > Alteromonadaceae > Paraglaciecola. Next base: position 36,318 of record NZ_CAKZKO010000142.1, on the reverse strand, counting down.
TACAAGATGGAGAGTATTTATCGGCTTGGATTGCCGGCCCGGTTAGTGAAAACGTATTAACAATTCCTATAGGAAGTACACGATTTGAAAATAACCAGCCCTATGTGTTCGTAGTCGATCCTAATACTAATAAAGTCGAAAAAGTATTTGTTACTCTGGGTTTACAGGGGCGAGATCGCCGAGAAGTATTAAAGGGCCTTGCCCTTGACGATATGGTGATCACTAAAGGCAGGTCGCGCCTGTCTGATGGCGATTTAGTGCGCATCATAAGCGATGATAGTAAAGCCAGTACTAAGCAGGGTACAGTATTGTGAGTCCCACTCAGCAACAGGTAACGGAACCAACAGCGGCCACTAAAAAGCCAATAAAAGAAAGCAAAGAAGTGGCTAGTGCCCATTCGTTAGCGCGCTTCTTTTTTCTGCAAACTACTTTCGGTATTTTATTTACCTTACTGTTAACTGCCGGTGGTTTTTTTGCCTATAACAACCTTACCCAAGAATCATTACCTGATTTAGATATTCCTAATGCGACTGTTACAACCTTATGGGCCGGAGCCGATCCTCAAACTATAGAGGAGCAAATTACTCAAGAGATTGAAGATGAAATAGCCACACTGAAGGGTTTGAAGACGTTTTCAAGTGCATCTTTTGATTCTTATTCAATAATTGCGGTGGAATTTACCGCCGAATCAGACACAGCGCAGGCCATGCAACGGCTGCGGGATGCGGTATCTGATGCGCAAAGTAGTTTACCAAAAGAAGCGGAGTCGCCAGATATTCAGCAGGTAGCCGTTGACGATAGACCCATTATGACAGTGACTTTACATGGTAATGCATCTGACGTGTCTCTTAATAATCTTGCGGAAACCTTACAAGAACGTATCGAAACCATAAGTGGAGTAAGTGAGGTTAATCTTGGGGGAGCGCGAGATGAAATAATTCAAATATTGCTCGATCCTGAGCGTCTTTTAGCCCTTGGGATTTCACCTACAAAAGTAAGTCAAGGGATTAATGCCGCGAACATTAATCAACCGTTTGGTGAAATTGACAGTCAGAAAATTGGTGCCGTCGTAAGATTAGAAGGCAAGATCACCAGTGTCGACAGCTTAAGCGACTTACCTATAGTTCGACTAGGAGGAGCGTTTGATAAACGCCCAGTACGGCTTAAGGAATTGGGTTCGATAACCAGGCAATTAGAGAAAGAACAAACCCGCGCTTTTTTCAGTGAAAGCGGCAGTGATTTTGGTAAAACCATCGAAGTCAGTATCAAAAAAGCGCCTGGGGCAGATACAGTAAAACTGATTGCTTCAATAGAAGAGTCATTAACGGCTTGGCAACAAAATAATTTTTGGCCTAAAGATATCCAGTTTTCTGTTACTCAGAATGAAGCCAATCAAATTCGAGACTCGCTAACTAACGTTTTTTCAAATGGCTTACAGGCTATGTTGGCCGTGTTTGTCATTTTATTTGTGGTCCTCACTTGGCGTGAAGGACTCGTCGCAGGCATTTCTATTCCTTTGTCATTTTGTGGTGCTCTGGTACTGATTTGGATGTTGGGGTACAGCCTGAACGAGCTAGTCATTATTGGCATGGTGTTGGCGCTCGGGCTGTTGGTTGATGTGTTTATTTTGATGATGGAAGGTTTACACGAAGAAATTTACACTCATAAAAAGACGTTTGGTCAAGCCGCGTTGGCCACTATTGCCAAATATGGTATGCCCGCATTTGCTGGACAACTCACAACTATTTTGGCCCTAGCGCCCCTAATGGCAATTGGTGGGATCTCCGGTAAATTTATACGAGTGCTGCCAGTAACAGCCATTGCCTGTTTAGTGGTGGCTTTTGCCGTTGCCTTATTGGCAAGCGTACCATTGTCACGGTACGTATTAGGTCGCGTGGCTAAACACGGGGCCGATATTAAAAAAACGCAAGCCGATAGGGTGTTAGAAAATGTATCAAGTTCAGTCAAAAAATGGAGCCTTAGTTCAACTTTAAAGTCTAAAAAGCGCGCTATGGTTTGGGTGACGGGAGCACTTTTACTTTTTATGCTTTCTTTAATTGCTGCAAGTCGCATTCCTATGGAGTTGTACCCAGCCGCAGATGGGCTTAATTTGGGTATTAATATCGAATTACCCCCTTCGACAACTATAGATACTAGCCAACAAGTTGCTGATGCCGTGGGTGAAATATTGCAGCAAAAGCCTTACTTTGACAGTGTTATCAAATTAGTTGGCCGTAAAAGTCCTTTGGCGTCAGCGTCAATTCTTTCGGCACTAGAGCCATCTCAAGCTGAAAATTTTATCGGTTTTTCAATCACCTTTGTTGAGCCAGAAAACCGTGAAAAATCCAGTTTTGTATTAGTTGACGAGCTTAGAAGTGAATTGAGAGACTATTTAAGCGCTAACGTAGTAGGAGCAACGCTTTTAGTCGTGGGTGAATCAGGCGGGCCCAGTACAGGCGATCCTATATCCATAACCATTACTGGTACCGACATGAATCAATTGCGCTCGCTATCAGCCCAAGTACAGGCGCGTCTAAAAGAGGTGCGAGGTACAACAGATGTTCGCAACAATCTAGGCAGTGTGAAAGGAGAAATCGCGTTAATACCAAACCGTGAAGCGGCAGATTTTTTTGGCCTAAGTCAACAAGACTTAGCTTCACAAATTCGTTTCGCGTTGGCTAATGATAAGATTGGTACGTTTGCCACTGTGGGCCCTGAAGACGATATTGATATTCGCTTAGGACTGGATTGGGCAAGTCGAGCAGGTTCGGGAGGAGGGCCAACCGAAGTAAAAGAGTTTTCAATGATTAGGGCATTTACCGCTGAAGGTAATACAGTGGCTTTGGGGTCTTTGCTATCAGCCAATATGTCAGAAGCTCCTACCTCGATCATTCATAAAGATGGGGATCGCTCAATCAGTGTGTTGGCGAAAATTTCCAGTCGCAACGTAAACGAAATCACTGCCGAATTTACTCCCATATTAAAACGCATCAGCGAAGACTGGCCTGCGGGTTACAACTGGTCCATTGGTGGGGAAGCCGAAGAAACTGCTGAAACATTTGGATCAGCAGGGGCCATGCTCGTTGTGGCCTTGATTATGGTATTTGGCGTATTGGTCATTGTTTTTGACTCATTTAAGCAAGCCTTTATTATTTTAGTCACTATGCCACTGGCGTTAACCGGCACCTTTTTGGGATTTTGGCTCACTGGCATGTCGCTGAGTTTCTTTGCGGTTATTGGGGTGATATCACTGATTGGTGTTGTTGCTAACAATGGTATTGTCATGGTAGATACAATGAATAATCTATTGCGAGAAGGCGCTACTATTGCTAATGCCGCTGCCGACGGTGCAGCAGCTCGATTACGCCCGATTTTAACTACATCTATAACCACAGTAGTTGGGTTAGTGCCTTTGGCAATAGGCAGTCCAATGTATGCACCACTTTGTTATGCAATCATTTTTGGTTTAGTGGCTTCTACCATTTTATCTATCGTGATTGTGCCTTGTTTATATCTATTATTAACCGGTGATAATGAGCGAGAAGCGAGTAATCTTGATTAATTGTGAAATAGGCTGGGTGATGAACCAGCGTGGTTACAAACCTGCCTAAAGTGCAGTCGCCAGTCATTATAAACTTGCTAATAATCAGCCTAGTTTAAATACAAAAATATACCTTAGGATAAAACCAACTTTGGGAAATGAGCGAACTATATGCTATCACTAGGAGATGATTAAAAAGGTGCATGATCGACTCTCAATAACACCTTAGTGAGGCTCTGCACATGTTTTAGGAACAAATAAGCTATGTGGGTACGTTATTTCTTGTTTTTTATTCTTATCAATCTGTTAGGTACTTTTGCTGTTGCTCAATCTAATCAGGTTTACAAATGGACCGATGAATTTGGGGTCACCCATTTGTCTCAATATCCCCCTGAAGATAAGGGGGATAATCTGAAGGTAGAAAAAGTGCAGGTTTTTATCCCCACTACAGAATTAACAAAAGAGAAAAGCAACAAGGCGCGTATAGAAAAAATAAACCAATATTTCGACCAAAGAAAAACTGCTAAACAAACGCAATTACAAGCCTCAAAAGCAGCACAAACAGATAAAGAGAACTGTACACTCGCCCGCAACAATCTAAAACTTTACCAAAGTGGCCAAAGAATAAGAACCCGCGCCGATGCCAACAGCGAACCACAAGTATTAACTGAAAAAGAGCGCGCTAAACGTATCGAGCGCTCAGAAAAAAATATTCAGTCTTATTGTTGAGTTATAGACTTAGCCGTAAAGTAGCTAAATATGCACGCTGGCAGCAAGAAAACAAACCAGACAGTTGCTATAAAGAGCAGAAAATATCTATAATCTCATCAATAGTATGATTTTTCATGTTTTTGGGGAAAATATGTCATCAATACGCAAAACTATTTCGGTTACTGAACAACAGGATGAGTTTGGCTTTCTCCAAAAGCATCGCAAGATTTAGAACCTATTTGGACCTACTCTTTTGAGCGATGGGGTCAAGTGAAGGCCGATCACTATACCGATAGTTTATTTTCAGCTTTTGGTGAGCTTGCGAACTCTTCTAAACTGGCAATTTCATGTGACCATATTAGGGTAGGGTATCGATTTTGTAGGGAAGGCAAACACGTTGTTTATTTCAAAATGACTGTTTATGGCATTGCGATTATCCGAATTTTGCATGAGCGCATGCTACCTAGTCTTCATCTTTAACGTTTAACCAACACTGGAAACGCTTTTTTGAATATTTCAGAACTACTTTCACCAATAAACTTTTTTCTACAATGTGAAACACCAGAAACCTGGATCCATGAAGCCATCAAAGCTGAAAACTTAGCTACTTTATTAGTTGATCACGCAAATTGCGAATTAAAAGCCGCCCAAACCGCGATGTTGTTACTGAGACGCTATGCGGTTGATCAGCAAAGTAGTGACGCATTGCTTGCTTGGTTAAAACCTTATGAAGATTTTGTTTATCGTAAAATTGGCAAGGGCGATTTTAGTCAGTATAAAAGTTTGTCAAAAAAGCTGATCAGTAAATCCGATTTTGAACATGGCGATGAGTTAATCAGCAAAATGGTGTTGTTGATTAAAGAAGAGTTGCATCATTTTCAACAGGTTTGGGAGATCATGCAGAGTAGGGGAATTGCTTACGATAACCTTGCCGCTTCACGTTATGCTAAAGGTTTGATGAAACATGTGCGTACCCACGATCCTGTAAAACTCAGTGACACGTTAATTTGTGGTGCTTATATCGAAGCGCGCTCTTGTGAACGTTTTGCCACACTTGCCCCTTGCCTTGATGATGAGCTAAATAAGTTTTATTTGTCATTATTGCGGTCAGAAGCTCGCCATTTTGAAGACTACCTTGCGTTAGCGAAGCAAATTGCTGATGAGGATATTAGTGACCGAATCCAATTTTTTGGAAAAATTGAATCAGAGTTAATCTCTACACCTGACACAGATTTTAAGTTTCATAGCGGAATGCCTGTGCTCAGTCGATCGATTTAATTTTCTATTATTTGTGGTTAATTAGCGCGAAGCTGAGTTTGGCCTAAGTGCTCTATTACAAAGTAAGGGATCACTAAGGTAGATGCTGCTATGACCCTTTTAGTGTCGATATCAAACAGTTTACTGTTCACTCGTACCCCATTACTTTGGTAAATAAGATTACCTGATAATGCACAGCATAGGTTGTTAAATTGTGATTGCTGCTTCCGAGAAAAAACAAAGCCTCCCTGGGTATTCACATTTATTGCCCCTGAAGCGTTTATATCGGCTACTGCGTATCCAGCTTGGTTCATTTCAATTAAAAAAGCTTCAGCTAATTGGTTACCTAGCATATTAGTTTTAATCAAAGAGTCATCAAACTCTACAAAAGAGGAAACTGCAATGGCTTGATTAAATGCGGGACTAAATTGAAAGTCCATGACCATTTGTTTGGCATAGTCGTTTAAGCTTTTGTTGTGATGGCGTGGCGCGTACAAAGAATAGTCACGAATATCCATTGCCCTGCTGGATTCGGCGTCAGCTTCGAGTAACTCAGATGTCACACTAAAATCCTGATTTTGATTGGTGGATAAGCAACCCGTAAAGACAATTGCTAATACTATGAAGCATAAAGTGTTTTGGTTCATTCGGAGGCCCCTTTTACTATGTTCGCCGGTTCGGCTCGTTTTTCGGCGGCGAGCATATTCACTAACTTACTAGGAATAAGGGTTTGCGCTGCAGCTAATATGGTTTTATTGGCGACATCAACAATTCTAGCGTGCAAAATATAGCCTGTTTTAGCATCAGTCATAGTGCCTACTAATACGTAATCGATATTGGCTTCATCTTTTATTTCAAGATGATCACGGGATAATGAAAAGTCTCCTTCTGGGGTAACGCGAATAAAATCGGTCACTTTATAATCCAAGGTCGTAATTCCCTGTCGATGAAGCTCTTGCATACAAGCATTAGCCAGAAAATGACCCAAATCATTAGTGGTTTGGTAGTTAGAGTTGGCAAAAACAAAATTGGTTACTGCTACAGCGTTAGATGACTCTAGGGATTGCAAATTACCTTCCATATCAGCAATAAGTTGGGCAACATAATCTTGCAACGCTAAGGGCCTATCAGTAATTGTTGGCACTGCCAATGTAGTATTTTGAAACATAACACCAGAATGACTGACCTGTTCAAAATTGTGGGTACATGCGCTGCTAATAAATAATAAACTGCAGCTAATGAATAGTAAGGGTTTCAAATTTCAAACCTCAATGTTGATAAGTAGTGTAAGTTAGCAGCATGATATTTTGTTAAGGTCATGTCACAGACTTCGGCTTAGTTAGTCACTTTATACGATTGATTTGCGGATGTTATTCACTAATCAATTTTATCCCGCCTTGATTGCTGTTATTCATAAGCGAGTTGGTTATGTGAGACGGCAAGAAGCCTTGGGCAGATGCCATGACTGCCTTTGTTTTGAACGCGACTATGCGAGCATTAACTAAGGTGCCACCTTGTTGTTTAGTTAGTGTGCCAAGCAGCACGTATTCTGCAGCTATTTGGGTTGTTAACTCCAAATAGTCGCGGCTTAATACAAAATCTCCGCTTTTGGTTATGCGGATATAATCTGTGGTTTTAAAATCGATGGCTGGGATCCCGAATTTATGAATTTCATGGATAAAACTTTCAGCTATTTGATTGCCCAATGTACCCGAACTTGATAAGTCATCATCAAGAACCACAAAGCTAGATACTACTATGGGAGATGTGTTACTCACTCCTCGCATATTTGAGACCAAATCTTGCATTATGTCGCGCACGTAATGGTTAATGTTCACATTTTTGCGAGAGATATTACTGTTGAGCTTATTGTTAGAGTGCGTGATTTGATGTTTATACTGATTTTGAAAAAGAGTACTGGCTTGGTACGGGCTCATTTCATCAGTATTGACTGCAATAACAATAGGTTGACTCTGAGTTTGCCTATCTTCACGTACTAAATCTGTGTTGGAGCAACCACATATAATAGAGCTGATAAATAATCCTACAATTAATGATTTCATTGGGCTCACCTAATAGTTGCTTCGATAAATTTGGTTGTGCTTAAGTTTAACTTTTGAATCACTCCACATCACATCATTGGGTACATAATCTGTGGCCGCGGCAAGTACGATGTTTTCTGGTAATTGTATTAAGCGAATATTGACCATAGTGTTGCTTTCTTGTTGGCTGTAAGTACCTGTTAAAAAGTAATCTGCAGAAATAGAAGCATGGAGCTGATCTACATCTCGGCTCAGCATTTTATCAGCCTGTCGCTCAATTTTAATATTTGGCATGGTCTTAAAGTCTATGACTTTTAAGCCTGCTTGGGTGGCAAATGTCATTAAGCTTTCTTGAATTTGTAATCCTAGAGCCGCATCAGAGGGCAAAGGTTCGCCGCTTGTAGGCAGAGCCGGTAAAATAGTGCCTACAGCAATGGTATGAGCGGGATCGATAAACTGTGAGGTGGTTAACAGCTGCCGAGTGAGCTTTTCCACATGGTGATGCAATGAATTTGATGGGTGATGGAAGACAACCCTTGCATGCGCTACTCCATGATTATCATGAGTTTCAGCGCAGCCCCCAGTTAAAACTGCGATTAGGAGGAGTAAACATAATGTTGGTTTAGAGTTCATAGCTTTGATTAAGGCTTTTATTAATTTCTATGGAAATATAGCAAATAAAGTGCCAAAAAAGGTGGAGCTAAAGTATTTTCGATAAAGCATTAAAAAACAACGGCAGCTATACGCCTTTTTGATTAGGATAGCGCACAACAACAATATTTATGGAAAAGGCCAATGCAGGCACTAGATTTATTACTGAATCGTAGCTCTCAACCTCGATTACAAGCTCCGGTTCCCCAAGGGCAGGCGCTTGAAAATATCAAACAAGCCGCTTTACGGGCACCAGACCATGCTTGTTTAACGCCTTGGCAGTTTGTTGTGTGTCAAAATCAAGGATTAATACGCTTAGGACAAGTCTTTGAGCAAGCAGCCATTGCCGCGAAGAAAAGTGACAAAGATATTGCGCGAGCTCCGCAGTTACCTATGCGAGCCCCTATGGTCATAGTAACTATCGCCAAATATAGCGAGCATGAAAAAGTACCTTGGGTTGAACAAATTGCTTCAGCATCCTGTGCGGTACACAGCATGCAAATGGCGGCCCTTGCCCAAGGTTTTGCTGGCGTATGGCGTACCGGAAGTTATGCCCAAGACAAAAATGTCAAACAGGCCTTCAGATTGTCTGAGCAAGACGAAATTGTAGGTTTTCTTTATTTAGGGTCGTCACCAATCAGCCCTTTAAGTAAACCCAAAAAAGCCAGCGGCGATTTTTTTGAACACTGGGATTAGTTTCCTTAACTTTTAGGGGGTGGCGACGTGAACTTGGTTTCTTCCGGCCTCTTTGGCTACGTAAAGTGCTTGGTCAGCTCTTTCAATCATGGTGTTAAGATTATCGTTAGCGCGTTTTTGGGTTACACCAAATGAAGCGGTAACTGGTGGTATTCTTTCCCCGGTACGTTTGTTGCTAAAGGGGACGGCAGCGAGTTTTCTTCTAATATTTTCAGCAAAAAATTGCCCTTGTTCAAGTTTTACTTGAGGGCATAAAAGGGCAAATTCTTCGCCACCAAGTCGCACTGGGATCACCGGCTCATTGCATTCTCTTTTTAACAATTGCCCAATAAATTTTAGGATTTGATCACCCATTAAGTGTCCATAAGTGTCATTAAATGCTTTAAATTTATCTACATCCATCATGATCAGGGTGATTTCATCTGCTTGGTTACTTTGTTCCATGTACTGGTGATACATGGTTTCGAAAACACGTCTATTATATAAGCCCGTTAGCGGATCGGTACTTGCCTCTTTTTTACTATTTTCAAGTTCGGTTTTTAAGGCACTAATTTCAGACTGTGCTGCAGAAAGTTGTCCTTGAAACTCTGTATTTGCACTACAAATTGCACTGGCATTAGCACTTAGTTTGTTTAAAATCGGTGCCATAGCGTCATCTATACTATAAGCGCCGAGCTCATTTAGGTTGCTCATCAAGGCTTGAGAAAAATCACTTGTTTGCTGGACAGTGTGGTCCATAGAGTCAGATAGACCATCCACCAAGTGAGAAAATGCTTTTTGGAAATGCAATAAATGCTTTTCATTGTCATTATCTAACTGGCTAATATGACGAAAAAATAACGATTCAGAGATATCAGGGGGGCAGGTGCCATAGCGTTTTAGCGTTTGATCTAACTCCTCATTTAACAATGGAAAAACATTGGAATAGTAGCTGTACCACAAAGTATAATTCAGGGGATTAGGGACAATTTTATGTTTAACCATCATAGGGACCGCTTGACGCAGGTAACGTGCAGCTTGATCTGAATTATCAGAAAATTTCATATTGACCTTCTAGATGTAATACAACAAAAAAACAAATAGTTCACTAACCATTGATAGTATTAAATTTCGAAACATAAACCAATACGACTTTAGGGGTATACGCAGTGTGGCCTCTATATTTACGCTTTTTCTCTTGATTACTCTTCTTCAGGCTTTAAAACAGCCCTTGGCTTGCGTTTCATCGGCATATCACCTGCGTCTTTACCTTGCATAGTTTGGACTCGGCTAGGTGCGTTTTGAGGTTTTACCTTTGCTTTGACTTTTTTATCGGCCATTTTTTTGCCCGTCGCTAGCTTAGTTTTAGCTGGTTTTAAGCCTTTAAATTTAGCTGCTAGGCTTGCAATCTCGCTAAATTCTATACTTTGCTGCATAAAGCTTTTAATGGCCAAAAAACTAAACCAGTCTTTTGGACCCACAAAAGACACCGCTTGACCTTGGTTGCCTGCGCGTCCGGTTCTGCCGACTCTATGTACGTACTCGTCGGCTAATTTGGGTAAATCAAAATTCACTACTAAAGCCACGTTCAATAAGTCTAAACCGCGAGAGGCAATATCTGTGGTGACTAAAATATGGTGCTGACCTCGGCCAAACTCGCTCATAATATTATTGCGCTGGCCTTGGGTTAGATCGCCACTGAGTGCAGCTGCGTGTAAGCCTTGCTCTTTGAGCAAAGCTGTTAGTCTTTCTGTATCAGCGCGGGTAGCGGTGAATACTATAATTTGACGGTATTCTTGTTGATTGATTATGTGAGTTAATAATGCTTCTTTATGGGTAACATGGTCGGCTAAGTAAAACTGCTGCTGAATATCTTTATGTTCTTCACCGGCAGCGCCTACACTAACCCGTTGGGGACTTTTTAATAAAGATTGGGTTAATTCGTGCATCGCAGCACTATCTAAGGTGGCCGAGAACATCATTGATTGGCGTTTCCTATGATCGGCAGCTTGATTAATAAGTCTAAGCTGCGGAGCAAAACCTAAGTCTAACATGCGATCTGCTTCGTCTAATATCAGCATCTCTAGGCCGTTTAAAAATAAGGACTTGCCCGCTAGGTGATCGGCCACTCGGCCCGCTGTGCCTACAATAAATTGTGGATGATGTTTAAGGGCTTTTACTTGATCGTTAAAGTTCTCACCACCTAATACCAAAGCAGCTTTTAAAGGCTGTTTGGCAATAAGCCATTTAAGCTGCAAAAACACTTGTTTGGCCAGCTCACGGGTAGGGGCTAAAATCAGCACTCTTGGATCGCGGCGGCTTAAAGGTTGTTTGGTTAACACTCTATGCACAGCAGGTAACAAGAAGGCTAAGGTTTTACCCGACCCCGTTTTGGATGAAGCAATGAGGTCTTTACCCATTAATCCGTAAGGTATGGCCTTAGTTTGGATCTCTGTTGGGGTGTTAAGCCCTTTGATTTCAAGGGCTTTTAATAAATTATGATGTAATGGTAAGTCGGTAAATTGCAAGAGACACACTCTAAAAACGAATATGTCAGCAATTATACAAGGCTATAGACAAATAGTGTCGGTTTATTTTAAAACATCATTTCTGGCACGTTTTCAGCAACCACTAAATTGCCTGCCGTTTTCCCTTTGATCTCATCAATTGAGACACCAGGAGCCCGTTCAACCAAGTGAAATGCGCCGTCTTTTATTTCAAGCACTGCCAAATCGGTAATGATTTTGTTTATACAATTTACCCCTGTTAAGGGTAAGGTACATTGCTCTAACAGTTTGGAGTTACCGCGTTTATCGGCGTGAGTCATAGTCACAATGATGTTTTGCGCGCCTGCCACTAAGTCCATCGCGCCGCCCATGCCTTTAATAAGCTTGCCGGGTATCATCCAAGAGGCAATATTGCCATGGTGATCGACCTCAAAGGCACCTAAAACAGTTAAGTCCACATGGCCGCCGCGGATCATTGCAAAACTTTCTGCGGAGTTAAAAATAGATGCGCCTGTTGCGGCAGTCACCGTTTCTTTACCAGCATTGATCATATCGGCGTCTACTTGCTGTTCTGTAGGGTAGGGTCCCATGCCCAGTAAACCATTTTCAGATTGCAACATCACTTCAATATCAGCTGCCACATAGTTGGCAGCAAGCGTAGGAATGCCTATGCCTAAATTAATATAATGACCATCACCAAATTCTTGAGCGACGCGCATCGCAATTTGTTCTCTGCTTAATGACATAATAATTATCCTATTGATTTGCAGTGGCTGACGAGAGGATTTTGCGTTCGATACGCTTTTCAAAATCGCCGACTATGATTCTGTCAACGTATATACCAGGTGTGTGAATTTCACTTGGTGATAACTCGCCAGGCTCCACTATTTCTTCTACTTCTAATACGGTAATTTTACCGGCGGTAGCGGCCATAGGGTTAAAGTTTTGCGCCGTATGGCGATAAATGCAGTTACCGTAGCGGTCGGCTTTGTAGGCTTTCACTATGGCAAAATCACCTGTGATTGATTCTTCAAGAATGTAATCACGGCCATTAAATGTTCGCGCTTCTTTACCTTCACCTACTGGTGTGCCAAAACCTGTTGCGGTATAAAAAGCGGGAATGCCCGCACCGCCAGCGCGCATTTTTTCGGCCAGTGTGCCTTGGGGGGTGAGTTCAACTTCCAACTCGCCATTAAGTAATTGCTGTTCAAACAGGGCGTTTTCACCCACATAAGATGACACCATTTTTTTAATTTGTTTATCTTCTAGCAACAAACCCAGTCCAAATCCATCCACACCACAATTATTTGAGACAACGGTTAGGCCCTTAGTTTGCATTTTTTGTATTTGTGCAATTAGCCCTTCTGGTATGCCACAAAGGCCAAAGCCGCCAGCTATTACTGTCATATTGTCTTGTAAGCCGGCCATCGCCGCCTCGTAACTGTCTACTACCTTGTTAAAACCTGCCATGATTTGCTCTCACGTTGAAAAACTAATTAGAGTGTAAAAGATACAAACTAATAGTAAAATTAATTTAATGTCTGTATTAATAAGTTTAATTTATTAATATGGTTAATGATAACGAGGGTGAACGGTGTATAACGTGTCTTTTCGACAACTCCAAATATTTGTATGTATTGCTCAGTCACATACCTTTGCCCAAGCAGCAGACAAAATGTGTCTATCGCAACCCGCTTTATCCTCATCGTTAAAAAAAATGGAAACACAATTGGGGGGGATTTTATTTTCACGTTCTACGCGTAAGGTGGAGCTAAGCCCTGAAGGTCGGCAGTTTCTACCCGTGGCAGAACGCCTTATTGCCGATTGGCAAGACGCTTTCTCAGATCTACATAACCTATTCTCACTCGGACAAGGTAAACTATCCATCGCCGCAATGCCTTCTTTTGCTGCTGGTTTGTTGCCAGATATCTTGCAACAGTTTAAAACAGCATTTCCGAATATTAAATTGTCTGTGACCGACGTGGTGATGGAATCAGTAATTAAAGACGTGCAAGCGGGCAGGGCTGAGATTGGTTTTTCCTTTGAACATGAGAATATGGATGGATTGCAGTTTCACCCTATATTTACAGATAATTTTATTGCTGTATTACCTGCTAATCATCCGTTATGTATACACCAGACTTTAGCCTGGTCGCAAATTGCATTGTATCCATTTGTTGCTATGAACAAAGGCTCGGCTATTCGCCAGTGGATAGATGCCTACATAGATATCAATAATTTATCGTTAGATATTGAAGTAGAGGCGAGTCAATTGGCTACATTAGGACAATTTGTGAAGCATGATTTAGGGGTGTCTGTGGTACCGGCTTTGTGCCAAGAGCAAATGCGCAGTAAAGATTTGCTTTGTCTTGAGATCCATCAAAGTGGTTTACGTAAAAGAGTAGGGATAATACGGCAAAAAAATGCCAATTTATCATCGGTAGCGGCGTCATTTTGGCAATGGACAGTAGAAAATATTTCTTATCCCGAGTTCGGGTTAACTAGAGTTCAGCCTTCCATATAAGGTTCTAGCATCACTACCATTTTTTCTTCTCACCAAAAAGTTCATCGATTTCGCTTCTTTCTGATTCTTCTTTTTTGGCGACATCTTGGCTATTGGTATTTTTTAAATTGCTCTCAAGATTATAAAGTTGCTCTTCTAATTGCGCCTTTCTGGTTGTTATATATTCATCTTGATTAGGTTGAGAAGCGAGGGCTCCAATGGCTTTTTCTAAACATTGTCTGGCGGATCCCATCTGATTGTTTTTTACAGCAATGTCGCCACGTCTAACTAAGGTTTCAACATTGGCTCGTAGTTGCAAGCGTTCGAGGAGTTTGTCTTCAGCTAAAAATACTCTACTTTCAATTCGACCTTTCTTAAACTCAGCACGTAATAACGTTCTTAAGTTTTTAATCCCGCGAATAAACACGATGACATGTTTATCCCCTTGAGGTAATTGAAAACTATCTTCAGAAGGAGCTGGCCTACTGACATCAATTGTTTTTAGCGTTTCTTCCATCGATTTTATGCGCTCATTAGAGCCCGTCGATGTATCACCAATTTGTTTAGCGGCTTTCATTGCCGCTAAAATTCTGCGCTGCATTATAAAGTTTAATCTTTGGGATGTGGGGATTTGTTCAGCGCCTAATAGCGCTGCTTCAGTATTGTCGATAATACTTTTTTGCTTGGAAATCTCAGTTCTACGATCACTTTCTATCTTGTTTTTATGTTGCTGGATCGCGTTTACTATTACGCCTACTAGCACTAGCCCCACAATCAACACTATTATTATTGTAAATACCATAATTCTATAATTATTCCACTATAGTAGGGCCAGGCCCTGCGATATTAATTTGCTCAGTCTTTAATTAACTAAGGGATGCTTAAAGTAAAAACACTACCACCTAATCTACCGCCATTCTCGAGAGATATCTTGCCGGTAACCATAGCTTTACTATGGGCTTGGGCAATTAACCTTGCGAAAAACAAACCTAACCCAGTTCTACCATGAGCGATATCAAACTGTTGCATCTTAATATTATTCGTCTCTAGCATACTTTCAGGGTAACCTGGACCGTCATCTTCTAACTTAAATACTAAGTAGTCATTTTCTTTGTATACACTCAATATTATCTGTTTTTGGCAATAACGCGTTGCATTCATTAATACATCATTGAGTAAAATGCCAATTAAATCAGCATCTAAGTACCATACTAAATCGGCTGATTGGTTAACTTCTAAAATCATATTTTTATGATTTAGGTAACTTTCATTGGTTGCGAGCAAATCATCAATAACGTTTTCAATATCACATTCGTCAATATTAATAGGTAAACTATCTATTCCTGCACGGTATAAAGATAGTAATTGCACTAGGCCGGTATTAAGTTTTGCTGCTTCGTAATGCGCTGATGCTAAATGTTTTCGTGAAAGCGGGTCGGCTTCAACTAAGCTCTGGTTTAAGCCTTCAATAGATTGCATCAGAAGACTAAGGGAATTCTTCATATCATGCACAGTTGAAGCTAATACAGTTGGGAAATCAATTGATGTATCGTCTTTTAGCATTGAATAATTCCATGGTGTGATTTAACTAAAACAAAAGATGTAATCGCACAAATATATAATTTATTATTTGCATCTTATCAGACCTTTTTCTGAAATTGACATTTGTTTGTAAAGCTTAATAACTGACAGTATTTTTTATAACCAAAAGATATTTATAAATATTAATGGAATTCATTTGGTTAAAGTTATATAACGTTTTAGTATAAAGAAGCTCCCAAGGTCAACAACTAAGGTCAAGGCATGAAATTACAACAACTCCGCTATATTGTTGAGGTTCTCAATAATAATCTAAATGTCTCGGCTACGGCTGAAAGCTTGTATACGTCTCAGCCCGGGATCAGCAAACAAGTGCGGATGTTGGAAGATGAACTGGGCGTACAAATTTTTGGACGAAGTGGTAAACATCTCACCCATGTGACCGAAGCGGGTCAAGATGTAATTAATATTTCCCGTGAAATTTTGGCCAAGGTCGAAAGTATCAAAGCGGTATCTCGCGAGCATACTTTGCCAGATCAAGGCAAGTTAAATATCGCTACTACCCATACTCAAGCAAGATATGCGTTACCCGAAGTGATAAAGGGCTTTATGAATAAGTATTCAAAAGTGTCTTTACATATGCATCAAGGCACTCCTTCGCAAATAAGCGATCTTGCTGCGAAAGGCGAGGCAGATTTTGCCATTGCCACCGAGTCATTACATTTGTATAACGATTTAGTCATGTTGCCTTGTTATCACTGGAATCGCAGTATCATTGTTAACCGCGAGCACCCTTTGGCCAAAAAGACCACTATAACCATCGAAGATATTGCAGAGTATAACTTAGTGACCTATGTATTTGGCTTTACCGGTCGTTCGTCCTTAGATCAAGCTTTCAGTAGCGCGGGGATCGAGCCAAAAATTGTATTTACCGCTACCGACGCTGATGTAATCAAAACCTACGTGCGACTTGGAGTTGGGGTAGGGGTAATAGCTTCCATGGCGATGGATGACAAGTTAGACTCAGACTTAGTTAAAATTGATGCCAGTCATTTATTTGAGTACAGCACCACTAAAATTGGTTTTAGAAAAGGTTCGTTCTTACGCAGTTATATGTACGAATTTATCGAACGCTTTGCCCCGCATCTCACTAAATCTGTGGTTGAACAAGCCATGATGTTGAAAAATAACGAAGAAGTAGAAAAAATGTTTAAAGGCCTCACTTTGCCGGTGAGGTAAAGCTTCGAGCAACGAGTTTCTAGCTAAAGATCAATAAAAAAGGCATTATTTTTATAAAATAATGCCTTTTTTATTACTTACATTTGTTCTTTGTGCTAGAAGCTCGCCCCTAACATTCAATAATATTCACTGCTAAGCCGCCTCGGGCGGTTTCTTTGTATTTTGATTTCATATCGTTGCCCGTGTCCCACATGGTTTTAATCACTTTGTCGAGTGATACCTTGTGTTGGCCGCTGCCTCTTAAGGCGAGTCTTGAGGCATTGATCGCTTTAATCGCGCCCATGGCATTACGTTCGATACAAGGCACTTGTACTAGGCCGCCAACGGGATCGCATGTTAGTCCTAGGTTGTGCTCCATGCCAATTTCGGCGGCGTTTTCAACGGCATCCACCGAGCCACCAATTATTTCAGTTAATGCCCCTGCCGCCATTGAGCAGGCTACGCCCACTTCGCCTTGGCAGCCTACTTCAGCACCTGATATTGACGCATTCTTTTTGTATAAAATGCCAATGGCCGCGGCGGTTAATAGGTAACGGCTGACAATGTCTTTATCTACAGGTTTCACAAATTTGTCGAAATAACACAATACCGCAGGAATTATACCCGCCGCGCCGTTTGTTGGGGCTGTAACTACAGTGCCGCCCGCGGCGTTTTCTTCGTTAACGGCGAGGGCAAACAAGTTAACCCAGTCCATTGCCACCATAGGATCGGCGGTTTGTTCACTTTGCAAACGACGGTACAAGGCAGGCGCTCTACGAGTGACTTTTAAGCCACCTGGTAATATGCCTTCGGACTGAATGCCGGTTTGCACACTTTGAAACATCACTTGCCAGATATGCCAAAGTTTTTCGATGACCTGTTCTTTGCCTTGAAACACTTGTTCGTTTTTCATCATTAAGGAGCTGATACACAGGCCATTGTCTTTGCACTTCTCGAGTAATTGAGCGGCGCTAGAAAAATTGTAAGGTACAGGCTGCTCTTCGTGAATAAGGGCTGCGACTTTTTCTGAGGCAAAGTCTTGCTCGCGAATAATAAAGCCGCCACCTATGGAAAAATAGGTTTGCGAAAAAAGTACTTTGTCACCTTGTAATGCATGCAAAGTCATACCATTGGCGTGTTGAGTAAGGGTTTTACGACGATGAAAAACAATGGCGTTTTTAGCTGGAAAGTCGATGTCTGTAACACCGTTAAGATTGAGTTTTTCAGATACTCTAACTTGTTCCAGAAGTTTGTCGATAATTGAACTGTCTATTGTCTCGGGGCTATATCCTAATAGTCCCAGTATAACTGCTTTACCTGTACCGTGGCCCTTACCTGTTTGCCCGAGAGAGCCAAATAATTCGACTTTTATTTGCTTAGTTTGAGAAAAGAAATTTTGCTCTTCTAATTGTTCGCAAAATGCTTTGGCAGCCCGCATTGGGCCAACGGTGTGGGAGCTAGAGGGGCCGATGCCAATGCTGAACATATCAAAAACGCTGATCATTGAGTGTAATTCACATGGAAAAATAAAAGGCAATTGTGCTAGTTATATGCCTTTATAACAATAGCAATGATGACTCTATTGCGTATAAGAGTGTAAAGAATACTTTAATACCCTATAGTGAATAGGTGTTTTATTTGGCGATTGCTTAGAAATGGTTCGATAGGTTTCGTACAAATGCAGCTGTTGCGCCCCAGATGTTGTGGCGCTTCCAAGGAATAAAGTAAATAGGAAACTGTCCATTTTGTCTTTTAACCCAGTGAATTAAGTGATTTTGTTTATTCAACAAAAAACTCAAAGGTACTTGGAAAGTGCTGTCCACTTCGTTTTTATCTAGTATTAAAGTTGTTGTATCAGCAACAAAACCTATATAGGGAACCACCTCATAACGGCTGACAGTGCGATATAAAGGTAAATTTCCGATTATTTCTACTTCATTGGGTAGTATGCCTACTTCTTCATGGGTCTCTCGCAAAGCGGTTTCTATCAATGAATTATCTGTTAGTTCTTGCTTGCCACCTGGAAAGCTAACCTGACCTGCATGGTGCTTCAAATGACGGGATCTGACTGTAAACAACACAGTTAATTCACCGGTGTTTTCCAATATAGGTAATAACACTGCAGCGGGTTTTCCTGGTTCTTTAAGCGGGAAATCGGCTTCACTATTGATTTGTTTCACATGATGAAATCGCTCGATAAATTGTGCTTTATTCATGTTCTTGTAGTCCAAAGGCAACATGAGGAGTACTGAGAATAGGTAATATTTTCGACACTTTATCTAAGCTCTCTTGATATTCATCTTGTGGGATTGAGTCGAGCACTATGCCTCCACCGGCCCAACAATGTATTTTGTGTTGGTTGTTCGTATTTTCGCACAACAAAGTGCGGATACAAATATTGGTATCCATATCACCTAACAACCCTATATAGCCAATACTACCGCAGTAAATATTTCGATTGTTGGGCTCTAATTCATCAATGATTTGCATCGCGCGAATCTTGGGTGCGCCTGTAATGGAGCCTCCTGGAAAGGCGCCTTGTAATAAATCCAAAGCGCTACTATCTGGCAACAGCGTTGCGGTTACGGTACTCACTAAATGATGGACCGCGGCGAAACTTTCTATTTTAAACAGGTCTGGCACAGCCACACTTCCTGGCTGGCAATGTTTGCTTAGGTCATTTCGCAGTAGATCAACAATCATCAAATTTTCAGCGCGATCTTTTTCTGCGTTAGATAATGTGGCGGCTTGTAACTTATCTTGTTTCGGGTCTTTACTTCGTGGTCTGGTGCCTTTTATAGGTTTAGTTTGTACTTTTTGTTCATCTACAGATAAAAAACGTTCAGGAGAAATACTCATGACTACGTTATCACCGAGACGAATAAATGCAGAAAATGGGGCTTGGTTTGCCAAACGCAGGCGTTGGTATGCTTGCCATTCATCCCCTTTATAGCTTGCAGAAAACCGTTGGGCCAAATTGATCTGATAACAGTCTCCAGATTGCAAGTAGTAGGAAATGCGCGATAGCTTTTGGGTATATTCATCTTTACTCATATTCGCTTGCCATTGCCCAGTCAAACTAAAGCTTTGTGCTGTCGTTTTGGCAGTAATGAGTTGCTGGATATCAACACACTCAGGGTGAGGGTATTCGGACAGATAACATAGGTAAAACTGCTGACTCACATTGTCTTTAATGATACTCCAGCTATATATACCTACTGCCATATCGGGTGTGGTGTATTCGTCAGCATTTTTATTTGGCAATGTTTCAAAGCATTTTCCCAAGTCATAACCAAATAACCCTAAGGCACCTGCTAAGAATGGCAGTTTGGTTTTTGGCTTGTATGTTACAAATTCGCGGGGCATGTACTGCTGGAGTAGGTTGTTCACTAAAGATAAGGGTGGGAGTTGGCTTTTTCTCTGTTGCTGGGTGTTGAGGTGCCATATATCGCTAGTGCTATCTTTGGTGGTAACAGTGGCAATAGGGCTAGCAACCATAATATCAAAGCGACCATCTTGCCTTTGGCTATCAGCAGAGTCTAAAAGCATTGCCCATGGTTTATGGGCAAAATGTTTAAAAATGTCTGAGATTGAGGTGTGAGCTGGCAAATTAAGAGGGCTGACTGCCAATGTGTCTCTGTGGTTGTTCATTTTGACTACTTCTATGCCCCTAAAAAACGTGTTTATGTCATTGCAATGATATTGATATTTTTGACCTCTACTGCGGCCGAATTGTCGTGGAGCAAATTGCTGGTTCAGGTTATCATATCAAGCAGTAAAATTTTAACCTATGAAAATTTAAGAGGCATCTATGGCTGTTATCCGTCAGCAGGACTTTATCGATAGTATTGAAGAGTCGTTGCAGTTTATTTCTTACTATCACCCCCTTGACTACATCAAAGCCGTTGAGAAGGCCTACAACAAAGAACAAAGCCAAGCAGCAAAAGATGCCATGGCACAAATACTGATAAATTCTCGCATGTCGGCAGAAGGTAAGCGTCCTTTGTGTCAAGACACAGGTATAGTGACCTGTTTTGTGAAAATTGGTATGGCTGTGCAGTGGGATAAAACCGATTTAACCGTTCAGCAAATGGTAGATGAGGGCACTCGCCGTGCCTATTTAAACCCTGATAATCCATTACGAGCATCTATCGTCGCCGATCCTGCAGGTAAACGAAGCAATACTAAAGACAACACGCCAGCGGTGGTACATATCGATACTGTGCCAGGAGGCGAAATTGAAGTGATGATAGCGGCTAAAGGTGGCGGCTCTGAAAATAAATCTAAGATGGTGATGTTAAACCCAAGCGATGATATTGCCGATTGGGTCGTTAAAACCTTACCTACTATGGGCGCGGGTTGGTGCCCACCAGGCATGTTAGGCATAGGCATAGGCGGTACCGCTGAAAAAGCAGCGGTGTTGGCCAAAGAAAGTTTAATGGATCCTGTAGATATTCAAGAGCTAATGGACAGAGGTGCACAAACTACCGAAGAAAAACTACGTTTAGATATCTTCAAAAAAGTGAACGACTTAGGTATTGGTGCCCAAGGGTTAGGTGGATTAACCACAGTGGTCGATATCAAAATTAAGTCTATGCCTACTCACGCGGCCTCTAAGCCTGTGGCGATGATCCCCAATTGTGCCGCTACTCGCCATGCGCACTTTTATCTTGATGGTTCTGGCCCAGCTGAATTTACTCCGCCTAAATTAGAAGATTGGCCAAAAGTGACTTGGGAAGTTGCCGAAGATACTCGTCGGGTTGATTTGAACACAGTGACCAAAGACGATATTCAAGACTGGAAAGTCGGCGAAACCGTATTGTTGTCAGGTAAAATGTTAACCGGCCGTGATGCGGCTCATAAACGAATTCAAACCATGATGGACAATGGCGAAGGCCTGCCTGAGGGCGTGGATTTAACCAATCGTTTTATTTATTACGTTGGCCCAGTCGATGCGGTAGGTGATGAAGTAGTCGGCCCTGCAGGCCCAACTACGGCTACGCGTATGGATAAATGGACCGATATGATGCTAGAAAAAACCGGATTAATTGGCATGATAGGCAAAGCCGAACGGGGGCCGGCGACAGTAAATAGTCTGGCTAAGCATAAGTCGGTGTATTTGATGGCAGTAGGCGGCGCCGCCTATTTAGTATCTAAAGCCATTAAAAAATCTCGAGTGGTGGCTTTTGA
Organism: uncultured Paraglaciecola sp.; assembly: GCF_937123705.1. GTDB lineage: Bacteria > Pseudomonadota > Gammaproteobacteria > Enterobacterales > Alteromonadaceae > Paraglaciecola. The sequence goes on along the minus strand of NZ_CAKZKO010000142.1, from coordinate 14,484 downwards.
AGACTTAGGTATGGAAGCGATTTACGAATTTGATGTTGAAGACATGCCCGTTACGGTGGCAGTTGATAGTACAGGTGCCAATGCTCACGAAACCGGCCCAGCTATTTGGAAAGTTAATATAGCCGAAATGGAAAAGTAAACCTGAGTTAAAAGTAGGGCGGTATTATTACCGCCTTTTTTATGGATAGACATCACAACATCAATGGTACAGAACCTTATGACTCAATTTAATTCTCCTCTTTTTTATGCTGTTTTTGTAGGCCTTCTTTTATTAGGCGCTTTGTTGGGCGCATTAATTACACACCGCAAAGCCAACAAGCGTGCAGAGCTGTCGATTGCACAGAGTAACTTGATTTTCAGTCAACAAGAAACTCAGTTACGAGAGCAGATTAGCCAGCAACAGATAATGATTGAAACATTAACAACTGAGCAGAGAGCGGCTCAACAAGAACAGATGCAAAATCAAAATAGCTTAGGCCAATTGACTCAGCAAGTTGCACGTTTGAGTGAGTTAGAAGCAGAAAAACGACAGTGGCAACAAAAATACGAGCAAAGCAACAAGCGAACCAGTGATTTACGTACGCAACTTGAGTCCCAAGCCGCACGCTTTGAACAAGAGAACATTGCCAGTCAGGACAAACTGCAACTTTTGGAAGCCGCAGAAAAGCGCTTACAAGAACAATTTGAGAACCTTGCTAATAAAATTTTTGAGCAGAAACAAGAAAAATTTAGCCAATCGAGTAAGGCAGGGTTGGACTCAATATTATCGCCACTAAAAGAGCAGATTGAAGGCTTTAAAAAACAAGTAACCGATCAATATGTTAAAGAAGGCCAAGAGCGCGCTTCATTAAAAACTGAAATCTCAGGCTTAAAAGATCTCAATCAACAGATCACCCACGAAGCAGCCGCATTAACCAAAGCATTAAAAGGTGACAACAAAGCGCAAGGTAACTGGGGTGAAGTGGTACTTGAAAGGGTATTAAAAGAATCTGGTTTACGTGAAGGCCATGAGTTTGACACTCAAGTTGCGCTAAAAAATGAATCAGGCAAGAGCTATCAGCCCGATGTAGTGGTGCACTTACCCAATGATAAAGACGTGGTAATTGACTCAAAAGTATCTCTTGCCGCCTACGAGCGCTATTTTAATGAACAAGAAGATGAAATCGCCCGAGCCGTGCATTTAAAAGAGCATGTTAATTCACTACGTAATCATATAAAGGAGCTAGGAAAAAAAGATTACCAAGATTTAAAAGGCATTCGCACTTTAGATTATGTGTTGATGTTTATTCCCATTGAATCGGCGTTTTTACTGGCGGCAGACCAAGCACCAGAATTAATGAAACTGGCCTTTGACAACAACATTATGCTGGTAAGCCCTACTAACTTGTTGGTGGCGCTACGCACGATTAATAATATCTGGCAATACGAATATCAAAATCAAAATGCCCAGAAAATTGCCGATAACGCCGCGAAGTTATACGACAAATTTCATGGATTTACTGTGGATATGGAAAAAATTGGTAAAGCGATAGAATCCACTCAAAAAAGTTATGACGGCGCCATGAATAAACTCACCTCGGGTAAAGGCAACCTTGTAAGACAAGTTGAGCAATTTCGTAAACTAGGGGTGCAGAGTAATAAAAAACTGGATCAAAATTTAATGGATAACGGCGAAGAGAGCAGTAGTGAATAATTAAATCCTAGCAGCAGTAATCGAGATGTCTGTAAGCGGCAGCGCATACTTATTTATGCCCTAAACGGGCACGATATCCCTATCGTTTTTCACATAGAATCCCTTCTATGGGACCTACTTTTTTTCAACAGCCAAAAAAAGTAGGCACAAAGTGTTCGGGAAACACTTTGAACATCTGAAAGATGGCCTGTAGGGTGAAATACATGGAAGTATTTCATAAAAAAGGCCGCTCGACCCAATGCTCTTCATCCGCAAATTTACTTATTTTTGTAGGTCGTAATAAATCGTTCCCGACGAGCTATTACTCAATCGCCTATCCATGCGATTGCCCTACAAAAATAAGCAAATTAGCGGCGAGCCTTCATTCGAGGGAAGAGCCAGAAAAGCATCGGCTTTGCCGATAAAGCTTTGTTTTCTTTGGTGGCTCCGCCACTGCTTTTTTCGCCTTTAAAGTTTTTTGTGCGGTTAAGAACTTTTGTCGCTGGCTCGAAGGGAATCAAGTCAAAAACAGGCAAACGACCGTCACGGATTTAGTTTTAAGACATACTAAACATAAAGTCACTGGGTTCGCGATAACAGCATTCGGGAACGATCTTAGTTGTTTTACGGGTGTAGGTCGTCCTCGCGCATGCGGGGACCCAGTGACTTTACAATGGCTTCAAGCACGGGTGGCGGAAGTTAGAATAACGCAGGAGCAGTTATCGAGAAGCCTGTAAGCGCCAGCGCTGCTTTTTATGCACTAGAGGGCACAGCCCTCCATGCAGGTTTCACCATTTATAAGCAAAAGGTACATGCTCGAAACTCAAAAACTGTTTTTTCCATTACTCAGGATGAAACGCTTGTGCTACTTGGGCGATTTGTTCTCGCATCCAGATATGGGCATCGTCTAAGTCTGCGCTCATGTGCCAATATAAAAAGTATTCAAGTGGGGGGAGCTCAAAGGGTAATTCGTACATGGCTAAATCATAGTGTTTTGCCAAATGATAGGGTAAACAAGCGATCAAATCGGTTTTTACTAAGGTAGAAGGTACTGTTAAAAAGTGTTGGCTACGCATCACCACATTGCGTTTCTCACCTGCTTTATCTAAGGCCACATCTATGGGCCCTGCACCGGTTTTTCTATGAGACACATGAATATGTCCCAGCTGTAGAAATTCCTCCATATTTAAGCCATGTGACAATGAAGGATGATTGACCCGAGCAAGTACCACAAACCTATCTTCAGCTATTTTTTGTTTACATAAATGCGGGTCGCTAAAAGAAGAAGCGTCGGCATAGAAATCTAAATTACCACTGGCCATAGCAGAGACAATATTTTTACGCTCAATTTCATAATTGGTTAGGGATATTTTTGGTGCACTTTTTTGCAATTGCCCTAATAGGCGGGGAATAATACTCACCTCAAGCAAATCTCGGCACGCAAAGTTGAAGGTTTTTTCTGCTTTGAGGGGATCAAATATGTGGCTTTCCTGAACACTTTTGCGTAATAAGCTTAAGGCATCTCGTGCGGGGCCAATAATATTTTGTGCAACAGGTGTGGGGGTCATGCTGTGCCCCGTGCGCACGAACAAAGGGTCGTTAAGCATTTCTCGTAATCGCGCCAATGAGTTGCTAACCGCGGGTTGTGTGATACACAACACATCCGCGGCTTTCGTTAAACTGCCAGCAGTATAAATAGCGTCAAAAACAGCAAATAAATTTAAGTCTATTCGGTGCAAATTCATATACATTACCTCTACAAAAACTCTGCAAGCAGGATACGTTATTTATTAGTTAAATCAATGTTTTGCTATAGCTAATATTCATTATATTGATATAGATCGAATTGCTAGACTATTTCACTTATTAAATAAAAGGACACAATAGTATGACCAAAACCCTATTAGCTTTAACTGTTGGCGAGCAACTTCCTGTTGGTGATTGGATCAACATATCTCAACAAGAGATTGACCTGTTTGCTAAAGCCACCAATGACCACCAGTGGATCCATGTTGATCCCGTGCGGTGTGAAAAAGAGAGTCCATTTAAAACCACCATTGCCCATGGGTACTTAACTGTTACTTTAATGCCTAATTCTCTGTACCAATCTATAAAACCAGATCCTAAATACCCGTCTCTACTTAATTACGGTGTCGATAAAATTCGATTTATCGAAGCAGTCCGAGTAAACGACAAAATTAGGTTTGTCTCAACTCTAATTAAAACAGAGAAAAAATCCTCTGGAATGTTGTTTCATTTTGAAACCGTGGCCGAGATAGAAGGACGAGATAAACCAGCAATGAAAGGGGTATTCTTGACACTATTAGTGGGCGCTTGAACCTAGATAATTGGCTGTCTATGGTTAAGTAATTATGTTCGTTTTGACTTGCTGGTCAGACCATGCAATTAATTGATGTTTACATATAAGTAACAAGAAATTTACAAGTGTTGTCCTCCAACTTACTATCAATATGAGTGCCTATATATTTTATATATCAGGCACTTAGTAAGCATTATTATTAGAATAAAACATTTGATACTTTTTATTGAGAGGGTCATCAAGTATCCGTTTATTGGATTATATGGCTAATAGCTCACCTATTGGGGACACGTATGAATATGAAAACTAAGTTAACGGCACTAGCAGTGGCAGTCTCTGCACAGCTTTTACCTTCGGTGAATATCGCATTTGCTCAAGAGCAAAGTGCGGAGCAGGAGCAAGAAGTTGAATTGATTATGGTAACGGGTAGTTTTGTAAGGCGAAGTGAGAATTTTGAATCACCTTCCCCTTTAGCTATTATGGATGCTGGCGATATAGAAGCGATTGGCGCGAAAAGTATTGGCGATATCACTCAAACCTTAACGATTAATACCGGCGCAGAAAACACTCCAGACGCATTTACACAAAATGCCACGGCGGGAACATCTAATATCAACCTTCGCGGTCTTGGGGTTGCATCAACATTAGTATTATTAAACAATAAACGTCAGGTGGTAACAGCTCAGCCAAATAATGGGGGAGTTAATTTTGTTGATACCAGTTCTTTGGTTCCTATGATTGCTTTAAATAGAATGGAAGTGGTCAAAGATGGAGCCTCTGCGTTATATGGCTCTGATGCTGTTGCGGGTGTGGTTAACTTTATCACCAAAGATAATTATGAAGGTGCTCAGGTTTCGATGGATTACCAAGATGGTGCTCATGGGGATAACAAAGAATACACCCTCCAAGGTTTATGGGGCACTGTTGGCGACGAAAGTAGTATTTTGGCTGCCGTCAGTTACACCAATAGATCGCCGTTGTTTACAGGTGATAGAAGGTTAAGCCGCCCTCAAGATGATACCAGTTCATTAGGTGGCCCTGGCTCTTACTTTTTAGGTGCGACCCCTTTTATAGACCCTACAGGTTGCGCAGAGTATGGCGGTCATCCAAACTTACTTGCACCATCAGGTACAGTGCCTGGACTTGAAGTCGGGTTTTGTGGATTTGATTTTGGTACAACCTATTCTTTTGTTCCAGATGAAACCCGTTTAACTACTTTCTTCCAAGCGAAAAAGCAACTTACAGATGATATTGAATGGGTAACCGAAATATCAACCGGCAGAAATAGAGCCGAACGTGGGGGCTCGCCTAGTTTCCCAATACTAACATCGCCTACAGTGCCTGCTAGTCATCCAGGTAATCCGTTTGGGGCAGATGTGGCTTATTTTGGCCGCGAAATTGGTAATCGGGCAGATGGTACTTCTCATCCAGGCGATCCTGCCAACACCGAATCAGATACTTTTAGAATTAGCACTATGGTGCAAGGTGAGTTGGAGTCAGGGTTTTGGGAAGTAAGTTACACTTCGGCTAAGAATAACTTCCTCTTTTCTGTAAACGACACCCTAGCAAAAGAATTTCAAAATGCGTTACGTGGATTTGGTGGACAAGGCTGTGATCCGGTAACAGGCACTGCAGGCGAAGGTCTTTGTGAGTATTTTAATCCTTTCGCTACTTCCTACACGGTATTACCTAATTCCCAAAATGTGATTGACTCTTTTACAGGCAGAGAGCAAATAGACTCTGAATCTAGTTTAGAAGTGGTTGAAGCTTTTGTTTCTACTGAATTATTTGATATGGAAGGAGGTACAGCCGGTATTGCATTTGGTGCGCAATATCGTAATCAAGAATTGACCCAAGACTATGATGCTCTTGCTAACCAAGACAGGTTTTCGTTTGTTATTGGTAACCCTGATATTTATGGGGAGCAAGACGTGTACGCTTTGTTTGGTGAATTAGCCTTACCTGTTAGTGATGATCTAGACATTCAAATAGCCTTAAGATACGAAGATTACGGCGGGACGACTGGTGATACTATCGATCCTAAGGTTGCCGTTTCGTGGCGAGCAACGGAAGACTTCTCCCTGAGAGGGTCGATTTCTACTTCTTTCAGGGCGCCTTCTATATTCCAAAGAGATGGCGGTGGAACCAGTTTGAATCAAATGGTTGACCCATTAACAGGCGGAGCGGCATTTGCCGCAGCTAGGGCAACAGGCAATAAGGATTTAGTTCCTGAAGAATCCACAGCTTATAACTTAGGGTTTTCTTTAGAGCCAGTTGACGATTGGTCTGTTGAAGTGGATTACTGGAATTTTGATTTTACAAATTTAATCATTCAAGAAAACTTCCAAGCTATATTGAATGCTGATCCACAAGACCCTGACAGAATTGTTAGGGCAGGCGATCCACTGAACGGCCCTTTATTACAAGTTAATTTGACGTACGTGAATGCCAGTTCTTTGGAGACATCTGGTCTAGATTTTGTCAGTAGCTACAAAATGGAAACAGAAGGGGGAACATTCACTCCTAGTTTTACTGCAACCTATATTTTGACGTATGATTTAGTTGACCCACAAGCTGGCCCCGTTGACGGTGCTGGATTGAGAAACTTTGGTAATATAGGTGTGCCAACACCTGAATTACGGGCTAATTTAGGTCTAAATTGGAAACATGATGCGTTTTCTGCCAACATTTTTGCTCGCTATGTAGATTCTTATAGTGATGATCAAAACTGTGCTGATGGAAGTGCCTATTCAGCTGCATGTACAGTGGGTTATAAAGCAATTGATAGTCATATGACCTGGGATGCTCAAGTAAACATCGACTTAGGGGCAATGCTTGAGACAGATGGAGCTTACATTTTGTCTTTAGGTGGTGTTAACCTTACTGATGAAAATCCGCCACAAGTGTTTACCAATGCCGGCTTTGACTCTAAAGTACATGATCCTAGAGGTCGTCAAATTTATGCTCGACTTGCAGTTGAGTTCTAACTTCACACCAAAATCTAATCATTCCCGGCAAGTCCGGGAATTTTTTTGTCAATATTTTGTGCCAGCTAGGTTGTGCATTTATTAAGGTTTTAGTTTTATTCTTATGGCTGCTCGATAGATAATATTGAGTAAATCACCAAAATAGAGAACAGCAGATATGGAAAAATACTCTGAACAACAAATTCAGACTGAATTGCAAAAACTTAACGCACAGTTAGAGAGTGACCAACAATGGCGTGTTGTTGATAACAAACTCAATAAAACCTTTAAGTTTAAAAGTTTCATACGCGCTTTCGGTTGGATGACACAAATGGCTATTTGGGCTGAAAAACTCAAACATCATCCTGAATGGTTTAATGTTTACAATAAAGTGGATGTTCAGCTTACTACCCACGATGTTGGCGGTATCAGTGAACTGGATTTTAAACTAGCCGAAAAAATGGATGTGTTTTCTTAACTAACCCGAAGTCGTGATAAGGAATGTCGAGAAATAAAAATTACAACTATATTTCAAAGGCTTACATTTATTAAACTTAATGCAATTATTCAAATTATGGGTAAGTGGTGCTAGTTTTGTTTTTATCCCGAGTTCGGGTTAATTACAAATAAGCAGGGTGTATAGATAAATTCGCTTCGCTATGATGCTTGATTTCTCAAGCATCATAGCGGTCTAGTGTTCTTTTAAGGCGGCGCCGTAAGCTTATTGCCCAAAGCGTAGGCACGAGCGCAACCAATAATCCAAACATAAAACCTTTAACGGTAAATTTCATTGTTTGCGGTGTATCGATGTCATGTCGATGATTCCAGATCTCTATAATTTTTCCTTCTTTAAAACGGAAAACGTTAATGATCTGCATGCCACCCTCTACTGCTAATAATTTACCAAGCATTGTTTTTGGTTCATAGAAACCTCGCCATTTAGTTGCGACTAAATCCCCTTCAGCAATTTGGTATTGAATGTCACCGGATAGATCTCCATTTTTCCAAAAAAAATCAGCAATGTGTTTTTGTTCAATTGCATGCTCCGTTACATTTTTACGATCTCCAGTATCGTGAACCACATAGGTATCGGCGACATATTTATCATATTTTTCAGTATTATTACTAAACCACAAATCGTTATAAAAATTACGTGCTATTTGCTTGTTTTTTTCCAGAATATAAGTGTCATTAGCCTGAACTTGGCAGTGAAAGCAGAACAACACTGTAGACAATAGCCAACAAAATGCAGAGTTATAGATCTTTGCCCGTGTTATTAAAATCATCATTTTTGCCTTTGGGTTGTTATAAACGTCAAGCCTTAAATGTAGTTCATAAAAGCTTGTTAAATAGAGAGGCCATTCAGAGTGGTATTAGCAAAATCTATTAATGACATTTTCAAATGTTCTTCATTTAACAAGAAATGCGTTTCTTTATTCGGCAGGTTGTTCGCCAATTGAGCGGTTAAACATGTTTTTAATATTTATCTTTATTAACCGCTTGCGCGCCTAAGTTTGCTATGTATAATACGCCCCACTTGAGAGGAGGCTGCTATAAATAGTTTCACTCATTAAAGATTTCAAGCGCGGGATGGAGCAGTCTGGTAGCTCGTCGGGCTCATAACCCGAAGGTCGTAGGTTCAAATCCTGCTCCCGCAACCATATTAAAAGCCCTGATTGAGTCAGGGCTTTTTTTTATGTGTTTTTTAGTCTTATAGTCCGCTAGATGAAACTCCAAAAATGCGTTGCATTCGATTCTCATAAAAAAATAAATAAAGATTCAGTTATTGGGCTTGTTGCAACTGTGCGTGGTCATCTGTAGAATACGTCGCACTTGAGAAGCGAACTCCCTCATTTTTATGACAGTAACGCTAACTATTGTGAAAATCTTTCGGGATACTTTGTTTGCAACTTTAAATCTAGTTGTTAAGACACTTTCACAACCACTTTTTAAAAATGGGTGTATGGCCGATTTTTAGTAGAATAGTGGACTAGGGTCCAGAATCAAATAACCCCGCTAGTACGGGGTTTTTTGTCTTTAAAATTTCGATTTTCTTTCTGGGCATTTGGCCCTTTTTTTGTATTTGGCCCTTTTTTATTGGAGTAAAGCTTTGTCGCAACTCGAACAAAAGCTAACAGATATGTTAACTGCACCTGTTGAAGCATTAGGTTTTGAAATGGTGGGCGTAGAGTTTGTACGCGCAGGTAAACATTCTACGCTACGAATTTACATTGATCACCCAGATGGAATTGGAGTGGAACATTGTGCTGAGGTGAGTCATCAGGCCGGTGCTGTGTTAGATGTAGAAGATCCTATCAGCACTGAGTATAACCTTGAGGTATCGTCCCCTGGGATGGACAGGCCCTTGTTTAAAGAAGCCCATTATCTTGATTGTTTAGGTGAAGTAGTAACATTGAAGTTAAGAATGCCTATGGATGGCAGACGTAATTTCAAAGGAAAAGTGTTGGCTTGCGAAGCAGGTAATTTAACATTAGAAATTGATAACCAAACTCATGTTTTGGCTATTGCGAATATAGAAAAAGGTAATCTAGTTCCCTCTTTTGATTAAAGAGTGGAGTTAGCTAACGCTGTCGAAAGAGAGTAATTAGTGAGGCAACAATGAATAAAGAAATTCTGTTAGTGGCTGAAGCCGTTTCAAACGAAAAACAGGTTCCAAGAGAAAAAATCTTCGAGGCGCTAGAGTTTGCTATCGCCAGCGCTACCAAAAAGAAAAATGAAGGCGAAATTGAAGTACGGGTTAGCATAGATCGCGAAAGTGGTAATTTTGACACTTTTCGTCGCTGGTTAGTGGTAGCCGATGATCACGAACAAGAAAACCCTATGGCCGAGATGTCAATTTCTGCTGCTCAGCTAGATGAGCCAGACATTCAATTAGGCGATTTTGTTGAAGACCAAATCGAATCTATTGCTTTTGATAGGATCACTACCCAAACCGCTAAACAAGTTATCGTGCAAAAAGTACGTGAAGCTGAGCGCGATCAAGTGATAGCGGAGTACGAAGACCGCGTAGGTGAGCTGGTAACAGGTACGGTTAAAAAAGTGAATCGTGACAACGTCATCATTGACTTAGGTAACAATGCTGAAGGTGTAATTTATCGCGACGATATGTTACCTCGCGAAACATTCCGCCCAGGTGATAGAGTGCGTGGTTTGCTTTACGTTATTCGCCCAGAAGCGCGTGGGGCTCAATTATTTATTAGTCGTACGCATCCAGATATGTTGGTTGAGCTGTTCCGTATAGAGGTACCAGAAATTGCCGAAGAAACCCTAGAAATTAAGGCTGCTGCCCGAGACCCAGGTTCAAGAGCAAAAATTGCCGTTAAAACAAACGATAAGCGTTTAGATCCTGTAGGTGCTTGTGTAGGTATGCGAGGTTCTCGAGTACAAGCTGTATCCGGTGAATTAAGCGGTGAACGTGTGGATATTGTGTTGTGGGATGATAATCCTGCGCAATTTGTTATCAATGCTATGGCGCCCGCAGAAGTGGCGTCTATCGTTGTTGACGAAGACAAACAAGCTATGGATGTGGCGGTTGAAGCGGATAACTTAGCCCAAGCTATAGGCCGTAGTGGTCAGAATATTCGATTAGCTAGCCAGTTAACAGGCTGGGAATTGAATGTTATGACAGTGGAAGATTTAAGTGCCAAGCATGAAGAAGAAAACGCGAAAGTGCTCACTGTGTTTACCGCAGGTTTAGATATTGATGAAGATTTTGCCTCTGTATTGGTAGATGAAGGATTCAGTACTCTTGAAGAAATTGCTTATGTACCAATCAATGAATTATTAGACATTGAAGGCTTAGAGGAAGAGATGGTTGAAGAGCTACGTAATCGTGCTCGAGCAACCTTAACCACCCGTGCATTAGCAACCGAAGAAACCCTTGAAGCTGCAGAGCCAAAAGAAGAATTGCTCAATCTTGAAGGTATGGACAGACATGTAGCCTATACCCTAGCAAGTCGCGGCATTACCGATTTAGAAGGTAAATTTGCCAAGCTGGAATCTATGGGCCTACGCGTCACCGAAACCCGCGTCGCGGGTGGCGCCGATTTCACATTCATAGAACAGGCTTTCGTCGACCCCGATGGACATTTGGTCGTGTGTTATGAGGTTTTGCCGGACAATAGCCCATAAGCCAGCTAATTGCCCTCACCCGCCTCATCTTCAATGCGGGCGGCTAGGGAGCTTTCTAGGAACCTATCTATATCCCCGTCCAGAACGCCATTAACATCACTTGTCTCTGTGCCTGTACGCAAATCTTTGATCATTTGATAGGGCTGGAGGACATAGGAGCGGATTTGTTGGCCCCAGCCGATTTCTGACTTATTGTCAGCTTCGGCCTGCGCGGCATCCTCGCGTTTTTGCAATTCCATTTCATAAAGGCGCGCGCGCAGCATATCCCACGCTTGGCTGCGGTTCTTATGCTGGCTACGGTCAGATTGGCACTGCACAACAATGCCGCTTGGCTCGTGCGTAATACGCACCGCAGAGTCTGTTCTGTTTACGTGCTGACCACCAGCGCCAGATGCGCGATAAGTGTCAATTCGCAAATCAGAAAGATTGATTTCAATATCAATATCATCATCGATTTCTGGGTATACAAACGCCGAAGAGAATGACGTATGACGGCGGTTACCCGAGTCAAATGGCGACTTTCTCACTAAGCGATGCACGCCTGTTTCAGTGCGCAACCAACCATAGGCGTATTCACCCGTATATTTTATAGTGCAACCTTTGATACCAGCAACATCACCATCGGTTACTTCAACTGCTTCAGTTTTAAAACCGTGTGCTTCGCCCCAACGCAAATACATACGCATTAGCATTTCAGCCCAGTCTTGTGCTTCTGTACCACCAGAACCTGACTGAATATCAAGATAACAGTTATTCGCATCTTGATCGCCACTAAACATACGACGAAACTCAAGCTTTTCTAAAACGGCATCTAATGTATCAGCCTCACGCTGGGCGTCATCAAAAGTTTCTTGATCTTCTTCTTCTATCGCAAGCTCAAGTAGACCTTCAATATCATCACAACCATTTTCTAGTTCAACTATGGTATTAACCACTTCTTCAAGTGAGCTGCGCTCTTTTCCTAACGCTTGCGCCCGCTCGGGTTCATTCCAAACATCAGGTAACTCTAATTCTCGTGAAACTTCAACTAAACGTTCAGCTTTAACGTCGTAGTCAAAGGTACCCCCGAAGTAAGTCGGCACGTTCGCGAATTTCTTTTAATTTATTTATTATTGGATTTATTTCAAACATAGATCTTCAGGTATAGTTTTAAAATTGTGCTAACAAGCGTTAAACTGTGGAAAAATAGGCGCGCATTATAGCGTATAAAGACTAGTAAATAAATGCTTATGCTGCGGTGATATTTTCAACCATTAATTGCACTGTGCGTTTACCGCGAAACTCATTAATATCTAACCGGTAAGCTAAATGAACTTGCTTTGCTTGAGAGTTTGGCCAAGTTTTTAAATCAACATTAAAAGCAATACCATCAAATACTTTACCTTGTTTTTCTACCACTAATTTAAGGTGTTTTTCGCCGACAATGCGTTGCTGTACAAGTATAAAAAAATCATCAAATAATGGTTCAGGAAAATTTTGCCCCCAAGGGCCAGCGTCTCTAAGCTGCTCCGCAAAAGCGAGTGTTAATTGATTCGCAGCTAACTCACCATCCGATAAAATAACACTTTGTAAGTCTTCTGCTTTGAGCCATTTATTTGCTTGTTCATTAAAGATTTGCTCAAACTGATCAAAGTTATGTTGCTTAATAGATAAACCTGCCGCCATAGCATGGCCACCAAACTTTATAATTAAGCTAGGATGTTGACTGTCAATATGCTCCAACAAATCACGGATATGTAAACCAGTAATAGAACGAGCAGAGCCTTTAATTTCTTGCAGCTCTGGAGCAAGAGATTCATCCTCATTACCTTTTGCAAAAACAATACAAGGGCGATGAAATTTTTCTTTCAAACGACCTGCAACAATCCCTATTACTCCTTGGTGCCAGTCTTGTTGATAAAGCGCAATAGCACTAGGTAGCTTATTTTCATCAAAATGTGCTTCATTAAAATTTAAAGACTTAAAAATTTGCTCAGCTTCTAATTGCATGCCTTGCTCTATTTCTCGGCGAGCTTTATTTAGATCATCTAAATCTCGAGCCATCACCCGTGCACTTGCTAAATCAGGCGCAAGTAAACAATTGATGCCGTAAGCCATGTCATCTAAACGCCCTGCTGCATTTATTCTTGGCCCTAAAGCAAAGCCAAAATCTGACGCAACTAACTGCTGTTGATTTTTATTCGCCACTTCAATTAAGGCTTGTATACCTGGACGGGTTTGCCCTGCACGAATACGTTTTAACCCCTGCTCTACCAAAATACGATTATTGCTATCGAGTGAAACTACATCAGCCACCGTGCCTAAGGCAACTAAGTCGAGTAATTGGGCAATATTAGGTTCGTTTATATTGTGATTAACAAAGTATTCTTTATCTCGAAGGTAACTGCGCAGTGCTAACATCACATAAAAGGCAACCCCAACACCCGCAAGTGATTTACTTTTAAATGGGCAATTAGGTTGATTTGGGTTAACAATAGCATCCGCTTTTGGCAACTCATGACCAGGTAAGTGATGATCGGTAACAATCACTTGTAAACCAAGCTCTTTAGCGCGCATGACACCCGCAACACAGCTAATACCATTATCAACGGTAATTAACACTTGTGCACCTTGACTAGCCGCAATATCAACTATTTCAGGTGTTAAGCCATAGCCATATTCAAAACGATTAGGCACTAAAAAGGTATGGTTTTTACTGCCCATAGAAGCAAGCGCTTCCATCATTAATGCGGTACTGGTTGCACCATCGGCATCAAAATCTCCGACAATAACAATATTGCTTTGTTCAAGTAATGCTTGGTGTAATAAAGTACAAGCATCGTCTAAACCTTTTAATGCTTGTTCTTCTTTTTTATCAACGCTTAAGCCTTGCAAGTTAGTAACTTTCAACTCAAGCTCTTGCGCTGATTCTACTCCTCTACGTGCATAAATTTGTTTAATAATAGATGGCAAGCTATCAGGTAAATGCTCATCAGAAACATGCTCACGACGAATTACTTTTTTCATCAAACAGTACCTGATTATGCTTTAAAGACTTTTTAATAATTGCTCTAATTGCGCTGGTGGTTGGTATCCAGGCACCATCATACCATTAGATAAAACAATAGCGGGAGTACCATTTACCCCAATCTGACGTCCAAAATTAAATTCGCCTTCAATAGGTTTATCACAAACGCGGTAGGCAACATTTCGACTATTTTTTGCATTCGTCATTGCCGCTTTAGGGTCTTCAGCACACCATACAGAGCGTAGATCTTTAAAACCTTGGCTGTAATTTCCTGTTTGATCTTTACTACCCGAACGAGGGTAAGCTGAGTAGCGGAACGTAATGCCTCGGCTCTTGTAATCCTCCATTTGCTTATGCATTTTACGCC
>NZ_CAKZKO010000141.1 GCF_937123705.1 uncultured Paraglaciecola sp. | reverse complement strand
TGCCGCCGAGTAGGCCAATCGGATCACTTTGCTGATATCGGCCTGTGTTCGGGTCATAATCCCTGTAATAGTTATAAACTGATCGGCCCGACGAGCGTCGTAGACCAGAAAGGGATTTTTCCTTGATAATTCAGGCGGTTAACGAGCGAATTTGCTGAGGCAATTCCCGCTCGGCATAATTTTTCCCCAGACGCACTTTCTGATACTGCGAACTACCTAACAGAGTGTCGTTGTTTTTCTTTTAGCCGCTAAAAAGGTGACCGGCACTAAGGGCCATACCTGTCCCGATACACTCGATGCTCAGCGCAGTCTGCGACCAGCCCCAGACTTTCCAGAAGCTGTCGTTCCCAGGAACCCGGGCGGCGCGACCCGTCTGCGATACTCACCAGCACATAGTTGACCAGCGATTCAATGCTGTCCATTTGAGCTGGCGCACCATGCTGCCGGTGCAGTGCCACCAGATACTCCAGTTCTTTCAGCACCTCTCGATGCAGGTTGATAGTAATGGTTACTCTGTTTTCTTGTTGGTTAGACATAAGCGATTCTCCGAAGTGGCTGCTGTTTGCCATTTCACGCCTGCATCGCGCGCAGGGCTGTCAAGGCTGCGCAGCACCACGCTCGCGTGGCCTGGCCTTGACTGACCGAGCACGGTGCTAACCTCTCATGGCACACAGCAGACACGGACTTGCCGCACGCACAGAACGCGCTACAGGCAACCGAACCACCCCTTTAGCTGCAGCGCCGCAGGCGCTACAGCCGCGTAGCGGCTAAAGGAATGTGGTTATCGTTTCGGCGTGAACAATACGCTGAAGGAGCTACGACTCACGAGCGCCAATGCGTTGTGCGGCTTTGGCACTGACGACATAGAACACCTTGTACGTGCAGCCCCTGCGACCTAAACCATAAAGGGCAGGCGCATTGGTGGGCGTGGGGAGGAGCGGGAGAGGTGGAGGCTGCGCCGCAGGCCAAGCTGGGGTGGATGGCCTGGCTCGAAGCGAGCGCAGCGAGTGCAGCCAGGACAGCAACACCAGCGCGGCTTGCCGCAACATTACTTGCCTGTGAACGAACGGTACACACTTGGGGATCACTCCCTTGCCAATAACGAAGTACGGACTGCGGCTGGCAACTTTATTGCCGTGTTTTTGCAATAAAGATGACAGACGCTCACACTGTCCGATGGCACCCTATTCAATGGGAACTCAGGATAAATGCAAATCGCCAGGCAGCAATTGCCGATAGTGTAATACAGTGATCACATCGATCCGAGGTGCCTTTTTGCGATAGATCAATCGGTAAGGCCGAACTAACACTTCAAGCAAGTCCGTATCTTCGTATCCTTCCACCTCATGACCGATATCAGGTAACTCACCCAGTTGCCAGGAGCGCCGCAGAATTTTGTCAACAACTTCCCTCGCCGCCTTCGGATTCTCTTTTGCTATGTAATCGTGGATATCGTGCAATCGGGTTTTTGCGCGGTCGGTCCATTGAACCCTCATGGTTCAATGCCAAATTCCTTCATCACATCTTCGACTGGTGTCGTGCGATCAGCGTCACTGTCCGCCAGGCCCAGTTCGATTTCCCGGCGTTCCACCAGCCGATACACCACGTCATCCCACGTCGCATCCGTAGGCAACTGATCGATCAACTGATGCGCGGCCTGCTTAATATCCATCGCCGTTTGCATGGCATTTACCTCAGAGACGTTTCCACTAAGCATATCAAGTTTCCTCTCGTTTGACCGTTGTTTGGTCGGTATCGATGCTGTTTTCCACTCGCGCCGGATGCGTTGCCGCATGGATTTCCCGCAGCTTTTCGATGCTCACCTGCGTGTATATCTGTGTGGTCGATAAATCCGAATGCCCCAACATTGTCTGGATAAAGCGGATATCCGCGCCGTTCTCCAGCATGTGGGTGGCCATCGCGTGACGGAACAGATGGCAAGCACCCGGCTTGTCGATATGGGCGTGGTGCAGGTATTTGCGCACAAGGTCCGATAAACGGTTTTTGTGCCACGGCTCGCCGTAGTCGGTCAGGAACAGCGTTTGTTCGTCGTGGTGTGCCAGTAGCTGCGGTCTGGCCTCTCGCCGGTACCGTTCAACCCAGTGCAGGGCGCGCTCGCCCAGTGGCAGCAAGCGGTCCTTGCGACCTTTGCCTTGGCGGACCAGCAGTGTTTTTCGGGAAGCGTCCACGTCGTACAAGGTCAGGTTGACCAACTCCATACGCCGAATGCCGGTGCTGTACAGCGTTTCCAGAATTGCCCGATCCCTGACACCGTACGGTGTACCAGTGTCCGGCAGGTGGATCAAGCGCTCCACTTCCTCAACCGACAGAATCACCTGCGGTAAACCCCGAATCTGTTTCGGCAGCACCAATTCGGAGGCCGGATTGGTCGGCAGGTAATTCTGGCGGGTCAGCCATTTGAAGAACGCTTTCACCGGCGCCAGCAGCGCGTGTTGGGAGCCCAGACTCAAGGGATCCCCATTGGGCTTGCGGTAATGATACAAATGCGCCTGGTAGCGCTCTAGCATTGGCTTTGTGATCGTTTTCGGGTCATCAATGCCGCGTTCATCGCACCAGGCAATAAACCGCCTCAGCACCTGCTCGCGGCTTTTGACCGTCGAGGGGCTGAGACCACTCATGGCGGCCCATTCGCTGAACCGCAGCAAGTACGGATACAGACCATTGTGATCAATCGGTGGTGTGGACTTAGGTTTCGGAGCGGCCGCTTTTTTGGTGGGCCGGGTTTTCGTGTACACGCCACGGCGTGGGCGGTCCTTGCGGTACGGCATGGCCGGCTAGGCCTGAGCGGAAGCGGCTGAGTCGGCCCCGCGAGTGCAGCGAGTGCTTTGGGTACGATACGACGCCCCATTGTTTTGACTGGGATGTGCGTTTTCTGCGTCAGGCCGACCACCTTGGCTGGAGCCCTTGCCCGTCGTGGCCTTCTGGCGTTTTGCGGACTCCGACACCCCACCGATCTGGCCCCGACTTGACACCGACTTAGGTCGCCCTAGCCCCGACCGCTTGGCGTTTGACCCCGACTTGTTCGCATCGTAGCGTAATGAACCCACATCAATCAGCCCCATCACGCGCTTGGCATCCGCTTCTTCACCCTGGTTATCTGCGGTATACAACAACTCATACGCCATCGACTGACCCCGGCCACCGCGGTGCACCAGCAGATATTCCATGTCCTCCAAACGCTGACAATGGATTTTGGTTTGCGTGTTACCAAAGCCCGATGCCTCACGGATGTCCTTGCGGCTAAACCGGAAGTCCTTCTGTTCCATGCCCTGGGCCTGACAGCCGGCTTGTACCATCGCCTGTATGTGTGTCAGCAGCTTGCGCGTCTGTGGTGGCAGCTCATCCAGTGTGCGACCTAGAATGTCGTGTGCCAACCGGTTGGCCGTTTGGATGTCGTCCAGCGTGACCTCGATGTACTCAATCGCAGCGCGCTCACCGGATGTGATAGGGCTCGGCGATTCCACCGTTTTGATCGTTCGCTGGTACTGATGCAACAACGCAATACTGTCGATCAGCGTCAGGTACTTTTCATGATCACGCCGGGTGCGGGTTTTATCGTCCAGAAACGTCAATTGGTCCGCGTACGGGTTGATCACAGCTAAGGGTTTTAGCAAGCGCTGCGCATTTTGGTGCAGCCGGAGAATACGGTCTTTCTCCAACGTGTGCTGCAGGCCTTGCAGGGTACGACGCTGGCGCTGCGCCCGGTGGATCGCCTGCGTTTGCTCGCGGCTTTCATTGACTGTCAGCACCAAACAGCGGTTTAGTAATTCTTCATCGATGTCGATGGCCGTCGTCGTTAAGAACAGCATCACCGGCCCTTCAACTTTGTATTCCTTCGTGACCAGATCCCCCGAATCGTCGTCCTTGCCCGTGCTGGCAATCGTCACTTCCCCCTCGCTCTGCAGCAGTTTTAACGCGTAACTCGCGTTGTGCGCCCCTTCTTCCTCCGCAATCGCCAGTATCTTGTGTTTCAGATTCGTCTCACCCATGTAAAACAAGCTCTGCCCCGTCATCGCCGAGTACTGCACCCGCTCTTCTTCCGGCATCAGCGCCAGTATCGACTCCATCAACGCCGACTTCCCCGCCGCACTCGACGACTGAATCACAACGGCCAATGGCCGTTCACATTGGCGTGACACGCATGCTAAATAACCCGCCAGTTTGTTGGTTTCTTCTCCGACCACACCGGCCAGACTAAAGTCCGATAGAATGCGATTCAGTAAATCCGGAGATGTGAGCAGCGCCAACGCCTCTTCATGTTCCGCGTCCGTTAACGCGTGGAGTGAATCGGTCACCGTGCCTGCGTCAGCCTCGACGTGCGTTTGCTGCAGTGTTTCCAGCTGCAATAACACTTTGCCCAGGTCTGTCTTGATCACGTCCGGGGCCACCCCGCACTCCACACAGGCCTGGTTGATAAACACCTGCCGGTGCTTGCTGCTGTACAAATCCAGCGTGTCCAGGTGGAAGGCGTCACCTTGTTTAACCATCAGGTTGATTTTCAGGGTGTCGCGAATGACGCTCTGATCAAAGCCTTTTACCCGGTAATTGCGGTCGCCCAGGGTGATGTAGAGTCCATCAGCTTTGACGTCCACAGGGATCGCTGGCGCAGGTGTCGGGGCCGGTGTCGCTTGGGTATCCAGCTCGTCTGCAGCGAGCTCAGCAGCTAAAGAAGACGCCACCGTGTGCACCACCTTACCGATCGGCTCCGCTTTTCGGATCACCAGGGCCAGCGACTTTTGCGGCGGCGACATCTGACACGCATACTCATTGGCGTCCATGCCTTTTGGGAACAACACACGGTAGGCATCGATACCCTTCTTGTTTAACGTCCTGGCCAGCTTCGCCGCGGCCCTATCCCCCGATTCATCCCGGTCATAGGCAATCAGCACCCGTTTGACCCCACCAGCCACCAGGCATTCCAGCAATTCCTCCGTAAACCCATTGGCTCCGTAACTGCTGGTCACCTGCCGAAAGCCCCAGCGCCAGAACGTCAAGGCATCAATCAAGGACTCGCACAGTATTACTTCCTCACAGCCCACCAGCCCTGACCGATTAAACACACCCTCGTGCGGCCCCGGCAGATACGTGTGTTTGGGCGTGCCCTTGCGCAAGCGATCCCCCAGCTTGCGGCCGTACACTTCCCGCACCGTCCCATCGTCATCCAAGACCGGAATCACCAGCGAGCCATTAAAATGCTCCCGCCCGGTCTCGCGGTACACCCCAATGCGCTTCAATTGCCCGCGGATGTCCGCACCCGCCTTGCGGCTTGTTTGCGGCAAGCGCAAACCCAGGGTGCGATTGGCCAGCCCCAGCTTAAATGTCTCGATCAGCTCGGCATCGTCCAGACCCCGCTTGGCCAGATACGCCAATCCCTCCTCACTGCCCAACAATGTCTCGTGGTAATAATCAATCACCTGCCGCAAAACCGCCTGATCCTCGCCATGCTCCGATACCGGAGTCGGCAACTTGGGTACCGTGTTGTACTTCACTGGCCCTGATGGTTGCGCGTCTGTCTTCTGTCCTGCGTCATCAGTCCTCAGAATTTCCACCGCGTGCCGGAAACTCACGCCCTGGGTCTGCATCACCCAGTCAATCACCGACCCCGCCGCCTCGCAGCCAAAGCAGTGGTACAGATTACTTTTTGGGCTGATGATCAGGCTGGGTGTGTCCTCAGTATGGAATGGGCAGGCAATCACATAATCCTTGCCCTGGCGCACTACTTCATGGCCCTGACTTTCCACCAGACGCAGTAAGGACACCTCGCGTTTGATGTGCTCCAGTTCGTCGTTGGGGATTCTGGCCATAATCGTCACCTTTTCCGTAGGATTTCCAAAACCTGTCAATAATCTATTAGGGCTTTATTATTATATCTTTTAGGATATAATTGCAACCCACCAAGACAATATGAGGATTAGGCTATGGCTTTCACAATGAACTGGATACTTCCCGTGAATTTTCCAATACGCCTGATTCAACACCGTAAAGAGCAGGGATTAACGCAGCAAGCGCTAGCCGATGCCTCTGAACTTCATATCACACAAGTTCGGCGCTATGAGCTCGGCGAAGCCCAACCCACCTTAGAAGCGCTGATAAAGCTGGCTAAAGCGCTCCATGTCAGCCTCGATGAACTGGTCTTTGACGACCGCGATAGAGGCCCGAGCAACGACCGACTCGTATTTTTGTTCGAAGCCATTGAGCAGCTAAAAAAAGATGAGCAGTCCGTCATCAGAGAATTGCTGGAAGGCATGGTGTTTAAATACCAAGCCCGACGGTGGACCCAAGCCAGTTAACCGAAACTTTTCGGCGCATTAAATTTCTTGAGGAATCAGCTCTAACGACAGAATATAGCCTTCATTTGCTGCAACTAACTACATCCGGGATGCAAAGTAACTGTCCAGCATGGCCGCCACCACGTCGAACGTGGCCCAGGTATCAGGGATTTGATAGAGGCTGTCAGCGTCCATTCCCGGATCGGCTGCAAACAGGTATTCGCCGCCCAGGTAGCTTTGCTCATAAAACATTTCGGCAAAGGCGTTGCCTGCTTCATTTAGATCATCAGCCAATAACTTGTCGCCGCAGTACCGATGCAAGTATTCAGAGCCAGTCATCGTACGTGCTTTGACTTCTGCGAGTGCGTCTGCATGTTCTTTGGTGTGATAGTCACTGACTAAATCGCGCGTGATTGCCCAGGCCAGGAACAGGCCAATATGCGTGCGTGAACTGCCTTCCGGTAAAGTGTACTCACCATCGGTGCCTTCTGGATGCCAGGACGCATCGTCGTATTTCATGCTGCTTACCTTAATTGAATCGGCGCTGAACGCCGGACTATTCGTCAACAAAAGCCAATAGACAAGCGTCAGCGCGCTTACCCCAGCCCGGTAACAATATTGGAATTCTATTGCGCACTTCATAACAGCCTCCTTGCCGTTGTTGTTAAGTTATCCCATTCGTTGCCCGCCCGCAGGGCCGCTCGAATTCTATTTCCGCTCTGGTAACCGCATTTTCGGTGACGGTTCCCACCTCGCTCCTTTGGTAAGCTGAACCCGCTGCTTATCATCCAATTTCATGTGCGCAAATACCTCAAACTGCAACAAGTGATCCATTGCTGCGCGCCAGTTGGCAAATAATTCTTCTTCATTGACAGTCGTGATGTCATCCATCAAATCCATGCGAATGCCGCCCCAGTCCAACTCCTTAATCACCGTGTTCGGCGTGGACAACAAGTTTTCCCGGCCAAACAGATCGATAAAATGTTCGCCGAAATAGGTACGGGTGGCAACGCCGCGAAGACCAGCCTTTAGCCAGTATTGAGTACCATTAATCCGAGAACTATAAAGAAATTCAACGGCCGTAATGTCCCTGGGACTCAGCTCACCAGTTTCGTTTCGCCATTCTGGAATAAACCCAACGGTACCAAAGCTCGGTTCGAAGATTGCCACCAGTTTATCCATCAACTCCATCCATGGCTGCCAGTGTTTTCTCGCGGTTGACTTACCAAGATCGGATGATATCGCCTGCTCTAGGCTGATCCCGACATAGCAATCGTTTTTGGGAGTTTTCTTTCGCCCAAACGAGACTGAAGGGAATAGATCGGCATGGACACGATTTCGAATAGTGGATAGTAAGTCAGTACGGTCATACGGGTATTTCTTTCCGTCGGTGTCCGACCACCACTCAGGCACGAAGTTATTTGATGTTTCAAATAAGTCCAGTATTTGCTCAAGATAATCCCCTTCATACATCGGCTTTGGCCCGATATATCCTGCATGTATCTGGTCCAATTTACCTAAAGACATTTGCTGTTTTGATCCTCTCTCTAAACTGAATCCCACTGCTGAAGATCAGGGTTCCACTCATGCGTGACCTTGCCATTCTCAACGTAATAGATCGTACTGCGGTTTTCTTCCTTGCTAAATTCCCGGCTCGGCCTCGGCTTCGGCTGCCCATCCGCTCCCTTCGGTGCATCACTCGATATCGTGATGACATGTTCCTTGCCGTCTTTCTTTGCAGCTTCTCGCTGGCCCTTGATTTGATCAGAATTATAAACCACCTGACCATCAGTGCCTTCTTGAAAGTGCTTATGTTCCTGAATGTACTTGTCTGTGACTGTATCTGGACGCGTTGTTTTCCCTTCGGGCGTATCGTAGGTATCTGGGCTCTTTATTACTTTGCCATCTTTGTCTTTGACCGCAAAGTTGTTGTTCCTAGCGTTACCCTCGCCCTTGAAATCGCCCAAGGCATCTCTTGCCTTATTCTCATTCTCCCTTCCTTTATTTCGAGCATCTCTAAGACGCTGATTCTTGCCTTCCCACACATCCCTGGACAATGGCTTTTGCCCCTGGTTTTCCTTAGCAGTCACGTGGCGAGCATAGCGCCAATCATCCGCCCTTGCGAGGTCACCATTTACTTCCGCCTCATCAATTTTCTTGCGGTAATAGTCCTCCTGCTGCTTATCCAGACCGCGCGGATCGTAGTCTTTACCTGGGGGGTACACTTCAGGATCATAAAAACGACCGTCGTCACTTTTGTATAGTTTCTCACCTCCAGGCCCCTCGTAGACATCCTGACCGTGTTCATTCTTGCCAGATTTTCGGAAGCCTTCTGGCAATGAGGTAAAGCAATTATTGTGCACCCAGACCGCGTCTGCATCCTCGTTCGCCGCTACAAAATAGGTGGAGAAATCTGCAACAGTTAGATTAAATGCGGTCAGCGGTTTATCTTGTATGTTCACTGCTACGACTGATTGCCAACTTTGATCGTCACTGAGCAACTCAAAGCCTGGCTTCAAGCTTGCTGCATCAACCCAGGCCCCATTAGCTATTTCGCCTCGGTAAACATGACCTTCTGACGAACGCCTCACCGCTACATTTTCGGGAAGCTGGACAAAATAGGGGTGGATAGCATTTGAAGAGATTGTTTGCTCGAGGCCGTCATGTGACCTAAGCATCACATTTACCGTCTGATCGTATGGGTTTGAGTACTGTGCGATTACGGGCTTCCAGCCCATTTCCCCAGTTGTTGCATTCTTGGACCAGACTTCATCATTACCTGCTTCAATCTGTTCAATGGCAACGTAACCTGCGGAGGTCAATACTAAGGTTTCAGCGGCGAACGAACAGCTGGATGCTTTGGGTGGCTTTTCCAGTGCTTTTCCAACTCTATGCGCTGCTTTTCCTATCCCGAGTGTGGCGACAGCCAGCAGGGTTTCAGTACCTGCACGGTCAAGTAAATCGAAGAGGTTATCACCGAGCCTCGCAACATCGTTTTTTCGCTTTGACTGACACGGGCTTAATTTGCCGATATCAAAAGCTAAAGAAATTAAATCCTTTATGAAAATTATGCCTGCCCAACCTGCCGATGCTACGCCAAACACACCAATAGCTGAAACAACTACACCTACAGCCACCGGGGCGGCAACACCTGCTAAAACAGCTCCACCGACCGCAACTGCTCCGCCCAGAGCAATCAAAGCTAAACCTTTGGCAGCATCCTTGATTTCTTTCAGAACTTTTCCAGCTGCGTCTTCAACGGTGGTCCCCTTCAAACGAGCAACAGTGTGCGCTATAACTTCCTCTAATTTCTGGGTATATTCTTCTTCTGCCACGGGAGAGACAGGTTCAGGTCCTGCACTTTGCTCGCTTCCTTCCGCGAGCCCAAGAACGTCCGTCAGCTGGAGTGGATTATTCGCCACATAGGCATAGGTGTTTATGCCGCCGAGTAGGCCAATCGGATCACTTTGCTGATATCGGCCTGTGTTCGGGTCATAATCCCTGTAATAGTTATAA
>NZ_CAKZKO010000140.1 GCF_937123705.1 uncultured Paraglaciecola sp. | reverse complement strand
GGTAAGTAGTGCATGACAGATTTCGAGTGAAGCTCGGCCCCATTTGCCATCCTGCAATGGAGTCGTTTGTTCACGAACTGCGGCATAAAGTGTGTCAAATACTTCTGCTCGGGCGGTTCTAAAAGGTGCGGGGTAGAATTCGGGTCCATTCGTATCGGTAATTTCTACTCCGTTCGGCGTCAGGCGCAGGTCTCCGCGGTCGCCGAATACGAAAACCTGACCAAAGTGCTCGTGAGTTTGAGCCTGAGGGCAGGTTTCGAGGGATGAGAAACCACGTGATGACTTAAACTCCGATTCGTCCTGGACGGATTCCAGTATTTTGCGGGCGCTCTTGAATTCATCTGACTTGGGTATGCCTAATTCAGCAGTGTTCTCCATTAGCCGGTCGCCATCAAAATGAGCGTAACCTGAGTACGTCAGGCTGGCATAGACACCTTCGCTGAAATCAATCAGCATGCTGTAGGCGCCCTCGGTCGGTCGGTCAGCATCCCAGGCTCCACCCGTTCTGGCGGTAACACGCTGAGCGGGGACAGCAGCGAGTCGGCGGACGAGATCGATTTGATGGACGGCTTGGCTAAACACTACACCTCCACCTAAGTCTGTAGAAAGCTCTGCCGCTGTTCTTGGGCGATATAAAAAATCGGTTGCATAGAGCGCATGTATCATCCTTACGCGCCCTATCTTACCTTCCGCGATTAAAGCTTCAGCGAGCTTAACCGGACCATCAAAGCTGTGGCTAGGGCCAACAATGATCTGTACTCCCGCCTTTTTTGCCGCTTCAATTAGCGATGACGCATCTTCTAATGAGACAGTCATCGGCTTTTCGATAAGGACGGATTTGCCGGCGTTTATAGCAGCTAAAGCATGCTCTTTATGTAATCCATGAGGCGTGGATACATAGACCGCTTCCACGTCTGGGTCTGTTACTAGGTCGCGAACATCGGCATAGGTCTTTGCACCAAAAGTCGTTTCAAATGACCTCCTATGCTCGGAGTTTGGCTCCGCGCCAGCGACTAAGTTAACACCTGGGTGTGCATGAATAGCGGGGGCTGATAGCGCAAAGGCTCTCCCTAATCCCGCTACGCCTAGGCGTATTGGATTAGATATCGAGGACAAGGCGATCACCTTTTGCTCGGGATACACACAGCATAATAGTGTCGGATTTCTCGTCATCCATTAAAGCTAAGTCACGGTGATCCACTTCACCTTCCGTATATTTGCATTTACAGGTGCCACAAGTCCCGGTTTCACAGGAGCTGGAAAAATCGTGTCCATTAGCGCGCAGAGCTTCCAGAATAGTGTGATCCGCGGGAACAGTTATCGTTTCACCTGATTTAGCGAGTTCGACGGTGAATTCGGTATCGCTATCTCGAATGATTTCTACGGGCATGAACTCTTCAAAATGCACTCGGCCATCAGGCCAATGGCCCGTACCGCCTTTCACTTCTTCCATTAGAGACGTTGGCCCACAGCAATAGATATGCTCCTGCGTTGGCGTCATCAGCAGATCCCAAAAATCGAAAGCGTTTGAACTATCGCCTTCGCTATAGTGGATAGTGATTGCATCTCCGCAAAGCTCCTGAAGCTCATCAGCGTACGCTGCTTTTTCATAGCTGCGAGCTAAATAAACAACTCGGAATTTTCTACCTTCTGCTTTTAGTCTTTGTGCCATAGAGTAAATCGGTGTGATACCAATACCGCCACCGATTAACAAAGCATCGTGCTTCGGACCGAGAGGAAACTCATTATCAGACGTTTCTACATCCAGAACCGTCGATACTGTTGCCTGTTCATGCATCGACTTTGAACCACCACGAGAATTGGGCTCTTTTTTGATCGCAACGGTGTACGCGCTTAAGTTGTCACCAGAGTAAACCAACGAATAATAACGATGAGCCCCAGAGGGAGTGGTGATAGAGATGTGTGAGCCAGGCTCTGCTGGTGGCAACTGTTGCCCATCAACAGGGGTCAGGGTGAATTCTTCAATTTCTGGCGTGAGTGTGCGCCGAGCAGTTACGTGCAGTTTCATTGTTCTTCTCTCTAGGTATCACTACATATTGATTTGGTGTCATCAATCCTTAAATAGGGATGTTCGTGACTTGGATCAATATTAGCAATCTAATTATTTATCGTCAATAAAAATTAGATTGCTAATTATGTTGACTGTGCAAAATTAGATATCTATTATTTGTTCCGTTGAGGTAATCGAACATGAGACTGATTTTCTGTTAACGCCTCCTCGACATGTTTTGTCGACTCGTCAAATAGAAACTTGGTTACAAATTTGGCTTACAAGCAGTGACGTAGGGTGCTTGTAGCTATACGAAATAAAATAAAATGGAGAAAGGCACAATGCTTACACCACAAGAAAATGAATTGTTAACTCATGTTATGCCAACCGACCCGATGGGTAAGCTTATGCGCCAGCATTGGACGCCGGTTTGTTTGCTCGAAGAGGTTAAAGAGTGCGATGGAACTCCAGTGTTGGTTGAAGCTTTGGG
>NZ_CAKZKO010000139.1 GCF_937123705.1 uncultured Paraglaciecola sp. | reverse complement strand
AAAGAATCTGTTTCTAGGGCAACGGAATATTACTTTGCACGTAAAATTAGCGAGTGCCCAATTGCCAATTTTTCCGCTGTTTAAAGCGTAAATGTCCGCTTTGCAGTAATGTTGAGACTGCCAAAATGAACTCTGTCGGTAGTGTAGTTCATGCAACATCAACCAGTAATTAGAGCGATAGTTTCCGTTGGTAATGACAGTATTACAATTAATTCATTCTATTGAATAACTCTAAAGTAGATACCAGTAATTGTGTTTGTTCATGAACTAATTTAGCTATAACTTCGTCAGCTTCAGGCTTACTTATTAACTCATCTATCTCTTTCTGATGAAGGACAGCATCATCTAACGCAATTCGTAAAACTTCCATTCCAATATTAGCCATTTGAATACTCCCTGTAATTTATGTAAGCCACAATTTAAAAGTAGATTATAAATACACATTTTCAATAATTGCTTTATATGTCTTAAATGGGTAAACCCTAATGATACATCAATAATGTGTCTCATAAGGGTTGTTATCAATGAGAATTATTGTATTCTTATATTAATCTATAACCCATATGAGAATTTCTTAATGACTATTTTCGCTTATTGCAGAGTGAGCACCAATGATCAAAATACAGAGCTTCAGGTAGAAGCGATTCAGAAAGCTTATCCCGATGCAGTAGTAAGAGAAGAGAAGAAGTCAGGCACTAACGTTCTAAACCGGGACGTGTTAAAGCTCTTACTAGATATGATGAGTAAGAACGATAAATTGGTGGTTTGGAAACTTGATCGGCTCGCAAGAAACCTCAATGACCTAACTAACATCGTTGATACTATAGAGAAGAAAAAAGCTAGTTTAGAAATACTAGACCAAAGAATAGATACAGGAACTGCATCAGGGAAAGCATTTTTGCAGATGCTTGGTGTGTTCGCTGAGTTTGAAACGAATCTAAGAAAAGAAAGACAGTTGGCTGGGATAGCCAAAGCAAAACAAGAACGACCGGAAGTCTATCAAGGACGTAAGATTACCACTGACGGAGATGAGGTTAAGGCATTATTAGCTAAAGGCATAAAGCCTGCTGAAGTTGCTAGAAAACTTGGTATTAGTAGGGCGACTGTTTATCGATATCGGTGAAATGCACATTTGTGTAAAATTAAATTAATTTGGATATCTATTCAGACAGGTGTCTGAATGTGAAATTGTAAAAACTCATTAATTTTTATGTCACGTGAATTTCAATTGGGTGCTTTAAATAAAGGCTTCAGATGACTTTCGTTTATATTAATAAATACATACACTCGAATTTTAGTACATTATAGGGTTTAGATAAAGGTTCGAGTCCGCCCACTGGTACCATTACTTCGCAAGAACATTAAACCGACAAACTGTCGGTTTTTTTGTGTCTGGGGTTTGATAGGCAGTCATCACTTTTTGAGAAGTCAAATACACGTCCCTGATGATCGGCACCCAAACTCGACGTCCTTGTCTCGTTGTTAAGTCAGGCGGAGCAGTGCTCCTAAAGAGACTGACTTAACCCACTGGTACCATTACTTCGCAAAAACATTAAACCGACTTATGTCGGTTTTTTTGTGTCTGGGATTTGGGTGGTTTGGTAAAATCGATACTTGGTGAATTTTGAGTCGAGAGAACAGATTAAGTAACACCAACTCGGGTTAATCAGTATCGCGCTAACCGCCTAAGAGCTTTTTGGCGGTTAGCAATGAACAGACATCCTCAAAAGTAACGAATCAACCCTTGTTGAACTGGTTTTTGGCTTTTTGATAAAGATAGACCGCTGGTGCGTGGTGACGTTTTTGCAAAAATCATTAGAGCTTTTTGAACGGTTACTTTTTTATGCATAATGATATAACTTCATGTATGATTTTAATTCTAAATCTCCTGAAAGAACTACTAACTGGACTTCACTCTTTTGACAAAAACAATTCGTCATCTAGGTTTAACATTGTTAGTTATCTATTTATCGATACCTTCTGTCTTTGCTTCTGGACCATCCATTCGTTTTGAAAATTTATCTATTGAGAATGGCTTACCGCAAAGTTCCGCCAAAACTATATTACAAGACCATCAAGGTTTTTTATGGGTTGGAACTGAAGAAGGATTAGCACGCTACGATGGCTATGAGTTTAAAGTCTTCAAAAAGATGCGAGTGAGTTCTCAATCATTGTCAAACAACCATATCAATGTCATCTATGAAGATCGGCAGGGTGATATTTGGGTGGGCACGCGAGGTGGTGGCTTGAATCGCTTTAACCCTGCGACTGAACAGTTTACCCAGTACCTTCATCAAGCTTCAAACCCTAATAGTTTAAGCCATGATTTCATTCATACAATTACTCAGGACAAGCTGGGATATATTTGGGTTGGAACGGATGGTGGTGGTCTGAATCGCTTAGACCCTGATTCAGAGAAGTTTACCCATTACCTCCATAACGCAACAGATCCGAACAGTTTGAGTGGAGATGCCATTAGTACCATGACTGAAGACACAAAAGGAAACCTCTGGATAGGTACTTGGGCTGGTGGACTTAATCGTTTTAACTCCATTACTGAAACGTTTACTCGATACCAACATCAAGCTGCAGATCCCAACAGTTTAAGTAACAATGCCGTCACAGCCATTATAGAAGATAAGCATGGCAACCTTTGGTTAGGCACTAAAGGGGGAGGGCTTAATTATTTCAACCTAACCAGTGATACATTTACCCATTATCGTCATGATAGGGATGATCTCAACAGCTTAAGCGATGATGAGATCGCAGCCATCATTGAAGATAAACAAGGCAACCTATGGGTGGGAACAGATGGTGGTGGTCTTAATTATTTCGATCTGAGCACCCAACAATTTACCCATTACCGTCACCAAACTGCAAACCTTAATAGCTTGAGCAATGACGTAGTACTAGCCATTATCTACGACCAGCAAGGAAATCTTTGGGTGGGAACAAATGGCGGTGGGCTCAATCGTTTAACGGCACTTACTAAGCAATTTTCTCATTATCATCATCAAAACAAAGCTCCCTTTAGTTTGAGCAATAATATAGTACGTGCCATTACACAAGACCGACAAGGTACACTTTGGGTGGGAACCTGGGGAGGAGGTCTTAATCGTTTCAATTCAGATACTAAGCAATTTACTCATTATCGTAACGATAAAGCAGATCCCAACAGCATTAATGATGACAAAATCTATGTTATCACTGAAGACCGTCAGGGCATTCTATGGATAGGCGCAGATAGTAGTGGCCTAAATCGCTTTAATTCAATTACCGAAAGTTTTACTCATTACAGTCATGACCCAACAAACCCTAATAGCTTGAGTGACAATGCAGTTAGCGCTATCACAGAGGATCATCAAGGAGATCTTTGGTTAGGTACTTGGAAGGGGCTGAATCGATTTGATCCCATCACTGAGCAATTTACTCACTACCGCCATCAGCCAACAAACCCCAATAGGTTAAGCAATGACAGCGTCCGTGTGATTACCCAAGGTCAACAGGGTGAACTTTGGATAGGTACCTGGAAAGGTCTCAATCGTTTCGATCCAATCACCGAAAAGTTTACTCATTTCACACACCAAGCAAGTGATCCTAATAGCCTAAGTAACGATACAATATATGCTATTACAGAAGACAGTAAGGGAAATCTTTGGGTAGGAACCGCCAGTGGCTTAAATTTACTCGACAAAACCACGGGCAGTTTCAATCACTTTTTTGAAAAAGATGGTCTGGCAAACAATGTTGTTTATCGAATTGAGGAGGATAATGACGGAGGAATTTGGCTAAGTACTAACCTTGGCTTATCCCATTTTAATCCCCAAACAAAATCCTTTAAAAATTACAACATGGATGACGGCTTACAGAGTAACGAATTTAATGCAGACGCATCCTTTAAAAGTGAAAGTGGTGAATTGTTTTTTGGTGGGATTAACGGCTTTAATCGCTTTTTTCCTAAGCAAATAATAGGTAATGAACAACAGCCAAAAGTGATTTTTACCGATATGTTAATATCGAATCAATCAGTGCCGGTACAAAATGATGCACTATCATCCGGAAATATGACTGAAGTTGATAAAAATATATCAACCGATACATATACATTAGCGAAAGCCATTCATTCTACTGCTGCTATTACCTTAACTCATCAACAAAACCTAGTATCCTTTGAATTTAGTGCTTTGCATTTTTCAAACTCTAAAAATAATCAGTATGCCTATAGAATGGAGGGGTTTGACGATGAATGGATTAAAACCGACTATAAAAGCCGCCGAGCTACTTATACCAATCTACCAACCGGAGATTATGTATTAAGAGTAATCGCGAGTAACCCATATGGTATTTGGAATGAACGAGGTGCCGCTTTAAATATCACTGTATTGCCACCCCCCTGGTTATCTTGGTGGGCTTATTCGCTGTATTGTTTGTTTTTGTTAGTTATTGTCGGATTATTTGTTTGGTCACAGCACAAAAAAGTGCTCTTTATACAACAAGTAAACGAGGCGCTAGAAATTAAAGTTGCTGAACGCACTTTAGGCTTGCAAGAAGCTAATGAAAAATTAGAAAAAATAAATATTACAGACGAACTAACTGGGTTGAAAAATAGACGATTTATAGTAAATAACTTGAAAAATGATGTTGAGCTTGTCTTACGGAAACATCGTACTAATAAGTCAAACCCGAGTAAGCCAGAGAATAATGAATCAGATTTGATTTTTTTCTTAATTGACTTAGACAGATTCAAACAGGTCAATGACCTTTATGGACACACAGCAGGTGATGCCGTATTAACGCAAGTGAAGTCTATTTTGACGCAAGTATTTAGAGAAACCGACTATCTTGTGAGGTGGGGAGGTGAAGAGTTTTTAGTGGTGGCTCGTTATACTGACCGAAAAAATGCAGCTAAGCTTGCAGAAAAGTTGAGATACGCAGTTGAAGAGCATGACTTTGCCATTGGGGAAGGCAATTCAATTAGAAAAACCTGTTCTATAGGCTACGCAAGTTTTCCATTTTCAGTTAATAGTCCAAATAGCCTTGATTGGGAGCATGTTTTAGATATTGCCGATCACTGTTTGTATGCTGCAAAAAAGTCAGCTAGAAATTCGTGGGTAGGTCTTGTTGATATAGACTGTAAACCCGAAAATATGTTCGTCACTATTACGAAACAAACAGCAAAGCTAATTCAACAGCAACAGCTAAAAGTTGAATCCTCTTTGGCTAAATCAGATGATATAAAGTGGCATTAGCTCAAATATAAATTAAACCCTCAGACGCGGCACAAGTGCTTTTTCCAGCCTTGAAAATAGTGGCATCAGTCTAGCGCCAATTAAATGTGGCCCATAAACCTTTTGACAATTTGATTGAGTGCCCTTGGTGTGTTTCTGCCGTTTTTTGGTTAACTTTTTTGTTATACCGACAATGACAAGATTGATTCCTTTATTGTATTTTGACAATTAGAATATACTCTATAATTGGTTCAATACTAACCAATATATCGAATTACATGCGCCATACCATTATCAGTTTTCTGCTTATTTTTTTCACCGCATGTAGCGGTAGTTCTAACAGTACTTCGCCTGCTTCACCTCCAATAACCACGGTTTTGCCCGTATTATCTATTTCCGAGGCTGTAGGTGTAGAAGGTACTTTGAACAACACTGTGTTGGTGTTTTCGATACAACTTTCGTTTAGTTCAAGCAATGTTGTTTCGGTCGACTTTATAACCCAAGATGATACGGCGATAGCGGGTGAGGATTATTTTGCTAGTAATGGTACGTTGGATATTCCTGCGGGTCAGAGTAATGTTACTTTGGAGATCACTATTATAGCAGATGAAAATGAAGAGCAGGACGAACAGTTTAGTGTGCAGTTATCCAATCCCCAAGGTGCAACACTAGGAGTAACACAAGCTAACGCTATCATCGAAAACGACGACACAGATCAGAACTTATCAGGTATTCCTAATCGCCCTGATAATCAAAATTGTGTAGCGCCACCTCAGCCTTCGCAACAATCAACTATTGCAATTGAGCAGGTTTACACACAATTGCCGAATTTCAATCAGCCGGTTAAATTGTTGCAGGAACCTTTTGCAACAGGGCGATGGTTTGTGCTTGAAAAAGGAGGGTTGTTAAAAGTATTCGATTACGGATCTCCTCAGTCAGTAGAGGTGTTTCTTAATCTCTCCAATAAAGTTAATACTGCATCTGAAGGTGGATTGTTAGGAATGGCATTTCACCCAGATTATCCTTCTGTTCCAGAGATATTCTTGTACTACACCGCACCTCATTCATCTCCATCTATGCGCAGTATGGTTTCTCGTTGGATTCTCGATGATGTCGAAAAACCGATTATGGCCAGCGAACAAGTAATTATCCAAATTGATCAAGATTTTAACAACCACAACGGCGGAGACATAGGATTTGGGAATGATGGCTTTTTATATGTAGGTCTTGGTGACGGCGGCAGCGGTGGCGATCCGAATAACAGAGCCCAGGATACTCATTACTTATTAGGATCTATGCTTAGACTAGATGTGACGGGCGAAAATGTGAATTTTCCATCACAACCTTATTCCATTCCCATCGATAACCCATTTGCCGAAAATCCCATTTGTGGGCCAGCAATCAATGCCGAGCCTTGCCCTGAAATATTTGCTTGGGGTTTACGCAATCCCTACCGCTGGAACTTCGATGCTATTACGGGCGATCTATGGGTAGCCGACGTGGGGCAAAGTACCGCAGAAGAAATAAACAAAGTTGAATTAGGTGGTAACTATGGCTGGCGCTGTAACGAAGGCTTTGAAGCCTTTGATCAAAACGGTTGCCCAGAAAACTTGCTTCCACCCTTGTCTACTTACGGTCGAAGCCTTGGTTCTTCAATAACGGGTGGGATGCTTTACCGTGGCTCGAATCTTGTCAATTTACAGGGCAAATATGTGTTTGCCGATTTTGGATCTGGCCGTATTTGGTCATTGTCTAGCGACTCGCAGGGGCAGTATGTAAATCACGAGCTGTTAAATGTGGCAAGTGGCATAACTAGCTTTGCAGCGGATCATAATGGTGAATTATTTTTAACTAATTTCTACGATGGTAAATTGTATCGAATAACATCTACTAACCCGTTACAAAATGAATTCCCACAACTGTTATCTGAAACAGGCTGCGTAAATATGAATAAAGACAATTTGGCACAGGACGGAACCATTCCTTTTAATCCTCGTGTTTCATTTTGGTCTGATGGTGCCGAGAAAGAGCGCTATATTGCTATACCCAATGCTACCCAAATTGAATATTCAGAATCGAACAACTGGGCATTCCCAGAAGGTACGGTTTTGGTTAAACATTTTAGAGTACAACAGCAGTTAATTGAATCGCGGTTATTAATGCGCCATGAAAATGGCAATTGGGCGGGTTACGTTTACCAATGGAACAATGCACAAACAGATGCCACTCGGGTAATAGGAGGTAAAGCAATTGAATTTGGCAATCAACAATACCGTATTCCTAGTGAAGATGAATGTTTGACATGTCATACCCAAGCATCTGGAGTGGTGTTAGGTTTTAGCGAAAAACAATTGAATCATCATTTTAAGTATCCTCAAACTAATGTCACTGCCCATCAATTGTTAACCTTATCCGAAATTAACTATCTGGAATTTGCGCCAGACATCCCAATCGACTCGCTTCCAGCTTTAGTAGATTTCAATGACCCGCAGCTAGATTTAGCTGCCAGAGCGAGATCTTATTTGGATGTGAATTGTGCCAATTGTCACCAACCGGGGGCAGTATCCAGAACAAACATAGACTTACGTTTTACAGCTCTATTGTCCCAATCCAATACTTGCGGAGTTACCCCACAACTTGGCAGTTTGGAACTAAATAACCCCAGCATTATATCCCCTGGTGACAGCAGTCGCTCGGTATTGTTAGAAAGAATGCAACGTCGAGATGCCAACGCGATGCCTCCGATTGGATCTCATCTTGTTGATCAGCAAGGCGTTGAATTAGTTAGGCAGTGGATAGAACAATTGAGCAATTGCAATTGAGTAAATTGGGGCTGATGTTCTTTACATTGATAAGTTTAATGGTTGGAAATTGAACAAGGCTTGGGTTACATTGGTTATTGCTTCAAAACTCATTCGGCATAATCATCATACACATTGTATTTGGTTCTTTTGTAAGCCGTGCCGCTAGCTGAAAATAACATTCTAAAAATATAGCTAAGGAGAGGGCTATGAAGGCCACCCAATTTAAAAGCATTGTTAGCGCTGTGATAATTCTATTGATATCTCAACCATTGTTGGCAGATGATCAAAAAACCATTGTTAATTTAATTTACAGTGAAAAAGGTTTGGCGGGTAAGCAGGAATTTACTGCGTTAGATGGGCATGCCTATCAGGCTTCTCTGGAAATGGGCTGGAACAATCGCGTCGTTAAAATTAATGAAAAGTTACAGGTTAATAGCGATGGTATGCCAGTCATATTTTCAGCTAAAGGTTTATCTGCTTTTGGTTCGGCCATTGATGAAAATTTTGAGTGGCGTGACGGTGTCGCTCGTTGGGATGGCAACAAAGATAATGGAGAGGTTAAAGAAAGCCGCCCGCGATTTTATTTACCTGCCGAAGAAGCGGGTGCAACTACTAATATGTTGATTCAAGCCTTATTAAAGTCACCTATCAAAACGGTGGCTTTGTTTCCCAATGGCGAAGCAAAGCTAGAAGTGGTGACTTCCCGCACATTATCCAATCAAGACGGCAAAACGAAAGTGTACCTATATGCCATAACAGGTTTAGGCTTTAGTCCGGATTTTGCTTGGTATGACGAAAATGGCAAC
Source organism: uncultured Paraglaciecola sp. (assembly GCF_937123705.1). GTDB lineage: Bacteria > Pseudomonadota > Gammaproteobacteria > Enterobacterales > Alteromonadaceae > Paraglaciecola. Next base: position 243,356 of record NZ_CAKZKO010000139.1, on the reverse strand, counting down.
TATTTCGCTAAAAATCAGGACGGTTTTATGCGCATTATTCGTGAGAGGTTTACTTTAGAGCAGTTTGATGAACTCCGCGAAATCCAAACCCAAGCCGAACAACAGCATCTAATCGCGGTGGCCAAAACATTATCTAATCCTTATGAGCGTTTGCTTATTCAGCAGGTCGATTGGGTGGATGTGGAAGCAGGTAAAAAGCATCAGAAAATGGATGTGTTACTTGAAAATGGCACCATTAAAAAAATTGCCAAAAATATCGCTACCGAAAAAGACATGATCCTAATCGACGGTAAAGGCAAAACGCTGTTGCCGGGGTTGTGGGATATGCATGGTCACTTATCTAAAAGTGATGGCATGTTAAATATTGCCGCTGGTGTGACTAGCGTCCGCGATATTGGTAATAGCCACGACAACATTATGCAAATCGAAAAAATGTTTAATGCCAATGACATGATAGGCACCCGTGTATATCGCGCTGGATTTATGGATCAAGAAAGCCCGTTTTCTGCGGGATTGTCGGTTAAGTCGTTAGATGAAGCACTTAAACAAGTGGACTGGTTTGCTGACCATGGCTATTTGCAAGTCAAGCTTTATAGTTCAATTGACCCGAGTTGGGTGAAACCTATTGCAGAACGCGCCCATAATCGAGGTATGCGACTTAGCGGGCATATTCCTGCCTTTATGACCGCAGAACAAGCTATTGCTGCCGGTTACGATGAAATTCAGCATATCAATATGTTGTTATTAAATTTTCTTGCCAGCGACAAAATCGATACCCGTAAACAGTTACGTTTTACTTTGATTGGCGAAAAAGCCGGAGAAATGAATTTAGACGATCAAAAGATGCAAGATTTTATCAAACTACTTGCCGACAAACACATTGTTATCGACCCAACCGTGGCTACTTTCCGCAGTATGCTGTTAGCAAAAAATAAAAAAATTGATGAAGAATTTGCCGCAGTAGCCGAGCGATTACCGCCAACTGTTTTACGTAGTCTCAAAGGTGCGGTAATGCATGTTGAGGAAGCTGAGCTAGACGATTATCAAGCAGGCGCCGATGCCTTAGTCACTATGGTAAAGAAACTCTACGATGCCGGCGTCACAATAGTACCGGGCACCGATCATATTGCTGGCTTTACTTTGCAGCGAGAGTTGGAGCTTTACGCTCAGGCGGGTATTCCTAATATCGAAGTCATAAAAATTGCCAGCTTAACCAGCGCTAAAGTGATTGGTGTTGCTCATCAAAGTGGTTCAATTAGCGAAGGAAAATTTGCCGATTTGGTGCTAGTAGACGGTGACCCAACCAAAAATATGGCCGACTTACGCAAAATTACCACAGTCTTTAAAGGTAATAATTATTACCTTAGTGAAGCGCTACATAAGCAGCTAGGCGTAGTGCCTTTTAGCGAAGCTAAGTAAAGGAGCAAACAGTTAGTTCGCTTATCTAGAGTTTGCGGTGATTTAATTTGGGTGACTTTTAATAAAATTTAGATTTTAAAACTAAGTATTGCTAATCTAACGCCGAATTTTATGTTTTAGGATGAAGCACAAGGGTGAAAAAATTTGTGTTGTTACTTTTGTTTCTTAGTGCGCCACTTGTCGCCGAACAAAAAGTGACTATGGGATTAGTGGTATTTCCGCCTTATTCAATATTAGAAGAGCAAACTAATAAGTGTGTTGGTCGTTTTATCGAAATCACAAAAAAAATTCTGACCGATTATTCAATTCAGCTTGGCGCTGTTTGCGCTCCTCCTGCAAGATTATTTAGATTGTTAGAAAAGGCCGAAATTGATTTTACCATTAACATCAAAAGTACTGTTGCCTTGCCAAAAAATGTTGATTTTGTTGAGCCACCTTTTAGCACACTACAGTTGGATTTGTATTCCCATAAACAAAACAAATTAGATAATAGTGTCGCAGCAATCCGTGGTTATAGTTATCATGGTTTTAGAGCCAAACTTGTAGATCAACACTATAAGTTTTTTGACTTGCCCAACAGCATATCGGCGATTCAGTTGTTTCTAAAAAAACGTAGTAGCCACTTAATTTCCTATCGGGCACCATTGGATTATTACGTTGAAGAAAAGGAACTGAACATAAAAGAGGGCGTGTCTGTTTTGCCGCTGGTCGATGTAGCTACTTACATAGTTATTTCTAAGCAATCTCCACATCTTGAACTGCTTAAAACAAAATTCGAAGATTACGCGGCTAAACATCAGTTACAGTTCTTCGATCAGGTTCAATAGTGTTTTCAAAGGCGCTCACAGGTGTTATACGCAACTCCAAAAGGCCTATTCGAACAAGAGTCGATTGATGTCCTTTCAAAATGGAAGTATGCCCCATTAGCGCACCCACTGGATGGCATAAAAACACAGTTTGATTTCACATTATAAAATTTAGATAGGTTTTCACGTACTGAAACTTATTAGAATTTCAGTACGTGGGATCTACCCCATTACTTTTCTGTTCGCAGGGTGTTTCTGGGGAACCTTTAGGCATTTTTTTATCGCACTCAGGTGCGATAGGGTCGACAGTAAATTCCATGCCTGAATGCTCTTCCCCAGTTATACGTTTTAATTCTTTTAACATTGCAGCCTTTTTTTCTTCGGTAAGCTCCCCGTCGATACCCACTTCAATCTCGTATCCACCACCTTCTAGTTTTTGAATAGATAAGTCTGGAAACAAAAACTCTTTTGGCTCGGGGCGATTCAAGCTGTAAAGTAAAATAGCACCTCCACATAAAAACAGTGCACCGGCCAAATATTTGAAATTCAAAACTTTTCTATTATTTACTAGGGGTACAACTGCAGGCAGCCATAAATAGCCTTTACGTTGAACGGTTTTAATAAACTGAGGGTTTTTAGCATCATCATTGATGATTTTTCTAAGGCGGGTCATGGTATTGGCTAACGAATCAGGCCCTACTACTGTGTCTGGCCATAATGACGTAGTAAGTTGTTGTTTACTTACAGTTGAGCCATTTGCAGCACAAAGAAAAATCAATAACTCTAAAACCTTAGGCTGCAAAACTAGATCTTCACCATTACGGGTAACTTGATTTTGACTGAAATTAACAATCAAGGAGCCGGTCGCAAATGGCGCTTGCATTAATCCCGCGACCGATAGTGTTTTATTTGAGGGTTTATTGTTTTTAAAGGTCATATATTTCAATATGTTAAAGGGAGATATAATTTAGATAGCCAAAAGTTATAAATTGTTAAGTGTGAGTCTCTGGTTTCTATTTTGAATTTCAATCATAAAGTCTGCCAACAAATAAATATTAAGGCACTTATGAAACTTCTAACAACTCTGGTCACTTTACCATTTCTCTTTTCATTTTACGCCCATGGCATTGTGATGCGCCATGATGTGAGTCAAAGTCAATACCAAGTAGACCAATCACAGTATGCTAGTGTTATTGATTTGCACTTCTTAACAGGCACTCTTATTGCCCCACAATGGGTTTTAACGGCAGCCCATGGTGTAGGGTATATGCCTAATCGGCAAAAAATCACTATCAAACAGCAAACGTACTATGTGGAATTTATTGTACAACACCCTGAATATAACAAAGATACTCTTGTCCACGACATCGCTTTGTTAAAACTTGATAGAGCAGTGACAAATGTTGCAAGTACCGATATTTATACCTTAGATGACGAGAAGTCACAGCATGTTTGGTTTGTTGGCAAGGGCGACGTTGGCAATGGTTTGTTAGGTGTTGTGGGTTCGTCCAAGGTATTAAATCATGCCGAAAATATGGTTGAAGACGCTAAAGGAGGATGGTTAACCTTTGATTTTGACGCACCGACAAATAACGCTTTGGCGTTAGAAGGAATAAGCGGCCCTGGGGATAGTGGCGGCCCTGCTTTTATCAGCACAGCTTCAGGTTTAAAAGTGGCAGCTGTGAGTTCACATCAAAGAAATAACAATGACGGTGAAGGGCTGTACGGTGTGCATGAATATTACACTCGTACTAGTAGTCATCAGAAATGGATTGTAAACGTTATGCAGCAAAAACACAGCGAACTCGCTGAAATGTCTGTTAAACGTATTTCCTATAGTGTTGTTGAGGCAACACAAGTCGACAAAGAAGCGCTGTTTGGACGCTATTTATTAGATGATGGCAGTGAGTTTTTTATTGAATCTTGCGCAGAAAATGTGTGTTATCGTTGGGGCAATTCCAGCAGTCAAACTGTGCTCTTAAAAACCACTGAAAAACGCTGGTTTGCACCTGAAATAAATAGAGTTTTAAGGTTGCAGCCATCTGAAAGTAATAAAGTTAACCTTATAATAATGGATGATTTTCATGGAATTAGAACCCTCACTAAACAGCATAAAGACCAAGTCACTGCCTTAAAAAGCAGGATTAGCACCCGAGGTAGGCAATTGCTTACCCATTTTGAACCAAAGTGGCCTCAGCAAGCTGTGAAAAATAAGATAGAAGGCAGCGTGATTATGTCCTTTTCAATTAACACTGACGGTACAGTCGATAATATTAAGGTATTAAATTCGGCCCCAAATGGCATATTTGAACAAGTGTCGATTGATGCCCTTTCAAAATGGAGGTATGCCCCATTAGCGCAACCACTGGATGGCATAAAAACACGGTTTGATTTCACATTATAAAATTTAGATAGGTTTCCACGTACTGAAACTCATTTGAATTTCAGTACGTGGGATATACCCCATTATTTAGACGAAGATTTTTGTTTTGCGGTGGTTTTTGTTGTCTCTTTTACTGAGGCTAGTATGGGAGCTTCAGGTTTGGCTTTGATGCTAAGTTCAAGCAATTCATTGTGGGCCTCTTTCATGTGTTGCGCTAATTCATGGATGTCTGGCATCAATTTTTGACAAGAGATCACCCCAAAATCGAGATAGCCGTTGTAACTCTGTAAGGTAATATTGAGTCCCATGCCGTGGTAAGGGATAGATACCGGATAGATACTGATCTGTTTCGCTCCGGCAAAATACAGGGTGATGTTAGGGCCAGGAACATTAGAAATCAGCACATTGGCAAAGGGTGGCACTGAGTTAACTACTCGGGTGCGGGTTAGGGTTGACGCTATGCTGCTCACTAACCAAGGCGCCCCAATTGAGGGAAAGTCTGTTGGCATTATGGCTTTGACATCAGACATCATTTCTTTGGTGTGTGAAGACGAGACACAAATGGCTTGCAGCCGTTCTAAAGGGTCTTTGATATTGGTCGCCAGACTCATGCGGGCCATAGATACTTGATTGTGTAGCTCTGTATTGCCTTCTGGGCGCACACTAACAGGAATAGCTGCCAGTAACGGATCTTCGGTGCTAAACCCTTCATCGGCGAAATAGCGGGTCAAACCTTCACCAGAAATGGCCATAACAACATCGTTGAGGCTGACATTGTTGAGTTTGGCGATCTTTTTGGTTTCAGCATAGGGAATAGAAAAGCGTGCAAAACTGCGTTGATTAGTGATAACTGCACTTAAAGGCGTTTTAGGTGCCAGCCAGTTCATTCGACCGGAATCACTGCCATCAGGTTCTTTAGATGGCTTGAGGATGTCAAAGGCTTTACGGGTGAGGGTGGGTAAATTTTTGGTTAATTTTATGGATTGGCTAACATTGTGCATCACGCCCGAGGCTGTGAGTTCGGCAATGCCATAATTATCACCTCTGGCGGGCTCACGGCGGCGCATTTTTTTCTTCGGTGCCCGGGGTACGGCCGTCACATCCATTATGGCTTCCATTAACACTTGGCCACCCATACCATCGAGTGCCGCATGGTGCATTTTGGAATACAAACCGACATAACGTGTGCCTTTTGGTAAGTCATCGGGAACCGGTAAACCATCGAGTATATGCATTTCCCACAATGGGCGGCTGCGATCAAGCAAGCTAGAATGCAAGCGGGCTACTAGCCTATCAACTGTAGCTCGGGTGGCAGGAGGCGGTACAATAACGTGCCTAATGTGGTAGTCGATATCCAGTGCTTCATCCATTACCCAGATAGGATTGGCGATATCGAAAGGCATATTAACCAGTTTACGCTGAAAAATGGGCGCCATATGCATGCGTTCTTGAATGTGAGTTCGTACGTCTTGCATAAAGTCGCCAGTGTAATCGGCAGGCAACTCAAAAATGGCTAAACTGCCTACATGCATAGGCGTTTCAGGTGATTCTAAATGTAAAAAGGCTGCATCTAAGCCACTAAGGTGATCCATCGAGTTTCCTTTATCTGGTTGTAATATGTTTTACATAGTTACTTTATCTAGATTCTTCTTTCGGTATAAAAACCTGCAATCCACATAAAGCGGCGATAACCATTAGCCCTATTAATAATCCTAACCAAGGTTCAAACACACTAAACGCCATGGCGGTAATCACCATAGCACCGCGCTCTGTGGCGTCTTCTACCAGCGATAACGCCAAAGTTGCACAGGCAAAGGCAGTGAGTACTAAAGTGACCGCTAATGCTAGAGGTAATAAAGGCTCAAGCAAAGTAACTAATGGTAATAATATAAACAAAAAGGGTAATCCGAAGGCATAAAAACTGCCTATGCTATCGAAAATAGAGTCTAACTTGTCACGTCCTTGAGACCAGCGTTTAAGTAGAACCACTTGAATGCCTGTCCATAACACCCCTTGCGTGGCAAAAAAAGGTGCCACAATACCCATTAAAATGTTTCTGATACCGGTAGCCATATGTGCGCGGCTAGGATTTATTTCGAGTGTTTCATCGCTGCGGCTGGTTTGGGCTTGTTCGATCATTTCATTGCCGGTGACTACATCACCAAAAAACAAAATGTAGGTTATCAAAGCCAAGGGAAAAGACGCGATAAAGGTTTCAATAGGCGGCCAGCCTATGGCCAAAGGCGAGGCTTTTTGCCATAGGGAAGTGGTCGAGGTGACCACATCCAAAATTTCCCAACGGATGGTGTATTGAAACTCACCGGTAAAAAAACCTATAGTGCCGGCTATTACAAAACCTGGTAGTAGCCCAAAACCTAACAAGGTTGCCAACCAGCGTTTATTGATGGCTAAGGCTTGCAGCGGCTTAGAAAAAGCAAAGGCTAAACAAATTATCACACCCAAAGTGCCGGCTATAGGTGCAGACTGAAATACATTAGCAGCATCACCGTCTTTAGTGACGCGTAAAAAAGCCGCCACAGCAGCACCTAAAATAATACCGCCCTTGAACACGTTGGGCACAATTTTAATTAATTTCGCCCCGAGTCCTGTTGCCCCTAATACAATCAAGATCCCAGCAAAGTTGAGTGACAGTGCGGTCATGGCTTGGAACTGCGAGACATGATCGCCCATATAAGCCGGAGCGGTGATAAAGGCCACAACAAAAGGAATAGCTGGAGTAAGCCAACCCGGTGCATACGGGTCGCCAAAAAACATCCACGAAAAAGAAATAAGCAAACTATGAAACATCGCCATAGTGACGGCTTCTTCAAAGTTTAGCCCCAATAACGCCATAAAGTACGGCACCAAAGCCAAGCCTGTTGCACCAGCCACAGCAAACCCTTGTAACATGTCTGACAATGAAAAACGCAAATGAAGTAGCGGGATCCGCATCGTAAATGGGCCCCATTTGACTCCAGGCTGAACGGCTCCGTCAGATCTTAGCTTTCCCATAGAATTATTCTCAATGTTGGGTTAATGGTTAACACTTATTAATAACAACAAGGACACGCTTATACATCACGCCACTCACTGCTGGCTTAAGGTTAATGATTATTTGTTTGGATCACTATTACATTATTTTTAACATAAAAGAATAAAATATTTTACAAGTTTGATAGGGCAGGCGAATTTAAGTAAACATTTGAAAAACCACAAATGGAGTGGAAATCACATGTCATATATCAATGAAATATGAAGCGGCGAGATATTTAAAGCATTTGTAAGGTGTTAAGTTTCTGATTAATGGTTAGAATATGGCAGTTTTATGTACTCTCGCCATTATGGGCATATTTTTAACCTAGTGCGTGGGCAAATTGGAAGGTAAACAAGCCTTACCATTAGTCACGGACTCTTGATTCAAAATGAAATTGGAACTCTATGAAAACTCTATCTGATATTGGTTTAATTGGCCTGGCTGTTATGGGTGAAAACCTTATTTTGAATATGGCGAGCAAAGGCTATACCGTTACCGCATACAATCGCTCTACCGATAAAGTTGAAAATTTTATTAATGGCCGAGCACAAGGCGAAAGCATTCGCGGTGCTTATTCAATTGAAGAGTTGGTTTCATCTTTAGCAAGCCCTCGTAAAATTATGATCATGGTTAAATCGGGCGCACCTGTTGATGCCACCATAGAGCAATTATTACCTTTGTTGGATAAAGGCGACATCATCATTGATGGCGGCAATACCCATTTTCCAGATACTATTCGCCGCGAAAAATACTGCGCCGAACAAGGTATTCATTTTGTGGGTGCCGGTGTATCTGGCGGTGAAGAAGGCGCGTTAAAAGGGCCGTCAATTATGCCTGGTGGATCTGCAGAAGCGTGGCAAGCAGTGAAACCTATTTTCCAAGATATTTCGGCCAAAGTGGAAGATGGCACACCTTGTTGTGATTACGTAGGTGAAAACGGTGCAGGCCATTTTGTAAAAATGGTACATAACGGCATTGAATATGGCGATATGCAATTGTTGTGTGAAGCCTACCAAATCATGAAAGAAACCCTTGGCATGTCGGCTGACGAAATGCATGAAGTTTTCAAAGAGTGGAACACCACAGAATTAGACAGTTATTTAGTTGAAATTACCCGAGATATCCTCGCTTATAAAGATGAAGACGGCGGCCCGCTAGTTGAGAAAATTTTAGATACCGCTGGCCAAAAAGGAACAGGTAAATGGACTGGCGTAGTGGCCCTCGATTTAGGTGTGCCGTTAACTTTGATTGCAGAATCAGTTTTTGCTAGATGTATTTCGGCCCTTAAAGAAGAGCGGGTTGAAGCTTCAAAAGTGCTAACTGGCCCCGCTAAAACCTTTGAGGGTGATAAAGCGGCCTTTATCGAAGATTTACGTCAAGCGGTACTTGCGTCGAAAATAGTGTCTTACGCGCAGGGTTACACCTTAATGCGTGAAGCCGCAAAAGAGTTTAACTGGAATTTAAACTACGGCGGCATTGCATTGATGTGGCGCGGTGGTTGTATTATTCGTTCGGCATTTTTAGGCAAAATCAAACAAGCCTATGACAAAAATCCTGAAATAAATAACTTATTGTTAGATGATTACTTTAAAAACACAGTAGTAGCGGCTCAAGAAGGCTGGAGACGTGTGGCGGTTAATGCAATAACTACTGGTGTACCTGCACCTTGTTTAACTGCGGCTTTGAATTATTTTGATGGCTATCGCACTGAACGTTTACCGGCTAATCTGTTGCAAGCACAACGTGACTATTTTGGTGCTCATACTTACGAGCGTTCCGATAAGCCAAGAGGTGAGTTTTTCCATACTAATTGGACAGGCCGAGGAGGCAATACTTCGTCGTCTACTTATAACGCATAGCGTTTTGTAAGAAAATTAAAAACGCCGATCCACATCTGTGGTTCGGCGTTTTACGTTTTAGCCAATAAACTTCTGCCACGCTTTCAGTAAAATATAAAAATCGGCTAAACCACAACCCGATTGAATATGTAAATCCGTTAATTCTTGGCTTTCACCCTCGTCTACAGCCGACACCTCTTGAATATGATTATTATTGAGGAACAGTTCCACTTCGTCTTTATCAAAGTGTAAATGGTATTCCTTGCCATTGTGCTGGTAACTGGTCATTTGATTGTTTTGCAGCTGTTGGATAGTGTTCAGCAATAACGAAACTTGTCTAACGTCTTTGCCAATTTCTTGACTTAACCAATCACCAAAGGCTTCACATTCAAGCTCGCATGAAGCAACGGGTTGGCCTAAAATATCATGGGAAAATTGATATTCCATTTACTGTCTCAGGTGACGAAATTATAATAACTATTATAGGTTAAAGCAGTTGCACTTTGTTAACCTTCAACAGTGTTTTTGAAAACCCAACCGGTGCGTTCGAGTTCGGTTAAATAGACCCGCACATCAAACTCAATTTGATGATAATCAGGCAGCATATGTTGGCACAGTTGATAAAACGCCTTGTGAAATACTCCTAATAATAAAATCAATCAACTTATTGTAAGTCCTTGATATAAAATTAAAAAAATAATTTTTTAAATGTTTATTTTGTTGACAGCTATCAGGGTTTAGGGATACTGAATATATATCATAATAACAAAGCTGTTACATCTTGAATTCTGTCGCTATTAAATCATTACCAGCTGTACAAAAGGCCTTGTCACCAGATTTCAAAAGGCTTCTTTCAAATAACGCTCCTAGACGTAACAGAGGCATAGTCGTTAACTACTATGCAGCTTATGTGTCAACCTTAAAGCATCGTAGTTATCCAGCGATGTATATTCTAAACAACCATGAGTTATTATCAAAACAATTACGTAGCTTTGTTGGCTTTATGTACTCGGAATACAATTGCAAACCAGCATACGAAGTGACACGAATTGTATTTAGGACCTTTAAGGCACTTGCTAAGTTTGAAATCGATACTCCTCAAATTTCACCTGCTAAGGTGACCGAAAGCGTAGAGCAGTGTATTGATAAATTCAAAAAATTACAGATCCGACCAGAACGCCTCGCTTACCTTGATGGTTGGCAACTAAAATCAAAGGAAAGTAAAGTCCTCAACTTTCCAATCGGTGAATTTCATGAAGTCTTTGGTGATGAGCTGACGGCTGATGTTTATCATCATACTTGCCAGTACTGTTTAACACAAAAAGCAAAGACCCTTACAAATATGATTAAGTTGTTCTCCGCTTTCATAAATTCTTTTGCGACACATTGCAATAGCGCTGATGAGTTGCGCGAACAATTTAAAGCTCATAAATTGAGTGGGTTTCTTGAGAGAGTCATGTGGCGTTCGTTTAACGAACATTTAGCGAGGGGCAATAAAAGCGCAACCTTTTTTGTCTTTTGGATTACAGTGATTAAGGTTTTCAGAATTTGTTTTATTGATAGCGGATTGATTGATGAACCAATTCGACCTATTTTGACCCCCACATTCAATGAAGACTCTCGGCCTATCGCAAAGATCGCTACGGGCGGCAAGTTTACATCCAACGAGGAGCAACTTTGGCTGGTCTCTATCCCGCTGCACATTAAAGATGAGGCAGTCATCCAAATTATCGAGGACAGGTTGCAAGAAAGTGAAGAGCATGTTCGTGCCTCTTATCATGCTGTTTTTGAACGCATAAAAGAAAAACACGAGCGCAATCTTAAACTTGCAAAAACAGGTAGGGTGAAACCCATTAGAGGTTTCGGTGGCGGTGTTAAAAAAAATGAATACGTGCGCGTAGGAGGTGACCATTTAGAGAATACCATTGCCACATTCTATGGGCATGGTATCGGCGCAGTCATTGCAAACCAAGATGTTTTTTTTGGGGGATCTCACACTAACCACGATAATCTTAAAAACTCTGCTCTAGTGAGTGAATTAAACTTGCCCACCACCAGTACGCTAGGCGCATTGTGTACATTGTTAGTGTTGGAACACCCTGCACTCACCCCCGCTGCACTTGTGAATTGGGAACTGTTTGATAAGAATGGACAAATGACCGGGTATAAGCAAGTTGGTGTCGATTACGTGATAGTTGTTTACAAAAACAGGAAGGGGGCGGCGAGAGCTCAACAAGACATTATTCTTAACGAATACAGTAAATCCATCGTCGAGACGTTAATTGGTCACACAGAGTTTGCTCGCCAGCATCTAAAAGCAAATCCTAGCACAGATGAGTATAAAGAAAACGCGTGGCGTTATATGTTAATCAGGACTGATTTGTGTAAAGCAAATTGGTGCGATAATTTTACGACTAATATCAGCGCGGCATCCGCTAGCAGCGCCTATAGACAGTGGGTATATAACCACTCTAGCAGTATGAATGAAACCGATAAATTATTGCTATCTAAGTCGGTAGGCTTACGTTCAGCTCGTAAACTTCGAGCTATTCGCACGTACATTAAAACCCACTCTTTACGCGAAGTAGCAAAAGTATTGGGGCATGAAACGGTTAATGTAGACCTATTAAATAAATACCTTCCCTCTGCGCTGATGGACTTTTTCAATGCGAGGTGGATACGCCAATTTCAAAATGCGCTTATTTACATCGCAATGGCTGAATCGGACTATCTTTTTGAGGCGGTTGATATAAAGCCAGAAAACCTCGATGAATTTCTACAAAACCACGGCATCCACGACCTACCTAAATTGTTTGGTAAATTCAAGAATGATGCAACGTTATGCCTTGTTGAGAAGGAAGAACCCCGAGAACTATTTGATGAGGTAACTCTGACCATTACTCAAAATGTAATGAGAGTGCTTATTGCCATCAAGAGCATCGTTGACCGCTCAAAAGAAATAAATGATGGTCAAATCTTTCGAGACATCGTATCAACCTGGTATGAGGCTGCTACGCTCATTCTTAACGAAGATGCACGAGAAAACACTATCAATGTAGAGCGTTCACAGCTTATCGCTACAGCAAAGAAAAGCCCGCTTGATATTCAACTCATCGTTGGAGCGTTAAAATGTTAGAGCTAATTATAAATAACTTAAAGAAAAAAAAAGTCGGACTTCATGAGCTAAATAGCGAAGAGTTAACTGAAACACTTCACTACGCTGTTGCCAACCAAGATTTCGTTTTACAACGTGAAATTGGCAAACATTTTACCCACATCTACGACCAGACCGAAGAAATGCCTTATTGGTTTAAAAGTGAGTACAGCGATGATGTCACTATTATGAATTTCGGTCAAAGGGTTAAGGTTATCGACTGGTCATCTGTGACGCTTGACGATGGTTTGCCTCTCACTGCTTTTAAGCATAGACCTCTCCTGAATGGTTTTAAAAACTGGTTACTTGCGGTGTCTGACCCACTTGAAAATGGGGGGGCGATCATTAAAACCCGCACCGTACAAACAGGGGTAATGAAAGTCTTGTCATTAATTGACGCCATTTTATTGCGCTCAGCCGCATTAGAGTTAAGTCGGTATCATCTTAGCCACATCACTGCTGACTTCTGGTTGTCTATTTTTAAAGCGATGTCTGAGGACGGACCAAGCAACGGAATATATGATTTTACAGGTCGCATAAAAGAGTTAGTTAGGGCGCACGCAAACAATATCACGCAAGAGCAGGTAGAAGCCTTTGTAAGCAAGTATCCCTTTGTGATCAGATATATAGCAGAAGACGATTTAACGCTTCATCTAACAAAAAAAGATCGCGTTATGGCATGTTGCTGGCTTCACTCGCAAGGTTATTATAAATCTAATATTGGCTTTACTGGACAAGGGAATGGCGCTGTACTTTCAACGCTGCTCTTCGAGAGGAAAATAGCATCCCCAGCGTTAAATATTCGCTCCTTACCTGAGCTATGGCTTACAGAAAAAGCCCGCTCCACTGAATTCCCCCCCCTTAGCACTGAAAGCATAAAAACGTCAGCCGCAAAGAACACAATTAAACACTTTATCTCAGCGGTTAAGTTGATTAACACCAACATGTTTAAGGACAACGCAAGTTCACCACTAACTGATGCAACAAAAGCACTTAGTGTAAGAAAAATTAATGATTTAGTGACGTTAAAACTCGCAGGTCGTACTCAAACCTTGCACCCTGACATGTTCTTTAGAATCACTCGACAATCTTTTGAATTTACTCATAAGTTCCAGCAAGATATTTTGGATGCTTGCTTGTCAGTGCTTTCACTAGGTGCTAACAAAAGCCCGAAAACAGGTAGTAACCAAGAGCGTCCGGACAAACGAAGGGGTAAGTTTATACCTGATATTCATCAAAACATGTCAATGACTGAACGTAGTCACTTTATGCAAACCAAAGCAATGAGTGCGTTGAATGAAAAAGTGGTTAAGGGGATGGGTATACGACAGGTTTTACCTTATGAAATTCTAGCGCCTGACAAGCACAACGCCATACGGAATAATGAGAGTTTATGTGAGCTTTACAGTGTTCTCATAGGGAGTTGTCAATACCTTACGGGCATTATTACAGCAAGACGACAGGATGAATTAATATCATTAGCAAGCAGTGGTAATCTGTCACCAAATAAAAACCCATTTGAGGAGGGGGGTGAAAATATTGAATACAATCTCATTTTTAAACTCAAAAAGTCTGGGAATGGCGGTAAGATATCGACCAACAAAATCATTGAAAGACCTGTTACTACCTCTCTTGCTAGAATCATCTGGCGACTCGAAGCATTTAACGAAACTGCTAGATCGCAAGGGTTACTTAAGGGTAAAACCTTGGGTCTTTTTAACAACTTAGACACAAGAATGTGTCAACTCAATAAAACTACGGTTAAAAGCTTTAATGCTCACCTCGATTCGATATGTGACTACTTTGAAATACCCCTTGTCAAGATGAGTAATGGTGAACTAAGACGACCGTATGTGAGACAACATCAGTTACGTCGATTCTTTGCCTTACTGTTCTTCTGGCAGAAACGTTTTCAAGGGCTTGAAGCCTTGCGTTGGATGCTTGGACATACAGATATGTCACACTTATATCATTACATATCAAGCAATGAAGTGGGCGATATCCTCAATGGGGTTAAGGCCACTGTTATTGTGCAAGGTGTGCTAAATAAGGATGGTGAACTAGAAAAACTCAAAAGTATTGGTGAGTTAAAAGCAGCGTTAGCTAAAAAATACAATGCTGGTGCGGTGGTTATTGATGACCTGGAAAGTGCCATCGACCTAGCAGATGATGACGACATAACGGTTCCGCATATTGACCAATTAAAAGCAGAAGCAAATCTGGAATCGAATCTAGAAGAGTTGCTGAAAACGGGTGAAATCAGCTTGGAGCCGAATTTCTTCAAAGTTACCGACGAAGACGGTCAGGTTCGAGAAACTTTTAACTTAGCATTCCAAGTAAAAGTAGTGTAGGAAAAATTACAATGAAAAAGAATAAAGAAACCAATCAAAAAACAATACTGGCAACCGAAGCTCTGTTACAGGAGATTATCAAATCGCCAGATGAATTTAAAAACAATGATGGTCTTGTAAAAGCGCTAAAATCGCAAGGTGGCTTAGCCAAGTATGAGGATGACGAACGACATATCGGTGTTGTTTCAATCAATACCGTTAAAACCCATTCAGACTTGTTGTTTGATGACGGTTTTGATGATGGCCGTGGTGGTGGCTTTGATGTACTCAGAATTAATGCTCGTGACGCCATAGAGAAAGCTTTAAAAGGAAAAATAAAAAAGAGCAATGAAGAGAGTGCAAGACAAAAGCTAGCATCAATAGAAGAGACGCTTGCTATCACTCAGCAAAGTAATTTCCTATTGAATACAGTCGTTAAAGAAATGCGCGCTCACTTAAAAGCAATGGCATTAAAAGATGGAACAGATGAAGACCGTTTAAAACGCTACAAAGATATTAATAAGAAGGTTGAGGCGCAGCTTAATTATGTAAACTACGGTGAGGTCTGATGCCTGTAGTTAAACTAAATGATTTTTCTCGTTGGTCACATCTAGGTTTTGATGGAAAATTGACATTTTATAAACCAAGGGATATACCGTTTGTCACCTATAAAAATGGTGTGCCTTGCTATGAAGCCAATATGTATATTCATAAATTGCTAGAAGATGGATTGAAATACCAGACAATCAGGACATTTGCCAACTGTATTATTGCTTTGGTCTATCACATCGAAAGTGCAACCCATCTTAACCGTTTCAGGGACTTAACAGATGCTACTTTTCGCTTATTTATACAGGGATTGCAAAGCGAGAAACATCCTAATGGTGAAAAGGTTAAAAGTAATAATAGGGTTTTGGAAGTCGGCATTCGATGCCTAAAATTTCTTGAATTTGTCCAGGAATATCATGACTTGAACCTATTTATTGGCACAGACAAAGCCAATGCCATTACGGTAGTTGAGACAACTCACAAAATATCAATTGAGGGAAGTAGGCACAAGAAAGAAGTTACCGCCACTTCGCATATTTGCCTACCAAGCAAAGATGCTGTCAAAAGACGGTTACCAGTGGGTGAAGAAGACGCGCTTAAGGTATGGGGCTTTATACAAAGCAATGCCAATAAAGCTGTCCGTTATCGTGATATAGCTTTGTATCAATTAATGGAGCAAACAGGTGGTAGGGTAGCAGAGCTTCATCTCGTAACCGTGGATGATTTCAAAGAAGTTAGAGAAATGAACGAGCCGTCCCTTAAAATGCACACGCTAAAGCGTAAGGACGATAGAACCACAAGACATGTGCCCATTCCCCATACTCTTGTTACTGATATTGCTCAATACATGAAATATCGTCGCAAAATAATGAAGAAGAAAGGGCTCACTGGAGACAAAGACCATGGCTTCTTGTTTATAGCAACAAAAACAGGTGAGCCTTTTAAAGCGGATTCATGGACGACTTATCTAAACAAATGGAAAAAGGAATTAGATGTCAAAGGTGAACTTCACCCGCACCTCTATCGTCATGCATTTATTACTAACAAGCTTATAGAAATTATTCAGCAACATGAAGATGTGTCTAATGCTGATGATTTTAGAAAACACCTACTTAATGCTGAGGCTTTCAAATTACAGTTAAGAGAGTGGACAGGGCATACGCAATTGCACTCCCTTGAGACGTATATTCACTTGGCTTTCGCTAAAATACGAGGCTACGCTAAAGCTTATAGTGCAGTTGCACTATCTGCGTCGGTAGGAATTGTGGAAGACCAGTTAAGTCGCATTGAAAAGCAAATTCAGGATAAAGAACTGAACTTTACAGAAGCCCTAGCATCACTGAAAAGCACAATAATGGCTTTTGGATTAGATATTAAACAAGCTGAAATTTGATGTACACCTGCGGACAAAAACTAAATCGTTCGAGCCGGAATAAATATAATAAAGTTTGATATTTTTATTAACTATATTTATCGAATCTAGTCTGATTATGGCAGAGTTCCATCATAACGTGTTTGTTGCACTGACCAGTTGGACTCACAGCACATAGCCGATATTCCGGTTTGAGCGAATTGCAGTCATTGAGGCTCTGGAGTCTGTATGACAACTCACACGCCAAAGCCGACATTCAGTAAGCTTAGGCTTGGTGATATGGCTTTCACTGTATTGCTAATTTGAATTACCCATTTGTCCTCCTAGATATGCTTCATCACCTGTTTTTATCGTTAACGTTTAAGTCTTAGTATCGTATTGGTAACATGGTGCATTATAACTGTTGGAAAATGACATGAAGACACTTATTGTGTTGGGTTTACTTTTCTCTCTCATTTCGTCTGCGAGGGTTAAGGCTGCGGATGAAGTTTCGCCTACCAGCTTGGCTAGGTCATTATGTATCACTTATACCGCAGGTGACGAAATGATAACTAATATTGAAGACACATTAAAAAACTTTATGGAAAACCCAAATCCTACTCCAGATGAAGTTGTTCTATTTTTAAATAAGCATCTAGATGGAATGACATGTAATTATGAGGGCGAAGAGGTTAGTTATATGCATTATTCTTTCTTTAGAAAAAGTACTGCATTCTTTGAACTCTTTAAAGTTTATCTAATGGATAAAATTTGGATGAATATGGAAGACGAAAGTATCAATATAGATGTAAATGCAGTAAGCCTGACAGGGCCTAAAAAAACGCCTGAGACAGTACTGGATTATATGCTTAGGGAGTCGGCATTGCTGCCAGATGGAGATTTAAGAAAGGCTAGAATCGACCAAGTGGTTTTTATTTTCATCCATAATTTTGAAGCAAAAACTTACGCTCAATTACAAAAAGACAAACAATCACCGCATACAACGCATTAACGTTATGAACTCTCATAGCTTGTATGACCGTTCAGTAAGCTTAGGTTTGGTGATGTGGTTTTCACTGTATTACTAATTTGAATCACCCATTCATCCACCTAAATATGTTTCATCACCTGTTTTTATCGTTAACGTTTAAGTCTTCGTATCGTATTGGTAACATGGTGCATTATAACTGTTGGAAAATGTCATGAAGACACTCATTGTATTGGGTTTACTTTTCTCTCTGATTTCGTCTGCGGGAGCCTTTGCTACAGTCACTACTGGTTCGCATAAGGGAGCCTCGTCAAACGGGCTGGCACCTTCTGAGAATATAGGTAACTTAGCCGATAAAATATGCCTTCAATTTACGGGTGATGGAAATAAAGTAGCCAAAAATGTGAAAATAAATATTTTGGACCATATGCGAATATATGAGGGCTTGCCTAGTCCTTCAGTCGACCAAATTATTAAATTTTTGAATCACAATAAGAACTTTATGACCTGTGGGCTAGATAATGAACATTACATGAAAAAAGCCTTTGACCATGGAAGGGCTTACGACCAACTTTTTAATGTTTTATTTTTTGATGAATTGTTGTCTGATAATGACTCCTTGTATATTGATGTTAATGCCGTGAGTATGAATAAAGACGGTAATCCAGAAACAGTGTTGGATTATATGTATAAGCAATTAGCTGATATGACAAATACAAAGCAAGTAAGAGATGAAATAAAAAGCTTAATTGATACGTTTGAACAATATTTAGGTGCTAAAAGATACGTAAATCTAAAAGGAAGATAAACAACCTGTATCTGCCATCAGGTGCATCATTCCCATTGCCAAACCACTGGCTTAAAAAAATTAGCATATGGCTAGCTAATTTTATGGGGTAAACCTTTAGTTTTTGCTGTGTATTGAATGTCTGCAAACTTTACAAACCCTCCTTACAGACCGAGCTCAATGACCGAACAAGCGCCAAAGCCGACATTCGCGACTAAGATTCTTGTGAAAATTATAATGCTGGTGTGTACCAATTTTTGTCGTTAGCAGATTGACAAAAATCGGCCTAAACTGGTCGTTCATGCTTCAATTCTCGCTAGCGTTTATGACCCTTTTTTACAATCGTCTTTACAGGTTTATCATGTTTCATATTTAATACGTTGCCTTATAGCGCCAATTGTCGCAACAATTGGAACTAACTTCGACATAGACGGCTTACCAAAAGAAAACATTGCGTAACCGCCTAACGCTACCCAACCTACAGGCCCAATCGCGATACTCAATAAAGACGTAGCAGCCGTATACGCGCCGAAGCCAAGAGTGCCAAAGGAAACAACGCTCATAAAAGAAGTTAAGAGTGTATATGTAGCAAAGCCTCCAAGATTCGCTATTACCACTAAACCAGTTGTCCCAGCTAATCCTGCATGACTGGCATCCCCAAGCTTAGTAACGACTTCGTTAATTTTGTTGTCAAAGTCTTTTATTTGATTGTTTAGGGCTGCTATATCGTTTATCAAGGAATCTCTCAGGTTCATTGCTGACAAAATATTATTTGAGCAATCATTTTTTTCCTTAATAAGCTTTTTATACTGAATTGAGTACTGTTCAAACTTTTCTATTTGCTTATTTATATATATCTGTTTTTGCCCATCTTCATCTTCAGTTTCTAATATATGTTGAATCAAATGTTCAGAAATTTGTTCAATGGATATAGAATCTTCTGAAATTAAAGGAAAATCCTCGCAAGCTTTAATAGTCAACAAAAATTTTCTAGTCACTTCTTCCATTGCTTTCAATTTGTCCACCATTTCTTTTTTCCAGTCACATGTTACTGCTGGATTTTCGAACATCAATTCATAATTAGGCCATATCCAGTCATGTTGATGCTTAGCTAACAATGGAAGAATAAGCTCCAATGACTTATCGAGCTGCTCTTTTGAATAACTAAATATTTCTCTTAACAAACAAACTGACTCATCTACTAATCTTCGCTCTTTTATTACTAACGAATTTATTTTTCTTTTAGTATCTGAGCACTGTCCCTCGGCTTTATCCCTTTGTTTTAATAAGTGTTCATAAGAGCGTTTTATCAATTCTTGAATAATTTTTACTTCAGCCTGTTCACAATAATCTAAACCGAGACGTATTGCTTCAACCTCTGTGTATCTAGGGTTTTCGCCATCTATCTGTTCATAATTATCAAAATATTTTAATTTTGAGTGATAACTTGGCAAACCTTTGAGATCTAACGTATCAGCTACGTCATCCAAAATATCTATATACCCAGTTCCTTGATTTCTGAAAAAATTAACTAAGCCATGGCCGCCTTCGAAGCATATCTTCTTCTGTAATGGTATCGCGCCCAAAGCGGTAGTGGCACTAGTGTCCAATAACTTTGTAATAGCTAACTTTTCGTCCTCAGTCGCTTCAGATAATAGCGTCCTCAGTTGGGTGTTAGATACAAATTTTTCGCTCATAGAATATCTCTTCCGTGTTACATACTTATCCTGCTGATATTTGTATCAAGCAAATCAAACAAAATATCGTCAAAATAGACTCATTATTCTTTTGTATTAAAATCACATAATGGACATTTTCCAGAAACTCATCCAACTCTGACTTTAGTTACTTTATTATTACTTATTTGATCTACCCTCTCAACCATAGACATCTGGCTTACCTACAAATACTTTTGTTCATACGTACAAATCCAAATCAATGGGGCCAGAGACGTTGATTTATCAAAAATTAAATGGCGGTTTGATTTCAAACCACAACATCACCTGATATTGGGAGCTGATACCGATGGTTGTTACTAGCAAAATGTACCTATAAATTCCTAACGTTAGGGTCCTAAATTGTTGGATCTGCCGTCTTAAGAATTAAGGAAGAAAAGGCCAGCTTGTCGCTCATTGCAGACTAAAAGTATCGACATAATCGAACGTCCGGTATCTGTGCTCTCCTGAATTTAAGTTCGGATATAGGGCAAGTCCAGCGCAAAAGCGGTCATTAGTGTCTAGTTTGAAAGGGCAGAAACAGACCTATTGAATAGGGCTGAGATGTCATATATTCTGCATTCTATATAAATATAAAAAATCGACGGAAATTAAAATGAAAGA
Organism: uncultured Paraglaciecola sp.; assembly: GCF_937123705.1. Classification (GTDB taxonomy): domain Bacteria; phylum Pseudomonadota; class Gammaproteobacteria; order Enterobacterales; family Alteromonadaceae; genus Paraglaciecola. Next base: position 222,378 of record NZ_CAKZKO010000139.1, on the reverse strand, counting down.
TGATGAAAAAGGAGTAACTGACAAAGTTATTACAGAAAAGGAATCAATCAAAGATTTAGATGAGGCCATGAATTTATTAAACATTTACGGAGAAGATTGTGAGTTACGTATACATAAATCAATTCGTGAACAAGCATTTAAATTATTTAAAAATCTTAACTAAATAAATAGACAGTGAGGTTTCTGGTATGAGTGATTGGGATGATGCCGTAAGTATGGGCTTTGAAGATCTTCATGGAAATATCCTTGTTGATGACTTTGAGAAAGAGTCAGAAGTTGAGCAGAGGAAAAAAGTAGCGATAATAGTTGTTGATCTGACGCCTAGTAAATATCTAAGTTCAGAAGGAAAGTATTTAAGAGCAAAACTGATAAATAATGAACTAAATATTGCTGAAATTAAACTTGAAGTATTACAAGATAAATATAATGAAAACGATCCGTTAGCCTTGGAGGTGTTTTGTAATAAAACAAGCATTGGCTTAATTCAAAAGTATAGTAACGAAACTAATATAGATGAATACTGTTTTACTGATAACGATAGTAAAAGGGGGTTGCACCTTAAATGGGAAGATAATAATTTTCTACTTATCGTAGATATAACAGACTCATCGACACTTCCTAAAGGTCGTTTAAATTATCAACCAAAAAATCTAGAAGCGGTCGGAATAGATAATGAAGATTGGGTTAATATTCCATCTGGTGATTTCGAAATGGCTCTACAGGATCCTGACGATGAACTTCCCGAACCAATTTTTGTTGAGGTTGATGCTTTCCAGTTACTCAAAACAACCGTTACGTTCGATATGTACGATATTTATTGCGATGTTAACATGATAGAAAAGCCAGATGACGAAGGCTGGGGAAGAGGAAAGCGACCAGTTATAAACGTTACTTACTGGGAGGCATTGGAATATTGCACATGGTTATCTACTGTCACTTCAAGTGAAATACGATTACCAACTGAGGCAGAGTGGGAATATGCATGTAGGGCTGGAACCACAACGCTTTACTATTATGGTGAGACTGCTGATACCTCATTGATGCATGTCAATAAAGAATACGGTAAAACAAAGCCCGTCGAACAGTTCCCGCCGAACAATTGGGGATTATATGATATGCATGGAAACGTTTCCGAATGGTGTGCAAGCGAGTGGGAGAAAGAATATCTTGGGCAAGAACAGCGAATAGCTTCTAATGATAGTAAAAAAAGCAGAATTTTACGCGGTGGAAGCTGGGAGTGCGATTACATTCTAAATAAGGATACACCTGAGCTTGCTTTTAATATGATGAAATTCACCACATCTGCGGGAAGGAAGAATAGCGAACCAGATTACGTTAATGACAGCATGGGGTTTCGACTCTTGAGAGAAAAAAGCTAAGAAGGTACTTTTCCTTCTGAATGACAGAAATAACAGAGTCACTTTAAATAAATTAGAAGTTGTTCGAGCCGATTTTTCTCCATAAGTTAACACTTTGACTCTAGGAAATATATTATGGTCTATGTCTTTTTTGTCGGAACAGTTGCCATTAATGCTGCCAAATCCAATGTCTGCTTACTGTTACATAGTTAGCATTCGCAGTAGTTAATCCCATGACAGCTTTAGGCCGGAAGCAGACCCAGAACTACACAGAAATAGCGAGCCGCTTTTGGCACAAAAACGATAAACACCAGACAAATGCTTACGACCGCTTTGTCGGAAAACTAGTCATTATATTGTGAATATGCTAAATACAAAAAGTTAGGGATTTGTAGAATTTCAAACAACTTCACCACACTGGTTTTTTGGAGTTAATAGTCTATAAAAGATCCTTTGTGAGCATTAAAATTTCAGCTACACAAGAAGCCGTAGTAAAGTATTCTATGTCGAGGTAAAACGAGTTTTTGTATCTAGTGAACGTGAAACGCTTTGTAAGCTTCACTTACTTGCATTTTTATCTCTTCAACTGAACAAGTGTACATTTTATAAGTAATAGCAGAGGATGCTTTCTCTAGGGTTGCAAGATGCTTACTTTTTTCAGGGTAGGAGTTGTCGCTCGGTGCCTTCATCTGACTGATGCACAACGTAAGAATAAATATCAAACAGCTGGCATTATTCTTTAGAGATTCTTCGTCCAACGGAAGAAGGTTAAGCTCTATTAAAACCTTCTGAAACTGCTCCTCAACCTCTTGATAGCTTAGAATTCTGGCTTTCATAATTCCATCGCCTTGTCTGAAAATAAAAAGAGTAAAACACAATCATGTTCTATTCAACAGGCATCTATTTCGCTAGGGTTTGGTTGATCAAAGTTAAAAATTAACTGCCGCTTTAAATGCGTGTTTTGTATCAAACTTTATTGATTTCTCCCCTCCTAAGCATCAGCCAAAGATAAATAATGAACCAGCAAATTCCTATCAAGCAAAAGGCTTGCCTCTTCATTTTTGACTAGCCCACCTGAATTTATCGTAGCAATAACATACTCTTTGATTTCAGGTAGAAAACTTTCAACGGGTGCACTCACAGTTGTTCCCATCCCACCATTGCCAACGATATAAAATTGATTAGTATTATCTGCATCGAAAGCGACTTGCAGGTAGTCCGGATGTTTAGAACGGCCTAACTTTTCCTTAAATTTTTTAACTGTAAGCATAACTATCCTAATTCACTTAGCCCCAATGCAATCGATTCTTGTTGAAACCGACCAAAAATGTTTACTATTTTTTCATAAGAGTTTGTCAAAAAGTGTTCTTCAGTTTTTGCAGTAGTTTTATCAAAGTTTTGATTATCAATAACAGTATCAAATTCACTAAGGTTCAACTTTGCGTGAGAGCGAACTTTCATTGCTTTATCAAAAGTTATAGTGTTGGAAAAGTTATTATCAATATTGTCCTCAATAAGGCTTTCCATCTTTTCAAACCGAACCACACCAGCTTCAACCGGCACATCTTGCTTAACTCGATATGCATATTCCAGCAGCTTAGGCTCTGCAGGCATATACATGACCGCCTCTTGATTCTTTGAATCCGTCATTCTAAGTATTCGACCTAAAATCTGTCTAAAATGCATTTCTGTCTTGATATTGGTCAGGTGACAACAAATCTGTAACCGAGGAATATTCGTTCCCTCGCTGATCATGCCTACAGAAACAATCCACTTAGTTGTTGCATGTCTAAATCGCTGAATAATACTGGTAGGATCATTTTCTCGATATGTCACAACAACAGCTTGCTCGTTAAAACATTTTTTCATTAACATCGAGATTTGATGTGCATGCTCCACAGACGAAGCAACAATAAGCCCTGCCGCCTCAGCGTTAACGGATCTTATCTTGTCCAATTTTTTCTGTGCTGAATGAATAATATATTCCATCACTTTTTCATTCTCTATGATGTCTTGGTAAGGGATAGAGGAATGAGCTAATAAACGCTTAAAGCTGGTAAATGTGTTAGTTTCTTTGTCATCCGTTACCGAAATATTATTATTATCAATCGCAATTATCTGCGGAACACGGCAAACATCGTCAGAAATGGCCTCAGAAAGCCCATAAACGTAATCGCATGATATTTTGTTACTAGGGTGCATATAATTAGAAAGCACGATAGGAGCAGCGTCAGAGCGCCACGGAGTGCCAGTTAACGCTAGGGTAAATTCAGCCTTATCCTTAATGTTAAGTATAATCTGCTCCCCCCATGCATTGGCATTATAAATATTCGACCCTGCACAATGATGGATCTCATCAAATATCACAAACACCCTATAGCGATCAAACAACTGCCAAAAACTTGCATCAAGATACTGCAAGTTTTGATAAGTCAGTGATCTGCCTTTCGCACCCATTAAGCCATCAAAACGCTCTTGCGTAGTTAAATGCAGGCTTTCACTAAAGTCTTTAGCAACAATAGAAGAAGGTGAAAAACAAACCACTAGATCAGCTAAGTCACTCTTTAATAAGTGGTCTGCCAACGCAGACGCCATCATCGTTTTACCTGCACCTGGTGTAGCTAGGGTTAAAAAGTGGCTATATCCGTTCCGGTAACGTGTTAACGCTAAATTGATGCTCTCTGTTTGCCATAGTCTTAATTTCATAGTGCTTCTACAGCTTTATCTTGTGCTAGTAAGCCCTCAATTGCCCTAATCTTTCCTAAAATCTTCGTATTGTTATCTCTCGCGATATTAAATTGCGGTTGTATCTCATCTACCAATTCGGGGCATTCAGAATACAATTCCTTATAGGCTTCAGACTCACCAATATTTAACAACAAATCAGCTTTGTAGAGATTCAATTTAGCGAGTAGTTTACTTTTCTTCTCATCTCCTCCCGTAACCGCATTTTTGACCTTGCTAGCAGCCAATAAATTTATCTTCTCACTATTAAAAAGTTCGGTTTTATGGAATTTTGTAAACCCTTTTTTATTAGATACCAACTTCTTCAGCCAGCCTTTTTTAACTAGCTTTAAAAGCTCAGAATAAATACTTCTTCTAACTGTCGCGGGTTCAAGTGATGGGTCATTTTTTAAAGCTAAATATGCCGACCGAACATCACTCGTAGTAAAGTGATCAAAATTCGCCGCAGCAATAATTTGAGCTACCAAAGGATCTAATTTCATATTGATTATTGCTACTAAGATTAATTACTTGATATGAAAGTAATTATATTGATATATATGTAAATTAATTTAATTATATGTCATGGGTTGGCGCTCTGCAATATGGGAGGATTTTTTATTCTTTTATTTGTGGAAGTTTTGAATGAAGTCCGCTCAACAATTAATTGGCATGAATATCAAAATTGCTCGTACAAAGCGTTCCATAACCCAAGCTGAAGTAGCGAATAAGATAGGCATAGAGGCAAGTTATTTAAGCCGAATCGAAAAAGGTACAGTGCCAATTTCATGTGAAAGGATTTATGAAATTATTCATTTCCTCCATTGCAATATTGAAGAGGTTTTCCCGCAACCATCAGAAGTAAAAACACAATTTAATTAATGATAAAAACAACAAGCTAATGGGTCGTTTTTTTAGATATTTAAACAAAAATATCATATCTCCCACACTCAATAGCTAACAAGGACTTTACCCCCATGTTTGAACAAGTATTCAAAAACATCGACGATATTTTTCACAAAGACGCAGGTTGTTCTTCAGAGTTAGATTACACCGAGCAATCATCGTGGATGTTATTTTTAAAATACCTTGACGATTTAGAGTTTACCAAGTCCCAAGAAGCCGAAATGATGATGGAAACCTACCAATACATTATCGACGAGCAATACCGATGGAGCGCATGGGCAGCGCCCAAAGACGCAGACGGCAAGTTTGACCACAACCACGCCTTAACCGGCGACGACTTAATGGAATTTGTCGATGGCCAATTATTCCCGTACCTAAAAGGTTTTAAGCAACGAGCCGACAACGCCAACACCATTGAATACAAAATTGGTGAGATTTTTAGCGAAATAAAAAACAAAATTCAAAGCGGTTATTCACTGCGTGACGCCCTAGAAAAAGTAGACCAATTACGTTTTCGCTCGCAAGATGAAAAACACGAACTTAGCCACTTATACGAAGCCAAAATTAAAAACATGGGTAACGCAGGGCGCAACGGTGGCGAATACTACACACCTCGCCCACTTATCCGTGCGATGATCGACGTTATACAACCAAAAATTGGCGAAACCATATACGACGGCGCAGCAGGCTCGGCAGGTTTTTTATGTGAAGCCTTTGACTACCTACGCCAAGGCGGGCGCGATAAAGTAAAATTAAGCACCAATGATTTAGCAACCCTGCAAAACGACACCTTTTACGCCAAAGAGAAAAAGTCACTCGCATACGTTATCGCCATCATGAACATGATTTTGCACGGTATCGAAGCGCCTAACGTATTGCACACCAATACCTTAAGTGAAAACCTACAAGACATTCAGCCAAGTAACCAACACAGCATCATACTGGCTAACCCACCGTTCGGCGGCAAAGAGCGTAAAGAGGTGCAAGAGAACTTCCCCATACAAACCGGTGAAACCGCCTTTTTGTTTTTACAGCACTTTATTAAAATGCTTAAACCCGGTGGCCGTGCCGCCATTGTGATTAAAAACACCTTTTTAAGTAACACCGACAACGCTGCCATTGCTTTGCGTAAAGAGTTACTAGAGAACTGTAATTTACATACCGTGCTTGATTGCCCAGGTGGAACATTTTTAGGCGCAGGGGTTAAAACAGTGGTGTTGTTTTTCACCAAAGGCGAACCAACCTTAAATACATGGTTTTACGAACTGAATGTCGGCCGCAACATGGGTAAAACTAACCCATTGAATGATAAAGATTTAGCCGAGTTTGTTGAATTGCAAAAAGTTGCTATCAGTAGCCGTGACAAAGGTGAAACGGATAAGTCATGGTCATTAACTATTAGTGATATTGACCAAGCTACTTATGACTTATCCATTAAAAACCCCAACGTTGAAGAAGCCGCACCACTGCGCGAACCTAAAACCATTATTGATGACATTATTGCGCTCGATAAAGAATCTGAGGCTATCTTAGCTAAGATTCAGGACTTGTTGTAATGACCGTTGAATCTAAAAAGTTAGGTGATGTTTGCCGCTTGATCAATGGTAGAGCTTATAAAAAGCATGAAATGCTTTCTGAAGGTAAATATCCTCTACTTAGAGTTGGGAATTTCTTTACAAACAGAAGCTGGTTTTACTCTGATTTAGAGCTAAATGAAGATAAATACTGTGATAAAGGCGACCTTTTATATGCATGGTCAGCATCATTTGGACCTCGTATTTGGGATGAAGGTAAAGTCATTTATCATTATCACATATGGAAAATAGAACTTAACGAAAGTCTCGTTGATAAAGGATATTTATATCACTTGTTAGAGTGGGATGTAGAGCAAATAAAAGAAGAACAAGGTACAGGAACCACAATGGTTCATGTGACCAAAGGCGCAATGGAAAATCGAGTTTTGCCTTTTCCTCCTCTCCCAGAACAAAAACGCATTATAGCATTGCTTGACACCGTGTTTGCCGACTTAGAACAAACTCGCGCTAAAACCGAACAAAACCTTAAAAATGCCCGCGAGTTATTCGACAGCTACCTACAACAAGTCTTCAGCCAAAAAGGTGAAGGTTGGGTTGAGAAAACGTTAAAAGAAGCGTCTATAGATTTTGGTCGAGGTAAGTCAAAACATAGGCCTAGAAATGATGAATCACTATATGGTGGGAAATACCCTTTTGTACAGACAGGTGACGTAAGAAATTGCGAACACTTAATTACTCAGTATTCTAAAACTTACAATGAAGTAGGATTAGCACAAAGTAAATTATGGCCTAAAGGTACAATTTGCATAACGATCGCTGCAAATATTGCTGAAACTGGCATTTTAGATTTTGATAGCTGCTTTCCTGATAGCGTAATCGGTGTGGTGGTTAATCCAGAGTTCACAACTATTCCCTACGTTGAGTTTTTATTACAATCATTTAAAGCTATTTTACAAGCAAAAGGTAAAGGCTCAGCGCAAGACAATATTAATATGGGTACCTTTGAAAAATTAAACTTCCCATTTCCAAGCATAAAAAAACAAAATGAAATTGTTAGATCACTAAATGAATTAATGGTTTCAGTACAGCAATTAGAAGTCATTTATCAAAAAAAATTAAGCTCGATAGACGAACTTAAAAAATCTATATTACAAAAAGCCTTTAGTGGTGAATTAACCGCTGAAACTGAGTAGTCAGGAACCAATATGTTTCATATTAACGACCAAATAGATTTACAGACACTATCTGAGTCAGCCGAATTAGAGTTCAAATTGGCTCAAGGCAAAGACGGCAAGGGCAAGCTTCCTGATGATTTTTGGCCGACTTATAGTGCTATGGCAAATAGTCGTGGTGGCTATGTAGTGTTAGGGGTGCGTGAAAAAAGTGGAAATTTAACAGTTGTTGGCATTGAAGATATTGAAACGGTTCAAAAACAACTGTTTGATCTTGCCGACAATACTGGCAAGGTAAATATTAACTTACTTAGCAATGATAACGTGGAAGTAACTGTTGTTGAGGAAAGGCAATTATTAGTTATTAATATCCCTGCCGCTCGAAGAGAACAAAAGCCTGTTTATTTAAAAAACCAACCTATGAAAGAAACCTTTGTTCGTCTGCACGAAGGTGATCACCGTTGTAGTGAAGAGCAAGTAAAGCGCATGTTTGCCGAACAAGTGGAAAACAGCCGCGACGATAAAATTCTTAAAGGTTTTAATTTTGATGATATTGATAGAGATAGCCTAAGTACTTATAAAAATTTATTAGCAGTGGCTAAACCCCAGCACCCTTGGTTAGAGCTTGAACTTTTTGAAATGTTTAAGCAATTAGGCGGCTGGCGAAGAGATCGTCAAACTAGTGAAGAGGGCATAACGTTTGCTGGTGTGATGATGTTTGGTACATGGGACGCTATTCAAGAAGCTGCCCCTAATTACTTTGTTGATTATAGAGAGCGTGATGAAGCTAATACCCATCGCTGGATTGATCGCGTTTATCCTGATGGCTCTTGGTCTGGAAATGTATTCGACTTTTACCGACGAACCTACCGAAAATTAACTACCGACCTGAAAGTACCATTTGAACTTCAGCAAGGGATTCGTCTAGATGAATCTAAGGCCCATGAAGCTATTCGTGAAGCCTTGGTGAATACATTAGTTCATGCTGATTACTCTGGCAGAAGTTCAATATTAATTATTAAACGCCCAGATTTATTTGGTTTTCGTAATCCTGGTTTGATGCGAGTTCCTCCTGAAATTGCCGTTAAAGGTGGCGAAAGTGATTGTCGTAACCGAAAAATGCATCAAATGTTTTTGATGATTGGTGCAGGTGAACGAGCCGGATCCGGTATTCCTAAAATTTACAGTGGTTGGGAGTGGGCTAAGTGGCGAAAGCCTAAACTATATGAAAAACACGTCCCTTCTGAACAAACGTTATTAGAGCTTTCTACCGTTAGTCTAATTCCTAAGGAAGTAACCGATCTATTAAGTGCTTTATTCGGTGATCGCTTTTATGAATTGAATGAGTTAGAGCAAATGATAGTTACCACTGCAGCTATTGAAGGTTGGGTTAATCACGAACGCGCATGTCAGTTAACTAGTAAGCACTCAAGAGATGTCACTTTAGCTTTACCTAAGCTTGTGGATAAAGGCTTTTTGATTGCTAATGGTATAAAAAAAGATAAATCTTATAGCTTACCTGGTATGGAGCTTCCTTCTCCAGAAGATGTATTTACCAATACGTTAACCTCTTTGGATAACTTAACGCATAGTAAAGAAAGCTTAACGCATAGCGCTTCAAATAATGAGACTGTTTTAGATGATGGAAGAGATGCAGAAGGCCGTTTTATCAGTGTTCAACTTAATAAACCCTATGTTGATGATCTGGATGCTTTAGCTAAAGAGTTTAGCCATCGACTTAACGCATTAGGCGCTCAATCTAGAGAGCAGAGTCGTTTAGATGTTGATACGATGAAGAAACTTATCAGTGAACTTTGTAAAGGGCACTATATTCCGGTTTCAGTACTTGAAGTGTTACTTGGTAGAAAGTCTCAAAGTCTTCGTCAGAATTACCTTAAGCCAATGATTACAGATGGCGTGTTGCAGATGGCATTTCCGCATACACCTAATTCTCCTCTGCAGGGATATACCACTGTTGAGTAATAAAGTCTCTTGACTGCTTCTTGATTTTGCCGATAAATGCAGTGTTTTTATTGTACAGATATTTCATTAATATCTTATATTACGATATGTTACGTTAACTTTTGTTTCTTGGCAGGTTCTTGATTCAACAACAAATATTGCCTCAGAGTAGCAAACTAATTAATACACAGGTAAGTGTCATGAGTAGAAACGAATCTGAAACACGCGCTGAGTTAATCTCGCCTAAATTGGCGTTAGATGGCTGGGGTAAAGTTGATCATAGCATTGTTCGCCGTGAAGTGAGTATTACCGCTGGCCGAATTTTGGGTGGTGGTAAACGTGCATCAAAACTGAGCTGCGATTATGTCTTGGAGTTTCAAGGTAGAAAATTAGCCGCCGTTGAAGCTAAGCGTGAAGGCCTAAGTTATACCGAAGGTGTACGCCAAGCCAAAGACTACGCCGAGCGTTTACAGTGCCGTTTTGCTTATGCCACTAATGGTCACGACATTTACCAAATAGATATGCTTACCGGTGATGAGCAATTAGTTGATTGCTACCTTAGTCCTGAAGATATGTGGCGCTTATGCTTTGAACCCGCCACAGGTAAAACCGAGCCTGAATATACCTGCACATGGCGCACCCGTTTTGCCAAAATCCCTTTTGAATGTAAAGGCGACTGGCAACCACGTTATTATCAAGAAAACGCCATTAACCAAGCATTAGAGGCAATAGCACAAGGCAAAGACCGTATACTACTTACCCTTGCCACAGGCACAGGTAAAACCTGTATTGCCTTTCAAATGTCATGGAAGTTATTTTACAGTCGCTGGAGTTTACAAGCGGCAAAGAACCCAAGTAACGCCAAAAAACGCCCACGTATTTTATTTTTAGCCGACCGTAATGTACTAACCAAACAAGCCTTTAACGACTTTGGCGCCTTTGGAGAAGATGCCGTAGTGCGTATTACCCCAAGCGAAATTAAAAAAGCCAATGGTGTACCTAAAAATGCCAGTATCTTTATGGCGATTTTTCAAACATTAATGACGGACTCTGGCGGTAATGAAGATGCTGAAGAATTAGAAAGTGAAGAGTTTGATCCTGAGCAAATAAAAGATACTAGCAATTGCCGATTTAGAGATTATCCAGAAGACTTCTTCGATTTTATTATTATCGACGAATGTCACCGTGGTGGCGCAAATGACGAAAGTGCTTGGCGAGATATTCTTAAGCATTTTTCGCCAGCGGTTCAACTAGGTTTAACCGCTACACCAAAGCGTACCGACAATGCTGACAGTTATAAATACTTTGGCGATCCTGTTTACAGCTACACCTTAAAACAAGGTATTAACGACGGATTTTTAACCCCGTTCAAGGTGTATCCCATTGTTGGCACCATGGACGAATACGTCTATACCCCAGGCGATGCGGTTACTTTTAAAGGTGAGCCAGAGCCAGGCAAAGTATATAAAGAAAGTGACTTTAACCGCATAATCACCATGCCCCAGCGTGAACAAAAACGTGTGCAGTATTGGATGGATCATATCAACCCATCTGAGAAAACCATCGTATTCTGCGCCACCCAAGAACACGCAGGCAAAGTGCGAGACTACATCAATCAATATGCCGTTAAAAACGGTTACACAACCAATCCAAGCTATTGCGTACGCATTACCGCAAACGATGGCGCAGCCGGTGAAAACGACCTACGCACCTTTTGTGATAATGAAAAAACCATCCCAACTATATTAACCACCTCACGCAAGTTATCGACAGGCGTAGACGCCCGCAATGTGCGAAACATTGTGTTAATGCGTGAATGCAAAAACATGATTGAGTTTAAACAGATTATTGGACGTGGCACTCGCATGTACGACGGCAAATCATTCTTCACCGTGTACGACTTTGTCAAAGCCCACCATAACTTTGCTGACCCAGCGTGGGATGGTGAACCATTGCCTCCTAAAGAGCCTGTAGACGAAGTCCCTTGCGAGGGTTGTGAAACCTCACCATGCAGTTGTGTATGTGATACCTGTGGTTTTAATCCATGCAATTGCAAAAACGACACGCCTGACGAGCCATGTAGTGAATGTAAACAATCTCCCTGCCAGTGTCTTGTCGAGCAATGCAATAAGTGCGGCAATGAACCTTGTAGCTGCGATACAGGTGGAGGTGGTGGAGAGAAACCAGACAAGATATTTATTACCCTAACCGACGGTAAAGTACGCCAAATTAAGCACATGAAAAGCGTACTGTTTATGGGGCCCAATGGAGACATGCTCACTGCTCACCAGTTTGTAGAGCAGTTATTTGGTGAGCTACCACGCTTTTTTGGTAACGAAGAAGAACTACGCCAAATATGGAGCAACCCAAGCACCCGTGAAAAGCTACTAGCAGACTTACATGAAGCCGGTTACGACGACGAAAAGCTAGACAGCATGAAAGACATCATCGACGCCAAAGACAGCGACGTATACGACCTACTAGCCTTCGTAGCCTACGCCAGAGAAACCCACACTCGTAAAGAACGTGTAGCCACGGCAAAGCCGGGTATATCAAGTGAATTCACAAGTAAACAAATCGAGTTTATCGAGTTCATACTAGATAAATACATAGAAGACGGCGTGCAAGAACTTGCAGCCAAAAAAATGCGCAGCTTAGTCGAACTTAAATACAACACCATAAACGACGCCGCCGCCGAGTTTGGATCACCGCTAGCAATTCGAGAGACGTTTGTTGGGTTTCAGAAGTATTTGTATGAGTAAAAGGATGTTTTAAATGGATGTTCCCGCTTTATCTTCGGCCGAAGAGTTTATAACTAAAAGCAATAAGGTTATTAAACCTCCGTTTGAGCATGGATATTATTCAATTTGCTCCATTTATAAAGAGCATGGGGAAAAAGAGCGCCAGGCAAAAAATGAAGCGTTGGCCAATGCATTAGATCTTGCCTCTGCAATATGCTCAATGATGCTGAGACCAAACAGTGCTAATGATCCTTTTCAGCCTTATGTGCAGTTGGAAGGAAAACGCTCAGTAATTGCAGACGACTTTACTCATGAGCAATTGGAGTTCGTTGCAAATATTTATGAAGATATGCTTGAGCCTATAGTAAAGGCTCGTTTTGCTGATTTGCTTTGGTTATGCGTCAATCCTAAAAAAGTCGATTATGTTCGAGCAGCTATTCAAAATTATCTCATGCTCCCGATTGACCCAGAAACTTGGCACTCTGATGTTGGTGATTGCTGGAAAAGGTGTATTCGATTAGCAAGGCAAATTCGTGATTCAGATTCCATCTCCACTATAGAAACATCGTTGCAAGAAGCTTTCGAGAAAAATTATTCAGGTAGTCCGTTTATGCATCTTTGGATTGCTGAGCTTATTGAGAGTAACGGTTTATGCAAAAATCAGCTTGAACATATGGCAGAAGCATTGTTTGGATACGCAACAGGTTTTCACTCTTCAGGCGCTCACAGAGAGGCTCGTGAATACTTATCGTTAGCGGAGCGTATGTTCAAAGTGCAAGGTAAAGTAGATAGTTGGTTAAAAAGTTTACTACTTGCAGCAGATTGCTTTGAACTGGAAGGCGACTCTAAATGCAACGATAATGCACCAAGTCAGATGGTTGCCAATACTTTTTATGAAAATGCCTTACAGGCATATAGGAAAATTCCAATAGCTAAGAGGGACGAACTTGGTGTAACAGCAAAGTTAGTTTCGATAAGAGACAAAATTACTGAAGCGGGCTCTGGTACATTAAGAGAAATGGGGTTAGTGCAAACTCCAGGGATTGATATTTCTGAAATAATTGATGGGGCGCGAAAACATGTAGGAGGAAAAGAGAGCTTAGAGCTTTCTCTATTATGTTTTACAGGCTTTGCCACGCCTAAATATCAAGAATTACGCACCAGAACTATCGAGCAGATCCAACAGTTTCCACTTAGTAACATGTTTGGTGGATCTCATATTGCTGATGACGGACGAGTTATTGCTAAAACACCAGCACTGAATTTTCTTAGTGAAGGTGGAGAAAGCGATCTAGCGATAAATATTAAAATCATTCAAAGCTTTCAAATAGATTTAGAGTTAACGGTAAAAGGTCAGATTATTCCAGCCCTCAACCAAATACTGTCAGAATTTAGGGTTACCAAAGAGTACCTCAGGGACATATGTTGCCACTCACCGATATGAAGTTGCTCATGGTTTGTTGAGTGATCATAGCTCTGGAGCAGCAGCTTGTGTTTATGCATGGTGGATGTCGTTGAGGTTAGTGACAAGATCTCTTTATGATAGTGAGCACAAGGACGCTATATGATTCATGCTGAATATCAACGTTTCATGCAAACGTTAATAGGACAAAATGCGACTGATTCTGTGTGCAAAATAGCGAACATAGTATTAGCCAATTTAGAGGTTCTGATCCCTTTAGGTACTCATCAGGGACAGCGTATTCGCAAATTAGTTGAATTATCCCAAGCCAATTGGGACATGTTACCAACTAATATACCTCCAATTCCTGAACAAGAAGTGGCGCCTGCGATACAATTATCGCGTTTAAAAACCTTGACTGTTGGTCCATTCAGAGGATTTTCACGACAGGAGATATTTGATCTTGATAGTAGACTGGTACTGATTTATGGCCCCAATGGAACAGGTAAATCAAGTTTCTGTGAGGCGCTGGAATATTCTTTATTGGGCAACGTTGCAGAAGCGGAAAGTAAGCGTTTTCGCGATCAAAACGAATATTTAAGAAACGCGTTCGTGAATGCCTTTATACCTCCTGAGATTGTTGCGCTTGATGGTCAAGGAAGTGATGTTTTTATAATACCAAACGAGTCGACATACCGTTTCTGCTTTGTTGAAAAAAACCGTATTGATAGCTTTTCACGAATAGCTGCTCAGGCACCAGCTAAACAAACAGAGCTTATCGCAACGCTTTTTGGCCTAGAGTCCTTTACTGAGTTTGTTCGTAATTTTACGTCAGAAATTGGTGGGCAATACATTGACTTGCAAGGCAAGCAAACACTTCAGCTAATGCTGAAGCAGCAAGGGTTGCAAGGAGCCCAACAGCAGATTAAAACGAGTAACGCCGAACTACAGCGTATTGCTAATGAAGAACTGAATTTAGTTAATACTTACAGAGATGGGGCTACCTTTGAGCAAATGGCGTTTGAGCTCAGTGGTGATGCTCAAAAATCAGGCCGCATACAACAATTAGACACTGAGTTGCAACAGCCACTTCCTCCAAAGGCTAATGTAAGCAAAGCCACTTTAGAGGTCATCGGAAATGACGCGGCGACAGCAGTTAACGAATTAAGGCAAAAACAACAACAGTTAGCAGATGCAAGCCAGCAAGTCTCATTTAAGCGGCTGTATGAAGCCGTGACTCAAGTTCAACCAAGCAGCCAAGCAGCTTGCCCTGCCTGCAAGACGCCTTTGCAACAGGTAGCAGTCAACCCATATATACATGCAGGGCAGGAATTAGCGAAGTTACAGCAATTAGCTGCACTACAAGAAAATGTCACACAGCTTGAGCGGCAAGCTCTTCAAAATATATTGAGCATTTCGCAAATTTTAAATATTTGTTTGCAGTTTTACCCGGAGAATAACCTTTTGCAGTCGTTGCGGCTTACCGATGTGCAACCTAGTATACCCTGGTGGGACTCTTTATTGGCTCCGTTGCCTGATAACTATACAGGTTGGCAGCACCTGATTGGTCAGGTTCAGCAGCTTGAAGCCGATGATAAGAAAACTGATGAAGCACTGGGTTTTAAAAATAATAAACAGGCTGAATTAACCCGATTACGAGATTTTGAACGTCAAATTACAATATTAAACACCCAAAAAAAGACAGCTCTTAGTAATATCGCTATAGGTCAGCAACTCATTAATAATTTCCAAACAGAAAACGCCCAACTAATTTCTAACGTGCAAGCTGAAAAAGCAGTCATTTCCAAGAATCAAGAAATCGTCACCGCGTACGCTACATTTGTTCATAAACTAACGAGATACAACAACGGTTTACCAGCGCAGCTAGTAGCAGATTTAGGCGAACTAGTAGTTGAGTTGTATAACGCATTCAATCGTAATGATGCACAAACAGAGCTATTGGCAGTAGCAAAACTACCTTTGGCACAAAATCAACGCTTGAGTATATCTTTCCAAAACCAACCAGCGAAATTTTTCGACGCATTACATATCCTGAGCGAAGGACATGTACGCTGCCTTGGATTAGCAATACTACTTGCCAAAAACCTGAAAGAACAAGCACCTGTTTTAATCTTCGATGATCCTGTAAACGCGATTGATGACGATCACCGCGAGTCTATAAGACTTACCCTGTTTGAGGATCAGTACTTCATGGAAAAGCAAATTATTCTGACATGTCATGGCGAGGAGTTTTTCAAAGACATACAAAATCTTCTTTCGGTTGAGGATGTGCGCAGCTCTAACTTAATGAGCTTCCTCCCTAGGTTAGGAGAGCAACATATACGTGTGGATTTTAACTGTGCGCCGAGGAACTACATTCTGGCGGCAACAAACCATATCGAACGTAACGAAGTGAGAGAAGCCTTATCTAAATCCCGTCAGGCGTTAGAAGCTCTAACAAAAGGTAAGGTTTGGAATTATGTTAACCGATTCGGAAACGGTAATTTAAGCATTAAGTTACGTTCCTCATCGGCCCCAATTGAGTTACGGAATTTAACTGATCAATTAAGAAGTAAAATTCATAAACCTGACTTCGCAGACCCAAACAAAAACGCGATTTATGACCCTATAAATTCGTTACTGGGTATTAATGGGGATTGCAGGGAATGGCGATATCTGAATAAAGGAACTCATGAAGAAAATGATCGGGCTGAATTTGATCGTGGCACAGTTACAGCAATTGTTGCCGCTCTAGTTAACTTAGATGAGGCTTTATCTTGAAGTGTAAATGCCTTAACTTTGTTAGCTATGAACTCCAAATCCCCTCAAAGGATGAACCTGCGACTCGCGTGCAGTGAACTGTATGTTTAGGATCTCGATGTCGTATCTATTCACCACGTCAGACCTTCAGTATTTAAAAAATTCTGTATACTTTTAGCTATTAATGGATAATTAATAGCCAGAGTGATTTTATATCAATGCGTTTTGGATATTACTATTATTAGGACAAATTGGACTTTTATTTGCTGCACTAATTTATGGTATTCCACTTTCATTTATAAGTGAGGATATTAAAGCCGAAATGGTTGGGGTAGAGGAGGTAATGTTTGTTCTTTCTATCTCTCTTGGAAGTTTTATGATGGTTGCCAATATTATAATTGGATGGATAGCTGTTCGGGATGCTACAGAAGCAATTGTTCCTTACCCATCAAAATTATATGCAATTGACCTCTTAGTTATTTTTGTGTTTTTCGGAATGAATAATGTCATTATTTATGCACTTGGAATAGGTTATTCAGCTTTCGACCCACAAACTTTAAGTAAAATACTAATTAAAGGGGTGGAGGCTGACAAGGTCTCTTTTACAATTACAATTTTTACCAATATTCATTCTGATAGTAATAGGACCTTAAATCGAAATTCAAAGAAATTATACTTTTTTGACAAGCTACTTAATTAACGATGTTGATCTACTATCGCTAAACAAAAGTTGACAACATTTAACCAATAATCGGTTGTTAGGAATAGTTGTGTTGTTTCTCTTTTAGGTGGGCTAATTCGTGTACTACTATCATATTTAAAAACGCCTCGGGCGTATGTTTAAACAAGGTACTGACTCTAAGCTCGTTTTTACTTTTTAATTTGCCGCCCTGTACCCTCGACACATAGCTATGCAATCCCAAAGCGTGATTGACGATATGAATTTTGCTGTCGTATATCACTTTGCTGAGCGGCGCTGTTTTTTTCAAATATTGATTTTTTAACGTCATAGTGTAATCACGTAGATCATTATCGTTAGCTACGTTATGCACATCTGGATAGCGCCCGCGTAACCAATCTCCGAGTTTATTGTTATCGATTAATTGACGGATATCATTTTGTAAATGAACGGGATAATGAGCTAGGTAGGACAAATCTTGGGGCATGTAATTAACCTTGAAAATGAGAACCTTATTCTAGCAGTTTTACTGCATGATCTCTTTGTGAGTAGCCGTGAGGATTTTAGATAATTCGGTTTATAAGTGCGAGGAAGGATATTAACGCCCAAACTACCTCATGAGTGACTGAGCGAACATAGGACATGTTTAATCAAAGCCATTCTTCCGTGTCTTGACCACCCAATATTGCCGTACAGTAACAAAATTAAATTTATGATGAAATATTGAACACGTAATTTTAATAAATATATTAAAAAACACATATAACCATTTGAAATGTATCTAAAAATTTAATTCATACAACACTTTTATCCAGAAGCCATGTTAATTTCTCTATAGGTTCTCATTTTTATTGACATATGAAAATTCATATATATGATATTCCATATGTTTTGAGTTGGAAGTAATACACATGAATCCCATAGCTTTTTATAAGTGTTTATCTGAAGACACCCGTTTGAAGTGTTTATTGCTGATCACCCTCAAAGGTGAATTATGTGTCTGTGATTTAATTAGCGCATTGCAACTTAGCCAACCCAAAGTGTCGCGGCATTTAGCGGAGCTGCGTAAATGTGGCATTTTGGCGGATAACAGAAGGGGAAAATGGGTGTTTTATCAGATTGCCCAAAGCTTGCCAGAATGGGCGCAAGAAGTGTTAACCCTGACCACAAAAGCCAATCAAGCTTTCTTAAATGAATGTTTAGTTAATTTAGATAATACCTCTCTAGACAGTGCCACGCTAACTGCTAATTGCTGTTAGTTTTTATTGGAATACCAGTGAATGAAAATTTTATATATTTGTACCCATAACCGTTGCCGCAGTATTTTGTCTGAGGCTATTACCAATCACTACGCTAACGGTAAAATAGTCGCCAAAAGTGCCGGTAGTCAACCTGTAGGCGAAGTGCACCCTTTATCAATCAAATACCTACAAGAAGCGGGCATTGCCACAGACGATTTATCGAGCCAATCTTGGGATGAATTTGAAGACTTTAAGCCGGATGTTGTGGTAACGGTTTGTGACTCAGCAGCTAGTGAGTCTTGCCCTTTGTGGTTTGGTAACAGCTTAAAAGTGCACTGGGGCTTAGCCGACCCATCAAAGTTGCGTGGCAGTGAGCAACAAATTGCAGAGGCGTTTCAAAACACAATTGAGCAAATCAAACAGCGAGTTCAACAATTAGTAAGTTTACATGTAGATATAAACGACCAAGGTGCATTTAAAGCTGCTTTGGCAAGATTAGGAGCCGAATAATGACTCAAATTAAAAATCCAATGCCAAACCTTGACCTTGATCAATTTCAAGTGCCTAGTATCGAAAATTTTTCTACCCAACATGCCGCGCACAAGCCTAAAATATTATTGTTATACGGTTCGTTGCGTGAGCGATCATTCAGTCGCTTGGTAGTCGAAGAATCCGCTCGTTTGTTACAAGCAATGGGCGCAGAAACCCGTATTTTTGACCCAACTGGATTACCTTTGCCCGATAGTGACGATGCTACCCACGCAAAAGTAGTGGAGTTGCGTGAACTAATGATGTGGTCTGAAGGGCAAGTATGGTGCTCGCCCGAACGTCATGGATCAATGACCGGCATCTTAAAAAGCCAAATTGATTGGGTGCCACTTAGTTTAGGCGGCGTGCGACCTACTCAAGGCAAAACCCTAGCCGTAATGCAAGTATCGGGCGGCTCTCAATCATTTAACGCCGTGAATCAAATGCGTATTTTAGGGCGCTGGATGCGGATGTTAACTATTCCTAACCAGTCTTCGGTAGCAAAAGCCTTTATGGAGTTTGATGATAACAATCGTATGAAACCCTCATCTTATTACAACCGAATTGTAGATGTGTTGGAAGAACTGATGAAATTTACGCTGCTAACCCGTGACAACAGCGAGTATTTGGTTGACCGTTATTCAGAGCGAGTCGAAACAGCAGAACAAGTTAGCCAACGTGTTAATCAGCGGTCAATTTAAAAGGAAATATCATGGGATTATTTGAGCGGTATTTATCGGTTTGGGTAGGGCTAAGTATTTTAGCAGGCGTGGCTTTGGGCAGTGTTGTCCCAGACTTTTTTGCGCTTTTGGCAAGTTTAGAATACGCCCACGTGAATATAGTGGTAGCCGTACTGATTTGGTTGATGGTGTACCCCATGATGATCCAAATCGATTTTTCATCTATTAAAGATGTGGGCAAAAAACCTAAAGGATTAGTGTTAACCCTAGCCATCAACTGGTTGATTAAACCTTTTACTATGGCGGCCTTAGGTTGGTTGTTTTTTAAAGGTTTTTTTGCTGATTGGGTCGACCCGCAATCGGCTAACGAATACATAGCAGGTATGATATTGCTAGGCGTAGCGCCTTGTACGGCTATGGTGTTTGTATGGAGTCAAATGACCAAAGGTGATGCTAATTACACTTTAGTGCAAGTCTCTATCAACGACATAATAATGATCTTCGCCTTTGCTCCTTTAACCGCCATTTTACTTGGTGTGAGCGATATTGAAGTGCCTTGGAATACTTTGCTTATTTCAGTGCTGTTATATGTGTTGTTGCCATTAGTGGCTGGCGCATTAACTCGTTCTCTATTAGATAAAAAAAGCCATGGAGCAGATAGCCATCCCGAAGTAGACAAGTTTGTTGGCAAACTTAAACCTTGGTCAATCATAGGTTTGCTTGCCACTGTGGTGCTGTTATTTGGTTTTCAAGCACAAACTGTGTTGGCCCAGCCGCAAACTATAGTGTTGATTGTCATCCCCTTAATCATTCAAACCTATGGCATTTTTGCTATTGCCTACTTCTTAGCAAAACGTCTAAAACTGCCTCACAATGTCGCCGCACCAGCCAGTATGATTGGTACTTCTAATTTCTTTGAACTGGCGGTGGCGGTGGCAATTTCACTGTTTGGTCTACATTCAGGCGCAGCTTTAGCGACTGTGGTTGGGGTATTAGTGGAAGTGCCTGTGATGTTGTCTTTGGTGTATTTTGTGAATAAAACACGGCATTGGTTTTAGAGCAACAACCGAGTTAATGGCATGGGTTCAATAAAAGGAAGCATATGAGTCATTCAATTTTTAGAAAAGATGGCACAGCTCAAGGGGTGGCCAAACAACGTTTAATTGAGTCCTTGGCGAAACCTGACAAACGCATCATTGATGATCTCTACGCCGATCGCTTTGTACTAGGCGCGAGTGTTATCAAGCTAATGGGCCACAAATTTAGTGTGTGGTTAACGCAAAAGTTTGTCCCTGGTTTTCACCAACATTTAATTGCGCGAACCCGTTTTATTGATGATCTGATTAAGCAATGTGGCAAAAGTGGTACAGAGCAATACGTTATTCTGGGAGCGGGGTATGACCTACGGGCTCATCGTCTGGCCTTGCCATCCTCACTAAAAATTTTTGAAGTGGATCAGGCTGAAGTTCAGGCAAGAAAACGCGCTAAACTCCCAAAAGGTATAGCTAATTCAGAAAATGTGACTTACGTAACTGTTGACTTTAATCAGCAGTCTTTAACAGAACAGCTTCTGGCTGCGGGATTCGATCGCACAAAGTCTAGCGTTTTTACCCTTGAAGGCGTTTCCCAGTACATCTCAAAAGAGGCCGTTACTGCCACTATTAAAGAGATTGCCAAGCTGACTAAGCAAACCCCCGCCACCTTTTTTATATCTTACGTTGACGAGTTGCTAGATGAAGATCCTGTCACTTGCTTTGGTAAAGGCTACCCAAAAGCGGTCCAGCGAGCAGAAACTATTAAAATCGTGTCAGCTAAAGTGGGGGAGCCTTGGATATCGTTTTATTCGGCCGAAGAGATGAAGGCACTACTTGCTCAAAATGGATTTTCGTTAATAGAAAATAAAACGCTGGCTGATCTTAACTCTGTGTACTTTGCCCCAGTAGGGAGAGCCTTGCCTGAGGAACACATTTTTAAACTCGAACACTTTGTCGTAGCGAGCTCAAAACACACTAACAATATTGAGCCCTGAGGCTCCAACTGCGGATAAATCATTACATTTAAGTAAAAATTTTTTTTGAGTATTTGCATTCACCAATTTGGCTGTCAAAATAGCCGCCTTTTAGGATCTTGTTGTAGTTGGAGAAGTACTGGCGTATGAAAGGTGCCGTTTTGTTATTATTAGGGGTTTGGGCCAGCAATGTAAATTTTGCCATTGCGACCGAGTCAGTTGTACATAATGCCGTAGATGAGTGTTTACTAATTGCGCTTAAACAAGCAACACCTGAACAGACTGTGGCCGAATTACGCGCAAGCTGTAGACATGAAAAACCTACTTTAATCAAACATCGAATTGGGTTAGAAAAACAAGCATCGAAGAACCCTTTTGCCATCGTGCCCCATAAGCCGAATTTTGTGCTACCTCTAAGTGTCACTAACATTGATGAAGTCCCCTATGCTGGCTTGGCAATTGATTCTGAACTTGATGATTTGGAGATAAAATTTCAAGTGTCTTTAAAGTATTTGGCTGTAGAAGATTTATTATTCGATGATCTCGATTTAGAAATTGGCTTTACCACAACAAGCTGGTGGCAAGCTTACAACAGCGGTATTTCTGCCCCTTTTCGAGAGACCAATTACGAGCCTGAAGTCATTTTTAATTATCACCATTCTTGGACATTATTAGGTTTGCCCATTGAACAAACGTCCTTATCTTTTAATCATCAATCCAATGGACAAACTGGGCAACTATCCCGTAGCTGGAACAGAATTATTTTAGGCTTTGCCTTTGCGCCAACCGAAAATGTGGTTTGGGGGTTAAGAACTTGGTACCGCATACCTGAAGACGAAAAAGTTGACCCTCTTGATCCAGCTGGAGACGATAATCCCGATATTGAAAAATATCTAGGTTATGGTGAATTAGGCGGGTTATGGAGTATTGCCGACAAGCACTCTTTAGAATTTATGTTTCGCAATAACCTACGTACAGAAGATAACAGAGGCTCAATTCAACTAGGATGGTCATTCCCCATAAATGGCCGAATTCAGGGGTATGTCGAGTACTTTAATGGCTATGGTGAAAGTCTGATTTACTACAACCATCATTCTCAAAGGTTAGGCATTGGTTTTAAATTAACTAATTGGTTATAGAAATTAGACCAAGAGATTCAGCGGTAAATCATTTGGTCTCGGGTATGGATCATCTCGGCTAATACTTTATTTTGTATTGGGTGCGGCACATCTGCTTTTGTCATGGCATTGATAAATAAGTCGACGCCATGGTTAAAGTCGGCTTCAGTGATGTTCATTCCTGCATGCACCTGTTCCATGGTATCACCTGTGTACTTACACGGACCATTGGTGAGTAAGCACAGATGTTCGATAAGCTTTTCTCTAAATCGGTCAATATCTGAGTCTTTAAAGAATTCAAACATGACAGCGTCATATTCAATTTCAGTGATAAAATTATCGACTATTTCTTCAACTTTTGGTTGGCCACCTAGTTGCTGATAAATACTCGAATTGTTACTGGCACATGCACTTAACATCAGGCTGGTTAATAATACTAAAATTAAATTTTTCATATGGTTACCAAAGTTGTCCGTTAAGTGAAAGATATAAGCCTTTTTGATCTTTTGCACCTGCGATGCTGCCAAGTTCAGCCCAGGCCAGAGTAAAGCTTAAATTCTTGGAGGGGATATAGGTAGCAAAAATGTCGAACCAGTCTTCTTCACCAAGACCTAAATTATCGGGTTTTTGTCGATACTCAACCCCAATAGCAAAGTGACGATTGAACAGAACACCTGCAGAAGCTTCGGCCATTATTTCATAGCTATCGTTGCTAACTCCTCCATATCCTAAAAGCCCAAGTTGGTTGGCTTTTGTGGCTCTGGCTGTCACGTTCCACACCGCGTTAAAACCAGCAATGGCGCCTAAGTGAACTTTGGTTGCGGCTAAATAAATATCGGTGCCACTGCTGTTATCAACAGCCCCAACTGCAGCTGCAATACTGCCGTCATCCAATTTTTTATGCTGAATTCCTACGCTTAGCTGTGGCCATTTTGAATAAACCACATCTCCGGATATACGGTATTTAAACCCATAAACATTTTGCTTTATGTCGCCGCCAAGTGTTTTTAAATCAAATCTATGTTGGGCGACACTTAATTCAACGCGATCGTAAAATGATGCACTAACACCTAAGACGTTGAGGCGAAAATCGTCAATATCTACTTGGGTAGTAAAAGCATTAACCGAAATTTCATCTCGGCTATCGTAACCAGCTAAAGTTGCCCAAGGCACGATACCACCACCACCACTGCCCTCAATTTGATTTAACCCTGCAGTGCCAATTAATTTCCCATCACTGGCCTGTGCCGTAATGATAAAAAGGCAAAGAAATAATCCGATGGCTCTAGACCAAGAAATACCCATATTGTTTTCCTTTTTTATAACCATTTTGTTTCTAGATTATCGTTATACCAAGCGATAAGATTATCAGCCGGAGTCGGTTTGCAAATGTGATAACCTTGTGCCAATTCGCAGCCCCATTCAGCTAATAGTGCCAGTGCTTCAACGTTTTCAATTCCTTCGGCAACTACATTCATGTTAAAACTATGAGCCAAACTAATAACGGTTTTAACTATTTTTTGATCGCCTTCTTGTTCATTTAGATTGAGTACAAAACTTTTATCTACCTTAAGTGTATCCACCGGTAAGTTTTGCAAATAAGCCATAGAAGAGTATCCAGTGCCAAAATCGTCAATCGCGATTTCGAAGCCTTTATCTCTGAATCCTTGAAGGTGCAAAATTGCCTTTTCGTGATCTTTAACCAGATCACCTTCGGTGATTTCAAAAGACAAGCTCCCTGCTTGCAAATTTTGTTGGTTGAGCAATGCCATTACATTTGGAAGTAAAGCGGGATCCATAATGTCTTTTGTTGAAAGGTTTATGGCGATCGACACATCTACCTTAGCTTCTCGGAATTTTACTGCATCGCTAATGGCTGTCCCAATAACCCAATGGGTGATTTTGTCGATAAAACCAGCTTGTTCAGCTATGGCAATAAAATCCTCAGGAGAAACAAACCCTAAACGAGCGTTTGTCCATCTTATTAAGGCTTCAACGTGAGTAACTTTGTTTGTTTTTAAATCAAGTTTTGGTTGATAATTGAGGCTCAACTCTCCAATTTTATGTTCTAAGGTATTTCTTAGCTCAGTAATAATTTCTAAACGTCTTGAGTAGCGCGCTTCTAATTTGCTGCAATAAGGCAATATAAAATTTCGAGTGATTTGTGCTTCATCAAGTACAATATTTAGCCTTTTAAATACTTGTTCAGCGTTATTTGCATCTTTAGGGCAAGCTATTATGCCCATAGCAACTTTAATATTTATAGTTACATTACCTGTGTCAAATGGCTCTTCAAGAGCTGACTTTAACCTTTCTATTTCTTGTTGCGAGGGATCCTCATGGGGTAACCATAGTAATTCCCCCCCAGTTAACCTTGCTGCTACTCCTTTGAAATGTGATAAACGATTAGCTAACTCAGTTAAACAAAGATCACCATTATGATAACCAAAAATATCGTTGATGCCGCGAAACCCAAATATATTTATCCCAATGGCCAAAAAAGGAGTATTGCCAGAGAACCTTTTTTCAATTTCAGCTTTAATATGTTGCCTATTGAATAATGACGTTAATGCATCGTGAGTGGAGCGGTAATTTATTTCTTCTTCACGGGTCTGTACATTTTTTTGCATAGTACTAAAGGCTTCAGATAACAAACTAACTTCAGTCGTTTTGGTACGCACAGTAGGATTTTTACTATAGTCACCAATACTAATTCGTTTAGCTATGTCTGCCAAAACAACCAAGGGTTTAGAAATTTTTTGTGAGAATAACGCGGCTAATAACGAAGCCAGTATAATAACCAGAATACCTAATACCGAAATATTTATTTGTAGCGATTTAAAATCGGCAAATAGCCTTTGAGCATCTTCAGATAAAGTAATAATAGCGCTATGGTTTGAGCTTTCGTCTAGAGTAAATTGTTGCGAAACAAAAGGAACTTCGTTAGTAATAGTTAAGGATAACCATGAAGGTTGTAAGTTGACTTGAGAGATCGCCTGTTCCGCAAGTGGCGCATCTAAGGTACTTATTTTGAATATTTCGTTTTGTTGAATATAAACTTGTAATGTTGTTTCAAGTTGGGTGATGTCTTTTAATTGATTGAGAATGGCATCACCTAATTTAAATCCAACAAGCGTAATTGCTATAGGTGTAGGTGCGTCTACAGTCAATAAAATAACTTGGTATAGCTGATTATCGATCATCATCAATGAAGAGTAGCCGCCTTGTTCAACAACTGTTTCTATAACGTCAAGATATGGAAATGCCTGACCTTCGGCTAAGGTTGAGGGCACACTTGTAATAGAATCTCCCTGTAAAGAAATGAGTGCCATTAAATCTGCTTCAATTCTTTGACCATGATTATGCAAAACACTGTCGATGGTACCTTTGTCCCCAGACGCTACCGCTTCTTTAAACCCCCAATCATCGGTAAGCACAGCAGCTGAATTGTAAAGTAAATCTTCTCTGCTCTTTAAAACACGTTGCAGTACGCTCTCAGCGATGGATAAATCTCGAGCAAACTTATCTCGCGTTTGCTCGTCATTTGCCATCCACACATTGATAAAAATGGTTACTGCAGTTAACAAAACAAGGCCAACAACTAGCCTAAAGATACTTTGATTTAGAGGAGAACTAGTCAACTATTTATTTCCTCTTCCAAGATTTTTTGGACTTAAAGGTGTTTTGTTTCTTAGGCAATACTTCTTCAACTAATGTGAGTTGAATAGAAAAAGGGGACTCGGTGATTACTGTTGGCAATTGAATTTCTTGCCTTGTTATTTTATTTGTAGATAACCTTGGGTGCCAAAGCTTAATTTGCATGTCGGCTTTAGGGATTTGTGCAATACCTAGTTTGTTGGTAATGGCGGTGTTTTCATTTTCAGCAACATAGATATAACCAATCATTTGGTCATGAATGTTGCATCCTAGAACAACTATGCCGGATTGCTCAAAAGCTAACTGTTTTGATTCCCCACCGTGATACATTTTTATTTCAAAGGGTTTGGGTTTAGAAAAGCTATAGATATGGTGACGGGTATTGTCGCTATTTGGAAAAGAGACTTGCTGATTTTTTTGAATGACTAATACTTCTGGAGAAAATTGTACGTTGACTTGATCCATTACGGCTATGTCGGAGATATCTGGCGTGTTTTGAGCGTCTTCATTAAAACTAATAACAGCATTTTCAACGGGGTTGCCAAATTGATCTACAACCCGAATTGATTCGGCGAATACCTTACTGCAGCCCATCATAAAAACAATCCAAAGACAGTTTTTGAACGTTAATTTAACCCCAAAGCTCAACTTCGAAGCAAATATTGATGCATTCATCGTACTCGTTCTTTTTGCTCCGGAAAAACTCAAAAACATATAAATCACATATAAATACAATTAGTTATAACAATCTAACAAAACCTTTAAATTTTAGATACGTTTGCATTGGTTTTTGTCATTTCCAAATTAGTTTCAATTGCCCTGTATATATTTTAATGTTAGCTGCGGGGTGTCTCGGGATAAAACTATCCAAATCATCAATACGAATTAAGACTAAATCGTCGAAATCATTGATTAAACTTTGTTTTATCGATTTTATTAAAGGAGCAGAGTTGGCAAAGGTGTCGTTTTCTATCTTAAAACTGTCTAATTGCAAATTTTCAAAAATATAAGACTCTGAAAAAGAATGATATTGCAGATCACCCGTAAATATTAGGGTGGCGCTAAAATCTTCACCTTGATTCATTGAAGTAGCAGTCAGTTGCAATTCTATTGAATGTTCTAATGGATCTAAAAGTACTTTGGCATTAGAAAATGTTGCAGCAATTCCTTGAAAAGACTTTTCTATTGGAAACTGTTTTGCCAATGTTTGGTTGAGCGTGTTTATTTTTATAACTTGAACTGTGCTATTCATTTGAGAAGATACAGCTGAGATACTCATAGCAAAACTAACAACAATTAGAATTATTTTTTTAAACACAACTTTACTCCTTATAAAATTACATCAAGGACATAGTAGCATTTTGGCTTTGTTCCTAAAGTAAACTTTAGGGGCTGCTGCGCAATCATTCAGCAAAGTGCAACAGACCCTAAATATATTTATAGAAAAACCGACCAATATACGTTATTTGTTGTCATAACACTTTTCAGGTTTGTCATTACTCAGGGACCCTCACAAATATGTCGTCGCATTTATTCATTTTTTTGGTTTTATTAGGTTGGTTTTATTTCTCTCAGCCAGTTTCCGCTCAATCTCGTGGAGCCGATCGCCCCCGAATAGTGATGGTTGATCGTTTAAATTTTGAATATGAAACCACTCAAATCGAGGCGGTAGGTACGGCCCAAGCAAAGCGTTCTGTCACGCTTTTTGCAAGTGTTTCAGATGAGGTTACTGCCATACAGTTTGCGCCTGGTCAGGCCGTCAAGAAAGGTGAAGTACTGGTTACCTTAGATAGCCGCCTGCAAGACGTTAATATGCAGCGAGCAGAAATTGAACTCGAAGATGCCAAACGCAATCTGCAACGTGTAAAGCGCAGTCTTAAGCAGGGGGCAGTGACCGAACGAGAAGTGGATGACGCCACCACAGCCTATAGATTGGCCGAAGTTAGCTTACTCGAGGCAAAGAAAAACAAAGCAGACAGATTAGTTAGGGCACCTTTTGACGGTATAGTGGGGTTAACAGAGGTAGAAGTGGGCGACCGCATCACGCCGCAAACGCAAATCACCACTTTAGATGATAGAAAGGAACTTTTTGTCAATTTTGTCGCCCCTGAATTGGCTGTGTCTTATTTGATTGAAAAGCCTCAGGTGGAGTTGCAACCTTGGACTGACAGAATGACCCTGTTACCTGCCCAAGTGGTTGAAATTGACTCTCGCGTGAGTACTCAAGATAGAACTATTAGGGCCCGCGCCTTGCTTAATAATCAAAACGATCAATACCGTCCTGGGATGAGCTTTAGAGTCTCACTAGATGTGCGCGGTGAAATGTATGTGGCTATCCCCGAGGCTGCGTTATCTTGGGGCGCAAATGGAGCTTTTGTGTGGTTGGCACAAGATAACAAAGCGAAACGGGTTGATGTACAAATAGCGCAACGATTAAGAGGTCGAATTTTAGTGACGGGTAATTTAAGTGATGGCCAAACCTTAATTACCGAAGGGATCCAAGGGCTGCGCGACTCCCAAGCGTTAAATATTCAGAACAAGTTAGATAAAAATGCCAGCTCAAAACAAAAGGCGTCAGACTAGTGTTTAAAAATAACTTATTCAAAGATGACTTACCCTCATTATCGATCCGCAGACCGGTACTGATTTTAGTCTTAAATCTACTGATAGTCACTGCAGGTATTGCCGCCTTTTATGCCTTAGAAGTGCGCGAGTTGCCAGATGTCGACAGGCCCATCATCACCGTAAGCGCTAACTATCCAGGTGCGGCCCCTGAAACCGTAGACACTGAAGTCACGAGTCGACTCGAAGGCGCTGTCGCCAGAGTCAGCGGCGTTAAAGCCATTCGCGCCCAAAGTGAAGAAGGCAATAGTCGCATTCGTGTGGAATTTCGCCCCGGTATCGATATCGAAGATGCGGCCAATGAAACCCGTGAATCTGTAGCCCGCATTCAGCGAAGATTGCCGGAAGAAGTAGAACAAGTATCCATAGTTAAAGCCGACAACGACGCACAAAGCGTGGTAAATATTGCGGTTTCAAGTGAAAAATACGACTTAGAAACCCTCACCGATATAGTCGAAACTGACTTAGCACCATTATTTTTAAATGTACCGGGAGTTGCTGATGTGCGCCTCGATGGCGATCGGCAACGGGTGTTGCGGGTGAGCGTAGATAACTTGCGACTGACCAGTTTTCAGTTGTCTATTTCTGATGTAGCCAATGCCCTTCGCACCGCCCCTTTTGATGTGCCTGCTGGCAGTATTCGTTCTACTGATCATCAGCTAATAGTGCGTGCGGATGCCACCTCAGTAAACGAACAAGACGTGCGTGACATTGTTATTTCAGGTGACGTTAAAGTGGGTGATGTAGCCAGCGTATATTTTGGTCCCGCTGATTTACGCAGCATAGTACGTTTAGATGGTAAGCCAGTTATAGGCGTGGGCGTGATAAGACAAGCCCGCTCTAACACCATTGAAATTTCCGATGAAGTGTTAGCTATGGTGGATGGTTTACGGCAACGCTTTCCCGACTTGGAAATGACAGTCACTTCAGACGATGCCGAATTTATTCGCGATTCAGTCGACGAAGTGTTGCAATCTTTGGTATTGACCATTGGCTTAGTTATCCTGACCTTGCTGGTATTTATTGGCAAGTTTAGAGCCACCTTAATACCGGCTTTGGCTATTCCGGTGTCGTTAATTGGCTCGTTGGCCATTCTTTGGGTACTTGGTTTTTCAGTAAATATTTTAACCTTGTTGGCCTTGGTGCTGGCAACCGGATTGATTGTAGACGATGCCATAGTGGTATCTGAAAATATTCAGCGCCGCAGAGCCGCAGGTATGGGCGCCAGAGCCGCAGCCGTCATTGGTACCCGTGAAGTGTTTTTTGCTGTAATTGCCACCACAGCCGTTTTAGTAGCAGTGTTTGTGCCCATTTCGTTTTTGCCTTCAACGGCTGGGCGATTGTTCAGAGAGTTTGGCGGCGTATTGGCCGGCAGTGTGATTATTTCTTCTTTTGTGGCTTTGTCATTAGTGCCTGCACTGACCGCTAAAATCCCCGCAATTGATGTATCGAAACAAAAGCAGGCTGGTTTATTAGCCCGTTTTGGCATGGCGTGTGTTAGCGGTTATGAACGTTCATTGCACTTTGTTTTAAGATATTCGGTTGCTGTGGTCATAGCTTGTTCGCTTGTGGCAGTGGGCGCTTACTACCTATTTAATCAGCTAGATAACGAGCTGTTGCCGCCAGAAGATAGAGGCGTGATCCGTATATTTGCCCGTGGCCCCGATGGCACAGGCATTAATTTTATGGACAGACAAGCCTTAAAAACCGAAGAGTTGTTACTACCCAATATTAACCAAGGCGAGATAGCCTCGCTGTACACAGCAGTAGGCAGATGGGATCCTAATATCTTGTTTATCACAGTACCATTAACCAAATGGGAAGACAGAGAGCGTTCGCAGCAGCAGATCATCAATGAACTTCGCCCTATGTTATCCCAAGTAGCAGGCGCACCGGGCCGTGCGTTTGGCAGTAATAGTTTGAATTTAAGAGGTTTTGGTGGCGGTTTTGAAATGGCACTTACGGGTGATAATTATTTAGATATTTACCAAGCCGCCCTCGACTTTTCAAAACAAATTGAAGACACACTACCCGAGCTAGGCAAGGTCAAAATTTCATACGAACCTACTCAACCACAGCTAAGAGTAAGTATCGACCGGCGTCGCGCAGAAGAATTAGGTGTGGCCTTTGATGATGTATCACGCACCCTACGTGCGGCCATTAACGGTGATGATATTGTTGACTTAAATGTGAATGATCAGGCGGTGCCGATTATCTTACAGGCCAGTAACCGTAATTCACTCGATCCCAACAGCATTCTAAATTTATACGTCAGCTCGAGCAAAGGTAACCTAGTGCCGCTTTCAAGCGTGGCTTATGTAACCGAAGAAGGTGTGGCAGCAGAACTAGAGCGTCACGCGCAGCGCCGCGCCATTGAACTAGAAATGGACTTACCTGCCGAGGTGACCATAGAGCAAGCGGTTACTGGCATTCGCGCATTGGCTAACAGCACTTTGCCAACGGGTATAGGTGTAGTATTTTTGGGTGAAGCACAAACCTTCCAAGAAACCAATCAACAAGTGATGTTGACCTATGTACTTGCATTTTTGATCGTGATGTTAGTGCTGGCCGCGCAATTTGAAAGTTTTAACAGCGCATTTGTGGTGATGTTAACCGTTCCTTTTGGCATTGCCGCGGCCATATATGCCCTGTATTTTACGGGTACATCCGTCAATATTTATTCACAAATAGGTTTAGTGATGTTGATTGGGCTATTAGCCAAAAACTCTATTTTGCTGGTGGAGTTTGCCAATCAACTTCGTGATGCTGGTATGGACGTGAAACAAGCCATTATTGAAGCGGGTAGGGTACGGTTACGTCCAATTATGATGACCTTGGTGTCGACTATCTTAGGTGGCCTGCCCCTTATATTATCCACAGGCGCGGGAGCAGAAGCACGCAATGCTATTGGCTGGGTGGTATTTGGTGGATTAGGTTTGGCGGTGGTATTTACGCTATTTTTAACCCCAGTGTTGTATTACGCTTTAGCGCGTTTTACGCGCCCTAAAGCCGATGAAGAAAAACGCCTAAATCTAGAGATTGAAGCGGCGCAGAAACAACTGTAATGAGTAAAAATATTGTCATTGCAGGTGCAGGAATAGGTGGTTTGTGCGCCGCTTTGGCGCTGGCAAAACGTGGCTTTAAGGTCACTGTTTATGAGCAAACTCAAAAGTTAACCGAAGTGGGGGCAGGTTTACAGCTTAGCTCTAACGCCATGCATGTGCTGCAAGCACTTGGTATAGCCGATACAGTCAAAACCAAAGCCTTTCGTCCTACTGCAGCCGTGATGCGCCACTATAAAACGGGCAAACACTACTTTTCTGTCCCTCTAGGTGATGCTGCCACACATAAGTTTTCAGCGGATTATCTGCATATTCATCGCTTTGATTTACATACGATTTTGCTTGAAGCCTGTGAACAGCTAAAAGTAAGTATTCACTTAGGGCAAGAGGTACAAAGTTATGAGCAGTCTAGTGAAAAGCTTAAGATTAAGATGAAAAATGACCGCTGTTTAGAAGCCGAACTTCTGATTGCAGCGGATGGCATTAAATCGACAATCCAAGGCAGTATGCTAGGGCCATCGCCTGCAGATTTTACCGGACAAGTGGCTTGGCGCGGTGTGATTGCGGCTAACAAGCTCCCCAAAGGCTTAATCAAACCCAATGCCAATTTGTGGGTGGGGCCTAATAAACATTTTGTTAGCTATTATTTACGTGGCGGCGAGTTGGTGAACTTTGTAGCTGTGCAAGAACGAGCAAATTGGCACAAAGAATCGTGGAATGAACCAGGAAATATTAATGAACTACAACAAGCTTTTAATGGATGGCACCCCGAAGTCACAGAGCTTTTAAGCGCTACAGACAGTTGTTTTTTATGGGCCTTATATGACAGAAAGCCCTTGGCACAGTGGGTAGATGGCAAGGTTGCTTTACTGGGAGATGCGTGCCATCCCATGTTGCCATTTTTAGCCCAAGGAGCAGCGATGGCCATAGAAGATAGTTATGCTCTGGCACATTGTTTGGTATTTGCAAAAAGCACTCAGGCTGCACTACAAGATTATCAAAACTTGCGTTTAAAGCGCACTCGCTATATTCAACTTAAGGCTAGAAAAAACGCTGCTTTGTATCATATGAACTCATCTTTGGGGCGCGCTAAACTGGCGGTACTTTCAGGGCTGGCAAACGTTGGATTAAGCGACCTTCTGGCGGCTAACCAGCTTGACGATATTTATGGGTACAATATTGTTAAGCAGTTAGAACAAAGGAGGTATGTGTGATGGAATTTAACAGTGCCGAGGTTCAGCAGGTATTTGCGCAATATCCTTCTCCAATTAAAAAATGCCTGTTAACCATTCGAAAATGGGTTTTTGAAATTGCACAACAGAATGAGCAAATAGGCGAGCTAGAAGAATGTATAAAGTGGGATTCACCCAGTTATGTAACAAAGCAACCTAAATCAGGCACTACATTAAGGTTATCTCGCCCTAAGTCTAATGCAACTGAATACGGTTTGTATGTACACTGTCAAACCAATTTAGTGGCAGAGTTTCAAGTGGCCTATCCACATTTAAAATATAATAAAAATCGTGGGGTGTTATTTGATAGCGATCAACCCATAGCGACTGATGTTGTGAAACAATTCATCTATTTGGCGCTCACTTATCATTGCCGAAAATAGTTAATTTATTACACACCATAACCACAAACAATAATACTTTAATGTGCCATTCAACTATTATATTTCCAATGATTTAATTCAAACACCTAAGATTTCCCCACATTTTAAGGAAGCAAATATGTCCACTGAAGACTTAAATGATTTACGCATGTCAGAACAAGTACGTCCGCTTTTTCTTGCGGTAAAAAAACACATTGAAGAGAATGTTCTTCCCATCCAAGAAGAGTTTTATTCCATTGGTGAGAGCCTAGCTGATCGTTGGAGCTATTCTGACCGCCAAATGGAATTACTTGAAGGGGCTAAAAACAAAGCCAAAGAAGCGGGTCTTTGGAATTTTTTCTTGCCAGATGCTGATACCGGTGAAGGATTGTCAAACTTAGATTACGCTTACATCGCTGTAGAATTGGGTAAAGCCCCGTTAGCTTCGGAAACCTTAAACTGCTCTGCGCCCGATACTGGCAATATGGAAGTGTTGGAGCGAGTGGGTACGCCTGAACAAAAGGCCAAATGGTTAGAGCCACTGCTTCGTGGTGAAATACGTTCTTGCTTTGGTATGACAGAGCCTAACGTTGCCTCTTCTGACGCCAAAAATATCACCACTTTAGCCGTTGAAGACGGCGACGATTGGGTGATCAATGGCGAGAAATATTATATTTCTGGTGCGGGCGATCCTCGCTGTAAGATTATGATTTGTATGGTTAAAACCAGCCCCGATGCGCCTACTCATAAACAACAGTCACAAATACTGGTGCCACTAGACACCCCAGGGGTGACTATTGTTGGCCCTATGCACGTATTTGGTCACGACCATGCACCTCATGGTCATATGCATATTAAACTTGAAAACGTACGCGTACCTAAAACCAATATGCTGCTAGGTGAAGGTCGTGGTTTTGAGATTTCACAAGTACGTTTAGGTCCAGGTCGAATTCACCACTGTATGCGTTCTATTGGTCAGGCCGAAGAAGCGTTGCAATTAGCACTTGAGCGTTCTACTTCACGTGAAGCTTTTGGCAAAAAACTGTATCAGCTAGGTAAAAATATCGAAGTGATTTCGAAGATGCGTATCGATATTGAAGCCATGCGTATGATGGTACTTAAAGCGGCTAAAGCCATGGATGTATTGGGCAATCAAGAAGCCCGTATGTGGATCCATATGATCAAAGCTATGGTGCCAGAGCGGGTATGCGAAATCATCGATCAATCCATGCAGCTTCATGGCGCTACGGGTATTTCTCAGTGGTCACCACTGTCTGCAATGTACGCAGGGCAACGTACTTTACGTTTCGCCGATGGCCCAGATGAAGTGCACCACATGGTAGTGGGCCGTAATGAAGTGCGTGAGTTTGAACGCAATAAAGACTAATTGCTAGTTTTCAATAAGGCCGGTATAAGCTGGCCTTATGTCTAACCTCATTAGTATTTGTGTTATCCAATTTTGTGGATAGAGTAAGGAGAGCAGTATGAGCAAATATAGTATTGCTAAGCAATGTATAGCCAATGCATTAGAAAACGCGGATCAGGAAAATATTAACCATGGCGACCTACTTGAAGCATTAATCATCAGCGCCATTGCCGAAATGTCGAAAACCCAAGGCGCAACTCGTACTTCTGAGATGCTCGATTACGAATTGCGAAACCTAGCAGGCGCACTGGATAAAGACTTTTTGCGAGCTAGGTAATACCCCCATAGATAAGGCTAAGTAACCCGATGGGTGCTAGCGGATCTGCTTTTTAATACTATGGTAAGCCCATTCAATCCAAGGCATTAACGCTTCGAGGTTGTGGTTTTCAACAGTCGCGCCGCACCAAATTCTTAATCCTGCTGGTGCATCTCGGTATGATCCTATGTCATAAGCTACCTGATGTGCTTCGAGCAATTGGGCAAGTGTATTGACTTGCTCTGGGGTTAAATCAAGGGTTAAGCAAACACTGCTATTTGAGCGAATTTTTGAGTCTTGTACTAAAAACGCAATCCAATCGTGTTGTGCTACAAATGCCTCAATTGTGGCTAGGTTTTTATTTGCTATAGCGATGGTTGCTGGCACTCCGCCAATAGACTCCACCCAATGTAGTGCATCTAGGTAATCCACCACACATAACATAGAGGGGGTGTTAATAGTGGCGCCTGTAAACAGTCCTTCAATTAATTTGCCTGCTTGTGTCATACGAAATATTTTTGGTAAGGAGCGAGGGGGAACATAACTTTCTAAGCGCTCCACAGCTCGTGGGCTTAAAATTAACATACCGTGGCCACCTTCACCGCCTAGCACTTTTTGCCAGCTGTAGGTGATCACATCAAGTTTTTCCCAGTCGATATTTTGTGCAAACACAGCCGAGGTGGCATCACAAAATGTTAGGCCTTGGCGGTTAGCATCAATCCAATCGCCATTGGGTACTTTTGCGCCCGATGTGGTGCCATTCCAAGTAAATACCACGTCATTGTCGCAGTTTACCGCTGTTAAATCAGGCAATTGACCATAATCAGCACTGAACACTCGGGTGTTTTCTAATTGTAACTGCTGGGTAATATCAGTGGCCCAACCTTGACCAAAAGATTCCCAGTACAATACATCAACAGGTCTTTGACCTAACATTGACCACAGGGCCATTTCCATGGCACCTGTATCAGATGCGGGTACAACGGCCACGCGGTAACCTTGGGGCAAACCTAAAATTCTCGCGCTGTCTAAACAGGTTTTTTTAAGGGCATCTTTGCCAACAGTCGCTCGGTGAGAGCGCCCTAATACTGATAAGTCGAGATCATTGACATCGTAACCGGGACGTTTGGCACAAGGACCCGAAGAAAAGTGTGGATTAGCAGGTTTAAGACTAGGGTGCATCATTTTTCTCACGTTAAAAGTGGGGGCAGTATTGTAAAAACCCAGAATACAAGTGATTAAAACCTATCACCAATATTCAAGTGTCATGAATTATATCTATTGTGGCACACCCATGGATAGTGACTTACTGCCAAGAGAGTTAGATGGCAGTAAGTGATACATCTTTAGACTAAAAAGCGATTTGGTAGCCTAGGGTTAACATGTTATCCATATCCATTTGAACACCATTGACTTTGTAGTTGATGGGTTGCGAATATTCCAATGCAATCCGGTGTTTATTGGCGATGACAGTATTGATACCAAGCCCTAAGTCCAAAACATCTGCACCGTAATTGTTAGGATTAGCGGTGGTAACGGGAGCCACAATTTTTGCGTCTACACCGCTTATTTCCTGTGAGGAGCTGTATTTTACGCGCACAGATGCGCTCACTGCATCAGAAAACGCATAAGCGGTCCAGCCAGTGAGTTGAGTTTTATTTCCTGGCTCGTAAGCTTCGTCATTTTCTCCTAAAGACGTACTCAATAATCCTTGCACTCCCCAGCTATAATTGCCTGCATAGCCGTTATAGGTAAGACCAAACTCTCCTTGGTGGCTGCCAGTGCCGGTTTGCATGCCGTAAGGTAAGCGCAGGGTCATTGGCATATTCATAGGCGTGAGTACTTCGCCTGTTTCTTCTATTGAGCCGGTAGGTATCACCCAACCAAGGTTGGCGTGTACTTTATGATTGGGTGAATCAAATAGTCGATACAATACCGCCAATTTGCTATCAGCCAATCCAGAACTGGCGCTTTCAAAGTCGCCTAATACAGTCGTACCCATCATGCCTTGATAGGTGGTAAGACTCATATCGCGGTCGATATAGTTAAGCATGGCCATTAAGGTTACATCGTCACTAGGTGCGTACATAAACCCCAGCATATGCATGCTGCTGGACATATCTTGGGGTACAACGCGCACTGTGGCAGGTGGCGCATTTGGATTGGCTATTGAGGTAACAATGTCATCATTGGAAATATTATGACTGCCTTGCAGGTTGCCAGACATGTGCATAGTCATAAAGCGATAGGACATCATAAACTCGTCCTTTTTATGGAGATGGTCGCCCATCACGCCTATGGGTGCATGAGTGATAGCTTGGGTTGTGGTGTGGGAATGCTCTGCATTTGCAGCAAGACTGAATAGGCCTGCCGCAGTTAGGCCGACCATTAAGGTAGATTGTTTGAACATAGTTTTCTCGCAAATAATAGTGATTTAAAGTGTGCTCAAAACAGAGTTTGAACAGTATTTATTATGAATATTTACGAAAAAGTAGGTGGTGCTCGTGATAAGGCGAGTCGGTGGGGCGCAGTGGCATAGATGGCGTTAAAATAGCCAATTGTGGAACTGGTATTAATCCCTAAGGTGGAGTGGGGTTGTGTTATTACCCACAAGTCATCAAAGGTGGGGTCTGCTAAGAAAGCATAAGTGCATTTGATTTCTTGTAAATAAGTTGGCGCATTTTCTGGCGCGTCTACAAACTCTACTTTGCCGGTAAGTTCAAAGCTCGACAGTGAAATCCACTTGTAAGTACTGCCTGTACAAATTAATACACGGTCATCATCAGCAAAGCTTTGGGCATGGCTTACCATAGAAGATGCTGCAACTAATGAACCCACACTATTAAACAACAAGGCAATCAATACACTTATTGCAATGTACCTTTGTGTTATGGCTTTTAACTTATTCAATTCAACGATCCTAAAGGCAGGCGCTATGCATTATTCAGCATAAAATTTATGCTGAAACTTTAGCGTTTTTTGCTCGTTGCCATCGCTTACTTCGATTGCAATACGATACTGCTCTTGGTCGCTAAAAGGCAGTGCGGCTAAGTAGTAGATGGCCTTGCCTTCTTTGACTTGTTTGAAGGTTAACTTTTTTACGACGCCTAATAGGTTTTTGGCCTCGCCAGTTAAGACAACCGACTGCGCCGATTTGTCTTTTCTATCAAGCACTGAAATATTAATAAGGCCATTAAACTTACTGCGTACTATCGCGTATTGTTTCGCCACTTCAGGCGTCAAAAACGTGCTGTTTAAGGCAATATAGTGTATATCCCAACTGCCAAGTACTTGTTTTTGTTCCGCATTGACATGAAAGGAAAACAACAAACCTAAGCTCAAACAAAGGCCTAGCAAGTAGCGGTTTTTGGGAGTCAACTTAGAAATATCCAAATAAATCACCTAGTAGTTTTTGTAAAAATAATAACAGAACAATGACCACCATAACCGATAAATCTAATCCGCCCATATCAGGCATTCTTCTGCGAATAGGCGCCAGCATAGGTTCGGTAAGCTGCCCTAAAACCATTTCCATTGGATTTCTTCCTTGGCTCACCCAGCTCATAATGGCACGAAGGATAAGCACGTACATCACTAAGGTGAGTGCCTCTTTAATAACAATCACACAAGAGAGTATTGCAATTGAGAGTATGTCTATATTGTTATGACCTAACACTAAACTAAGCACCACTATTTTCAATCCAGCCACCAGCAGCGCAAGTATCAAAGTGGCGGTATCTAAACGACCTAGGGAAGGAATAACCCTTCGCATCGGGGCCACTATCGGTTGTGTAGCCTTGACTATAAATTGGCTAAAGGGATTATAAAAATCGGCTCGTGCAAATTGCAGCCATAGGCGTAATAACACCACCATTAAATAAATGTTAAAAACAAAATCAATTAAAAATTGTACTGAATTCATATACTGGACTTTCCTCTGTAACTTTCCACAATAAACTATCTAAAATTGTTGCGCCATTTCTGAGGCGCGTTTAACCGCAGCCTGCATGGCGGTGGCGACTATTTGTTCTAACCCTTGTTGCTGAAATGATTCTATTGCCTTGGCGGTGGTACCACCTTTTGAAGTAACTTGGGTGCGTAACTCGCTTAATTCAAGCTGAGGGTTGTGACAAACCACTTCTGCGGCGCCTAACATAGCTTGTTGTACCATAGTTCGCGCTGTTGTTTTATCAAAGCCTTGTCGCTGTGCTTCTTTTTGCATAGCCTCTAAAAATAAGAAAAAATACGCTGGGCTACTGCCGGCAGCGGCTATCACACCGTCTATCATCGATTCTTGAGCAACCCATACAATTTCGCCCACTTGACGCATTAAGTCAGCGGCATATTGTTTGTCTAGTGTAGTAACACTTGTATCAGCAAATAGCCCTGTCATACCTTTACCAATGGCACTAGGTGTATTGGGCATAGTACGCACCACAGCATAGTTACCTCCCAGCATCTGTTGCAGCGTAGCACTAGAAATGCCTGCCGCTATCGACACAAACAACTTGTTAGTGAGGTTGTTTTCTGCAGCAAGTTTGGCACACATTGAGTGCATTAGTTGCGGTTTGACCGCTAGCACTATGACATCCGCAGCATTTAATGCTTGATTATTATTTTGAGTTACATTGATACCGAAATCGTCCTGCAAAGCGTTAAGTTTTGCAACCGAGGGGTTACTGGCTGTGATACATTGCGCCGGATAGGCATTGTTCACCAGGCCACTGACAATGCTTTTGGTCATATTACCTGCGCCAATAAAGGCTATTTTTCTGTGTTCCATGGGTGTCCTAGTATTTTACATTAATTGCGTGATCCAAAAATGGCGGCGCCCACTCTTACCATAGTGCTGCCATTTTGAATCGCATTTACCATATCCCCCGACATTCCCATAGATAAAGTGTCCACTGCGGAGTATTGGGCTTTTAAGTGTGTATATAACTGGGCCATTTTAGCAAAACTCGCTGCTTGTTGTGTTGGTGATTGCTTGGCCTTAGGTATAGTCATGATTCCCCTGAGTCTTAGTTTAGGAAATTCTGTGATAACTTTTGCGAAGCTGTTGAGCTCGTCTGCCGCTATCCCTGCCTTGTTGTCGTCTTGGTCGATGTTAATTTGAATACATACATTGAGCATTTTACCCGTGGCAGTTTGCGCATTGAGCCTTTGGGCGATTTTGAGCCGGTCTAGGGTATGTATCCAATGAAAATTTTCCGCCACTTGGCGGGTTTTATTGGACTGTAATGGTCCAATAAAATGCCATTCAATATCATCAAGTGTTTGTAACTTCTGTATTTTTTCAACACCTTCCTGTACATAATTTTCGGCAAACAAACGTTGTCCCGCTTCATACGCTTGCACAATATCAGATACGGGTTTGGTTTTACTCACCGCTAGCAATTTAGTTGAATTTGATGGACGATGGGCATCTAAGGTAGATTGCTCGACAGTTAGTTGTACGCTTTTGAGTCGTTCTGCTATGGTTTCCATATTGCAACATGATATACGGAGAATATTGCTTGGATATTACCGAACTTTTAGCCTTTAGTGTTAAAAATAAAGCCTCTGATTTACACCTTACTGCTGGTTTACCGCCTATCATCCGTGTTGACGGTGAAATGCGAAAGCTCAATATACCTGCCCTAGAGCACAAAGAAGTGCATGCTTTGATTTTTGAAATCATGAACGATAAGCAACGTAAAGAATATGAAGAAAATCTCGAAACCGATTTTTCTTTTGAAGTAAAAGACTTATCGCGCTTTAGGGTCAATGCCTTTGTGCAAAATCGCGGTGCGGCGGCCGTACTCAGAACCATTCCTAGCGAAATATTAAGTTTAGATGACTTAGGTGCCCCGCAAATCTTTAAAGAAATCATCAATCAACCTACGGGTATAGTCTTGGTAACTGGGGCCACTGGTTCGGGTAAAAGTACCACCTTGGCGGCTATGGTCGATCACCTTAACTCTACCAAGCGTGAACATATTTTAACCATAGAAGACCCGATAGAATTTGTGCACGAAAACAAAATGTGTGTACTCAACCAGCGTGAAGTACACAGAGATACCCATAGCTTTAACAATGCACTGCGCTCAGCATTACGGGAAGATCCCGATATCATTTTGGTGGGTGAGCTACGGGATTTAGAAACTATCCGCCTAGCCATCTCAGCCGCTGAAACCGGGCACTTGGTATTTGGTACTTTGCATACCAACTCGGCACCCAAAACCATTGATAGGATTATTGATGTGTTTCCTGCAGCAGAAAAATCCATGATACGCTCTATGTTGTCAGAGTCGTTGCGGGCCGTTATTTCGCAAACACTATTGAAAAAGGTAGGCGGAGGTAGGGTCGCGGCTCACGAGATCATGTTAGGTATTCCGGCAATTCGTAACCTTATTCGTGAAGATAAAGTGCCGCAAATGTACTCGGTTATTCAAACCGGTCAGTCCCACGGAATGCAGACAATGGATCAGTGTTTGCAAAAACTCGTGTCACAAGGCCTTATTTCACCTCAAGACGCCGCGGCTAAATCTATAGATAAAAAACCGACTTCTGGTTTCTAGGAACGAATTATGGAACTCACACCTTATTTAGAAGAGATGCAAGGTTTAGGGGCATCAGATTTATTTGTGACTGTTGGATTTCCCGTCAGCGTTAAAGTAAACGGCCAAATGACACCTATTGGAGACAGTAGTCTAACCGAAGATGACGCCTTAGCCCTAGTGCATGATGCCATGACCGAGAAACAACAAGACGAGTTTGAGCGCACTAAAGAATGTAACTTTGCTATCGCCCGAGATGAAATTGGTCGCTTTCGTTGCAGTGCTTTTTGGCAACGAGATATGGCTGGCATGGTGGTGCGTCGCATTGTGACGCAAATTCCTCAGGTGGCAGACTTAGGTTTACCTGAAGTACTAAAAGACGTGATCATGTCCAAACGAGGTTTGTTGTTATTTGTGGGTGCCACAGGTACAGGTAAATCCACCTCTTTGGCTGCCTTAATGGGGCATAGAAATCAGCATTCTAATGGGCATATTCTGACCATAGAGGATCCTATAGAGTTTGTACACGAACATGCCAATTGTGTGGTGACCCAACGAGAAGTGGGCATAGATACGCAGTCCTTTGACGATGCATTAAAAAGCTCATTACGCCAAGCGCCAGATGTGATTATGATTGGTGAGATCCGCTCCATGGAAACCATGGAATACGCTATGTCTTTTGCCGATACGGGGCACTTATGCGTGGCTACGTTGCACGCCAATAACGCCAACCAAGCCATTGAGCGTATTATGCATTTAGCACCGCCTGACCAACATGAAAAGTTACGCTTTGATCTAAGTCTAAATATGCGCGCAATTATTGCTCAGCAATTAGTGCCTACTCCTGATGGCAATGGCCGAGTTGCCGCTATCGAAATTTTACTTAACTCACCCTTAGTCACCGACCTTATTCAGCGCAACGAAATTGGCAGCTTAAAAGAAGCCATGAAAAAAGGTAAAGAAATGGGGATGCAAAGCTTTGATATGGCTTTGTATGATCTGTACAAATCGGGCAGGGTTACTTTAGATCACGCCATTCATCATGCCGATTCACCCAATGATTTACGTTTGATGATAAAACTCGACTCAGATGAAGGCAATCAACTTGGTTCCCTTTCAAATGTTTCAATTGATATGGACTAAGGACTTTTTTGGAAAGGGTTTACAGCCATCACGATCGCTTTAGAATATTTCAAGTTAAGCAGTTACTTGAAGAATTGGGTATCCCTTGTTTTGTAAAAAATGAGTTTGCCATTGGCGCAATAGGCGAATTATCGCCCATGGATGTGATGCCTGAAGTGTGGATAAGCGATCCGGAGTGGTTGCCTAAAGCGCAACAGTTTATTGCTGACTTTCAAGCCCAACCTCTTAATGTGTTCCCTTGGATTTGTACGACATGCAATGAAACGAATGAAGCTAACTTTGAGCTGTGTTGGCAATGTGGCCAAGACAATGACAAGTAGATTTAACCAGATCCAAGAACCACGATGAATGCCATGTCAATAAACGCTGTCGATGCGACACAAATCGAAAGTTTTGTTGAGGCGATGTGGTTAGAAAAAGGGTTGAGTGAAAATACTCTAAGCGCCTATCGGTCTGACTTAAGCAAGTTTGCGATTTATCTTGCGCGCTACAGCGAAACAGTTAGGCCAGTGCAGTTGCTAGATTTCACCCAAGATGTATTACATCAATATTTAGCCACACGGTATGACAGCGGGTTATCTGAGCGCAGTACTTCGCGGTTTTTAAGTAGTTTACGCAGTATGTGTCGATTTATGCTTAGGCAAAAACTCCGTGACGACGACCCTGTCAGTATGTTGCAAAACCCCAAGCTTCCACAGTCACTCCCTAAAACGCTGAGCGAATCACAGGTGTTCGACCTATTGGACGCGCCCAATATTGAAGAGCCTATACAACTGCGTGACAAAGCCATGTTAGAAGTGTTGTATGCAACTGGCTTGCGTGTCACCGAATTGGTTAACTTACGACTCAATCAACTGAGTCTGCAACAAGGTGTTGTGCGGGTGATCGGCAAGGGCAATAAAGAAAGGCTAGTGCCTTTAGGTGAAGATGCGG
The DNA here is from genome assembly GCF_937123705.1 of uncultured Paraglaciecola sp. GTDB lineage: Bacteria > Pseudomonadota > Gammaproteobacteria > Enterobacterales > Alteromonadaceae > Paraglaciecola. The sequence goes on along the minus strand of NZ_CAKZKO010000139.1, from coordinate 178,332 downwards.
TTGATTGGGTGGCTACTTTTATCAAGCAAGGGCGAGCAATTTTATTGAAAACCGAAAGCGACATTGTTTTTCCTAGTAACCGTGGCGTAGCTATGACTCGCCAGACATTTTGGCATCGAATCAAGTACTACAGCAAAGTCGCCTGTATTCAACATGATTTGTCACCTCATACATTGCGCCATGCTTTTGCAACCCATTTACTGAATCACGGCGCGGATTTACGAGTAGTGCAAATGTTATTAGGCCATAGCGATCTGTCTTCTACTCAAATTTACACCCATGTGGCAACTGAGCGTTTGCAAAAACTTGTAGCCGAGCATCATCCAAGGGGGTAAAAAAATGCCATTGGTTTACTTCTTAGGCTGCGTTAGAATGGCAATGACTAATATATTTGAAATTATTTCCCTTAATCAGGGTCATATCACTAATCTCATTATCTGGAAGACTTATGAAAAATAGGACAAAAATCAGCACTGTGTTAAGCGGATTAATACTATCCCTTAGTTTTAACCTGCTTGCTGCAAACGAAAATGCTAGTTACGACCAAGTGAAAGCCAAATTACAAACCGCATTAAAAATGAAAATCAATTCGGTTGGTGATGCACCTGTGTCTGGCTTGTTGCAAGTGATGACAGAGAAAGGGCTTTTTTATACCAGCACAGATGGCAAATATTTGTTGCAAGCCCGTATTTACGATATTGAACAGGGAATGCGCAATGTCTCTGAAGATGCCTTAGGTGAAATGCGCTTAGGTGGCGTAGACCAATTTAAAGATGCGGTAATTGAATATAAAGCAGACAAAGAGAAGTATGTGGTCAATATATTTACAGATATCACCTGTGGCTATTGCCGTAAATTGCATAAAGAAATGGAACAATACAATGACTTAGGCATTACGGTGCGCTACTTAGCTTTCCCTCGCGGTGGTCTTAGAAGTCAAACCTACACAGATATGGTGTCTGTGTGGTGCGCCGAAAACCCGCAAGAAGCCATGAATAACGCCAAAGCAGGTGGTTCAGTACCAAGTAAAAGTTGTGAAACTAAAGTCTCTGAGCAATACGCTTTTGGTAAAAAAATCGGTGTTAATGGTACTCCCAATATCATTATGCCAGACGGTTCGGTGATCCCAGGTTATCAACCGCCTAAACAACTTGAAGCCGCTCTTAAAGCTATTCTTTAATTGCTGTTAAGTAAAATACCTAAGCCTGTATTTTGAATGCAGGCTTTTTTGTTTTTCTTCTCTAATAAGTGAATGTTGCAGTGCAAATCAGCCGTAGACCTCAAAAAGACAGTCAGCACCTGCCCGAATCTTTACATCCAAAGTTAAAGCAAATATATGCCGATAGAGGCATAACAAAAGCTGCACAGCTTAACCGCAGTGCCAAAGCATTGTTGCATTACAATCAATTACAAGGTGTAGATAAAGCGGTAAGTTTGTTAGCCGAAGCAATCGCAAGTAACAAAAAAATCATCATAGTGGGTGATTTTGATGCGGATGGTGCGACGAGTACTGCACTTTCTATGATGAGTCTACGCATGATGGGGTCGACTCATCATGATTATCTGGTGCCAAATCGATTCGATTTTGGGTACGGCCTAAGTCCAGAGATTGTAGCGGTCGCTGCTGAACAAAATGCAGATGTGATCATGACTGTAGACAATGGTATTGCTTGTTTTGCTGGAGTTGAAAAAGCCAAGTCCTTAGGTATGACTGTGATAGTGACCGACCATCACTTGGCCGCTGAATCACTGCCGGTGGCCGATGCTATAGTTAATCCAAACCAACCAGGTTGCGGGTTTCTATCTAAAAATTTGGCGGGTGTAGGAGTAGCTTTCTATTTGATGCTGGCCTTAAGAGCAGAGCTAAAAACTAATACTTGGTTTGAGCAGCAAGGTATACCCGTCCCTAATCTTGCCGATTTGCTTGATGTGGTGGCACTAGGCACTGTCGCCGATGTGGTGCCTTTAGACGATAATAACCGCATATTGGTTCATCAAGGATTACAACGTATTCGCAGTGACAAATGTCGTCCGGGCATTCAGGCAATAATTGACGTGGCGGGTAGAGAAAAAAGCCGTTTAGTGGCCTCTGATTTAGGTTTTGTAGTCGGACCTCGCCTAAATGCGGCGGGGCGTTTGGATGATATGTCGCTGGGTATTGAATGTTTATTAACAGATGATCCCGCAAGAGCCCGGCAAATAGCGGTGCAACTCGATAGCCTCAATCGAGAAAGACGTGAAATCGAAGGCTCGATGCAACAGGAAGCGGTGCAAGCTTTAGATAAATTAAACCTTGATGCCTGCACTTTGCCTTACGGCTTAGTTTTGTATCAAAGTGATTATCATCAAGGTGTAATCGGCATTTTAGCAGGGCGCATTAAAGATAAATATTATCGCCCCACTATCGCTTTTGCTCACCAAGATGACAAAACCCTAAAAGGCTCGGCTCGTTCTATTCCTGGACTACATATTCGTGATTTGCTCGAAGAAATAAACAATCGTTATCCAGATATTATTGATAAATTTGGTGGGCACGCTATGGCAGCTGGGCTCAGTTTACCCGCAAAGAACTTATCGGCATTTGAACAAGTATTTCATCAAATCGCCGAAGAAAACCTTAAAGATAAACCTTTATCGGGTGAGTTAGTTTCAGATGGTGAGTTGCAGTCAGACCAACTTACTTTGGCGTTTGCCCAATGTTTGAAAGACGCTGGCCCTTGGGGACAGGGGTTTCCCGAGCCTTTATTTGATGGTGAGTTTCAATTGGTAGACCAGCGCTTAGTAGGCAGTAAACACCTAAAAATGTTAGTCAAACATGAAACTGGCGCATTAATCGATGCCATAGCCTTTAACGTAGATTTATCGCTGTGGCCCAATCCACAATGCAGTCATGTCAACCTTGCCTATAAGTTAGATATTAACGAATTTAGAGGAAAAATCAGTCTGCAATTAATGGTTGAAGGGCTAGTGGCAATATAGCTTTGCAACACTTTGTATTCGAGTCTAATGATATCTGGGATTAACGCGCATCATGCTGTTTGCGCAATGAATTTTCAATATTAAAAGGTATAAGTGCTAACAGTCTTTAGAGAAATTACGAAAAGTGCTAAACTACTTTTTTTAGCGAACTAATTAGTGGCCATGGCAAAAAAATCTGACGTAGAGAAGTTACTTGATAAACACGAAAATCTGACCCATTCGGAAGAAATGGTTGTAGTGTCTCATGTGCAACGTAATGAAGATGATTGGTTTTTAAATACCCTAATGGTTGAGGGTACAGAGGTACCTTTTAAATTCCGACGACGAAAAGCATATAAGAACCTGACTGGTGCCAGAGTGAATCTCACTTATTATCCCATGGTTGAAGAAATAGCCGGTATGGAATTTGAAGCCATGAAAGTTGTGCGTATTAAAGTGAGTTAGTTTTAGGCTTTTTATTAAGGGTTTTGCTGGTGGTACCTGAGCAACTAACAGGATTTTTGTTACATAGGCGCTCATATCGAGAAACTAGTTATTTAACCGATTTCTTTACCCTTGAATGGGGTAAATTAAGCGCTGTTGTTCGCGGTGTGCGGGGCACAAAAGGCGATAAAAAAAGTTTACTTCAGTCATTTCAGCCCTTGTTGCTCTCGATTTCAGGTAAACATGAGTTGCGCAATCTTCATCAATTGGAATTCAATGGCTCCATGTTGCAGCTTGTTGGCAACCAGCTATTTTCGGCCATGTATTTAAACGAATTGCTGAATCGCCTTTTACCTAAAGAAGTTCCTCACCCTGAATTATTTTTTTCTTACCAACACAGTCTTGAGTGGTTGAGCGACAATGGGGAAATCGAACCTTGTTTGCGTCAATTTGAATTATTGTTATTGCAAGAATTAGGGTACGGAATCGATCTCACTCAAGACTTTGAAAATGGTCAAAGGGTTGAGGCCGGAATTGAATATTGTTTAGTGCTAGAAAATGGTCTTAAACGTATCAACAACAAGGGGCCAGGCAGCAATCGATTTAGTGGTGAATCCTTGTTGCAGATGAGTCAACAGGTATGGACACAAGACAGTCTACAATGTGCCAAACGTATCACCAGAATGGCATTTTCGCCATTGCTGGGCCATAAACCATTAAAGAGTCGCGAATTGTTTCAACAAACGTGGACCAAAAGCAAACCAGACCCTATTAGGAATGTGAAATGAAGCAAATTTTACTCGGTGTGAATATTGATCACATTGCGACCTTGCGTAATGCCAGAGGCACAGCTTATCCCGATCCTGTACACGCTGCCGAAGTGGCAGAGCGCGCCGGCGCTGATGGTATTACTGTACATCTGCGTGAAGATCGCAGGCACATAAACGACCGCGACGTCAGTATTCTCAAACAAACCATACAAACCCGCATGAACCTTGAGATGGCAGTCACAGAAGAAATGTTACTGATTGCCGAGCAAACACGTCCGGAGTTTTGCTGTTTGGTGCCAGAAAAGCGCGAAGAGCTCACCACCGAAGGTGGCTTAGATGTGGCAGGCAACCAAGGCCGCATCACCGCTGCTTGTGCGCGCTTAGGCGCTGCAGGCATTTTAGTGTCGCTGTTTATTGATGCCGATAAAACACAAATTGATGCCGCTATAGAGGCAAAAGCACCTTATATAGAAATTCATACGGGGCAATATGCAGATGCTAACAATGCAGCAGAACAAGAGCGGGAATTAGCTATCTTGGTTGAGGGCATTCAATACGCTCATAGCAAAGGCTTGAAAGTGAATGCCGGTCATGGTTTGCATTATCACAATGTTAAACCTATCGCCGCAATCCCTGAATTGTATGAGCTTAATATTGGCCATGCCATTATCGCCCGCGCCGCCTTTGATGGCTTACATCAGGCTGTAAAAGATATGCGCCAATTAATGTTAGAAGCTAGAGCGTAAGCCATATGGCTATCATAGGATTAGGCACAGACATTGTGGAAATCGCAAGAATTGCCAATCAATTAGAAAAGTCACAGCGCTTGGCTCAGCGAGTGCTTACCCCATCAGAAATGTTGACCTTTAGCGCCAGCAAATTCCCAGAACGATTTTTGGCTAAGCGCTTTGCCGCTAAGGAAGCCGCAGTAAAAGCTTTAGGCACAGGCATTGGCAATGGCATAAGTTTTCAAGATGTAGAGGTGGTGAATTTGTCTTCGGGCCAACCGACATTAATATTTTCCAGTAAATTTGCTGAATTGTGCAAAGCCCGTGATATTAATCATAGTTTTGTTTCGATTTCAGATGAACAACATTACGCTATGGCGACTGTGGTTTTAGAGTCTCAGTAAGGGCAAATGTAAATGGTTTCAATTCGTAAAGTACATGAAGAGCAACGTCCGCCGTTTGATGAGTGGTTGGCCGCTTTGAATTTGCCAGAAACAAGTAAGCAAAAACTCAGAGACGTGTCTGATACGCCTGAAATTCTGTTGATTGGCCAAGAAATGGTAGAAATTCTTCATGAGTTACATATGGATGACGAAACCCTACAAGCCGCGCTCATTTATCCTTACTGCGAGGCCCATCAACTAAGCGAAGAGCAAATTTCCGAACAATTTGGCGAAGGTATCTTAAAGCTCATAGTAGGCGTTCGGCGTATGGATGCGATCAAATCTTTACATGCTAGAGTAAACAGTCAAAACAAGCATGATGAAGCGCAAATCGACAACGTGCGGCGTATGTTGTTGGCTATGGTAGAAGATGTGCGGGCTGTGGTGCTGAAACTGGCTGAGCGAATTTGTGCCTTACAAAAAGTTAAACATGCCGACGAAGAAACACGGGTATTAGTCGCGCGAGAATGTGCCAATATCTACGCACCCTTGGCAAACCGATTGGGTATTGGCCAGTTAAAGTGGGAATTAGAAGATCATTCTTTTCGCTATTTGCACCCCAATACCTATAAACAAATAGCCAGCTTACTTGATGAACGTCGCAGCGACCGCCAGCAATATATTGAGGACTTTGTAGCGCAACTGCAAAGTGTACTAGATGCGCAAAACATCAAAGCTAAGGTGTATGGCAGACCTAAGCACATTTACAGTATCTGGAAAAAGATGCAGAAAAAGCATCTAGGTTTTGAACAACTTTATGATATTCGAGCAGTACGAATTATTGCCGAACGCATGCAAGATTGTTACGCAGCATTAGGTATAGTACACGCCAATTGGAAACATATTCCTCAAGAATTCGATGACTATATTGCCACTCCTAAACCTAATGGTTACCAATCCATTCATACTGTGACTATAGGAAAACAGGGCAAAAACATCGAAATTCAAATTCGCACCGCGCAAATGCACGAAGATGCAGAGTTAGGCGTAGCCGCACATTGGCGCTATAAAGAAGGGGCCACTTCCAGTCGTTCAGGCTATGAAGAACGCATAAATTGGCTGCGTAAAATATTGCAGTGGCAAGAAGAAGTCGCCGACAGTGGCGATTTGGTTGAAGAGCTACGAAGCCAAGTATTTGATGACCGGGTGTATGTGTTTACACCAAAAGGCGATGTGGTGGACTTGCCACTTGGTTCCACGCCTCTTGATTTTGCTTATTACATTCACAGTAATGTGGGGCACAGATGCGTTGGTGCTAAAATAGCCGGTAGAATTGTGCCTTTTACTTATGTGCTACAAACCGGCGATCAGGTTGAGATCCTTACCACCAAACAGGCCAACCCCAGCCGAGATTGGATGCATCACGGGCTGGGCTATGTGTATTCGTCACGCGCACGAGCAAAGATCCAAACCTACTTTAAAAAGCAAGATAAAGACAAAAACCAGCATGCCGGTAAAGAGTTACTCGATAGAGAACTGGGCAAACTTAATATTGAACCGAAACTGGCTGGTGAGGCAACTTCCCGTTTTAATATGCAAAATCTCGAGGACCTATACGCTGCTATAGGTGGCGGCGATGTGCGTATTATGCAAGTTGTGAACTTTTTACAGCAAAAATATCAGCCTGAACCCGAATTAAAGATTAGAGCTAAAAAGCCTCAAGCAGCTAAGTTAAAAAAAGACAGCATAATAGTTGAAGGGGTGGGCAATTTATTAAATCAAATTGCGGGCTGTTGCCAACCCCTTCCCGGTGAAGCAATTTTAGGTTATATCACCCAAGGCCGTGGTGTTAGCGTGCATCGTGAAGACTGCGAGCAACTCCATAGCTTGTTAGAACAGCATCCAGAGCGGCAAATTGAAGTCAATTGGGCCAGTAATTTACAAGCCGCGTTTCAAACCAAAGTAGATGTGTTGTGTGATGATAGATCCGGAGTATTGCGAGATGTCACCACAGTTATTGCCAATGAACAGGTGAGTTTACTCGGGGTAAACAGCAGCACGGATACAAAATTAAATCGAGCTAAAATAGAACTCAAATTAGAGGTAAAAGACTTACGCCTTTTATCAAAAGCCATGAGCCGCCTACAGCTAATTAAGGGTGTAACTGATGTTATAAAGGTAGATAAATAGCATGAGTCTATCTAAACAATCAAACTCTGGCCAAGTGTCGCGATTATTAAAGATCATGCAGCAATTGCGAGATCCTGTTATCGGGTGTCCTTGGGATCAAAAACAAAGTTTCGCAAGCATAGTGCCCCACACTATTGAAGAGGCTTATGAACTTGCCGAGGCGATTTTAAGTGGCGATACGCAAGATGTTAAAGATGAGCTGGGTGATTTGTTGTTTCAGGTGGTGTTTTACGCTCAGCTAGGAAAAGAGCAAGGTGACTTTGATTTTGATGATGTTGTGACGGCTATCAGCGATAAATTAATCAGGCGTCATCCCCATGTTTTTGCCTATGGAGAGCAAAAATCAGAACAAGGGTTAAACCAACAGTGGGAGCAAATAAAAGCCCAAGAGCGAGCCAATAAAAATCAAGGGCAAGATACCAGCCTATTGGCTAATATCCCCAAGGGCATGACGCCTTTATTAGCCGCACAAAAAATCCAGAAAAAATGCGCCCAAGTCGGTTTTGACTGGACTGAATTACCACCAGTGGTAGATAAAGTTCACGAAGAAATTGCCGAAGTATTGGCAGAAGTAAATACGCCAAAACCCGATCAAGAGGCCATTGAAGAAGAAGTAGGAGATTTATTGTTTGCCGTGGTTAATTTAGCTAGGCATACCTCTGTTAATGCCGAAACCGCCCTGATAAAAGCCAACCGCAAATTCGAAAAACGTTTTAGACAAGTTGAACAAGTCATAAAAAACCAAGGGCTGAGTATGGAAACTGCCGACTTACAGCAAATGGAAGCTGCCTGGCAACAGATTAAAAACAATAATTGACCCGAGCTAAATACCCATTTATTTTTCGAAAATATAAACTTTTTATGCCTGAGCTGCGACTTAAACAATATCTTTAAAAACTCAGCTTAGGAATATCTAATGAAAAAAGCCTTAGTTGCAGGTGGGATCCTGTGGTTTTTCTTGTTGCTTGGAGGGATAGCCTTATCCGCTGCTATTGACAAGCAATGTACTGCTAAGGTGACCCCAGTGACAGTCGACTCCAACGATGGATTGAATGAAATAACGCCGCTGAACAGTTATACCGCTCACCTGCCTTTGCGTTGAAACATGGCAGATGGCGGATCAAATATCCGCCTTGCTAACCTTAGATTATTACGCCTCAAAGTCAGTCCTAATAACGCTAGAATTATGTAGCCCAAACTACCTCCACCAGAGGAATTTGGCGCTGTAACCGTCGGAGGGCCTGATGGTGGATCTTTATCATCAGGCGGTGAGTTATCCACGGGCGTGAATTTTAGATGACGAATAAAGCCTTTATCTTGCCCTTCTGCTGCTTCGGGATCTTTGTTATAAGTCCAATTAATTATATTGGTACCTGGCGCTAAACTAACACTATATTCAGTGAAATCGACCTCACCAGATATGTAGGTTATCAAGCTGCCATTTACGTAAAGATATAGGGCATCATAAGGTTCAAAGTCGGGATCGGTTTCTTCTAACTCAGTGTTTGCTTCAGAAGAAACTGACCAATCAAATGTTAGCACTCCTTCTCCAGCAATTTGCGCCACTAAAATACTGTCTTGTAAGTTACTTGTGGTACCACTGTCTAGGCCTTCAACTGAATTTGCTACCCACCCAGCTCTGTCATTTGTGCCACCGGTAAATAGTGTCACAGCGTCAGAGGTGCTACCCGCTATGGCCAATAGTTCACCAGCTTTGTTAATTGTAGTGCCTGACACTAAGGCGCTACTTGTGGCTACTTGCGCGTTGTCGGTGGTAATGGTTAATTCTGCCGATACTTGGTTAGCTATAGCTGGCAGATAACTCACACTCAGCTGGCAACTACTACCCGCAGCTAAAGCGCTGCAACTACTGGCGTCCAAGGTGAAATCACTTGCTCCGGTAAGCTGAAAGCTCAGTTCAACATCGATGTCACTGTTGTTGCTAACTCTAAGTTCAGTTGTTTGCTCTTCACCTTCAAGACCAACACCAAAGTCGTGACTTTGGGTGATGGCAATACCTTGGGTGATAGCTGACATCCACCCTTTAAAGACCGAAACTCTGGTGTATACCCCAGGAAATCCAGCTTCGGCGCAGCCATAGCCCCAACTGACTAATCCAACTTGCTGTACACCTACACCGGTATTGATAACTAATGGACCACCACTGTCACCTTGGCATGACCCTTTACCGCCTGTAGTTACGGCTGCACATATCATTTTATCGGTGACATTAACGCTGCTAGGGGATGCGCCAAAACTTTCAGCTATTTCAGCGCGGCATTGGGCGTTAGTGGATAACCTTAGATCTACCTTATGAAGAATATCGGGAAAATCCTTGGTTGGGCCTTCACTTGGCGCATAACCGAGTCGTCCACCCCAGCCAGCTACCGTGGCGACACTATTCTCAGTTGCATATAGGTTGGTTACTATAGGCTCGGCTATTTGCACGCCGGCAATGTCCACTGAAGCAACAAGTTCAACTAAGGCAATATCGTTATCATATTTTTTGTCGTCGTAACCAGGGTGAATATAAATATTGGCAATATCGATGGCGTTTGCTGCACCATCAGATAAGTCGTATTCTCCCACATTCATTTTTAACTGACGGGCATTAGGGCCATCCACACAATGGGCTGCGGTAAGTACCCACCTATCACCTAAAAACGAAGCGCCGCATGAGGAGTCTTGTTGTAATTGCGCGGTAACACTGACCGACAACGCAGCCATACTGCCAACTTGCTGCAACAGAGCTAATCCATCTTCTTGGGTTACGGCCACAACGGGGATAGAGCCTGAGTAGTCTTCACCTAAAGTGCCTGAGATATTGCCTTGCTCTTCATTGTTATAGATGATGGCTCCTATGCCACCGCCGGCTTCACAATTATCGGCTTTCTCGGAAAAATTAACCTCGCCACGCTCTATTAAGCAAATATTACCCGTTACATCAGTGCAAACTGAATCGCCTATACCACAACTTGTGATGATGCCATTGGCTTGTCCGCCTGTTCCTTCTGTGAAGGCTCTAGTTTCAAAATTAGCATTGTTGACACTTAAGGTTGTCACTAGCTCAGTATAAGTAGCCACATAGGCCGTCATCCACGGCCAGTTTTGTTTTGTGGCTTTCTCGCCGCCTACTATGCGCGTTTCAGCGGCTTGATCTTTGCCTTGGGTCGATGCGTTTAGCGGACTAATCGCCGCTACAGCCCAGCCGTATAGTAACATTAGGGCGGTTGTGCTCCCCGCTTTTATCAATCTTGTACTCATATATTCCCCACGAATTTGCTCACTAAATTGTTTTAAAACGCAGTCAAACTGCGTTGTTCATTTTGAGCATTAAACTTGAATTGTTTTCCAGCGGCCAACGCGAAATAAAATAACTGAGCCTATGGCAATAAAAAACGATGCAATGGAAATAGCTAAAAAGACACCAGAGGGTCCCATTTGCAACGTCACCGCAAGCCAGTATGCGATGGGTATTTGCAATAACCAGTAACAAACAAAGTTAATCGCCGTTGGCGTCATAGTATCACCCGCACCGTTAAAGGCTTGTACTAAGGTCATACCTATTGCGAAGAAGCCATACCCATATGCTATAAGCTCTAAACATTGTGCCCCATAAAAAATAACCTGATTGTCTTCGCTAAAGAGCTTAATAATATTGCTTGAAAATAAGTAAAAAACTACCGCAACGAACAACATAAAAATGAGATTGTATTTAGTAATCGCCCATACCGATTGCTCGGCGCGCAGGGCTTGGTTGGCTCCTAAGTTTTGACCTACTAGAGTTGCCGCGGCGTTACTTAGTCCCCAAGCGGGTAAAATAGCAAACATCATGACTCTTACTGCTACCGTATAGCCAGCAACGGCATCGCTGCCAAAGTGAGAGACTATTCTGACTAAGAATACCCAGCTGGCGGTCGCAATTAAAAATTGCAAAACCCCACCCACCGATACTTTAAGTAAGCCGCCAATAACGGCAAAGTCCAACTTCAATTTATCGAGGCACACTTGAATTTTGCCTTTAATCGAAAATAAATGGTAAAGCTGATACAGCACCCCAATACTACGACCAATAGTGGTAGCAACAGCCGCACCAGTTAATCCCATTTCTGGAAAGGGACCAATTCCAAAGATCAACATAGGATCAAGAACAATATTAATACCACTGGCTAACCATAGAGATTTCATGGCGATTTTGGCGTCTCCCGCGCCTCGAAAAATTGCATTGAACAGGAACAAGAAAAGAATACTGATACAGCCACCAAACATCACTGAGGCATAACCTTCTCCTTGAAGCGCCACGTCTTTGGTTGCGCCCATTAGCTGTAACAAATCGATTGCGTAAATACTCCCGGGAATACCCACAGCTAAAGCAACACCTAATCCCAGCCAAATGGTTTGCGCGGCAACGTGATTAGCGCCGTCAATATTGTCTTCGCCAACTCTGCGAGCGACAGTCGCCGTGACCGCCATTCCAAGACCAATGGCCACGGCGTATAAGAGTGTAATTATTCCTTCTGTTAAGCCAACCACGGCTATGGCAGATGATCCTAGGGCCGCGACAAAAAAGATGTCGGTAATCGCGAAAACCGACTCCATCATCATTTCCAGCACCATTGGAACAGATAGCAAAAACGCTGCTCGTCCTATTGAACCTTTGGTTAAATCTTCTTGATTGTCGCCACTTAAAGCTTGTTTGAATAAAGCAAATAATGATTGATTTGCAGGTGTAAATGTTTGATTTGGCATAATAAATTTTCCACAACCTAAAAAGCTATTACAATTTTTCACTATGAAAAAAACGTAATAATGTTAGGTCTAAACTAAATTTTTTGATTGGCGTAAAAGCCTTTGTTTGGGCTGAAAGCCCTTTAGGATTATGCTCGGATGGAAATCTCTGATTTCACAACCGAAAATATAACCGCTATTGAAACACTGGCAACTGAATTGTTCATTGGCTTGCTCGGTTGTAAATTAGGTGGTAAGAATGCATCTATTGATTCGTTTTGTCAAAAATTAATCAACAGATCTAAAAGTTCAATAGATCCGTATAAGGCATAACAACTACTGGTATCTAGCTAAAGATAACTTCTAACAATTAAGGTACTGATCAACATGCAGTATATTCGCACTCTTATTTTTTATTTTATTGCCCTATGTTTAGCGACTTTAATGGTTTGCAGTGGCAGTGATGGTGGCAAAATAATGGCAGTTAATGACAGCCTTTCACTGAGTGTTTTTGCTGGCAGTTCTTTAATTATATTTGCCATGCAGTGGCTGGCATTTATCCCCGCTTATTTATTTAAGACAGAACATTTTTATGATTTAACCGGAAGTATCACCTATATTTCTGTTGTTATTTTTGCTGCTCTGCAAAGTCCACCTCTTGATATTCGTTCAATAATTCTGGTGTGTCTAATAGGTGTTTGGGCCGCACGGCTAGGTAGTTTTCTATTCTTAAGAGTCGTTAAGCAAGGTTCAGATAGTCGTTTTGATGAAATAAAACATAATTTTTGGCGGTTCTCAATTACGTGGACTTTACAGGGACTGTGGGTGTTAATGACTGCGGGAGCCGCATTTGCAGCAATTACTTCGGGTCATCAAAGGGAATTTGGGATCATGGGAAGTGTAGGTTTAATTGTATGGTCAATTGGTTTTGCTTATGAAGTGATTGCCGATAATCAAAAGCAACAATTTCGAAAGCAAAATAATAGTAATACCGATTTTATCCAAACGGGCTTATGGTCGCGTTCTCGTCACCCCAATTATTTTGGTGAAATATTAGTGTGGTTGGGGGTGGCTATTATTGCTTATCCTGCGTTATATCAATGGCAATTGATAACCTTAATATCTCCGATTTTTGTGGCGTTTTTATTGATTCGGGTTAGCGGTGTTCCTCAACAACAAAAACAAGCAGAGCAACGTTGGAAAGATAATCAAAACTACCAGGAATACAAAGCCTCAACACCTGTGTTGATCCCAAAGTTATTTAAATGATTTCTAAAGGGATGTTGTGACTTCAAAAAAATCAACAAGATAATGTGGTCGAACATTTCTAAAGTCTTATGAAATAGTATCGATAACCTAAGTACCTTAACTATTTTAATCGATTTTGACTTTGAGCATCGCTGCTAATGAAAATCATGGAAGCTTAGAAGCTAACAATGAGTTGTTGCTTGCTAATGACTATGAATTAAACGGCACTGTTAATCGTGCCGCCAATGAAGGGGCGAAGTTCGCGCTAATTATGGCGATGCTTGAGCAAGATTGCAGTCATCGCCCACAATTAGAAAAGCCTCCCGAAATAACCCAGACTTCGAACTTTTCAGGTGATAATAATTTTTATCCTTCGCAACCTTTAAGTGCTAATGACAACTATTGGCAAACTTGCCAACAAACGCAACGGTACATTCAACATGGACACCTGAAGAGCGCACAGCTTTGGTTAACTATGCATCCAGAGCCTTTATCACAACATAACAATGCCGATATTATCGATGTGGAAGTCATCGCCAATTGCAGTAGCAATACGCAAGCTAGATTGCAGCAAAAACAGCAACAATTAGTAAAAGTTGACGAAACTCAGTTGTACGATATTTTGCAACAGCTCGAACCCAAAACCTCGCCAGACTTAGAGCAAGCCAGTTAAAGTCAGGCGTTCAATTAAGTCACAATTATGAAAAACCTAAGTCTTCGCTGTAGGCGAATAGCGAAGGGGCGCCACCTGTATGCCAAAAAAGCACCTTATCATTTTTAGTGAGCTTCCCTATTCGGATCAAATCAATCAGTCCTGCCATGGCTCTCCCTGTGTAAACTGGATCCAGTAAAACCCCTTCATACTTGGCCATTAGCGCAATAGCTTCTTTATCTCGCTCACTAACCACGCCATACCCAGCACCAACATAATCTGAATTTAAAATGAGTTGTGGATCAGAAAAGCTATAATTCAAGCCGATAGATTTTGCAGTGTTATTAACCAGTCGCACTATGGTTTGAGACAACTCACCGCTTGCCACGTTTTCTTTGTCAATATTGATACCAAGCAAATCAAAAGTTTTGTGATGAATTTCTTTGCCGAGAATTAATCCAGCGTGTGTCCCACCAGAGCAGGATGCAAACACCAGATGGGAATATTCATCAGCTTGCTGTTGCGGCTTCAGCTCACCAACTGCATTAATAAAAGACATGGCTCCTAACTCGTTCGAGCCACCATAAGGCACTAAATAAGGTTTTCTACCTGAGGCCTTAAGCTGTGCTGTTATTCGCTGGATATCCTCACCTTTACGATTATCTCCAGTCCAGTGAATATGAGAGTCAAACATTTTATCTAACAGTAAATTACCTTGGCACGTTGCAGGAGATTCACCGCCTAATAGTAAATGGCATTGCAAGTTTAACATGGCTGCCGCTGCAGCGGTTTGGCGGCAATGGTTAGACTGGGCTGCACCTGCAGTAATAACAGTGTCACAGCCTTGTTGCAGGGCATCAGCCAAAATATATTCTAGCTTTCGGGTTTTATTGCCACCTAAAGCCAAGCCTGTTAGATCGTCTCTTTTTATAAATATTTTGGGGCCACCTAAAAAGTGACTTAGCCTAGTTAATTCAACCTCGGGTGTAGGGAAAAAACCTAAAGATGTTTTTGCAAATTGTTTAATGACCATAAACCGCTTCTTACGTTTAGATGTGCTAAAAATGAGTATACCGTTATGAGAAAGTGAATGTACCTTCATCATTTAAGATTGAATTTAACTTTGCAGTATGAGTGTGTATCATGCGCGCCATTATATATCTTGTGAAGATATGATTAAGGTAAAAACTGACTGAACAGCTATGCAAAATAACAATTCTTGTTTTACGCGTTTTACAACTTCAACAAAGCAATATAGCTTACCAAAGCGTTTTACCTTTCCTTTTTATTATCAACCTCATCCACTTTGTGTGTTGGCGGCAGAACAGTTACAACAACAGCTTAAATCAACTACCAATTGGCAGCACAATTTTGGATTGACTGACGACCCTAAAAACGTGATTGGTAAAATGTTTGGGGTGTTACTAGTCCAAAATTCTGAAGGTGAACTAGGCTATATCGCAGCTTTTTCAGGAAAATTGGCCGAACAAAGCCAAATTCAAGGTTTTGTGCCGCCAGTGTTTGATTTATTGGCTGAAGACAGTTTCTTTTTTGCTGAAAAAAACGCTATTAACCGCCTCAATAGTAAAATACAAGAATTGGAAAACGCCCCAGAGCTTTTGCAACTGACACAACAAATGGCCGCCTTTGAATCAGGGCAAAACCAACAGTTGCAAGAGTTACGACAAGAAACAATTGAAAACCGCAAAAAGCGCAAGTTGCAGCGACAATACCTAAAGCATGAAGTCGATCAAGACTTATTAAATGAATGCCTTAAAGCGCTAGCAAAACAAAGTGTTACTGACAAGTGGCGACTAAAGGAGTTAACCGAGCACCAGCATCAGGCAAAACAAAAGCAACAGGCGGCGTTGCACCAGCTCATTGCTCAAATTACTGACTTAAAGCGGCAACGAAAACAGCAATCAGCGGAATTACAAAATAAAATATTTGCTCAATATCAGTTTTTGAATAGAGACTTAGAAGTAAAAACACTGCTGGATATATTTGCTGAAACAGCATTCAAAACACCACCAGCAGGAGCGGGGGAGTGTGCTGCTCCAAAACTATTACAATATGCTTTTACCCATGGCCTTAAACCTTTAGCTATGGCCGAGTTTTGGTGGGGGGCGTCGCCGAAATCGGAGATTAAAAAGCATCAGCAATATTACCCTGCATGTTCTGGGAAATGTCAGCCCATTTTGAAGCATATGTTAAAAGGCATGGCGTTAGATGAAAACCCACTAACGTCGGATTCTGGCAAACATAAAGAACTAGACATTGTTTATAAAGATCCCGATATTTTAATTGTCAATAAACCTGCTGAGTTTCTGTCTGTTCCTGGGAAAGAGATCAGTGATTCGGTTTTTCAGCGCATTAAGCAGCAGTTTCCTGAAGCTACTGGCCCGTTAATTGTGCATCGACTCGACATGTCGACCTCTGGATTGATGGTGATCGCCCTAAATTCAGCCGCAAATAAAAGCTTGCAGAAACAATTTATTCGCCGCGAAGTACATAAACAATATGTGGCTTTAATAACAGGTTTACCGAAACAAGATTCAGGTGAGATTACTCTGCCATTGCGAGGTGATATATATGATCGTCCCAAGCAATTGGTTTGTCATAATAGTGGTAAGCAAGCACTGACTAAATGGCAAGTGCTGGAACGTAACTCGGATCAAAACCAGACTAGATTATTGCTAACTCCTCATACAGGCCGCACTCATCAGTTGCGGGTACATTGCGCCCATGCAGAAGGATTAAATATGCCTATTTTAGGCGACGATTTGTATGGCAGGCTAGATAATCGCTTGTATTTACATGCCCAGCGTTTAGAGATCACCCATCCGGTAAACAAAAAAAACATGGTGTTTCAGGTAGAAGCGAGTTTTTAAGTATCGAATCTTATTCGAGCGGCAAGTTGATTCTTGCGATGCAGCCATTAAATTGTTGGCCTAGGTCAGTTTTACCCACATTTTCAAGGGTCAAACTGCCTTTATGGCTTTCTAAAATTTGGCGGCACAATACTAAGCCAATGCCAGAGCCTGTGGTTTTAGTTGAATAAAAAGGCACAAAAATATTGGCCAAATTGGTGATCCCCACACCCGAATCAATAATGCTTAACCGAAAAAAATGGGTGTCCATATCCCACAATATTTTAACTGGAGCACCCGCTTCAATAGCATTTTTTACCAAATTAATCAGTACCTGCTCTAACATCGCCTCATCACCAACTAACTCAACAGTTTGCTCTAAGAGTGTCGCTTCTAGGTGAATCACACCTTCTTCGAAAAGACCCATAACACGTTGAATTAACTGATTAAAATTGAAAAACCTTTTGTTTGGAACGGGTAAACGAGCCAAACGAGCATAACGCTTGATAAATTCACTTAGACTTACCGCCCGTTCGTTAATAATGTCCAAGCCTTGCAATATATCTTGCTGCTTCTCTGTGGGGGCTAGATGATTTTTCGTCAATGTCTGCAAAGTTTGGCTTAATGAAGAAATAGGAAACAATGAATTATTCACTTCATGACTGACTACGCGCATCAAATTCTTCCACGCATTGAGTTCTTCGTTGCGTAATACTTGGCGTAAGTCGGTTATAAACAGTAATTGTCGTTGTTGACCTTTATCTCGATACCCTTCACAACGGACCTGCCAACGTCCTGTGGCACCGGCGAAGGCATGTTCAATAAGTTGCGGTTGGTGGTGATCTAGAAATGCCGCTAGTTGTAAATCGAAGGCGTTTTTACCCATAAGTTTGTCAAACTCAAGGGCTAATAATTTGGCTGCGGCCGGGTTGGCTAGTTTGACATTTTGGTGGCTATCAAATGCAAAAATGGCTACGTCTATCTGGGCAATGGTTTTTTCTAATAGTTTGTTGGCTTCTTCGGAGGTGATTTTTTGTAGCGCTAATACGTCGGTTAATTCATTAATTTGCGTAATCAGATGGAACAAAGGATCGTCAGCAGAATGCACCTTGCCCCTTATAGTAAAATCTTCGGTGCGGATCCCTTCTAATAAATTGCTTAATGTCTGGAAATGATAGTTGAGTTGCTGCTTTAGATGCCAACAATAACCTAGCGCCAAAAATGTCAGTAGAATGCTTATTAGCCATTTTCCATAACTGGATAAATCCCAATGCCATAACAGAAAATACACGCTAAATAGCAAAGGCAACATAACCAAAATGGCCTGCAATTGCATACGGTTTGCAAAGCCGAATAGGGACAAGCGGGGCCAAATAAAGCGTTTATTTGTTGTGGGATCGCTCACAATGCAAACTTTTCCAGCCTGCGATAAAAGGCACTTTTACTGTAACCCAACATTTGAGCAGCCTGTTTGGCGTTACCTTTAAATTTATTTAAAGCCATCACAATAAGCTTACGCTCTGCTTGCTCTAAACTCATATTTGCCCACTCTGAGTCTTCATCATTGTGAGATTTTGAGGTGGGCAGCAATAAATCTTCAGCTTGAATAACGCTATCTTTCGCCATCAATGTCGCTCGCTCTATTAAATGATCGAGTTCACGTACATTGCCAGGCCAAGTGTAGGCTTTCATTTTTGATTTTGCAGAATCACTAAAAGCTGTCACATGACGGCGGTATTTACGGGTATAGCGCTGCAATATCTGTTCAGCCAAAGGCTCTATGTCCTCCTGTCGATGGCGTAAACTGGGCATGGCAATTTCGATGCTATTGAGGCGGTACAACAAATCTTGGCGAAACTCTCCCTGCTCAACTAAGTGTGTTAAGTCCCCATTTGTGGCAGATATCACCCGAATATCAGCCTGTAAACTTTTGCTTGAGCCTAAGCGTTCGAATTGTCCGTCTTCTAGCACTTTAAGTAACTTAGGCTGTTGGGTCAGGGGGATATTGGCTATTTCATCCATAAACAAGGTGCCTGCTTTGGCTAGTTCTACGCGACCTATACGATCTGTCTTGGCATCGGTAAATGCGCCTTTGATATGCCCAAACATTTCTGATTCAAATACTTGTTCGTTGATAGCTCCCATATTGACTGCGACTAAGCTTTGCTCACGCCTTTGTGAGGCTTGATGAATAATGTGTGCTAATTGACTTTTGCCTGTGCCATTTTCACCTGTGATTAAAATGTTGATATCACTATCGGCCACCGATGCAACAATATCCATAACACCTTGCATGGCTTTTGATTGGCAAATCCACTGAGCGGGATGTTGTTGGGTTTGTAGTAATTGGTTTTCGGAGCGTAATCGCGCCGATTGTTGATGACTTTCTCCCAGTGCCAGCAAGTTACGGATGATATTAATGAGTCGGTTATTGTCACAGGGCTTTTCAATAAAATCATTGGCGCCCCTGTGCATGGACTCAACAGCAATATCAATGCTGCCCCAGCCAGTCATCACCACTATGGGAATGTTTTTGTCGAGTTTGCGTATGGCTGAAATTAGGGTTAAACCTTCTTGCCCCGATGTGGTATCGCTATGGTAATTTAAGTCCATTAAAATTAACCCATATTCGGCCAATTTTAGATTGTCCAGTACATCTTGCGGCGACTGTACCGCTCGGCTGGAATACCCTTCACACTTGAGTTGTAAGCTGATGGCCGAGAGAACATTAATATCATCATCGGCAATCAACAAGGGTTTGTCTATTAGTGACATAGTGGTAACTTTTCCCTTTATTCATACCTGAGTGCGCAGTTAGGCTCTAAGGCTAAAGCATGCCTCGCTGGCATGGCGGTGGCCATCACAAAAGTAAGGCTGATTAATGTTACCACCACCAAAGTGACACCTAAATAATAGGGCACTAAGTTCATTAGCGTACCAGATAAGGCTTGAACGCCCAAATAACCTGCAATTGCCCCGCTTACTACTCCAAACAGCAATAATACGGAAGCTTGACGAAATATCATGCCTAGAATGTCACGTTCTGTGGCGCCTAACGCGCGACGTACCCCAAATTCTTGAGTACGGCCGATAACATTGCGGTTCATTACGCCGTAGATCCCCGCTGCCGCCAATATCAATGCCATCACAGCAAAAATAACGAACAAGTCTCCTACAAAGTTAATCCCTGCTACGCGTCTAGACAATCGCTCCTGTAACGAAAATACATCATAAAAGGGTACATTTGGTGAAACTTTTGCTGCAACTCTTTTTAGGGTGTTTCGTAAATCATCTGGATTACCGCGGGTTTTAATCGCCACATATTGATAGCCATAGGCCCATTGTGCATTAGGCACATAAACAGCCGTTCGATTCGGCGCATCACCAAAAGGTTGCGCATGTAATAGATGTTTACTCACGCCTACAATTGTTAACCAGTCACTTTCGGGATCGCTTGGATCCGCTTTGATTCTTTTGCCTAAGGCTGAGGAGTTGGGCCACATTCGTGATGCAAAACTTTGACTCACAATCACCACTTGTTGACTGTCTAAGGTATCGCGTTGGTCAAACGCTCTGCCTTCAAGGATCGGCACCCCTAGTACTTCGAAGTAGTTGTTTGCGACTGTCATAAAATAGGAACGGGCATAACTGTTATTTTGCACTTCTAAGCCTTCCACTTGGATAGGCTGACGACCGGACCCTCTGCCAGGGAACGCCGAACCTATAGTCACCCCAGCCACATTATCCTGACGACTGAGCCCTGCTATCAATTGTTGATGAAATTGATAACGCGCAGCGGTATCGGGGTATTCACTATCATTGAGACCAAAACGCGCCGTTAAAAAACCTTGGGTATTGATACCGTAATCGGCATTGAGGGCTTGTTGCGTCCCAAACACCATAGTGCCTGCGACTATTAGCAAAGAACAAGATAAAAACACCTCTACAGAAACTAATATTTTACTTAAGCGCCCAGCTTTTTTACCTTGGGCACCTCGGGTGCCATCACGTAAGATGCTGTTAATATCCCCGCCTGACGCGCGAATGGCGGGCACCACACCTGTTAAGATTGACGTGCCCACTATAATCCAAAGCGCAGCGATGAGTTCTTCAGTGCCCAATTTAAATTGCCACCAATTTGCTACCCACCCCCCTAAATTTTGAAAAATGGGATGAGTGGCATCTAGCCCCCAGCCTGCAATAAATATCCCTAAAAAGCCGCCTACAACACAGATAATGAGGGTTTCCATTATCATTTGCATAATTATGCGCTGTCTAGATGCACCAAGGGCTGAGCGGATCGCCACTTCTTTGGTGCGCTCCATTGCTCTTGCTAACATTAGGTTGCCCACATTGGCAATCACTAAGAGTAAAATAAATACAGTTGCACCAGTGAGCATATAAACAATCATCATCGAATTATCCATCATCTGCATCACAGGTGAACGAGTATGAATGCCTACTCGAGCATTAGATTCTGGGTATTGCAGACTTAACTGATGGGCGTGATTGGCTAGCTCTTGTTGTGCACTTTCGATGTTAACATCTGGTTTTAATCTAGCCGCTACGCTAATAGGCCAGCCTAAACCCGGTTTAGCATTTTTGTCTATGCTTAACGGCATCCAGACTTGCTCCATTACGGGGTAAGCATAATCGGGCGGCATCACCCCAATAATACTGGTAAGTTCTCCATTCAATTGCACTTGTTGGCCAATAATATCGGCTTGGCCAACAAAGTCATCTTGCCAAATTTGGTGACTGATAATGGCGACTTTGGGGCTGTTGGCTAACATGTCTTGTGCATTAAAGGTTCTTCCTAAGGCGGGCACGCCATCAAACAACTTAAATGCGTCGACTTCCATCATAGCACCCGCATAGCGCTTGGTAGCTTCACCGTTGGATAAGTTGGCGGTCACATTATTGTAGGCTGAAAATATCTCGTAACTTTTTTGACGTTGTTTAAAATAAAAGTAATCGTGGGGAAATATAGTACCGCCATTATTCTGAAATCCGTTTTCTGTGGCGTCTATCACCACTAACCTATCGTAATGAGTGATATCCAATGTTTTGTAGGCCAGTAAATTGACCACAGCAAACATGTAAATAGTCAGGCCTAATCCAATCGCCATCACAAAAATAGTCAAACAAGTGAACAGAGGCGTTTTACGCAGTAAGCGCAGCGCATATTTTAGATCTTGAAACATCGTCTGACCTCCTTAAGCTGCATCAATTTGGGGTGGTTTGGTATCTTCTACTATGCGCCCATCAAATAAGCTTATCCGCCTTGGAGCGGCGGCTGCACTGTGATTGTCGTGGGTGACCATACAAATAGTGGCGCCTTTTTTATGGAGGTCGGACAATAAGTCCATCACCATTTGGGCGTTTTTTGAGTCTAAATTACCCGTAGGCTCATCCGCCAAAAGTAATGAGGGTGAGCCAACCAGTGCCCTAGCTATGGCCACTCGCTGTTGCTGACCACCAGAAAGTTGCGAAGGAAAATGTTTGCTTCTGTGGCTCATTTCGACTTGCGCCAATACCTCTGTGACCTTTTGCTTAATGTCCGCCTTATTTAAATCTTTGCGATAACTTAAGGGCAGCTCAATGTTTTCATAGACATTAAGTTCTGATATTAGGTTAAAGGACTGAAAAATAAACCCAATTTCTAGATTGCGAATACGTGCGCGGTTACCTTTACTAAGCTGTTCGGTTTGATGTTGATTAAGTTGATAGTGGCCACTGCTGGCTACGTCCAACAAACCCAATAGCGATAACAAGGTTGATTTTCCACAACCCGATGGACCGGTAATGGCCACAAATTCACCTTTTTCAATATTGAGTTCGATGTTACTCAGTGCCAACGTCTCGATGTCATCGGTCACAAATGATTTATTGATATTGTCTAGTTGGATCAAAGGATGGGTCATAATGATTGCCTCTTTATTCTGTAGTGTAATTTATTTAAACGAGCGTAGTAGGTTTCAATTAATGCGAATGCTTTGATGGCGATCCCAGTCACTGGTGTCTGACACAATGACGCGATCGCCAAGTTGTAAGCCGGATATTATTTCGATTTTATGGGTGGAAGCGGTGCCATATTGAACCCGGGTCTTGTGTGCAATACCTTGAGTGTCGAGTACAAATAACACTGCCTGTTGATTGGACTGGCTAAATGCAGGGCGGCTTATGTGCAAAGTTTGCTGAATTTCCGCTACCCATATCTCCCCAGTGACGCTGAGGTCTGGGCGCGCATTAGTAGGTAATATTCCCAACAAAGCGACATCCACTTTTACATTGCCATCGACTACACCGGGATCGATGCGAGTTACTTTTCCTTTTATAAGACCATTGCGAGTATCAATGTTGGCCTTTTGACCCACTGCCACACCATTGGCAAGTAGTTCGGAAATCGCGATTTGTGCATACAAACTATCAGGCCGCGCAATCTTCGCTAGATTAGTGCCGGCAATAAGTTGTTGCCCTTGTTCAAGGTTTGACTCTTGCACTATGCCAGACATGCTTGAGGACACCTGAAGAGCGGAGACTTGCTGTTGTGCTCTCGCTAATATATTTTTCAAACGATTGACTTGAGCCGACATCGCCGCTATTTGAGCATTGGCGTTGTTATCAAATTGCTCCACTATACGTTGCTCGATTTCCCAGCTTTGTTGTAATTGCGCTACTTGTAATTGGGTTCTGCGGTAATTAATTTTTGATACCACATCGTTGCCGGATTCAATCAGCTTAGTTTCGGCTTCTAATTGTAATTTGGCGGTTTCAAGGGCGAATTTTGCGCGGATTACTCTGGCATGTTGATCGAGCTTTTCAGTTTCTAACTGACTTTGTAGTGCTTTTTCTTCAGCTAACATCGCCTCGTAAGCCCACTTAGATTCATCGCGAAATTGATTCAGTGACGGGTTAGACAATACAAAAAGAGTTTGCCCTGTTTTGACCTGTGCACCGGCGCGTACTAATACTTGCTCAACCCGTCCAGATACTTCGCTGGCTAACCAATGAATATTTTCTGGAATGAGAATACCGTTGCCAGCCACTTTAACGCTCATGGGTCCTTGCTCTACTTCAGCCATAAGCAGTTGGTCATTATCGACCTGTATATCGGCTGAAGGTTGCGACCAGCTCACATAACCAATGCCACATATGAGTACCCCTGCGGTCAACCATATAAACGGCTTAGATTTCCACCAATTTTTTGAGGATGTTTGTCGAACAATATCCAATTTTTAACCTCACATTACAGTTCAATCGCAGCTAGCGATTGGTCTTAGTCACTTTATATGTATGAACTAAAGCCAATTCCATGCCAAAACGTATCTAATTGTAATCTAAGGATTAAATGACTTTTTTGAAGTTGAAACAGGGAAGGTTTCCCAACTGAGGGATATTAATATTCCCAAATATGGGAAACGTTGCTAAAGATAATGACTTGCTATAAGCCGCAGGCTATACAGGTATCACTCAAAATATTGACCCTAAACTAAGCATTCTGCTACTATCGCGCTCCAATTTTTTGCTCTGGGATTACGCCCCAACTCGCAAGGTAATATTATGTCTACACAATCAAAATTCGTGGTCTGTGCGTTATACAAGTTTGTCGCCCTTGATAATTACAAGACGTTACGCCAACCTCTACTCCAGTTTATGGAAAGCAACAACATCAAAGGTACGCTTCTTCTGGCTGAAGAAGGTATTAATGGTACGGTTTCTGGCACCCGTGAAACTATCGACTCCCTACTAAATTGGCTTAACGCAGATGAACGACTAAATCCTATTTCAGTCAAAGAGTCTTTAGACGAAACTCAGCCTTTTCATCGTACTAAGGTCAAACTCAAAAAAGAAATTGTGACTATGGGGGTAGAAGGTATCGACCCTAGAAAAACAGTAGGCACTTACGTTAAACCTACCGATTGGAACGATCTAATTTCAGATCCTGATGTATTGCTAATTGATACTCGCAACGATTATGAAATTGATATCGGTACATTTAAGCATGCGGTCAATCCTAATACCGAGTCTTTCCGCGAGTTTCCTCAATACGTTAAAGACAACCTAGATCCAGGAAAAAATAAAAAAGTCGCCATGTTTTGCACCGGCGGTATTCGCTGTGAAAAATCCACAGCCTATTTAAAACAACAAGGCTTCGAAGAGGTCTATCACCTTGAAGGCGGTATTCTTAAATATTTAGAAGAAGTCCCACAAGAAAATACCCTGTGGGAAGGGGACTGTTTTGTATTTGATAATCGCGTGGCAGTGAATCACGACTTAGAAAAAAGCCAATATGACCAGTGTTATGCCTGTCGTTTACCTATTACCGAAGCAGACAAGCAAAGCGATGTCTTTGAAGCTGGGGTGAGTTGCCCTAAATGTCATGGCAAGCATAGTGATGAACAACTGGCGCGTTTTAGAGAGCGCGAAAAGCAAGTGGCCTTAGCCCGCGCGCGTGATGAAGAGCATCTTGGCCTGGAAGCCCGAAAAGCTATAAAGTTAAGACGGCAACAAAAAGCGGCAGAACGTCGTGCCCAGCGCACAGCTTTGGGTAAATCTAACGGTTAATTAAAGGTTGGCATATAGACACTAGCTTGTTATTAGCGTTAGACTTAACCTATTAAAGTAACAGTTGAAACAACAATGTCTGAAAAAATATTATCACCTGAAAAAATTGCAGAAGCCCGTAAAGAGTTTGATTTCTTTGATGCCGATGGCACCGGCACAATTGGCCTAAAGGAGTTTATTGAGTTGCTCACTGTGTTGTCGCCAAAAACCAAAGCCAGTCATGTTGAAGAAGGTTTTGGTTTAATCGATAAAAATCATGATGGTTCTATCGACTTTGATGAGTTTTTAGAATGGTGGCAACAGTCTTGGTGGGAATACTAAGCTAAGTTTTCGGTTAAAGGTTTTATCAAGGGCTTCAATTTTTTGAGGCCTTTTTTGTTTCTACAATTTGTTCAATCATTCACTTTATTTACATTGGGATCCTTAATATGACAGAAGCAGCATACACGCCACCTAAAGTGTGGACTTGGGACAAAGACAGTGGCGGCAGATTTGCCGCTATCAATCGGCCCATTGCCGGTGCCACCCACGACAAAGCATTACCTAAAGGAAAACATCCTATGCAATTGCATTCGGTCGCTACACCTAATGGGGTAAAAGTCACTGTGATGCTTGAAGAACTGCTGGCAAAGGGCATTAGCGATGCAGAATATGACGCTTACCTAGTGAATATTATGGAAGGTGAGCAGTTTGGCAGTGGCTTTGTAGATATTAATCCTAATTCAAAAATACCTGCATTGATGGACACTAGCACTAATCCGCCAACTCGTGTTTTTGAATCAGGGGCGATTTTGTTGTATTTGGCTGAAAAATTTAACGCGTTTTTACCTAGTGATCCTGCCAAAAAACCTGAGTGTATGTCATGGTTATTTTGGCAAATGGGCAGTGCGCCAATGCTCGGTGGCGGATTTGGGCATTTTTACGCATACGCACCTGAAAAGTTCGAATATGCAATCGACCGTTACGCCATGGAAGTAAAACGGCAACTGGATGTATTAGATAAACATTTAGCGGATAAAGAGTATATCTGTGGTGATGAATACACTATTGCCGATATAGCTATTTGGTCATGGTATGGCGCTATGGTGCTAGGTAAACTATATGAAGCCGCTGAGTTTTTAGATGTCGCCTCATACAAAAACTTATTGCGCTGGGCGCAGCAGATAGATGCTAGAGACGCCGTAAAGCGCGGTAAAATGGTTAATCGTACTTGGGGCGCACCCGAAGGCCAGTTACACCAACGCAATGATGCCAGTGATTTTGAGAATAAGACCCAAGATAAACTTGGTTAAGCCTACACGGAAATTATATGGTCATAATAAACGGTCCATCATTTAAAGGACTGTTTTTGTTTGAGCAGTTATGTTTTTTGGGCAGGTTTTAACGCCGCGAGTTTTTTGTCTAGGCGTTCGAAACGAGGATGCCCAGATGGGTGTAGTTGTTCGTAGATACGCCTAGCCTCTAAGTACAAGGTGCGTGCAGCTTCTTGGTGACCGGCGCTCAAAGTTGCGTCACCATAGGCTGCCGTCATGGCCGCAAGTAATGGGTGGTAAGGCGGTAGTGTCGCTTTTGCAATACCATGGGCATCCAACAATAATGACAGTGCTTCTTCCGTTTTATTTGATGACGACAATACTCGGCTCAAATTGAGCATGGTAATCAATACATCTGGATGATCGTCGCCTAATTTCCTGCGGCCAATTGCCCACTCTTCTCGATGGGTAGCTTCCGCTTCATCAAAGCGACCGGTACGCCTATAGACTAGCGCCAGATTATTGAGAGTTGCCAGCGTACTGTTATGTTCTGGCCCTAAAACTCGTCGTTTGCTGTCGAGTAGCTCAACATTTATTGCTTCGGCACGGGTATAATCACCTAAAACATATAACACCCAAGCGAGATTGCCTCGTACTTCAAGCACTTCTCCATGGTCAATACCATACTTACTCACCATAAGTTGCATCGCTTCTTCCATAAGATCTCGTGCCTCCTCTAAGCGACCTAAATCAGAGTAAGTCACAGCTAAGCCATTAATAGCCGACATCACCACTTCATGCTGTGAATCAAAGGTTTTACGAGCCAATTGAATATTGTGCTCGAAAGTAGTGGCTGCATCGTCGAGCCGCCCGCCAAAAAGATAAGCCAACGCCAAAGCACCTTCGGCTTCAAGGGTGCGTTTGTCACCTTCGCCCAGTGTTGTGCGATAGTGGGATAATGCTTGTTTATGGCGCTTGATTGCTTGGTCATATAAACCTATGGCGTAATAAGAGTCGCCAATGGAGCGCTCTAGTCGTGCATAAATTTGTGGTTGATCCAGAAACTGCGCTGTCACCGATTGGGTAGCGTGTTCAAGTAGGTGTTTATCCAAGATGCGCCTAGCGGTATTTGTTCCATTAAGGGTGGCCGGAAGCGCGACATTGGATGCCTGAGTGCGTAAGTCTGCTACTATGGTATTCCCCATAGCTTCTGGGTCGAGGTCAGTTAACATGGTCGAAAGAAAACCAGCCACGGCTTCGGCATCTTCTAGTGCTTTGGCTGCCAGTTGGCGACTGTGCTCAGCTTCACGCCCCGCGATTACGGCATTGATAGCTAATGCTGTCATCACGCCAGCCACAAGCAGCGAAGCGGCTGAGGCCAGTCCAAGAAATTGTGACCGGCGGCGTTGTTCACGATCTTTTAATTCTGCAAATCCAAAATTCAACAAGCCAGCAATGATCTTAAGCTTGGCGTTGTATTTACCATCGGCATCGGCTCTCACATCGGCTGCTAATGGCTCGTCAATTTGTAGTGCAGGAGGGAAGCACTCATTGTCAGCATCATCAACAATAAGACAAAAAATCCGCTCTTCTCGGCCTAGGGCCTTAAAGGTTTTAATTTCTTCATTGACCCAATGAGACTTAGCTGCGGCGGCAGAACATACCACAATCAAGTTGTCCGAAGCGGCTAGGGCAGTAGTGACTGCTATTCCAAGGCTTGAAGAGGTCGACAACTCATCACGGTCACGAAATATAGGATGTAGACGATTAGTTGCTAGGCCGTGCTGTTTCATCAGTTTTTTGGGCACGCGATAACGTTCTAAAGTGCGATGGATCCACTTCGCCCATTGCTCGTCTACATGGCTATAACTAATAAAGGCTTTGTACTGTAATACGTTCATGATTGATACCACTGCCTACAAGGAATGGTTTAAGGCTAGTTGAAACTAGCAAGATTTATAGCTGAATAGCTAAAATAGTTGATGGTTCTATATAGAGTTCGGGGTCTGTACTATTCCAAAGATAGAGGGTCCTGGCAGATTAGGTGTTAGAAGCAAACAGATGCAACAAAATAATGCATAAAAAAAGCACCTATTCAATAAGGTGCTTTTTTAGAAAAAAAACTATAAGTTAGATACGGAATAACCTAGTTATGCTTAAACCTTCGCAAACTAAAAGCAAGTAAACCTAAGGAAAGAACCGCAAGAGTCGATGGTTCAGGAATGAGCGCGACTTGAGAAACTCTAAAACCGTCGCCGGCTCTATGGCCTTTTACACTAAACCCGTCACCTGACAGAAAGGTTGAAAAAGTACCGTTATCATTTCCATAAGTAGTGTTGTCTATACCTGCACCACTTATTCTAGCGCGATCTTTCTTATCCCAACCCGAAAATACAATGTTAAGTTGGCCGTTAAAATTCACTGCGTTTCCATTTAAATCTGTTAATAAAAAATCTAATTGCTCTGCCCTGCCAATATTATTGTTTTTATCTTGTATGGTGTCACTTAGTACCGCTAAACGTCCGGCTCCACCTGTAAAAATCGAACCGTTATTGGTTGGCGTAGTGACTTTTAAAATGTAGTTATCAATTCGGTATTCGATTAAGGTCAAATTATTTTCAAGGTTTTTGTCAAAGTTAAAAATAAGATTAGCTGACGCATTCAGTGATAAGCACAAGGCTGAAATTGCAATAAGGCTTTTTAGTAAACTACGCAATGTCATTTGATGATTCCTTTTTATATTAAACAATGGGTTTTATTTAACCCAGATGAGATTTCACTATATTGACGTAAGTAAGCAGCTTTCGAGCCATTATTTTAAGTTGTTGTATTTTAAGCATTATATCTACATTCCAACTTATCACTCTAAGAAAATGTAAAAAAGATAGACAGTCATTATTTAGAATTGAATGCAAAAAGAGCCCAAATAAAGGGCTCTTTCAGGTGACGCTTTAGTGTTTTGCAGCGTAGACTTCGTTGGCTTTCCACACTCGTAAAAAGTTACCACCGAGTATTTTGACTATGTCCTTGTCGCTGTAATCGCGATTTAACAGGCCTTGGATTAAGTTAGGGTAAGCTGACACATCTTTTAAGTCGGTAGGTAGGGAATCACCCACACCATCATAATCTGAGCCTATACCAACATGGTCGATGCCAATCAATTTCACTACATGGTCAATATGATCCAGCACTGTGTCTAACGTCGCATAGGGGAAAGGGGACTCTTGCATAAATGCCATCATAGCGGCTTTTAGTTCGTCACTATCTTTACCGAGTTTTTCTTCAAGCTCTTTACGTTTAGCTTTGAGATTATTGCTCCAAGCATTAGCCCGTTTAGTCACAAAGGTTGAGCCGAAGTTAATTTGGATCACCCCGCCATTTTTACCAAGGGCTTTGATCATATCGTCGTCCATGTTGCGCTCAAAACCAGGTGTAAAAGCACGTAATGAAGAATGTGAGGCAATCACAGGAGTTTTAGATAACTCGATAGCTTGATAAAAAGCGGCATCAGATACATGAGAAATATCAATCAACACGCCTACCTTGTTCATCTCTTGCACCAATTCCTTGCCAAAAGGACTTAAGCCTTTCCACTTTCTGCGTAGATCATAAGACGAATCAGAAATGTGATTCGCTTGTGAATGAGCAAGGGTTATATAACGAATACCACGTTCATAAAAATGATGTAGGTTGGCCAAATCACCTTGAATAGGTGAGCCGTTTTCCATACCCAACGGCAATGAAATCAAACCTTGAGCAAATTGTTGTTCAACATCTGCGGTACTGGATGCAATGGCAAATTTGTTAGGGGCACGGCCTACTATGGCTTCAACGTAATCAATCAGCTTGTCGGCTAATTTAGTGGAGGTGTCAGAACTATCTAAACTTGCGGGAATATAAATTGACATAAAAGGCGCATTTAGGCCGCCTTGTTTAGCGCGAGGGTAATCAAAATCACCGCCTTTGGTGGCTTTAGTCACATCTTCCCATTTTTCTTCGAGGCGATAGGGCACATCTATATGAGAATCAATAATGATGTTTTCTTGAGCCAGTTTGTGGGCTTTTTCACTTACTTCGATAGCTGTAGCGCTACCGATATTTAATGCACTAACCGCAAATAAAGTGCTGATTTTAAAAAGTTTATTCACTGTAATGGTTCCTTATTTATTATTAGATTGGCATTGAGTCTATAGCTTGCCGCGGTAAAGTAAAAGATCATGTTTTTATGTCATCAGGTATTCACCTACACTACCCTACTTTGGATAAATGAAAAATTAAACTGCTTTGAGGAGTCAACAAAGGTAATTGCATACCCAATTGCATCAATACTTCCCCTGAAAATTGCTTGCCGTCTACATCGGGTAAGTGAGTTTTAAAATTAAATACCGAGGCTTTCGGCCAGCGATCGCCAGACTTAATGGGCCAGATAATATCGAGTTGATAAATGGCATGTTTATCTAATCCGGCAAAATGGAATTGGTCAGGCAAGGATGCAGAACTAGCTGTAATTAAGCTGTATGAAAATAGCGCTTGGGATTGGTCTTGTGCGACTATGCCCAGTCCATGCATATATTCCGGTAACTCTAAGCGAAATAAATCGCCTGAGTGCACTAAATGGCGATGTTGTTTGTACAGCGCCACCATGGCTTTGAGTTCGACTGTTTCTTCGTCAGTTAATTCTCGCAAGTCCATTTCCATGCCCATATGACCGAATAACACCACAGAGGCGCGCATCGCCATGTTGATGTTTCTATGGGTAATATGGCAGTCCCTAGGGCCAACGTGTGAGCCCATTAATTCAGCGGGGAAAAAGTACGAAAACCCTTTTTGAATTTTTAGTCGTTCTAGGGCATCGTTTGAATCAGAGGTCCAAATGCGGTCAGTATGGGCTAACACCCCATAATCGGCGCGGCCACCGCCCGAGGCACAACTTTCAATTTCAACCTTAGGGTGGGCAGACTTTAATTTCGCCACTAGTTGGTAAAAAGCGTGAGTTTGGTTGTGAATAGCGGGTTTGCCGT
The DNA here is from genome assembly GCF_937123705.1 of uncultured Paraglaciecola sp. Lineage (GTDB taxonomy): Bacteria > Pseudomonadota > Gammaproteobacteria > Enterobacterales > Alteromonadaceae > Paraglaciecola. The sequence continues at coordinate 146,519 of NZ_CAKZKO010000139.1, read as the reverse complement.
TGGCGCCGCCCGGGTGATTGATATCTCGGTTCATATCCCATTTAATGTAGGCAATATCATATTCGGTTAATATGCTATCAATGCGCGCATATAAGTAATCGAATACTTCTTGGCGACTTAAATCTAAGACCAGTTGATTGCGAAAGCCTAGTTGTTGATTAGGCGGGGTGCCTAACACCCAATCTGGATGGGCGCGATATAGGTTGCTATTGGGGTTGACCATTTCGGGCTCAAACCAAAGGCCAAACTCTAAGCCTTGTGCTTTAACGTGGTCAATTAACGGGGTTAAGCCACTAGGATAATACTTTTTATCAACATACCAATCACCTAAGCCCGCGCTATCATCATCACGGCCAATAAACCAGCCATCATCTAAAACAAAACGCTCGGCGCCAATGGCTGCGGCGCGGCTGGCCAAGTCTTTTAGTGTATCTACATCATGATCAAAATATATCCCTTCCCAGGTGTTGTAATGCACAGGGCGGGGCTTATTTTTAACTGACTGGCGAATTAAGTGGCTGCGAACATATTGATGATATTGCTGGGAAAGCGCTGATAATCCACCGCTACTGTAACTGGCGTAAAGAGTGGGGGAGCGGTAACTTTCACCCTGTTGCAAGGTCATTTCACCGGGCAGTAGTAGTTCACCTATTTGCACATAAGCACGACCATCGCCCATTTTCTCTGCGATAATTTTATGATTGCCACTCCAACCTAGATGAAACCCATAAGCCTCACCTTGTAACTGGTCGGTGGCTTTAGTGCGCATGATTAGGCCTGGAAAACTATCGTGGGATGTTCTACCGCGGCGATTTTCTCGCACATAGGCCCCAAAATGTTGCTCTAGATGATGTTCTTGAAACTCTCCGGCCCAGTGACCTTCAAAGCCAATAATATGCTTAAAATAGCTGGGTATTGGAATGGTTGCGGCGGCGCACCAATCTAAGCTTATGGCACTGTCGCTGTGGTTCACTAATTCTGTTGAAACAGCCACTACATCGGTCTCAGCATCCATCTTGATAGTGTGAATAATGACAATATTACGATTGCGGTCGGTATTGGTGATTTCGTAGTGATTGGGCGCAACACATTCTACTTTTGAAATATCGGTAGCCACAGACCATTGATCTGTCTCGCCGTGCAAGCTTATACCCGGATGTCCGGTATACCCTTGACCTGTTGTGGGCGTTAAAGAGCGGCGAATTTCTTTAATAGGTGACGCGGGGGCTTCTTGCCGTAAGCGCAGCAAGCTCATCATCTGCGCCGTGCTTTGGGCCGATAATTTTTCGCGCCAGTACATGATTTGCGGTGCATCATTATTGCAATCGATGACCAAGCTACTGTTACGACCAGTTAAAGATATATAGTTCTGCACGGCGTTTTTCACTGGAGTTTAACCTTAATTTAAAAGCCACAAAAAAGTGATGATCAGAGAATAGGATAGATTTATACCGTGATATCAATCGCTTTTGCAATTGAAACCAGTCTTTACTCTACATTTTGATGCCTCTTCTAATCCGCTAAACACTTGATTGCTAGTAAAAATATAAGCAATAGTGAAGGATGATCATCACAAATAGTAATATTCTTTTGTCTTATATAAGTGTAAGTTAGAAAATTGCTAACATAAAGAGTGAAAAATGTTGGTGAGTTGTTATTAGCTGAGTGAGACTTAGCCAAGGGATCTTTATAACAATCATACCCATGGAGACACCGGTTTATTACATTCTTAAAAATAATAATTTACTAGGCAAACACAGGACACATCAAATGAAAAAAAACTATCTTTGGACGGCCGTTAAAGCCGCATTATTAGTACCAGCAGCAGGGTTGTCTTTGCAGGCAATGGCTCAAGATGCCGCTGCCGATGACACCACTGAAGTGATTGAAGTACGTGGTATTGTGAGTAGTTTAAAGCGTGCAATGTCAGACAAAAAAGAGTCACTAATAGTATCTGATGGTATTGCGGCAGAAGATTTAGGTAAGTTCCCAGACATGAACGTTGCCGAATCATTGCAACGTATCACTGGTGTGTCCATTGATAGAAGCGGCGGTGAAGGTCGCCTTGTATCGGTACGTGGTTTTGGCCCACAATTTAATGCGGTATTGCTAAATGGTCGCCAGATGGCTACCGATAATGTAGGCCGCGCTTTTAGTTTTGATGTGCTAGCTGCGGAAATGATCAGCGGTGCTAATGTATATAAGAGTACCAATGCGGCGTTGCAAGAAGGCGGTATAGGCGCCACTATTAATACCACGACCGCTAGACCATTCGATATCGATGGTTTTAGAGTCGCAGGTACAGTTAAAGGTACCTATGAAAGTCTAAATGAAGAGACTTCTCCAAGTGCATCTGTGCTGGTTAGTAATACCTTTAATGATGACAGATTCGGAGTGTTATTCGCTGCATCTCATCAGCAGAGAAATGTGGATATTAATACTATTGGTACCAGCGGCTGGCGTCCTGGTATTGACGTTTCTAATACGGCTGGCGAAGTGTTGGCCACCAACATTTATATTCCACGTAACGTGGATCACATCTCTGATGTACAAGAAAGAACCCGTACTAACGCATCACTTGTTTTGCAATATGCCCCTAATGATGAAATTTCTATTACCTTTGATGGTTTCTTATCAGAATTTGAAGTGGACTCAGTACAACATGATCTAGCCGCTTGGTACGAACCCACTCGTGTAGGTAGTGTCACTGTTGATCCCGAAACCAGAACTGCCACCTATATTGACCAAGTAGGTGGAGGTGCAGCGACTGATTTTGTAGAAAACACTCAAGGCCGCCGTGATTCATCTTTGGAAGCCTTTGGTCTAAATGTAGAGTGGGATATACGCGAAAATCTGAAAGCAGATTTTGATATTTCCACTTCAAAAGCCACAGATGATACCTCAGATGGCGGTACTTATTTTACCGTTATTGGTATGATCAATAACTTTTCTTCTACTTTAGAAGGGGATAGTTTTACTACTCAGCATGATGATTTTAGTGCCAGTGGTATACCTGATATTGCCCGGGCGCGTACACATATTGCCAATAAAGGCGGCGCAAGAAACAATATAGATGAGCTGACCGAACTAAAAGCTGATTTTACCTATACACCTGATAGCGATACCTTCACTAGTATGAAATTTGGAGGCTATTTCCAAGACCGCGAAAAAAGCATCCAGCCATACAGTGAAGTGGGTGGTCTAAACAGCCTGTACGGTGGTTACCGTAGTGAAGTGCCTTCAGGTATTTTAGAGTCTTATACTGCTAACAACTTCTTCGATGGTGTGACCGATACTTGGTATTCATATGATGGTTTAGCTTGGTTTGATACTTTGATAAACGACACTAGCTTGCAAGCCAGTAATGATGCAACCTTAGGATTCCCTCTGGGTTCAACTGCTGCATTTATAGCTGAAAATAATTACTGGATCCCTGAGCGTACCAATGGGTTTGCCATTGTAAGCGAAGAAGTCACTAGCTTATATTTAGATTTTGTATTTGAAGGTGAATTAGGTGATATGCCTTGGACTGTCAATGTGGGCGCGCGTTACAGTGAAACTAAAACATCAGTAGATGGCGCATCACAAGTGTTGTCTGATATAGAAGCAACCAGTGATAGAACGGTATTCCAGAATGTTTACGCAGGTGATGCAGAGCCAATTACTAAAGGTGGCAGCTACGCGAATTTATTGCCTAGTGTTAACTTCAAGTTAGACTTGCAAGACGATATGGTATTACGCTTTTCTTTCTATGACTCCATGACACGACCTACTTTGTCACAAATGTCACCTGTTACTAACTTTGGACAGCCTCGTTTACAAAACTTAACAGCGTCGGGTGGTAACCCTGCATTAAAACCTTTCTTGTCTGAGAACTGGGATATTTCTTACGAGTGGTATTTTGCTGATGCAAGCTCATTGAGTTTTGCTTACTTCAATAAAGAAGTAGAAGACTTTATTACCACAGTAAGAGGACTAGAAACATTTGCATTGGCAGGTCGTGCCGGTAATCCGGGCAACATCTGTGGCAATTGTGATGATCCAGACTTAATCATTGCCGATGAATTACAAGGTGCCACCGAAGACTTCTTCGTCAGTCGTCCTCAAAATGGTGAAACGGCCAGTGTCAATGGTTTTGAAATTGCCCTGACTCATGTATGGGATAATGGTTTTGGCTTCACGGCTAACGCAACTGTGGTCAACAGTGATGCTGAAATAGATACTACTGTATCTCAAACCTTTGCTTTAGAAGGGTTAAGTGATTCTCAAAACTTTGTGGTGTTTTATGAACAAGATGGTTGGCAGGCACGATTAGCCTATAACAATCGTGAAGCCTTCTTACAAACATTGGCAGGTGGTACTGGCGAGCCTAACTTTGTAGATACTTACGGACAATGGGATGCAAGTGCCAGTTATGACATCAACGAAAACTTCACGATTTTCTTTGAAGGCATTAACTTAACCGGTGAAGAAACCTTCAAGCATGGTCGATTCTCAAATCAAATCACGCAGATCCAAGATACTGGAGCCCGCTATGCTTTTGGTGTTCGTGCTAATTTCTAAGTTTGCTTTTAGTGAAATACAATAGTTAACGCAATTGTCGGTTAACTAGGAATATAACCCGCATTGAAGGTGCGGGTTATTTTTATCCCACAGGGCGCAGCAGGCCTTATGGGATAGAAATATCTTTTGAAGTATTGCTGATTTCCGTGTTCTATACCCATAGAATAAGAGGTTGTATGTGCAGTAAATGGATAGCGTATCAAGATGTCAAAAGCGGTTAAAAAAATTGTAGTTGTGGGTGGAGGAACGGCTGGCTGGTTAACTGCTGCTATTGTCGCTTCTCACCATAAAACTAGCACTTCTGATGCAATTCAAGTCACTCTTGTGGAGTCGTCTGATATACCTACAGTGGGTGTAGGCGAAGGGACTTGGCCCACCATGAAAAATACTCTGCAGCAAATTGGCATTAAAGAAAGTGATTTGTTTAAACATTGTCATGCCGTTTTTAAGCAAGGTGGAAAATTTGTAGACTGGGTTCAAGGTCAAGATGACTTTTATTATCACCCTTTTACTGTGCCTCTAGGTTATGGGCGCATAGACTTAGCCCCTTATATGGCCAATATTGAAGATTATGCCGCACGGTCAAATTTTCAGCATCATATCTGTGAAGCCGGTTTAGCGCCACGTACTATGGCCGAATCTGAATATACAGCTCAGTGTAACTATGCCTACCATTTGGATGCAGGGGCGTTTGCCGATTTACTCAAGCAGCATTGTCGTGACAATCTCAATGTTGAACATATTATCGGTACAGTACAAGACGTTGTTTTAGCGAAGAATGGCCATATCCAATCGGTTGCGTTGTCTGAACAAAAGCATGTACAAGGCGATTTGTTTGTCGATTGCACTGGATTTTCTTCGTTGTTATTAGGCAAAGCATTAGGGGTGCCTTTTGTACCGCAAGATGATGTGTTATTTAACGATACCGCTCTTGCTATGCAAATCCCTTACGAGGATGATTCCAGCCCTATTGCTTGTCATACCATAGCCACGGCGCAAAATGCCGGTTGGATCTGGGATATAGGTTTGACCCATAGACGCGGAGTAGGACATGTTTATAGCAGCGCTTATTTAAGCGATGATGAAGCAGAAGCTAACTTGCGTGCCTACATAGGTAACGCTGCTAAAGACATACCGGCGCGAAAAATCTCGTTTGAATCTGGACACAGAGCCACGTTTTGGAAAAACAACTGCGTAGCAGTAGGCATGTCTGCAGGCTTTGTTGAACCCCTAGAAGCCACAGCTATTATGTTGGTGGAAATATCTGCCCGTTATATTGCAGAAAACTTACCAGCAGATAACTCCTTAATGGCCATTACCGCTGAGCGATTTAATCAACAGATGCATTATCGCTGGCAGCGCATTATTGATTTTTTGAAATTACATTATTGTTTAACTCAGCGTCCTGAACCCTACTGGCAAGCACACCTTGAAGACAACTCCATTCCGCAAAGTCTAAAAAATGACTTGGCATTGTGGGGGTATCGAGGGCCAGTAAGTAGCGACTTCGATGCCTCTATAGAGTTATTTCCTGCTGCTAGTTATCAATACGTATTATATGGCATGGGCTTTAAGCCTTATTTCGAGCGCCAGCGGTATTTATATAATCAAGATCAACAAGCCGAAAAAATTATGCAGCGTAATCAGCAATTAACCGAGCAGATGTTGCAAACTTTGCCGCCGCATCGAGATTACATTGAAACTTGGCTGTCTAAAGTTAAATAAGAAGAAGATTCATCATGACAAAATTAGTAGAGCTCAACAGTAAAAGTCATCAAGGGCTAAAAGTCAGGCCAAATTGCCATATAGCCATGGCTGCTAACCAACAAATAATGAAACTAAGAGTTACCGAAACCTCTAAGGCCGTGACAAGTTTTCCGGTGTTTTTTACCCGTGAACAACGTACGGGTGCGTGGGTGTTATCGGCCTTAACCAGCCTAGAGAATGGCAGCAACTTATTTGTGCGTGAACAGCAATGGGACAGTGCGTTTTTGCCTTCAAGTATGCAAACCTATCCGCTGTTTTTGATGCAGTCTGAAAAACAAGAAAACAGCTTTACTATAGGTGTATTAGAGCAAAGTGCGGCGTTCTCTAAAGAAACAGGGGAACCACTTTTTGATACTCAAGGAAGAGCCACACTGTATTTGAGTCGTATACAAAAGCTGCTTGAAGCGGATATTAAAAATGATATGCAGACTTCACACTTTTGCCAGAAGTTAGAAGAATTAGGCTTATTAAAATCCATAAATTTGGTAATACAGTTTCAAGATGACAGCGTGCAACACCTAAATGGTTTACACACGCTTGATGAAGACAAGTTACATGCTTTATCTGCCGAGCAATTAGCAGAGTTGAATAAACTTGGTTACTTAATTCCGATCCACGCCATGTTAATTTCAATTTATCAGCTAAATACTTTAGTTAAGAAAAACAATGAATTACACAGTATGAGAGTTATCAAACAACTAAAAATAGAAGTGATGAAAGACCGAGCAATTGCCTAGGCGCTTAGTCAAATAATGAAGTGAAAATAAATAATATAAAACCTGCTAAGGAAAAATGTAATGCCAGAAAATATGACGCAAGTAATTGTTTTTACAATGGTGACAGCTTTTATAGCTGCGCTTACCTACTGGCAGTGTAGGGGCAAAGGGCCACGATCTGGCGCCACTGAGGGCCAACAAAACAAAGAAATGTTTCTAGCTGGTGGGGAGTTGAAATGGTATTTCATTGCTGGCTCTATTACTTTAACCAATTTAAGCACCGATCAACTTGTAGGCACTAACGGCAACCAAATGGCATTGCTGGCTTGGTGGGAGTTTGCTGCATTAGTAGGGCTAGTGCTGTTAGCCAAAGTATTCTTGCCTGTTTATTACAAGTACCAATGTACCACCACCACAGAGCTTCTAGAAAAACGCTACAACAACAAACATATACGCGCAGTTATCGGGACTTTGTTTTTCCTTAGTAGTGCCTTGATATTTTGCCCTGCGGTGATTTATTCAGGGTCGTTATTTATGAAAACCATGTTTAATGTGGATATCCCATTGATGTATATCGCTGCAGCGTTCGCGACGTTAGGCGCAATGTACGCCATTTTTGGTGGTTTACGTGCCGTTGCGGTTTCGGATACTTATTCAGGTGTTTTACTCTTAACTATGGCTGTTGCTGTAGTATTTTTGGCCCTTAACGCCATTGATTATGATTTTTCTGCTATCCCTGCTGAAAGACTGACTTTTATTGGCTCAGATGACTCACCTATTCCTTGGCATACTCTATTAACCGGTATGATTTTTATCCAAGCATTTTATTGGGGAACCAATCAAGTGATCACCCAGCGCGCTATGGCGGCACCTACCTTAAAAGAAGCCCAAAAAGGAGTGTTTGGTGCTGTGGCAATCCGTCTTCTGATTGTGCCCGCCATAGTAGTTATTCCTGGCATTGTGTCTTTTCAATTGTATGGTGATATAGGTGATGCTGCGTATGGCAGGATAGTAGGGGATTTATTACCTTCTTGGATGTCGGGTATTTTTGCTGCCGCCATGGCTGCAGCCGTGCTTTCAACCTTTAACAGTAACTTAAACTCAGCCGCTGCTCTGTATGTATGCGATATTCACGAACCTTACATCGGCCACACTAAAAATGTACCTAAACTCAGTGCTGGGATCACCGCAGTGTTAACCGTTATTACCTTGGCTTTAGTGCCGGTTTACGCCCAAGCAGAGAGTATTATTAACTTATTACAACAGCTTTGGGGATTATTCAGTATGCCAATCCTTTCAATATTTATCGTTGGCTTAGTATTTAGAAATGTCCACGCCAATGCGGGTATTATTGCCGTGATATTTGGGGTATTTTGGTACGGTGCTTTGTCGTTTGAGTTCTCGCCTATCCATGCTCCCTTTGGGCTGCATTACATTCACTTAATGTTTATCACCTTAGTGTCATGCGTGTCTGTCGCACTGTTGATCAATAAATTGTATTACAAGCAAAGTGCCGAGTTTGCATGGGGCAGTAATGATGGTTTAGTGCAACCCGCAGAATCATAAAATAGTGGAATAAAAGTGAATCATCTTAGAAAAAGTAATATACAAAAACTGCCAGAAACAACATTTGATGTGCTGATCATCGGAGGGGGCATTAACGGGGCCGTATCAGCGGCCTCCCTTGCGGCAAAAGGGGCGAAAGTGGCTCTAATAGACAAGGGGGATTTTGCAGGCTTTACCAGTTCTAATTCTTCAAACTTGGCATGGGGTGGGGTGAAGTACCTCGAAAGCCATGAATATGCTTTGGTGAATAAACTGTGTAAGAGTCGTAATCACTTAATGCGTAGTTATCCTTCGACGGTAAAAGAGATCCGCTTTTTTACTAGCATTCAAAAAGGTTTTCGGTTTCCACCTTTGTTTATTTTTATGGGAACTTTGGTTTATTGGTTGATGGGGCGCTTTTTTACCAAAGGGCCAACGTATTTATCAGCTCCTAAAATTAAATCCTTAGAGAATGTAGTTAACACCCAAAAAGTTAATGGTGGCTTTGAATATTCAGATGCGTTTTTACACGATAACGATGCTCGTTTTGTGTTTAATTTTATTCGTTCGAGTATGAGTTATGGCTGTATTGCTGCTAATTATGTGCAAGCTAATGGATCAGAAAAAGTAGATGGCCTTTGGCACACCCAAGCAATGGATGTCATCAGCGGTGAAGCGTTTACGGTTCGCTCTAAGGTGATTATTAATTCAGCTGGGCCATTTGTTGATCCAATGAATCAGCTTAATCAACAAACTACCGAGCATCATCACTTATTTTCAAAAGGCATACATTTAATTGTCGATAAAATTACCGATAGTAATAAGGTTCTGACTTTTTTTGCCGATGATGGACGGTTATTTTTTGTTATCCCTATGGGGCCAAAAACCTGTATTGGTACTACTGATACCCAAGTTGAAGATCCCCATGCAAAAGTGACAAACGAAGACCGGCAATTTGTTTTAGACAATGTAAACAAACTTCTAGACTTGCCAAAAGCCTTAACCCAAGATGACATAATAGCCGAGCGTTGTGGCGTAAGGCCCCTAGCCATAAAAGGCACAGGTGGCACCGCAGATTGGGTGCAATTGTCACGTAAACACGCCATTGACATAAATAAAGTGGACAAGTATTTGTCGATATTTGGGGGCAAACTGACCGACTGTATTAACGTCGGTGACGAAGTAGCGGGCTTGATTAAGGAACTAGGCATTTCACTGCCCTACGAAAATTACAAATGGTACGGCGAACCCGACGATACCGTACGGGATGAGTTTTACCACCGCGCTGAATTGATGAACTTTGATGCGCTTACCCCTGCAACCTCATCTGAACCTCTAACCAAAAGGTTTTGGCGCCGCTACGGCCGTAATGCTATCAATATGTTAGAGAAGATCCGTGAGAATCCCGAAAACGCCGAACTATTAATTGAAAACTCTGAATACCTAAGGGTTGAAATTGAACATGCCGCAGAGCGTGAAATGGTCACCAAACTTGAAGACTTTTTACGTCGCCGTTCAAAAATATCTCTAGTGGTAAGACAAGAAGACATCCTAGCCGCCCCTGGATTAAAAGTGGCGTGTGAAATCTTATTTGGAAATGAAGCGGAAGCCAAACTGCAAGAATACATCGACTCTGTGAATTAACTCATACTTTTAAAATCGTCATACTCGAGTGTAGTTATCGGGTATCCAGTGATTCTGTATCGCACTCAAACTGGGTTTAACAAATTCAGCGCAAGAAACACACAGTCGCTAGGTTCCCGATCAAAAGACTTCGGGAACGACAAGTGGGATATACTATCCCAACGACAAACAAAAACTGTCATACCCGAGTGTAGTTATCGGGTATCCAGTGACTCTGTATCGCACCCAAACTGGGTTTAACACATTCAGCGCAAGCAATACAAAGTCACTAGGTTCCCGATCAAAAGACTTCGGGAACGACAAAACAGGGATATGCTATCCCAACGATAAGGGGGGAAAATTGCATGTCGGGACGATAAGGAAAACAGTCAAATTCAAGCAACGGGTAAAATTGTCACACGAGAACGGTAAGTTATTTACAAATAAATCACACTTCTGCGGTTTTTAACTTGTAAAAGCCTGAAAGATCCCCAGTTATTGAATTATGTTGGCTGTTAACATTCAATACGGCGCATAAAAACCGCTTTATCAAAAATAATTAGAGAATATTTTAATGACAATGAATTACATTCCCCTAGACAAAAACAAGCATAAAGACTTACACGTAAAGCTAGATGCCAATTTCCCACATGCTAAAGAAGCGCATTTAGCCGCGGCATCCTTGCGTGAATATGCACAGATTGCCAGTTGTATGCCGATTATCTTTATTAAAGATCCGAACAGCGACACGACTCACAGTGTGGCTATGTTAGGTATTGAGCAAGGCGTTAACTTGTATATTCAAGACGACAAATGGTCAGGTCATGTTGTGCCGCTAAATATTCAACGCTATCCTTTTGATGTACGACCAGACGGCGATAAATTAGGGGTGTTTTTCGATGAAAACTCTGATCTAGTTGGCACCGAAGGCGAGCCACTTTTTGCTGGTGACGAACCCAGCCCATTCTTCGACAACCGTCAAAAGTTGTTGTCTGAGCTAGCTAACAGCGAAATGGCTACTCGAGATTTTGTCAAGAAAATCGAAGAGCTAGGATTGTTTGACTCAATCGTATTAAGTGCTCACTATGTTAATGGTCAACAGCGCAATATCAATGGTATGCAAACTATCAGTGAAAAACGTCTTCAAGCCCTTGATGCCGATACTATTACTGATTTGCATAAAACTGGTTACTTAGGTGCTATTTATGCTGTGATGATGTCTCTTGGACAATTGAACCGTTTAGTTCAACTGACACAAACAAGCGACAATCCTGTTAGAGCCCTGCAACTTCAACTTGAAGAGCCAAAAGCTGAAGAAACGGCAACAGAAGAAAAACCAGCAGCAAAACCTAAAGCGAAAAAAACCGCTAAAAAGTAAAACGTTTTGACTGCATACAAAAAGCCCGTTGCAACTGAGTTGTATCGGGCTTTTTTAGTTAACCCGAATTCGGGATAAGGAATGTCGAAAAATACAGATTTACATTTATATTTCAAAGATTTACTTTTATTAAAATTAATACAATTATTCAAATCATGGGTAAGTGGTGCTAGTTTTGTTCTTATCAAGGCGTTCATTATGTTGTGTAGTCACTCTACACTCATGATGAACAACGAAGATAGGGGCAAAAATAGCGCTACTTACAGGCGTTTCTTATTCCGAGTTCGGGTTAGTTAATGTGGCTTGGTATTAAAATAACACTTCATATTCAGTGACCGAATAAAACGCTTCACCTGCCTTTAATGTAGCACTGGGAAATTGCGGCTGATTGGGCGAATCAGGGTAAAACTGTGTTTCAAAACACAGCCCTTGATGGGCGTGATATAAGCTATCCTGCTTACCTTTTTTATGATCAAAGTGATTGGCAGTAAAAACCTGGATCCCGGGCATAGTGGTATAAACCTTTAGGCTAATGTCTGTATTTTCTGATGTGGCTTTAGCCGCATATTTGGCTTCTTGGGATTGTGGATCATAGGAATCGATACACAGATTATGATCTAAGCCGTTGCCATATTGAATTTGTGGATGGGCAGACGTTAATGCCTGTTCGATTGTGCTTAACTTCCTAAAATCAAAAGGCGTGCCTTCTACCTTAATCAGCTCACCTGTGGGTATGGCATGTGCATCTGTTGGGGTGTAATAACTGGCCACTACTTGGATGTGCTGATTGTTAACAGAGCCACTGTTATGCCCAGACAAATTAAAATAACTGTGGTTGGTTGGATTAAATACTGTGGTGCGCTTTGAGGTGGCAAAATATTCTATTTTTAAGCGGTTGGATTCGGTTAAGGTATATATTACCTTAGTAGATAAGGCGCCTGGAAAGCCTTGATCGCCGTCTGGGCTTTCTAGCTGCAACGCAATTGCTGGGTTTTCGTCGCGAGATAACACAGTGCTCTGCCATACTTTGTTATTAAAGCCTTGGCTACCACCATGCAAACAGTTGTCGCCTTGATTGATATCCAGCTGATAATTTTTACTCTCTAGGCACAATTTTCCTTCGGCAATGCGATTGGCGTATCTGCCTACCAATGCACCTAAGTAACTGTCATCAGATAAATATGCCTGTACTGAGTCGAAACCTAACACTATATCTGTAGGCGGCTTTGCATTATGGGGAATTAACCAGCGACGAATAATGCCGCCTAGGCTGAGGATCTCTAAGCTTACGCCCTGATTATTGGTTAAGCAAAATTGCTCGATTACTGTGCCATCGGGCATTTCGCCAAAGGTCGATTGGGTTATCAAGGATTAAAACCTAAAGTGCTTTGAATAGCACTGGCCCAGCCCTTGAGTAGTTTCGCGCGTTTTGCGGCATCCATTTGTGGCTCAAAGCGCTTATCGATTTGATTCATGCTGGCCAGCTCTTCCGTTGACTGGTAAATGCCTACTTGCAAACCGGCTAAATATGCTGCGCCTAATGCCGTGGTTTCCATCACTTTAGGACGTTCTACTGTTACGTTAAGTATGCCCGCTAAAAACTGACAGACCCAGCTATTGGCCACCATGCCGCCATCGACTCGTAGCTTTTCTGGATTAACCCCATCTTCACTCATGGCTTGCAGCAAATCTGCGGTTTGCAAACACACTGACTCAAGAGCGGCGCGGGCCAGATGCGCATCGCTGGTGGCGCGGGTTAAACCAAATATTGCCCCTCTGGCATCGGGCGCCCAATAAGGGGTGCCTAAACCAGCAAAAGCCGGTACTAAAAACACCCCATGATCATCGGCAATGCTGTTGGCCATGGCTTCGGTTTCTGTAGCACTTTTAATGATTTTTAAGCCATCTCTTAGCCATTGCACCGCCGCACCGGCAATAAAAATCGAGCCTTCAAGGGCATAGTGAGTGTGCCCTTTAATGGTGTAGGCCACTGTGGTTAATAGCTTGTTTTTTGATTGTAGCGCTTTTTCACCGGTATTTAATAGCACAAAACATCCAGTGCCATAGGTGCTTTTAATGTCGCCCTGCTTGAAACAACATTGCCCAATACTGGCCGCTTGTTGATCGCCCGCTACCCCAGCAATAGGGATGGCATAACCAAATAATTCTTCGGCCGTGTGGCCATAGTCATCGGCGCATTCTTTTACTTGGGGTAACATGGACGTTGGCACATCAAAAATGTCAAGTAAGTGCTGATCCCAGCAAAGATCGTGGATGTTAAATAAGTTAGTGCGGCTGGCATTGGTGACATCGGTGGCATGCACTTTGCCCCCTGTTAAACGCCAAATAAGAAAACTATCCACAGTGCCAAAAGCCAGTTGGTTGGCTTCGGCTTGCTGCCTAGCACCTTGCACGTTGTCCAAAATCCACGCCACTTTTGAAGCAGAAAAATACGGGTCGAGTAACAAACCTGTACGCCCTTGTACTGCTTCTAAGTGCCCTTCACCTTGCAACTTGCGGCATTGCTCTGCAGTGCGCCTATCTTGCCATACTATGGCGTTATAAATCGCTTTGCCGGTTGTTTTATCCCACACCAAAGTGGTTTCTCTTTGATTAGTTACACCAATTGCCGCGATTTTTGCCCCTTGTTCGCTTGCCCTAGCAACGGCTTGCTGACACACGCTTAAAGTGCTTGCCCAAATATCTTCAGGGTTATGCTCAACCCAACCATCATTAGGGTAATGCTGTGCAAACTCTTGTTGAGCAACAGCTACAATGCTTGAATCTGGTGCAAATACTATAGCCCTGCTAGAAGTGGTGCCTTGATCAATAGACAGAATACAGTTTTCTAGCGGCATAGCGTGTTCCTTTGTATAGTGGGGAATGTTCATTTATTTCAGCTGCTTAATGGATAGCAGCTGCTTATTCATAGCATCAGACGAGTATATTATTTTTATGCCGTGAAGATAACCAATAATATGAGTGGGAACACACAACCTAGAATTTAAATAAATGCGATGCTGAAGATAAAACCGCGAAAAATAACAGAACACATATATTTTATAATGTTTCCTTTCTAAAACTCAGGTAAGGACTGACTTATGAGGCATCCTAACGGGCGAGTTGAAGGTTTAACTGAGTTTCGCCACTTGAAGCATTTAGCATCAGGATTCCGTTTTCTCTTAAGTTGGCTATGGCTGATGATATATGTTCACAAAGCGCTATACCGTCAAGAGTTTTTTGGCAAACATAGAACACATTAAGCACTTCCAAAGGTTTGTCTACATCATAACGAATTCTATCTTTAAATTGGCTGTTGTTAACCGCAAATTGAGTGGAGATTTGATCGCCTATGATGGCGTCAATTCTTCTTTTAATTAATCGTTCTACATTGATATCGTCATTGTCTGCGTAGTCGATGCTAATTTTAGGGTTGTTAGTTATAGTTTCACCGTAACTATAACCACTTACGGCACCAATATTGAGGCCTTCTAAATCTTTGATAGAGTTAACTTGTCTGTTATTAAGTGTATAAACAATGATTTTTTTAAGCCAAATAGTGTCTGAAATCACCGCATTTTTTTTCGGCACGTTTTCCCATAGTTCTGGAAAGTAAGCTAATACTTGATTGTCTTTAAAAGAATTTTGCATGCTCTTGGTTGATTGCAGTACCAGCTCGGACTCGACCGCTACTCTTTCCATTATCAACTTATGCAATTGAATAAATAAACCATGAGATTTATCGATGACTAATCCGGGAATGTAATAACTGCCTATTATTGGTTTGGACGCTGAGTTTGCAAAAAAAGTGCAAATAACGCAGAAAAACAAAATAGTAAATAAACGCATAAAAATTCCATTTTTATTAGTAACCATATGATGGTATACACAGAGCCTGATAGTTGCAAGTGAGTTACTTCCATCCAAAGAGCTTGTTTGTAAGGGCAAGTAGTTTTGACTTTTACGGCATAGTAGTACCATTATTATACTACTTCTTTGATTAACATAAATTTTTGCAGTTTATTGTAGGTTAAGAATAAAGATTGCTATCGCATGGATATAGGGAAGTAAAGAATGTTCAATTGGCGTATTGTTTCAGTATGTTTATTATTTCTTTCAGGGGGTTCAGTATCCACCGAAAGAACAGACGCAAAGCCATTGTTTAGGATCTCCTATGGGGGAAGCATAGAGGGCAAGGTGTACGCTCAATTTGTACAATCTATATACCAAGAGTTAGGCTTTACTGTATCGATTCTTACCACGCCGACCAAACGAGGTTTGATTTTGCTAAACGATAGTTTGGTCGACGCTGATGTGATTAGACTTAAGAGTGTGGCTACAAAATATGACAATGTGATTTTAGTTGAACCGGCTTTTGCAAAAGGCTCTTTAGTGTTGTTATGCAAAAAGGGGGAACCCTGCAATTTAGAGATTCTGCAACAAGAAACTGCTTATATTCAGACCGATGAAGGCACGTTAAAGTTGTTCGAAAAAGGAGATATAACCGCACATATTGTGATAAGCGAAATGCCAACTAACACCTTAAAAATGCTCGAAGAGGATAGGATAATCTATGCTTTATATAGCTTCGATGCCAGTCAGCTTAGTGAATGGTCATCTAAACTTAATTATATAAAAGTAAAAGATGTGTCTGGTTACCATGTGATCAATAAAAAGCATCTCAACTTACTACCTCAAATACAGCAAAAGTTTCGGGAAAAACTACCAGCTTTTAATGCCAGCCGAAATCAGCTTCCTTTATGACCTATAAAACGTCAAATAGCTAGAACCTGTAAAGTCATTATTTAGGTTGTTACCAAATTGCGCCAGCTTGTCAGTTTTTTCTAGCATTTCAAACACTTCTGTAAAGCCTTTGATTACTTGCCCTAGAAACCCTTCAAATAGCTGCTTTTAGTCCTTGACATGATAGACCTGTGCTACCTAAACTGTCCATTGTGGGTAAAAGTGGCATAAAGTGGATCTGAAGGGTTTAATAACCTCAAAAAAACTATAAAAATCACATCAGATTTTGTTAAGTGTCGTATTTACTAGTTCATTGTTGATAGATAAAAATAAAAAAGGTTAGGGGAATTATGTTCCGCGGCGCTAATGCAATCAATCTAGATGTTAAAGGAAGAGTGACTATACCTACTAAGTATAGACAGTCTTTGCTGGATGATTGTAAGGGACAGCTAGTTTGTACTATCGACACGCAACAGCCTTGTTTGCTGCTTTACCCACTTCCTGAATGGGAAGAAATTGAGCTTAAATTAAGTCGCCTCTCTAGTATGAATCCGCACGAACGTCGCATGCAGCGTTTGCTATTGGGTTATGCCAATGAAGGCGATATGGACAAAAATGGACGGTTTTTATTAGGCGCACCATTACGTCAACATGCCAAGCTCGATAAACAAATTATGTTAGTAGGCCAGTTCAACAAGTTTGAAATCTGGGATGCCGATGTATGGCAACAGCAAATCAATTTAGATGTCGCGACTGAGCAAGAAGCGAATTTTGAATTGACTGAACGACTTCAGGACTTTTCTCTGTAATGGCCAATGATTTTTCACATTTATCTGTGTTGCAGCAGGAATCCATCGACGGCCTAGCTATCAAGCCTGATGGCATATATTTGGATGCAACTTTTGGCAGAGGTGGCCATTCTAGAAAGATATTAGAAGCGTTATCTGCAAAGGGTAAATTAATTGCCATCGATAGAGATCCCAGTGCCATAGAGTCTGCACAGTCTTTGGCACAAGACCCACGGTTTTCTATTCATCATTGCCCCTTCTCTGAATTACAATCCGTTGCTCAAGAGCTTGATTTAGTTGGAAAGGTTGACGGGATTTTGATGGACCTCGGTGTGTCTTCTCCCCAATTAGATGATGCCCAACGGGGTTTTAGCTTTATGCGAAATGGTCCACTTGATATGCGTATGGACACCAGTAAAGGTGTGAGTGCAGCCCAGTGGTTGGCCGTTGCAGAAGAGCAAGATATAGCCCAAGTCATTAAGGAGTTTGGAGAGGAAAAATTTGGTAAACGCATCGCTCACGGCATCGTCAATGCTCGGCAAATTGCGCCTATTACCGATACCGCAACATTGGCCGAAATTATCGATTTAGCCGTACCTGTTAAAGATAAATTTAAACATCCCGCGACTCGCAGTTTTCAAGGAATACGTATTTATATCAATAGCGAGCTGGACGAAATCAAAACAGGCTTAAAGGCCGCCTTGAAAACCCTTGCACCTCAAGGAAGGCTCGCTGTAATCAGTTTTCATTCGTTGGAGGATCGCTTAGTTAAACGCTTTATTCGCGAGCAAAGTCGCGGCCTAAATGTCCCTCATAATATGCCCATCATGCAGTCAGAAATTGATGCAACTAAAGCATTAAAAGCCATAGGTAAGGCGATTAAACCATCAGCCACAGAGTTGCAAAATAATGTACGGGCGCGAAGTTCGGTGTTAAGGGTGGCTGAAAAGTTATGAGTGCTTCTAATACTAACTTTAATCTATTGAGTTTTGTAGTTGCTGACTTAGCCCGCCATCCAGTGCGGGTTTTGTTGTTTCTGGCAGTCTTGGTTAGTGCGGCCTTAGTGATACTCAGTGCCCACCACAACAGGCAAATGTCCATTGCCATCGAACGCTTGATGCAAGAGAAAGATCAGCTTGATGTTGAATGGCGTCATTTAGTGCTTGAACAAAGCGCTTTGGCTGAACATAACCGTATCGAAAATTTAGTGAAGAGCCAGCTAAATATGCGCCGCCCCTTACCCAATGAAGAAGTTGTGGTGAGGATAAAATGAGTCGACTAACTACCCCTTCAAAACGCAAAACCAGCGCCAATCAGGCAAAAATTAAGAGTGTGCCAAGCTTCTTGCATTGGCGGTTTGTTGTGGTTGTGGTAACCATTTCTTTGGTATTTGTTGGTTTGGGGATCCGAGCAGCCTATATCCAAGTGATTTCCCCGGATTTACTTATCAAGCGTGGTGACAATCGTACCCTACGTACTCGCTCTAACCCTTTGCACCGAGGTTTGATTGTAGATAGAAATGGTCAGCAACTGGCGGTAAGTGTACCAGTAAGGGCTATTTGGGCTAGTCCTAAGGCCATTGCTGAGTCTATGTTAGAAATTGAGAAAAAAGCAGCTGCAGACCCTCACTTTGATTTGAAGTCCGTGCAACGCGAAAACAAAAAGCGTTGGCAAGCTTTGGCAGAAGTTTTAGGTCAAGATGTAGTAGACCTTAAACAAAAAGTCAGCAATCCAACAAAAACGTTTGTGTATATTCAGCGCCAAGTTTCCCCAGCTATGGCTAAGTATGTTCAGCAACTTAAATTGGCGGGTATTTATCTTAGAGACGAATCGAGACGTTACTACCCAAGTGGTGAAGTATCAGCCCATGTTGTTGGATTTACCAATGTTGATGATAACGGCATAGAGGGGGTTGAGAAGGTATATAACGACTATCTTGCTGGTGTACAAGGCTCTCGCAAAATTCGACGTGATGGTAAAGGCCGCATGGTTGAACTTATTGAGTTTGAGGAAGGCAAGAAGCCGAAAGATATTCAGTTAACCATAGACCAACGTATTCAAGCTTTGGCATACAAAGAGCTAAAGCAGGCGGTGCAATATTACAAGGCGACCTCGGGTTCGGCTGTGGTAGTGGCTGTAAGTACCGGTGAAATCCTTGCCTTAGTGAATAGCCCTTCATTTAATCCTAATAATAGGGCGGGTGTGTCGACCCACAGAATTCGAAATAGAGCGGTAACCGATGCCTATGAGCCAGGATCTTCAATTAAACCACTGGCAGTATTAAGCGCTTTGGAGTTTGGATCGGCTGATGTAGATTCTTTGATTGATACTTCGCCGGGCTGGATGCATTTAGGCGGCAATATTGTTAGAGACTCGCGCAATTATGGCGAAATTGACTTAACTGAAATCATCCGTAAATCAAGCAATATGGGCACCTCTAAGCTGGCTTTGTCGGTGCCTAAAGACTTCTTACTCGACATGTATTACAACGTCGGCCTAATGAGCGACAGCGGTGCTAATTTGCTCGGTGAAAGCAACGGTATTTTTAATGAACGTAACCGTTGGTCAGATTTTGAGCTGTCCACACTTTCCTTTGGTTATGGTATCTCGGTAACGGCGCTGCAGCTGGCCAGAATGTATAGCATTTTAGGGGATGGTGGTATTAAGCGCCCCCTTAGCATTATAAAAAATGACGAGCCTATTGAGAGTGAAAGAGTCATCAGCGAGGACGTTACGCAGCAGGTGTTACAGATGCTTGAAAGCGTCACTCAAGCCGGTGGTTCTGCCCAAAAAGCAAAAGTGCCTGGCTATCGCGTGGCAGGTAAAACGGGTACTAGCCGTAAAGCCAATGCCAATGGTTACGGTGAGGAGTATGTCAATATTTTTGCGGGTGTTGCGCCTGTGTCAGATCCTCAGTTGGCTGTGGTTATTTTAATTAATGAGCCTAAGGGCGAACTGTACTACGCGGGACATACTGCCGCGCCGGTTTTTTCTAAAGTGATGGCTGCTAGTTTACAGATGTTAAATGTACCCCCTGACGACAAAACAGTTTCTTCGTTAGCCGTGTCCACAGTGAATACTCACAAGGAGGTCGTTAATGCAGGCTGACATGGTAAGTATCACCAATCAATTTCCTAAAGCCTTTGACCAAAGTATTAAACCACTGCTGGCGCACTTTGGGATTGATGCACCCGATATTATGATAAGTGATTTGGTGCTAGATAGCCGTGATGTTGCTATTCATAAAGCCTTTATTGCCATTAAGGGGCATTCACTTGATGGGCGAGATTTTATTCCTCAGGCGGTAAGTCTAGGGGCCAAGGTTATTGTGGCCCAATGTGATGACAAAACCGAACATGGTCATGTAGAAATGCGTGAGCAAAGCGTGATTGTGTATTTCTACCAATTGCCTGAAAAACTGTCGGAACTGGCTGGATATTTTTATCAATTTCCAGCGAATTCAATGTCGGTGATAGCTGTAACAGGCACCAATGGTAAAACCTCAACAGTGCAACTAAGCAGTCAATTAGCGGTTCTCATGGGCGAGCAAGCAGCGGTTATTGGTACTTTAGGTGCCGCCATGTACCACACTAACTCTGACTCTCAACCTTCACATGATGCTGTTAATACCACGCCAGATGCGATTAGCATGCAGCGGTTACTATCTGAATTTGTCAGTGATGGAGCATACCAAGTGGCGTTAGAAGCGTCATCTCACGCGTTAGTGCAAAACCGTATTCAAGCTGTTAAGACCGATATTGCTGTTTTTACAAATTTAAGCCGCGACCACCTTGATTATCATGGCTCAATGGCTGAATACGCTAAGGCAAAAAGATTGTTGCTTTGCCAACCAGAATTGGCCTTCGCGGTACTAAATGCAAATGATCCTGAACATAAAAATTGGTTGTTAAATATTCCTAAAAGCACCTCAGTGGTGTTATTTGGCTTGAATGTTTGTGTGGCTGATTTGCCCAATGAACATAAATTTTGTGTAGCAAACAATGTGCGCTATACAGCCGATGGTATTGCCCTAACATTGCAGTCCTCATGGGGAGACGCTGAATTGCGTCTTGCGCTACTGGGCGAATTCAATGTGGCCAATGTCTTAGCCGCCATATCTAGCCAGTTGTGTTTAGGTAAAAGCTTAAAACAGATTGCTTATATAGTGCAAAAGCTTAAGCCCGTTGCTGGGAGAATGGAACTGTATAGGCGTAAAAATCACGCCACAGTTGTGGTGGACTATGCCCACACCCCCGATGCGTTAGAAAAAGCCTTGTTGGCTACCCGCCAACATTGCCATGGAAAACTTTTGTGTGTGTTTGGTTGTGGCGGCGATCGAGATGTTGGCAAGCGGTCGTTAATGGGGGAAATAGCCGAGAGGTTGGCCGACCAAGTTATCTTAACCGATGACAATGTGCGCAGCGAAAACCCCCAAAGCATTATTCAAGATATTTTAGCGGGTTGTATCAACCCAGAACAAATGCTTGTAGAGCATGACCGGAAATCGGCCATTAAGACAGCCGCTGCAATCGCCACCGCGGGTGACATGATATTAGTCGCCGGTAAAGGCCATGAAAGCTATCAAATTATAGGTAATCAAAGGTTGGCGTACGATGAACGCCAGTTTGTTGCACTTCTTCAAGAGGGGAAAACATCATGATCCCAGTATCATTATCCTGGGTGGCAGAAAAGGTTAATGGGCAATTAGTAGCTCAGCATGAGCAGGTATTGACTATAGAAGGTGTAAGTACTGACACCAGAAGTATTCAGCCAGCCGACTTATTTCTGGCACTCGAAGGACCAAATTTTGATGGCCATAAATTTGTGCACCAAGCCGCTGAAAAAGGCGCCATTGCCTTAATTTTGTCACGACATATTGAGACGCTACTTCCCTATATATTAGTGGAAGATACATCCATAGCCTTAGGACTGTTAGGGGCAGCGGTAAAGGCCGAGGTCGCCCCAAAAACCGTGGCAATTACGGGCAGTAGCGGTAAAACCACAGTCAAAGAAATGGTGGCCGCTATTTTGGCTCGTAGAGGTAAGGTGTTAGCGACTAAAGGTAATTTTAACAATGACTTAGGTGTGCCTATGACATTGCTTAGGCTAGAAAAACACCATGAGTTTGCTGTGATTGAAATGGGTGCTAATCATTTAGGTGAAATTGCTTATACCACTAATCTGGTTAAGCCTGATGTGGCGACTATTGTTAATGTTGCTGCTGCCCATTTAGAAGGGTTTGGTAGTTTGCTTGGTGTTGCAAGAGCAAAAAGTGAAATTTTCAAAGGTTTGTCTGAGACCCAAGGATTAGCAGTCGTCAACGCCGATAGCCAATTTGCTGATTATTGGTTGGGTAAACTCAAATACCATAAGGTACAAACTTTTTCCGCCGAAAAACAAGCAGATGTTTACGCTGAAGACGTTGTGCTGGGTTTAGATGGTTGTGCCCAGTTTGAATTGGTAACCACTAAAGGGCGCATTGGGGTCGGCCTGTCATTGCCTGGTATACATAATGTTAGCAATGCCTTGGCTGCGACAGCGTTAGTGTTGCAAGTAGGTGGAACTTTGCAAGATGTGCGAGAAGGGCTACGGAGCATGCCCCACGTTGCAGGGCGTTTGCAAGTTAAGCAACTGACAAATCAAGTGAAGATTTTAGATGATACTTACAATGCAAACGTAGGTTCAGTAAACGCTGCCATAGATCTGTTATCGAGCTTTGCTGGCAGAAAAACACTGATTTTAGGAGACATGGCGGAGCTCGGCGAAAAAGCGCGTTATTACCATGAGCAAGTGGGCGAATATGCTAAGAACAAAGGCATAGATGAACTGTATACCCTAGGCGTGTTAAGTCAAAGTGCCAGTGACGTTTTTGCTGAGAACGGTAGACACTTCAGTCGCTTGGAACAAATGATAGCGTTTATTAATCAGCAAACCATATCAGAAAAATGCGACATCAGTATTTTGGTGAAAGGCTCTCGTAGTGCACGAATGGAGCTGGTAGTCCAAGCATTGGAGGATTCTCCTGTGGGAAAGTTGGAACGCTTTAGGGAGAGAATTGCATGCTAATTTGGTTAGCAGAATGGTTGCAGCAATTTGATGCGGGTTTTGGCGTGTTTTCGTACTTAACATTGCGCGCAATTCTTAGCACTTTAACCGCTTTGCTTATTGCAGTGATCATTGGACCAAAGATGATCCGAGGACTGCAGCGCATGCAAATAGGTCAAACCATTCGTGATGATGGACCCGAATCTCATTTGGCAAAATCGGGTACTCCTACCATGGGTGGTTTGCTTATCTTGGCGGCAATAGTGTCGAGTGTGCTGTTATGGAGTGATTTAACGAATAGGTATGTGTGGGTCACTCTATTTGTATTAAGCACTTATGGTGCAATTGGATTTGTCGATGACTACCGTAAAGTTATCCGCAAAGATGCCAGAGGACTTATTGCGCGCTGGAAATATTTTTGGCAATCCGTGATAGCCATTGCTGTGGCATTTTATTTGTACACTAGTCAACAAAGCCCAGCTGAAACAGCGTTATTAGTGCCATTTTTTAAAGATGTGATGCCACAAATGGGAATGTTGTTTATTGTTGTTACCTATTTTGTATTGGTGGGTACCAGCAATGCTGTCAACCTGACAGATGGCCTTGATGGTCTTGCAATAGTGCCGGTTATTTTGGTCGCAGGCGCTTTTGCTATTTTTGCCTATGCCACAGGCAATATTAATTTTTCTGCTTATTTGCATATTCCTTACCTTCCTCTTACCAGCGAGCTGGTGATCGTTTGCACCGCCATAGTGGGAGCTGGACTAGGATTTTTGTGGTTTAACACTTATCCAGCACAGGTATTTATGGGGGATGTGGGTTCGCTAGCCTTAGGCGGAACACTGGGTATTTTAGCTGTGTTAGTTCGACAAGAAATTGTGCTGTTTATTATGGGCGGCATTTTTGTGGTGGAAACCATGTCGGTCATTTTGCAGGTAGGCTCTTTCAAATTAAGAGGCAAACGTATTTTTAGAATGGCCCCAATACACCATCATTATGAGCTTAAGGGGTGGCCAGAGCCGAGGGTGATAGTGCGTTTTTGGATCATTTCTTTGATGTTAGTACTTGTGGGACTTGCCACATTGAAATTGCGTTAAGGAGCAATTCATCGCTGTGAATACTGTAACTTTAGCTAATAAACAAATCGTAGTGGTAGGAATGGGCCTAACGGGCTTATCTTGCGTACGATTTTTATTGACTAAGGGTGCCAATGTGACAGCGATGGACAGTCGAAATGAGCTAACTCTCAGCCTTGAGGTTCCATTAATTTTAGGCAAGCTTGATGCTAATAGATTAATAAATGCCGATTTAATTGTGCTAAGCCCAGGTGTTGATTTGTACACACCTGCAATCCAGCAAGCAGTAGACGCTGGTGTGCAAGTGGTTGGCGACATAGAGTTATTTGCGCAGTTTAATAGCCGGCCAGTGATTGCAATCACTGGCTCCAATGGTAAGTCTACTGTGACACATCTGGTTGCGGACATGTGTCAGGCCGCCGGTAAAAAGGTATTGATGGGCGGTAATATTGGTGTGCCAGCCTTGGATTTATTAGATCAGCATGCTGATGTGATCGTCCTTGAATTATCTAGCTTTCAGTTAGAAACCACTTATTCATTAAAACCATTTGCGGCAACTGTGCTGAATATCAGTGAAGATCACTTAGATCGTCATCGCGACATGGAAACCTATCAACGAATAAAGCTCAGCGTTTATCAAAACTGTGAACATAGGATTTGCAATAGAGATGACAATTGGTGTGTCACTGAAAATACCAAAGTCGCCATGAGTTTTGGGCTAACCCAAAGTCGCACAGGTTTTTCTTGGGATAATAAAAATGCCTGTATCTTGTTTGATAACGAGACCTTTTTAGATAGTAAAAGTTGCCTATTAGTGGGCGTACATAACATGTTGAATATTCAGGCTGCTGCGGCTTTAGCGAAAGTATTCGGAATCGATGACAACAGTATTCAAGTTGCTGCTCAAAAATTTGGTGGCTTGCCACACAGATGCCAAACAATCGCATTTGTTGATCAGGTTCGCTGGATCAATGACTCTAAGGCAACCAATGTTGGCGCTACTTTAGCGGCAATTAATGGTTTGGCATCCACTATTCAAGGTCAGTTAATTTTAATCGCAGGTGGTGACGGCAAAGGTGCTGATTTTTCGGTTATGGCACCCTATTTACAAAAATCGGTGGCGCTACTTATTACCCTAGGTAAAGATGGCGATAAAATTGCTTGCTTACACGGCAACAGCATATCCGTTAATAGTATTCAAGAGGCCGTTTTGACGGCCGCGCGGCATAGTCAGGCGGGAGATGTGGTGTTGCTCTCACCGGCTTGTGCCAGTTTAGACATGTTTGTGAGCTATCAACAACGAGGCGAATGTTTTGCGCAAGCCGTAAAGGAGTGTGCAGCATGACGGTGGCAGCAGAAAACAAAGTTAATGTACTTAGACAATTGTTTAAGTCAAAGCACGACGCGCAATCAACAGCCATTAAAACAGAGGTGCAGGCTTATGATCATTCATTGATACTGTTAGCCATCGCCTTACTATCAATTGGCTTGGTTGTAGTGACGTCAGCCTCTATGCCTGTGGCAGATAGATTGTATGGAAATCCATTCTATTTTGCGGTTCGACATGGCATCTATATAGTGGGCGCGATGATCGCCAGTATGATTGTGATGCAAGTACCTATGCGCTGGTGGCGCAAGAGTAATGTGTGGTTGTTACTTTTTGCTGTGGTGTTATTGCTATTGGTGTTGTTGATTGGACGCACGGTAAATGGCAGTACCCGTTGGTTAGTGGTTGGGCCCATTACTATTCAAGCGGCCGAACCAGCAAAGTTGTTTTTCTTTTGTTACTTAGCCGGCTATTTAGTGCGTCGATATGAAGAAGTGACCGAGAATATCAAAGGTTTTATTAAACCTTTAGTGGTGTTTTTTGCTCTTGCCTTATTGTTATTGTTGCAGCCTGATTTGGGTACTGTGGTGGTTATGTTGTTTACTACTATAGGTATATTGTTTATGGCTGGCGCCAAAATCTGGCAGTTTCTAGGTTTAGCCATAACAGGTACCTCAGTCATAGTATTACTAATTGTATTCGAAGAATATCGGGTTAGACGCATAGTTTCCTTTCTAGATCCTTGGGCAGATCCTTTTGGCAGTGGTTATCAGCTAACTCAATCTCTAATGGCTTATGGGCGTGGAGATGTGTTTGGTCAAGGTTTAGGCAATAGTTTGCAAAAACTCGAATACTTACCCGAAGCCCATACTGATTTTATAATGGCCATATTAGCGGAAGAGTTTGGTTTTTCAGGTGTTCTAGCGGTGTTGGTGATCATGTTAGTTATAGTGATGAAAGCCATGACAATGGGAAACCTAGCCTTAAGGCAAGAACGCCCCTTCGATGCTTATTTGGCTTATGCGATAGGAATTTGGTTTAGTTTGCAAACTGCCGTAAATGTCGGTGCCAGTGCAGGAATTTTACCCACCAAAGGTTTGACCTTTCCATTACTGAGTTATGGTGGCTCTAGCATGATAGTGATGTCAGTGGCAGTGGCAATCTTAGTGCGTATAGATTTTGAAATGCGCGTGGATGGCATTCAAGCTATCAACAAAGGTGGTGTATCTAAATCGAATAAAAAAATATTGATTAAACAAGCCAAGAAAAAGGTCAGCGCTGTTATTGACGAGGTGCAGGCGGATTCGACTCCAGGCCGCCATGGTGGAGGTTTAGATGACTAAGCGTTTACTTGTAATGGCTGGCGGTACTGGTGGTCATGTTTTCCCAGGTTTAGCGGTGGCTGCTGAATTGGCCGCACTGAACTGGGAGATTCACTGGTTGGGCACAGAAAATCGCATGGAAGCTAAAATAGTACCGCAAGCGGGCTACCCTATTAGTTTTATCGATGTGGTAGGTGTGCGCAAAAATGGTATCGCGACTTTGTTAAAAGCGCCGTTTAAAATGCTTAAAGCCACCATTCAAGCCCATAAAGTTATCAAGCTTTTTAGACCCGATGTCGTTATTGGCATGGGGGGATTTGCCAGCGGCCCAGGTGGCGTAGCTGCATGGTTAAATCGCTTGCCTTTAATTATACATGAGCAAAATGCAGTGCCAGGATTAACCAATAAACTCTTAGCGCGTGTCGCTACAAAAGTGTTAACAGGTTTTGATAATACCTTTGCTGCACAGTCCACCTCTCAAAGTCACAAATACACTTGGGTTGGCAATCCGGTGCGTCAAGGGTTTACTGAGCTACCCGCTAAGACCTCTCTGAACTTGCCTATTAACCTCTTAGTAGTGGGAGGTAGCCTTGGGGCACAAGTACTGAATGAAACTGTGCCTTTGGCATTGGCCAATACAAGCCAAATAAAGGTACGTCATCAAACAGGCGCTGGCCATTTAGCTTCTGTGCAACAGGCCTATACACAGCAAGCCATTAGCGCTGATAGTTATCAATTGAGTGAGTTTATCGATGATATGCCTAGCGCCTATGCTTGGGCTGACTTAGTCATATGCCGAGCAGGAGCCTTAACAGTGGCTGAAGTGGCGATGGCTGGGGTATCCGCAATATTTGTCCCATTACCTTATGCGGTTGACGACCATCAAACCAAAAATGCGCAGACTTTGGTCGATGTGCAAGCAGCCCATTTGTTACCACAAAACCAACTGACCCCACAGCGCTTGCAAGCCTTGCTGCAAAACTATGTGCAGTCGCCACAAACGTTGATAGAAATGGGTAAGCGTAGTAAAACCCTTGCCCGCCTGAGTGCCGCTACAGACGTGGCCCAGTGTTGTATAGAATTAAGTGAGCAAGTAGCATGAATTTAGAATCCCCCGCCCATTATCACGTACCAGAAATGCGCCGTATTAAGCATATTCACTTTGTGGGCATAGGTGGTGCTGGCATGGGTGGCATTGCAGAGGTGTTGGCCAATGAAGGCTACAGTATTTCTGGCTCTGATCGTCAGCCTAATGGGATGACGCAAAGGTTACAAGATTTAGGGGCGACCATTTATTTTGGCCACCTGGCTAGCAATATAGAGCTGGCCAATGTGGTAGTAGTTTCTAGCGCCATTGATCAAAGTAATCCTGAAATTATCGCCGCCAACCACAAGCGTATTCCGGTTATTCGTCGCGCCGAAATGTTGGCAGAATTAATGCGTTTTCGTCATGGTATTGCGGTTGCAGGCACTCATGGTAAAACCACCACAACGAGTTTGCTTGCTACCATATTTGCTGAAGCAAAACTTGATCCTACTTTTGTCATTGGCGGCTTGTTAAACAGTGCTGGTACTAATGCAAGGTTAGGCGATAGCCAATATTTGATTGCCGAAGCAGATGAAAGCGACGCTTCTTTTGTACATCTGCAACCTATGGTGTCTGTGGTCACGAATATTGAAGCGGATCATATGGAAACCTACCAAGGTGATTTCCAGAAGATGCAAGATACTTATATTGATTTTCTCCATAACTTGCCTTTTTATGGCCTAGCGGTGTTGTGCATTGACGACCCAGTTATTCAACAGTTGTTACCAAGAGTGGGGCGCAAGTACTTGACCTACGGTGTCTCTGAGCAAGCCGATGTGCGGGCGGTAAATATTCAGTTAGGGTTTAATCAGAGTACGTTTGATGTGCTGCGCGAGGGCTTGCCGGCACTTAGCATAAGGGTAAATATTCCAGGCCAGCATAATGTGTTGAATTCCTTGGCTGCTATTGCCGTGGCCACGGATGAAGGGCTAGACGACAATTCTATTGTGCAAGCATTAGCAGGATTTTCGGGGATCGGTCGTCGCTTCGAGTTTTTAGGTGATTATGCCACATCTAAAGGCCAAGCGATTTTAATTGATGATTATGGTCATCACCCAACAGAAGTGGCCGCTACTATAGCCGTAGCCAGAAACAACTGGCCAGATAGACGCTTAGTGATGGCTTATCAGCCTCACAGATATACCCGCACCCGCGATTTATATGAAGATTTTGTTGAAGTGTTATCACAAGTGGATGTGTTGTTATTACTCGAAGTGTATTCCGCCGGCGAAGAAGCAATCGATGGTGCCGATAGCCGTTCTTTGTGCCGCTCAATTCGTCAACGTGGACAATTAGAGCCAATTTATGTGTCGAGTATTAATGAACTTCCCAAACTGTTAGCCGAAAGCTTGAGTGACCAAGATATAGTGCTCACTCAAGGAGCTGGCAATATTGGTCAAATTGCGAAGTTTCTACAAAGCAGCCAATTAGAGCCTGCAATTTTAAGTAAAGGGTTAGAGTCGTGAGTAAACAACAACTCACTTCGGCGCGCCAATACGGCAAAGTTGCGGTAATGTTTGGTGGCGATTCTGCCGAACGAGACGTCTCGCTAAATTCGGGTAAGGCCGTATTAAAAGGGTTGCTTGAATTGGGAGTGGATGCTCACGCCTTTGATCCGGCAGAACAGCCTTTAACTCTGCTTTTGGAGCAAAAAATTCAACGAGTGGTGATAGTACTGCATGGTCGTGGTGGTGAAGATGGTTCGCTACAAGGTGCGCTGCAACAACTTAATATACCTTATTCTGGAACCGGTGTACTTGGCTCGGCTTTGTGCATGGATAAAATTCGTAGCAAGCAGGTATGGCAAAGTTTAGGGCTACCCACAGCAAAATATAAAATAGCTGACAAAAGAAGCTTTGATGCGGGATCTTGCGAGGCTATAATGGCCGACTTGGGGAATGAGGTGATGGTTAAACCTGCGCAGGAAGGTTCCAGCATAGGTATGGCCAAAGTAAATAGTGCATCACAATTAGAAACTGCGGTTCAAGACGCCTTTAAATACGATGATAAAGTCTTGATAGAGCAGTTCATTCATGGTTCTGAATACACAGTTAGCATACTTAATGGTAAGGCTTTGCCGTCTATCAGTATGTCCACCCCTCGTGAATTTTATGATTACACCGCAAAATATCAGGCGGATAGTACAGTGTATCGCTGCCCAAGTGGTTTGTCTGAAGAGTTAGAAGCGAAATTAGGTGAGTTGGCCCTTGAAGCTTTTGATGCCTTAGCCGGTTCGGGCTGGGGACGGGTAGATTTTATGCAAGACAAACTAGGTCGTTTCTATTTACTAGAGGCGAATACTGTACCGGGTATGACTGAAAAAAGTTTAGTGCCTTTGGCGGCAAAACAATCTGGAATGAGCTTTGCCGAGTTGTCTTTGGCTGTGCTTCAGACCGCTGAGGTAGGCCGATGAGTGATTTGCCAACATTAGATAAACCACAAAAAAGTGCACAATTTTTTATTGGGCTGATGTTTTTTATCTGTTTGTTGTTGGCGCTAGGGTATGCAGTATTTAAATTGAACATTTGGTTGGAAGACGAACAACAAGCGCCAGTGCAACAAATAGTGGTGTCTGGTGACAGAATATTTATTGATGATCAACAGATAGAAAGCCTGATCAAAAAATCCCAGCCAGGTAGCTTTTTTGAGTTGGATGTCAATCAAACTCATCAAATGGTTGAAGCTATGCCTTGGGTTTATCGTGCTTCTGTGCGAAAGCGTTGGCCTAGTGGTTTAGAAATTTTTGTAGTGGAACAACAGCCTGCGGCAATTTGGAATGGCGATATGCTATTGAATCAATATGGTGATGCCTTTAATGCGCAGCTTAGCCCCGCTGATTTGACGGAAAAAATAACCTTACCGAATTTATACGGCCCAGGCGGAAGTGAACAAACGGCATTACAGGGGTATCGCAATATGCAGTCTTTGTTGGAAACATCAAATCTGTACATTGTAGAAATGTTTTTGAGTGAGCGTTTTGCATGGAATGTGCAGTTAAATAACGGTATCAAGCTAAATTTGGGTCGTACTGAGTTTATTGGAAGGTTGCAGCGATTTGTGGATCTTTTACCGCTGATTTCGCAGCAAGAAAAACAAGTGGACTATGTTGATTTACGCTATGACACAGGATTAGCAGTAGGTTGGAAAACACTAGATAAAGCAGCATGAAATAAAGCAGAGTAACAACTGCATAATAAGAGATTAAATTAACGTGAGTGTGATCATTGTGAGAGTTGGCGAAAATGTCTAAGGGTACTGAAAGAAAGTTAATTGTTGGCTTAGACATAGGCACCAGTAATGTTAAAGCCGTAGTAGGCGAGCTATTAGACGACAACTCCATTAGCGTAGTTGGCGTAGGCAGTCATTCGGCTAAAGGTATGGATAAAGGGGGCGTAAACGACCTCAACTTAGTGGTGCAATCGGTTAAACGCGCGGTGCACGAAATGGAACTGATGGCTGATTGCAGTGTGTCTTCTGTATTTATGTCAATTTCGGGACGTCACGTAAAATGTCAAAACGAAAGTGGCATGGTACCTATTAACAACCAAGAAGTGACTCAAGAAGATGTGGATAATGTGGTACATGCGGCCCGATCTGTACCCATAGCCGCAGAGCGCCGTTTGCTACACGTATTGCCACAAGAATTTACCATAGATGTACAGGAGGGAATTAAAAACCCTATTGGTATGTCTGGGGTGAGAATGGAAGCCCAAGCGCATATTATTACCTGCGCCGATGATATGGCCAAAAACCTAGTGAAATGTGTTGAGCGCTGCGATCTAACGGCAGACCAATTGATTTTTTCAGCTTTGGCGTCAAGTTATGCGGTTGTCACCGATGATGAAAAAGAATTAGGTGTGTGTGTGGTCGATATAGGCGGCGGCACTATTGATATGGTGATTTATACCGATGGCGCGATCCGTCATACATCAGTGATCCCAGCTGCGGGTAATCAAATTACCAGTGATATTGCCAAGATATTTCGCACACCGATTAGCCATGCTGAAGAGATAAAAATTAAACATGCCTGTGCCTTAAAAGACATGGTTAGCATGGAAGAAAATATCGAAGTCCATAGTGTAGGAGGCAGGCCATCCAGAGCCATGTCTAGGCATACTTTGGCAGAGGTTATCGAACCACGTTATCAGGAACTGTTTGAACTGGTACACGATGAGATCCGTGCCAGTGGCTTCGAAGAACAAATTGCCGCAGGTATAGTATTAACAGGCGGTACAGCAAAAATGGAAGGGGCAGTGGAATTTGCCGAAGAAATTTTTCAGATGCCTGTACGAGTAGGTGAGCCTTTAGCCATGAAAGGTTTGTCGGAATATGTCGAAGATGCAAAGTTTGCAACAGCAGTAGGCTTGTTGCAATACGGAAAAGAACACGTTATTAGCCAACTTGCGGTTAAAACAAAAGCAAGTGATGGCCTATGGCACAGAGTTCAAAGTTGGTTTAAAGGTGAGTTTTAATAACTGATCAGTAAACGCTAGTTTTATGATAAAAAATGGGCAGCAGGCAAGGATGAAATCCTGACTGCTTTGATGTACAAACCGGAGAGTAAAAATGTTTGAATTAATGGATAGTCATAGTGAAGAAGCAGTAATTAAGGTTATTGGCGTTGGCGGTGGCGGCGGCAATGCAATTGAACATATGGTGACGCAGAATATTGAAGGTGTTGAATTTATCGCCATCAATACTGATGCGCAAGTGTTACGCAGTTCTTCTGCAAACGTCACGTTGCAAATTGGTTCGGGTGTCACCAAAGGCTTAGGTGCTGGTGCTAATCCGAATATTGGTCGCCAAGCTGCTGAAGAAGACAGAGAAACCATAAGGCAGAGTCTTGAAGGCGCTGATATGGTTTTTATCACAGCCGGAATGGGCGGTGGTACAGGTACAGGTGCGGCACCAGAAGTTGCTAAAGTCGCCAAAGAGCTAGGCATTTTGACCGTATCTGTTGTGACTAAGCCTTTCCCTTTTGAAGGAAGAAAACGCACTGATTTCGCCGATCAAGGTATCGAAGAGTTATCTAAGTATGTGGACTCCTTGATCACTATCCCCAATGAAAAATTACTTAAAGTCATGGGCAAAGGCACGCCTTTGTTACAAGCATTTAGTGCAGCTAATGATATTTTAAGTGGTGCGGTGCAGGGTATTGCTGAGCTTATTACCCGTCCTGGTTTAATCAATGTGGATTTCGCCGACGTACGTACAGTTATGTCAGAAATGGGTACCGCTATGATGGGACATGGCAGCGCATCTGGTGAAGATAGAGCCGAAGAAGCATCTGAAAGTGCTATAGCTTGCCCATTGTTAGAAGATATCGATTTATCTGGTGCTAGAGGTATATTGGTGAATATTACTGCAGGTCCTGATTTCTCTATCGATGAGTTTGAAACCGTAGGTAATGCTGTTAAAGCCTTTGCTTCTGAGAACGCCACTGTAGTAGTAGGTACGGTTATTGATATGGACATGAGCGACGAGTTGCGCGTGACTGTTGTGGCGACAGGTATTGGTGCAGAGAAAAAGCCCGATATTTCTTTGGTCTCTAATAGAACAACTAAAGTCATTGCAGATAGTAATGAATTTAAACTGCAGGCAAATGGTTCCCATGCGATGCCAAGCGCTAGTGTGATGCCAGAACCTGCCACAGTATCAGTTAGCGAAGATAAACCCGAGCAAGGCAATGATTTGGAGTATTTAGATATTCCTGCATTCTTGCGTAAACAGGCTGATTAATAAGCAAAGTGAATTAATTGCGGGATTATCTGTCGTAGACGGTGATTAATGCCATTATTTTTGGCAAATATGACAGTTTTTTGACAAGGTAGGGTGTTTTTATTACTATACGCGCCGCTTTTTATTCCATTACGCTATTGAGCTAAAGGTTATGATTAAACAACGCACCATCAAACAATCTGTACAAGAGACAGGGATTGGTCTGCATAAAGGTGACAAGGTCACTATGACTCTCCGTCCAGCGCCCGCGAATACAGGTATAGTATTTCGCCGCGTTGACCTTGAGCCTTATGCCGATATACCCGCTCGCGCAGACGCTGTGGGCGATACTATGCTGTGTACCTGCATCAGTAACGCCCAAGGTGCGACGATTTCTACAGTTGAACACTTAGCTTCTGCTTTGGCAGGATTAGGTATAGACAACATTATCGTAGAAGTGGATAGTGATGAGCTACCTATTATGGATGGTAGCGCTAGTCCTTTTATCTTTTTGCTTCAGTCTGCAGGCATTGCCGAAATCAATGCACCCAAACAGTTTATAAAAATCAAGAAAGCGATCAAGGTTGAAGACGGTGACAAATGGGCCCAGCTGCGTCCTTACGATGGCTTTAGAGTAGATTTTAGAATTGATTTTGAACATCCAGTGATCAGTGAAACTCGTCAACATATGGTGCTAGATTTTGATTCATCCTCTTATGTAGACGAAGTAAGCCGCGCCCGGACTTTCGGTTTTATGAAAGATCTTGAATTCATGAACTCACACAATTTAGCATTGGGTGGCAGCATGGAAAATGCAGTAGCCCTAGACGAGTATCGTGTACTTAACCCTGAAGGGTTGCGTTATTCAGATGAATTCTTGAAGCACAAAATCCTTGACGCAATAGGCGATTTGTATCTAGGTGGTCATAGTATTATTGGTGAACTTGTGGCTTATAAAACAGGGCATGGCTTAAATAACAAATTGCTGAATGCGTTGTTACAAAATAAAGCCTGTTGGGAATTTGTTAGCTATGACACACCAGAAGAGATGCCTATCCGTTTTGCATCAGCATTATTGACAAACTAATACTGCTTTTCTTTTCACTGGTAAGCGAATGGATTGGTGAAATCGTCGTTTTTGTAAACTAATCAATAATATTTGTTCACACACTATGTTATTGTTTGTAGTTGAAAATCAATACGCTAAATAGCGTCATCTCTATTGTTGATTGAATACTAGTTAGATGTGCCAAGTGTTCTGTAAGGTATGAAAGGCTCAACACTATGTTGTGATAGGCATACCTACAAATGCTTTAGGTTTTTGTTTTAGTGAATTAAGCTTAGTTTAATATTGAGTCCATGTTGAAAAGGTAGTCAATAGTAATGAAGTTAACGTTACTCTTTAAAAGTAATCAGGCGCGCTTTGTGCTGAACATAGGTAAGCGAAAATTGCTGTTAGCGCTGCTTGCTACTTGTGGTTTATTTCTTGTATCAAGTCGTTCAACCCATTCTCCAGAAGAAAACATCACTAGGCTTCAGCTTGCGCAATCGGGGCTCGATCATCAAGCCTCTGAAGTGAACCAGCTTAAATTATCTACCGAACAGCGAATGATAGGTGTGATGCAAAAATTGGCTGAAATGCAGAGTCAAATACATCATTTAGATGCATTGGGCGCTCGTTTAGTTGAACAAGCAAACCTCAGTCCAGAAGAATTCAGTTTTACACATACACCAAGTAATGAAGCCTTGATTGCTAATAGTGCAGTTGAAGGACATGAACAGGACCAATTGCTTTCGAAAATTGGCGCTATGCTTGAACAAATTGAAAATAAAAGCCAAGAGCTTAATGCTCTTGAATCTATCATGTTTAGTCACCATATAGAACAGGAGCGAAGATTAGCAGGTAAGCCAATCTCCTCTGGGTGGTTATCTTCATATTATGGGGTTCGTAAAGATCCCTTTACCGGCAAGCCTGCTATGCACAAAGGGCTTGATTTTGCTGGTAAGGAAGGAGAGCCCGTGCTGGCTACAGGTGCTGGCATTATCACCTGGTCTGGCTCTCGTTATGGTTATGGCGAGTTAGTTGAAATCGACCACGGTGATGGATTAGTTACTCGTTACGGACACAATAAAGGAATTAATGTTAAGATCGGAGATGTTGTCACCAAAGGGCAGCATATTGCAGTTATGGGTAACACAGGGCGCTCAACTGGCGCACATGTGCATTACGAAGTGATACGCAAGGGTAAACAGCAAGATCCTTTGCCATACGTGTATCGCAAACGCTCCTAGCATTTCAGGAGTAACAAAGTTTACTAAACAATCGGCCTTAAGGCCGATTGTTTTTATTTAACCACAGGGTTTGTTCACAAAAAGTGCGCAATTCGAATTATTAATTACTTAGATTGGAAGCTTTAAATCGATGTTTTCTAGTATTTTCACCAAAATTTTCGGCAGTCGAAATGACCGAACAATAAAAAAGCTCGGCAAGTCTGTTGATCTAATCAATCAACTAGAAACTGAATATGAAGCCCTAACAGACGAACAGCTTAAAGATAAAACTAGCGAGTTCAAACAGCGTTTAGAAGAAAACCAAACCACCGAAGATATTATGGTGGAAGCCTTTGCGGTAGTGCGCGAGGCAAGTAAGCGAGTCTATGGGATGCGTCATTTTGATGTGCAAATGCTCGGTGGCCAAGTATTACATTTAGGTGAAATCGCTGAGATGCGTACTGGTGAAGGTAAAACCTTGACCTCAACCTTGCCTTCTTACCTTAATGCTATTTCGGGTAAAGGCGTACATGTTATTACTGTTAATGACTATCTCGCCAGTCGTGATGCGGATTGGAGTCGCCCGTTATTTGAATTTTTGGGGTTAACTGTTGGTTGTAACATACCCGGTATGAGCCATGACCAGAAGAAAGCGGCCTATGCAGCGGATATTACCTATGGGACTAACAACGAGTTTGGATTCGATTATCTTCGTGACAATATGGCATTTAGCCCTGAAGATCGGGTACAAAAATCACTCCATTTTGCGGTAATCGATGAAGTAGACTCAATCCTTATCGATGAAGCCCGTACGCCTTTGATCATCTCAGGACAAGCTGAAGATAGCTCTGAGTTGTACCGTAAAATAAACGTCATCATTCCTGAGCTTGCTAAGCAAGATAAAGAAGATGAAGAAGGGGAAACCGGTGACGGTCACTACACTATTGATGAGAAAGGTAAGCAGATCCACCTTACCGAAAATGGTCAATTGTTTGTTGAAGAAATACTGAAGCGAGAAAGCATTTTAGCAGAGGATGAGTCACTTTTTGCTGCGGCTCACATTTCCTTATTGCATCATGTTAATGCGGCCTTGAAAGCCCACAAACTGTTTGCAAAAGATGTCGATTACATAGTAAAAGACAACGAAATTGTGATTGTTGATGAGCATACTGGCCGTACTATGGAAGGTCGACGTTGGTCTGAAGGTTTGCATCAAGCGGTAGAAGCCAAAGAAGGCGTTAATATTCAAAATGAAAACCAAACATTAGCGTCCATTACTTTCCAAAACTATTTCCGTTTGTACGACAAACTCTCTGGTATGACAGGTACAGCCGATACCGAAGCCTTTGAATTTCAAAGTATCTACGGCTTAGATACTGTGGTTATCCCCACCAACAAACCTATGGTGCGTGATGATAAGGCGGATTTGATTTTCTTAACGGCCGAAGAAAAATACGAAGCCATTGTAGAAGATATTCAAGATTGCGTAAAACGTGGGCAGCCTGCATTAGTGGGGACAGTGTCTATCGAAAACTCAGAGTTGATTTCAAGTATTCTGAAAAAGCAAAAAATTGCTCACAAAGTATTAAACGCCAAATTCCATGAGCAAGAAGCAGATATTATTTCACAAGCAGGTAAGCCAGGCGCTATTACCATAGCCACTAACATGGCAGGTCGTGGTACCGATATCGTGTTAGGTGGTAACTGGCAGGCAGAGATTGACAAAATTCACGATCCTAAGCCAAGCAAAGTTGAAAAAATCAAAGAAGAATGGAAAGTGGCTCACGAGGCTGTTCTCGCCTCGGGTGGTTTACATATCATAGGTACCGAGCGTCATGAATCACGCCGTATTGATAACCAGTTACGAGGTCGTTCAGGTCGTCAAGGTGATGCAGGGTCTTCACGTTTTTACTTGTCTTTAGACGATGCATTAATGCGTATATTTGCCTCTGAAAAAATGGGCAATATGATGAAACGTTTAGGGATGGAGCGTGGCGAAGCCATCGAACACCCTTGGGTAACGCGGGCCATCGAAAACGCACAACGTAAAGTGGAAGGCCGTAACTTCGATATGCGTAAGCAACTGCTTGAGTATGATGATGTAGCCAACGATCAACGTAAAGTGATTTACGAGCAGCGCAACGAGTTACTCGAAGAAGGCGAGATCAGCGACACCATAGCGGTGATCCGTGAAGATGTGGTTAATGGTATTCTTGACCAATATATTCCCCCACAGTCCTTAGAAGAAATGTGGGATGTAGCTGGTCTTGAAGAACGTTTCAAAGCAGAGTTTTTAACCGAGATGCCGGTGCAGCAATGGTTAGATGAAGACGATAAATTATACGAAGAAAAACTTCGTGAACGCGTTCAAGAGCAAGTTGCTGCGGCCTATAAAGCCAAAGAAGAGATTGTGGGCCCTGATGTGATCAGGCAGTTCGAAAAAGCTGTG
Organism: uncultured Paraglaciecola sp.; assembly: GCF_937123705.1. Taxonomy (GTDB): domain Bacteria; phylum Pseudomonadota; class Gammaproteobacteria; order Enterobacterales; family Alteromonadaceae; genus Paraglaciecola. Next base: position 108,101 of record NZ_CAKZKO010000139.1, on the reverse strand, counting down.
ATGTTGCAGAATCTTGATAGTCATTGGAAAGAACACTTGGCAGCAATGGATCATTTGCGTCAGGGCATTCATTTACGTGGCTACGCACAGAAAAACCCTAAACAAGAATACAAACGTGAATCTTTTGAACTGTTCTCTGAGATGTTAGAAGCCCTTAAAGTCGAAGTGGTGACGATTTTAAGTAAGGTGCAAGTTAAGGCGCAAGAAGACGTAGAAGCGGTAGAAGAGCAAAGACGTCAAGCTGATAACACCCCCAAGAACTTCGAACACGAAGCTGCCTCAGCCGGTGAAACTAAACCTGCTGCCGCGCCACCACCACGCCAAGGTCCTAAAGTAGGGCGTAACGATCCTTGCCCTTGTGGTTCGGGCAAAAAGTATAAACAGTGCCATGGCAAATTGAGCTAAAGTTAATACCCATTAAAAAAGTCGGACTTAGGTTCGACTTTTTTGTTTCAATAGTACCAATAAACACAGAGTGCCTATGAAAATAGTCGAAGTTGCGGTAGGCGTGATAAAAGTCGCCAACAAAATTTATATCAGTAAACGTGCCGATGACTTACATCAGGGAGGCAAGTGGGAGTTTCCAGGAGGAAAACGTGAAGCCGATGAAACTATCGAGCAAGCCCTTGCCAGAGAGCTTTCAGAAGAGATTGGGATACAAGTGACTAAGCAAAGTCAATTTATGCTCATTGAACATGACTATGGCGACAAGAAAGTGCGCCTAGATGTTCGTTTAGTAGAAGCGTTTAAGGGCGAGGCCAGTCATCAAGAAGGTCAACTTAGTCAATGGGTTGATATCAATCAGTTAGACCAGTTTACTTTTCCCGATGCGAATCAAGTGATTATCCACAAGCTGCAGCGTGAACAACTAGCTTAAGCCTAGATCTACTTTTGGCTCTGTCGGATATTACTTCTTACGGCAGAGAGCTTTGAGTTTTCAGCATAGCGCCCTTTAGTCACATGCTGAATATGAAACACGCCATCGATTTTTTTCGGCTCTCCATCTGTGCCTAGCAACCAGCGAAACGCCGTATCCTCATAACACTTGCTCCAGCTTTCAGACTCAGTTTGGAACATGGATATTTTTTCACAGTAACCAATAGCTCGAACCACATCGCCGTGAGCGATTTGAAACGGGCCTCGTGCTTTATTGCGAGACTTATTGCGCTCATAAAAACTAAAATTTTCTGTATTAATATCAATAAGCTGTGGTTCGGCATCTTTTATTAATAGGGGGTCGTCGTCTTTTAACATTTCGGAAATTTTTTCTTCTTCGGGGAAAAATAACAAGCCTTTTTCATGCTGTAAACTGTCTGCTAGTGAGTCTAAGCAGTTTTCGTGGAAAATAATGTCACAATCGGTAAACCACACCCAATCCGCTGTTGTTGAGCGAGCTGCCATATTGCGCCCAATACTGCGTCTAAAGAGTTTTCCTTTAGACAGTACTTGAAAATTCCATGTCACATTCGGGACAGATTGCTGTGCAAAAAAATCTAAGGTTGCCTTAGTTTTGAGATCTTCTTCAGCATAAAAAATGGTTACAGTTAACTGTAATTTAGTTGGGGGGTAATTAACAAAAGAGCTTAACTGATAGGTTAGCATGTTGGCATACCCCCAGCAGTGACTCACTATTTCTAAATTAAATCTACCATTTACGGCTTTTCGGTCCGCTTCTTTAGGTATTTTATCTCGCCATAAAGATTGCGGTAAAATACGGCCAAGTACTAAGCGATAGGCCTGTATAGCAAAACTGTTAAAACGACTGGGTGGGTATGTTTTAGTAGATATCATAGTAAAAATGCAGGACTAAATGAGAAATTTAATGGTACTAAGGATATCACACCGCTTAACTTGGCTACCACTAGAACTGTGATAGATATAACCTGAGCTAGTTTGTAGCTCAGGCTTGTATTTATTGAAATTTACAGCTTAACGATTAACTTGCCGTTATTGGCTCCTGTAAGCAACATATTTAAGCCTTCGATAGATGACTCTAAACCATCCAGCACATGGGCACGATGTTTGATTTTACCTTGCATCACATATGGGGTGAGCTTAGCAATTAGATTGGGCACATCGTCGTAGTGGTCTGGCATAGTAAAACCTTGGATGGTAATACGTTTTTTAATGATTGGGATCCAGTTGGGTCCTGCACTTGGCGTTTCGGCGGTGTAGTCAGCAATCATGCCACATACTGCCACTCTGCCATGGGCATTCATATGATCAAATACATGTTGTTGGATCGGGCCACCAGTGTTTTCAAAGTATACATCGATACCTTTAGGCGCAAGTTCCCCTAATTTAGCGGCAATATCGTCGGTTTTGTAATTAATGGCCCCGTCAAAACCTAATTCATTCACTAACCAATTACATTTTTCATCAGAGCCTGCCACCCCAACTACTGTGAGTCCGTCAGCCTTAGCTAGTTGCCCTACAATGGAACCAACAGAGCCTGCGGCACCACTGACGACTAGGGTTTCGCCTGCTTTCGGGTGGCCACTGCCGTATAAACCTTGAGTGGCAGTTAAACCTGGCAAAGCAAATACTGATAAAACCATTTCAGCATCAAGGCCTGGTTGGACTTTTCTTAAGCCTTCGCCAGTCGTCAGAAAGTATTCGGTCCATCCCATCATGCCCATAACACGCTCCCCTACTGCAAAGTCTGGGTGATTACTCTCTACTACCTCTCCTAGTCCAGAAGAGCGCATCACGTCACCTAGCCCTACAGGTGGAATATAACTTTCAGTATCTGGGCTCATCCAACCCACCATAGCCGGATCGAGGGACATATGAGTTTGCTTAACTAAAATTTGGCCATCACCCACACTTGGCATCGGCTTTTGTACCACTTCAAAAAGTTCAGCAGTGATAGGGCCAGGCTCCGGGCGGGCAACAAGATTAATTGCGGTATAAGTACTCATATTGTAACTCCAGTTAAATTTGACTTTTTTGCAACGAACTAACAAGGTAGTTCTTCACTTTACTTAACATTTAAGATTAATACTTATGGGTACTAAAAAAAATATAACAATAGGGATCGCCTTGATAGTGGTGATGACTGTTGTTGGCCTGTTTATGTTTTTACCAGCTCAATTAGAAAAGCAAATGAACCAGAAACATGTTTCGACTTTGCCTAAAATTTCCGAGCAAGCCAGAGAGTTACATAGTCAGCTATTTATTGGTGATTGGCACAGCGACACACTTTTGTGGAAAAGAGATTTAATCGAAAAGCACGATTATGGCCATATGGATATTCCTAGGCTGCAACAGGGCAATGTGGCATTGCAGATGTTTACCACAGTGACTAAGTCCCCAGAAGGGCAAAACTACGATGCTAATAGCAGTGAGGCCGGTGACAATATTACCAAATTGGCAATGGTCAGCCTTTGGCCTGTTAAAACTTGGGATAGCCTAACCGAAAGAGCCTTGTTTCAGGCAAGTAAAGCATTAAAAGTGGCCGAAGAGTACCCACAACAAGTCTCGCTTATTACTTCAAAGTCAGAGCTCTCACAATTTTTGGTAGAACGAAAAACTAACCCTCTGTTGGTAGGTATGTTGCTAGGCACCGAAGGCTCTCATGCATTGGATGGCGATTTGAACAATATTCAGCGCTTATACGATAGTGGCTTTCGAATGATGAGTTTACAGCACTTTTTCGATAATAAGCTGGGTGGCAGTTTACATGGCGAAAGTGGTGCCGGTTTGACTGAATTTGGCCGCCACGCCATTACCAAAATGTTGGAACTAGGCGTGATGATAGATGTATCTCACTCGTCCGAACAGGTTGTAAGAGATGTATTGTCCATCAGTTCTAAACCCCTGTTGGTAAGCCATACTGGGTTATACGGACATTGTCCTTCTGCTCGAAATATTGCCGATGAACTAATGCAACAGATAGCCCAAAGAGGTGGACTAATTGCCCTTGGATATTGGGATGGCGCGATGTGCGAGCCCAATGTAACCGAGATTGCCAAAGCGATTAAATATGGCATTGAATTGGTCGGCACTGAACATATTGCCTTAGGATCGGATTATGACGGGTCAACGAGTGTACCTTTTGATACCTCCGAACTTATTTATTTAACCCAAGCCTTACTGGATGTAGGATTAAGTGAAGCGCAAATCAAACAAGTTATGGGCGGAAATATGCTGCGCTATTTGCAACAACAGTTGCCGGACTAAATTAAGGCAATAATACCCAACGAATAAATTTATCCTAACACCTATATCAGCGTTGCTGATCTGATGGCGTTAGGATATATTACTTTCCAGTAAGGAATTATTAGAAAACTGTCACCTATAGCATTGAATTATATAGAAAATGTCTTTTAAGTTTTCAAAATTTAAGAAATGTGAATTACTAAAATTTAAAAGGCCTAATATGTCTAGACGTTTGCCACCACTTAATACCCTTTGGGTTTTCCTTATTGCATCTCGTTTGTTGAGTTTTACTAAGGCAGCCGATGAGCTCTATATCACTCGTTCTGCCGTTAGTCGACAAATCAAAAATTTGGAAGAGTATTTTGGATTCAAGCTATTTGAACGGCATAAAGTTGGCCTTGAACTCACCGAACAAGGGGTTCTTTACGCTAATTCCATTTCCAATATATTTGCTGACTTAAAAGTAGCCACAAACACACTGCATCATGGTAGCGCCGAGCTAAAACTGCAACTTGGCATTTCTGCTACATTTAATTCAACTTGGCTGATGAGCCGACTTTGTAGACTCGAACAATACCATCCTGAATTAACTCTTTCATTTTTCACAAATAGCCTTGATACCGGAACGGATTCAGTCGATTTCTCTGGTGAAAATATGGATGCAGCCATACGCCTAGGAACGGGAGACTGGCTAGGTTGTCACTGTGATAAATTATTGGATATTTACGTGCAGCCCGTATGTTCTCCGTCTTTGCTGGATAAATTACATAATTCTGAGGATATTACCGACTTGGCTAAATACAACTGGTTACACTATGACCATTTATCGAAGTTGTGGGAGCAATGGTTATCTAATACTAGTCATCCAGAATTACATACCAATAAAAAGAACATTACCTTTGATAATGTAGCAGTGGCAACCCAAGCTGCTGTTGATGGTTTAGGGATCATACCAATGTATCGACCTCTGGCTGATCCACTATTAAAGGAAGGCAAACTTATTATCGCCCATCATTACATGATGCCGAAAAAAGAGTCATACTATTTTGTTTGTCCTGAAAAATATGAAAATATGCAAACCATCAAGATTTTCCGAGATTGGCTAGTTCAAGAATCTCAATTAGCTCAACAACAATGGGACCAAAACTTTTTGAAATAGTAACGGCATCACGTTGGTTATTGTCATAAGTAGTCATGTCGACACACTGAATGTATCTCACACAATATGCATCTGTTAAGTGCAATAGGATGATTTATATTCCGCCCATACAGAGATATTTTATTTCAATATAATCTTCGATACCGTATTTAGACCCTTCTCGGCCATTTCCTGATTGCTTTATGCCTCCAAAAGGAGCGACTTCAGTAGAAATAATGCCTTCATTAATTCCAACAATGCCATTTTCCAAATTTTCTGAAAACCGCCATATTCTTGAATAGTTCTGGGTGTATAGATAAGAGGCTAAACCTGCTTCTGTCGCATTAGCTAATTCAAGTGCTTGTTCTTCAGTATCGAACGGAATAATAGGTGCGACAGGGCCAAATATTTCTTCTTTGAATAAGTGCATGTCTGAGGTGACATCCGTTAATATTGTCGGTGGATAGAAATTTGGCCCCAAATTGCTTGGCGTTCCACCAAGTACAATTTTAGCTCCATTTTGTTCAGCCTCTTTAACCATTGCATGCACGTTTTGCACGGCATTCCCATTGATTAATGGGCCAATAGTAACCTTATCATCGGCTCCGTTACCCACTATTAGCTTCTTAGTTGCTGCAACAAACTTATCGGTAAATGCTTGATAAATACTACTTTGTACTAGAAAACGATTGGCGCATACGCAGGTTTGCCCAGCATTGCGAAATTTTGACGCGATGGCCCCTTTTACCGCTTGGTCGATATCGGCATCCTCAAAAATAATAAAGGGTGCGTTTCCACCCAGCTCCATTGATACCTTTTTGACGGTGTCGGCACACTGTTTAATGAGTATTTTGCCAACCTTAGTTGAGCCGGTAAAAGATAACTTTCTGACTTGTGGGCTATCTGTTAGCGCTTTGCCTATTTCCTTCGAGTCCTCTCCCACAACAATAGACAATACACCTTTTGGTATGCCTGCTCGCTGTGCTAATTCTGCTAATGCTAGGGCGCTTAAAGGTGTCGCTTCTGCGGGTTTAACAATTATTGTACAACCTGCAGCCAAAGCTGGAGCAACTTTGCGTGTGATCATGGCATTGGGGAAATTCCAAGGTGTCACTGCCGCCACCACGCCAATAGGTTGTTTAATGGTTAATAGTCGTTGAGTCGATTGGGTACTGGGAATGATGTCGCCATAAATTCGTTTGGCTTCTTCTGCAAACCATTCAATATATGATGCGCCATAGAGTATCTCACCTTTGGCTTCGGCTAGGGGTTTTCCTTGTTCGGCATTGAGAATTAACGCCAAATCGTCAATGTTTTCCACTATTAACCGATACCAGTGTTTGAGTAATTCAGCTCGGTGTTTTGCTGTTGTTTTACCCCAAGTTTGTAATGCATTTTGCGCACAATCGATTGAGTAGCCTGTTTCCTTTTTGGTGGCACTAGCTACCTTGCATATTTCAATGCCTGTGGCTGGGTTTAACACTGCAATTGTTTTTTCTGAGTCGCCATCGACCCATTCTCCATTTATGAAAAGTTGGCTTTTTAACAACAAAGGATCGTTTAGACGTAACATGTTTACTCCAGTTATATTTAGGCAACAGACATCGCTAATTAAAGCTTGGATAATGATTGCGATGTAAAATTAAATTACTATTTAGCGGATGATTTTTCTAAAGCAATTATAGTCGCACGGTAATTAGGCAGACATCTTCCAAGTAATATCGCCGAGCCTGCCATAGCAACAAAAGATACTAGTAATAAAGAGTATCCAACCATTTCCGGTGATCCGAAAATGTAATCTGTAGATAAAGCAACTAATGTAGGCCCTAATCCTAAACCGATTAAATTGACAATGAATAAATACAGCGCACTAAATTGCCCACGCATGTTACTGGGTACCACTTCTTGAATGGCCGCGGGTCCCAAGCCCATCATAAAATTGGCGAAAAAAGTGGAAATAGCCAAAACAACTAAAACCAAATATAGATCAGTAAGCAGCGGATAAATAACAGTTGGAATAATACCAATGATCATGGCCCACATAGCCACACGCATTTTTGCGTCGGTTTGACCGGCCTTAAAACGCTTATCAGCTAAGACACCGCCAACAATTACGCCGCCAGCACCACAAAAAAGTACGATTAAACCAAAGGCTAAACCCACGTCACCGCTAGTCATGTCATGTACGCGAATTAAGTAACTTGGCACCCACGCCAACGCACCATAACCGGCAACAGAGGCAAGTGCCGCGCCGAAATTATGCATTAGTATGGTCTTTTTATTTTGCTTAAAATAATTGACCACTTCAGATACGGGCACTGCTTTTGTTTGTGCTTGTGTACGTTTAGGCTCCTTCAATGTAAACATTAAAGGTACCAACAATAATCCAGGTAGTCCTACTGCTATGAATACCGCTTGCCAAGCATAAATCTCGCCTATTATAGGTAGACTAATAGATGAAAATGTATCTGCCCATTGGATCACCATGCCGCCCACAATAAGGGCCATACCCCCACCAAGGTAGATACCCATTGTATAAATACCAATGGCCTTAGCTAAGTGTTTCTTCTCAATACTATCGGCGATAAGTGAATAGGCCGCTGGAGATAATCCTGCCTCGCCCACGCCCACGCCCATGCGTGCAAAAAACAAAGCCCAGTAACTTTTAGCTAAACCACAAGCGGCTGTCATTAAACTCCAAATGAATATCGACCAGCCTATGATCCCTCTGCGACTTTTACTATCCGCCAAACGCCCTAAGGGTAAACCCATCAAAGTGTAAAATAATGCGAATGACAAACCTTGCAGTAAACTCATTTGGGTGTCGCTAATGTCTAGATCCCGCTTCATCGGCTCTACTAATAAGCTTAGAATTTGCCGGTCAATAAACGAGAAGGTATAGGCTAGCAACAAAATAAAAATTAAGTAGGCAGCATAAATATTTCGTCTTGGTGATTTAGTTTCTGTCGGGCTTGAGTCAAGCTGATTGGGTGTGTCGTTAATCATTTACGTCTCTCATCAAAAAAGGAAGGTGTTAATACGCAGCCTGATAAATGGCTAAAATATCTGCTTCATCCATAGGTCTAGGGTTATTTATCAACAAACGTTGTTGTTTTAATGCATCTTTAGCTAGAGCGACTAAACCGCTTTCTTTAATATCAACACTGGCTAACGTGTTAGGAAGCCCCAAGTCATCAATCAAGTACTCTAGGTATTGAACGAATGCTTCGGCTTTTGTTTCATCCAAATCCAAGTGAGAACATGTTTCGGGAATGATTATGTCTGCTAACTCTGCGTACAGGCTTGCCGCCGCGGGGATATTGAATCTCAATACGTGGGGTAAAACTAATGAGTTGCTCAGTCCGTGAGGAATATGATATTGCCCACCCAATGGATAAGCGAGAGCGTGTACCCCTGCTACTGGAGCATTAGCAAAGGCTTGACCTGCCAAAGTCGCCCCTAACATCATATTAGATCGTGCGTCTAAATCCTGGCCTTGATGCACAGCCGTTTGAATACTGTTAGACATTAATTTTAATGCCTGGATTGCCAGCATATCGGAGTAAATGTTTTTCTTGATTCGACTGGTATAGGCTTCAATGGCATGTACCATGGCATCGATACCAGTAGCCGCAGTTATATGTGCAGGTAAGTTTAAGGTCAAGGTTGCATCTAGTAAGGCAATATCGGGCAATAACACAGGTGAAACAATGCCCATTTTTATTGACTCACCGGTGGTGACAATAGAAATCGGCGTGACTTCAGACCCCGTACCTGCAGTCGTGGGGATTTGAATCAGGGGTAATCTTGAATGTAAGAGTTTGTCGATGCCAAATACATCATTTACCGATTGCTCGGAGTAAGTTAATGCCGCGATTAATTTGGCGGTATCAAGAGAACTGCCGCCACCTAAACCTATCACCCCATCAATACCATTCTGTTTAGCAAACATTATGGCTTTTTCAATAATAGCTATAGGAGGGTCAACCTCAACTTGGCTAAAGAGCACAATGTCAATGGGATGATCCTCTAAATTAGCGATAAGTCTCTGATGCAAACCTAATTTTACAATGCCGGGATCGGTCACCAATAATACGTTTTTAATATTGAGGTTTTGACAATATTGGCCTAACTCCGCTGAGGAGTTAGGGGCGTTTATAATTGATTTAGTTGTATTAAAAACAAATGACATAGTTTTATCTTATTGTTGGAAAGAGGGGGAAGTTCCCCCTCTTTGATTTCTAAAAGCATAGATCCGATTCTAGAATGCGAGTTTTACTTTAGCGTAAGCAACACGTCCTAAGGGGTTATGTTGTTTTGGATCATAACTTAAGCTGCCTTCAGCAATGTAAGCACGTGGTGGCATTTCATTCAGTAGGTTTTTAACACCTAAGGTTAATACTGCGTCACTGTCTTGTGTTATACGGAAGTTAGCTGAGTATTGTGCATCTACTGTGGTAAAAGCGTCTATTGTTGAACTTTCATTGGGTAAAGCCGACACATTGACACCTGTTTCATAGCTTGAAACATAGTTAACATTAACCGATGCTCTTTGGCTTTCACCTATCCAATTAAAGTTCAATGAACCTTTCGTTTCAGGCATTGAGCGGGCAAAGTTATTGATATTAAATGAGCCTGCCGCTTCAATCACTTCGCCGTTTGCTAGAGTTAACTCGTATGAATTAAAATGTGATGCGTTTAAGGTAAGGTTAAATTGTTCTGATAAAGTCCACGTAGATTCAAAATCAATGCCGTCGACACTGACTGAAGATGAATTGAAGTAATTAACCTTAACTGAAGATAAAAAACCAGCATCAGAGCGAATAATGTCTATACCATTTGGATCATCTATTAGTTTGCCTTGAGCATTTTCGACGGTGATCATGTCAGTATAATCAACCCGCCAGAAATCTAATTTGAAATCCAAATTATCACTTGGTTTAAAAATAAAACCTATATTGTAGTTTTCAGATTCTTCTGGTTTCAGACTCTCGTTACCCGTAGCAATGACGCCAACAAAGGCACTAGACTTTGCTGTACCGTCAAGGTTGTAATCGGTGATGCTAGTAATAACGGCCGAAGAGGCGCTTTTCTGGGATAAGGATGCTTCTCTAAAGGCAGTACTTGCCGATGCACGGAATATCCATTGGTCAGATAGTTGCCAGCGAACCGCTATTTTTGGGTCGACGCTTGAATCATTCTCTAACTTTTCATAACGTAAGGCTGCTTTAACCTCAATGTTTTCAGAAACAGGAATAACACTTTCAGCAAACAGCGCAAACGAACTTCTATCTGCATCAACGTGTGACAAACCCTGTAAAAAGATCAAATCAACAGGGATAGGGTTGCCATCGGAATCAAATTTGATTTCAAACACATCATCGGTATCTACTTTAAAACTTTCGTTTCTGGCTTGAATACCAGCAGCAAAACCAATAGTGCCTGCGGGTAATTCATATAAATCACCGCTGACAACTGCATCAAGTACTAACAAATCAGTGGTTTTTTCTGATTCTGTTACATGAGTAAAGTCATCAATAACAGACTGACTCAAACTAGAGCGGTCAAAAGGATTAAAAAGCTCATTGTTATTAGGGCCGCCAACACCAGCAAACGCAGCAAGTAACCTTGATTTCAATTGGTCTTCTTGATATTGCTTATAGCTGTTTTTACTATAAGTTAATGCGGTATCCCAACCCCAATCGTTATCAAAATTACCGATTAAGTTCAGTGATGTACGGAAAGTGTCATTTTCACGAGGTGCTAATGCTGGATCATAGTTTGCCCCTAATGGTCTTCCTAACCAAATCACTCCAACACCAAAGGGATTACCTGCGCCTGGACCAATGTATGGAAAGGTTAAGTCTGGATAACTGGGTGATTGAGGGTTATCTTTTACTTCATTCGAGCTCCAGCTCACATCTAAAAAAAGCTCGTTACCATTATCAAAGCCATGGCTAAGATTAGAATACAATTGAGTACGGGTTTCGGTATTCACTAAATTATAAAGAGGCCCAAAGTTAAAACCACAACGAGAACCGTATGCTTGGGGTACTAGCATACCTAAACTATCATCCAAGCAGGTTGGATCGGGTACAGTTTGATTAGCCCCATAACTGCCTGCATATGCACCGTCGGCTACCTCAGCATTACCCAAAAGTAGGAAAGAATTACCTAAAGAACTAAATGCAATATCACCTAACTCTGGCCTATCAGCAATAGTTAAAGGTGTTCTGTCTAAGTAGTGACCTGACACAACAATAGAAGTATTGTCAAATTCAGCTCCCCACAAAAAGCCTATATCCGTATCTTTTTGACTGCTATCAGCAGCTTTGCTTATAGCCGCACTAACTTCTAAACCTTCAAAATCTTTACGTAATATAAAGTTGACCACACCTGCAATGGCATCTGAACCGTAGGTAGAAGCAGCACCTTCTTTTAATACTTCTATTTGTTCAATCGCATCAATAGGGATATGACTGGTATCAACAAACACACTGCCATCATTGGTCAGTGCACCTGAAATTGTTTGACGACGACCGTTGATTAACACCAATGTCGAACTTAAGCCTAAACCCCGCAAATTCACATTACCAGTACCTTGTGTAGAAGCTTGTGAAAAAGAATCGGCTTGGTTTTCAGCCCCTGAAGATATGGCTAACATGCCAATTAATTCGGCTACGGTTGTGGCACCTGTAGATTGAATATAATTGTAGTCGAGTACTTGAACCGGTTCGGCAGCATCGACAGAAGTTCGTTTAATATAGGAACCTGTCACTTGGATTTGTTCAAATTGTTCACCTGTGCTATTTGCTTCTTGAGCAATAGCAGGCAATGTGAGCGCCGTCGAGATTGAAATGGCGAGTAACTTTCTTGATGTTAATAATGTCATTAATTTCATAATGTGGCCCAATAGAGTTGTTATAGTTTTAATTTCAATTTTGTGTTGTTTACTTAATATTCATCGCGATTTTGAGTGCTAAAGCACACTCAGCTACCGCGTCTTTTGCTTGTTGTAATACGCCATAATTGATAAAGCCGTGAAACATATCGCTGTAACAGGCATGCTTAACGGTTACACTGCTTTCGATCAGTTTATTGACATACATTTGTCCTTCGTCACGCAGTGGATCAAATCCAGCCGTAATGACAAACGTGGGTGGTAGGAAGCGATAATCCTCTGCATTTAACACGTTAAAACGGGGATCGTTTTCTTGTTCTTTGCTGATGTAATGTTGATGAAACCATTTCAGAAGTTCTTTGGTTAACAGTAAGTTTTCAGAAAACTCCTTACGGCTAGGCGTCGTTTCATTTCCAGCAATGCTGGGATAAATGAGTAATTGAAAATTGGCTTTGAAATCTGTTCTATTTTTGTTGGATAAACAATAAACCGTTGCAAGGTTTGCTCCTGCACTATCCCCGCCTATTGCGAGACGAGTTGCGTCTAACTGCAGTGATTTTGCGTTTTTTGCGATCCAATCAGTCGCTTGCTGAACATCTTCAACTGCGCCGGGAAATACGGTTTCTGGAGCCAATCGATAAGCCACAGAAATAATCACTACATTGGACTGGAAACATAACTGTGCGAGCAATTTGTCGTAACTTTCAATGCTTCCTAAAACAAAACCGCCGCCATGGAAATAAATTAGCGCAGGGTGCAACTTAGTTTGCTCAGTGACTGGTCTATAAATTCTGGCTGCTAACGCAAGTGGTTCACATGGGATCGTTATGTCTTGTTTCATTATCTGCGTAACATCGTCATGTTCAAACGGGTTTTTTCTATATTCTCTAACAAACGCCGGCTCAAAGTTATAGGCTGGCGGTAAAGAGTGAATATAACTGAGCACTTCTTCTGCGCCATCACCAAGGCCTGAACTAGACGCGCTGGCGGTCCTTAAGACGTTTTCACCAACACTGGTTTGATGTCTCAGAACTTTTTCATCTTGCGTCTTCTTGCTATTTTCAATTGCTTTTTTTGACAACATCATTACGCCACTATTAATTTATTGTTAATATTCTGCATGTTTAGGAGGTGGTAATTTTTACAACTTTGAAAATGTGCACTCAAGCAACATATAGGCAACAGCGTGTCGATATTTAGTCAACACAAGATAAAAGCTATATTTAACAGTGGTTTGGTTATAGATGCATGGATATCTCAATGATAAAAATTGATCATTTTTAGATTTATGTTGGAGTGAAAAATCATTCAAACAACTGATGGGAGGCAATATCAATATGTTGCGCTATTCGCAACAACAGTTGCCCGATTAACCTGAGCTTGGGTTAATGCTTATTCGTCGAGAGTTCTAAGAGGATGTTGACCATTCACCATGCCCATAAAAGGTGGATGAATCGAATAACCCACTAAAGCACGAAGCTCTGGAGACAGTGATTTCACTGTTTCCTTATTTAATTCCAACAAGAAGTTCTCTTGCTGCCGCAAAAATGCTTCACAATATTGATGGGTAACGGCCAATCTTGAGCTTTGAGTTTGGTTAGCACCCCCGCCATGCCATGTTGTGCCAAGAAAAAATATAACAGATCCTGCTGGCATAACGGCTTGAATGCTCTGATGGTCAGTAGGGCGCTGCTGACCATCCCAGTTTTGACTTTGTGGTACCACATGGGTTGCACCGTTTTCTTTGGTGAAATCGTCAATTGCCCAAATGCTGGCTGCACCTAATGGTGGTCTGGGCCGAGGTATTTGATAGAATCCATCATCAAAGTGCAGAGCTTGTTGTTTTTCACCAGGTAGAATATTAATGACCTGACTTTGGCTTAATAAAAAATTAGGCTTAAACAGTAAATCCATCAAGCCCAAAATTCTAGGATGGTCCGCTAAATTATCGATACAGCGGGTTTTTGCCAAGACATTGTATAAACGCTGGGTTTTTTCACCTTCAAAATTGTTTCTACCGGTGTGGGACATTAAGGGCAAGCAACTATTCTTAATTTCGTCGCATTGTTCTGGAGTAAGCAGATCTTCAATAATGACGTAACCTTGAGTCGTTAATGTCTCAAAATCTTGCCTTATTAATACCGATTGGCGATCGGTAGCAGGCTGAAGTTGTTTATGGGTTTTCGCCAACTCCCGGTCTGAATAACCCACAATATTACCTTCGATTTTACTCATTTTAGTAGCCTCTTGCCCTTAACCGTTACTATCTGATTTTTATAACATCACAATTTCGTCATCTTTTAAATGTCCTACTACAGGGCTATTTTCAGCATCGGCAAAGGCGTTATCTAAAAGAACCCCACGATAACCTACTGGCGCTCTAAAATTGGGATGGGTAAAAATATAGGTTTGCCCAGACTGCAAGGCTTCCACTACGCGTTTCGCCAATACCGAGGTGGGAATGCCTGACTCCACAAGCGCCTTGGCATGGTTAGCACCGCCATCTGTACTCATCGATTTGTCACCCTGTTCCTTTATGCTTTGATATGCCGGTTGCAGGTTTCGTAAAGACTCATGAATACGGGTTTTTACAAAGGCAGGACACAATGCCGACACAGCTATATTGTGGGGCTTTAATTCAGCGGCCCAGCTTTCTGACATAGACACTACTGCAGCTTTTGACGCAGCATAAGCACCAGAATGGGCGATCCCCATCATGCCCGCCATAGATGCTACGTTAATTATCCAGCCGCCTTGTCCATGTCGTTTTATGCTAGGGCCAACAGTTTGTGTGCCATTAACAACTCCCATTACGTTGACATCCATCACCCATTGCCATGTTTCGAGCTTAGTGTCGTTTATGGTGCCAGGAATGCCGCCTACGCCAGCATTGTTCACTAACATATGAATATTGCCAAATTTGGCTTCGGCTGCGGTCACTGTGTCTTGCCACTGCTCAACTTGAGTTACGTCAAGCGGGCAAGCCAGTACGGAAATATTGGCGTCTTGTAATTTTTGCTGTGCTTGCGCTAGCTGTGTTTGGTCGATGTCAGCGATGACAATGTTCATTCCTAGTTGACCAAACTCCTCAGCCAGAGCAAAACCAATGCCCCCAGCGCCACCGGAAATAACAGCAGTTTTGCCCGCAAATTGATTCGACATGATAGATTCCTCGAAAATTAATCGTTTTGTTTATACAGTTATTTAAATATTAGAGGGCGTAGGAGCTTAAAAATACTTTATTTGGCTAATTGGCAATACTTAATAGAATGAATAATTATCCCGAGTTTGGGGTAAATAAGAAATAGGTATATTGAAAGAAATAGGGGCTCCTCTTGCGAATGAAAAAGAGCCGCGTATCAACTATTGTAACAGCGTAACTACAGAGAGTATTCCGAGAAAACTATCTAACGCCAGCCACAGCTTGATTGGCAAGTTCAGTAATTTTATCCCATTCACCGTTTATCATAGCTTCTTCTGGCGCTAACCAAGAACCGCCGGCACAACACACGTTTGGCAGAGCCAAATAATCGTTATAGTTTTTTGGGCTGATCCCCCCAGTTGGGCAAAACTTTATATCGGGGAAAGGACCACCTATTGCTTTAAGTGCAGTGACGCCTCCTGACGCTTCGGCTGGGAAAAATTTCAAGTGGGTGTAGCCATGATCTGCGGCTGTCATTAACTCAGAGATAGATGAAATACCAGGGATCAGGGCAATGCTGCCCTCGTTTCCTGCCTTAAGTAAGTCAGTGGTTAACCCTGGGCTAATTGCGAACTTGGCGCCAGCTTCAATCACTTGTTGTAACTGGCTGCGATTGGTCACTGTTCCGGCACCAATAATGGCTTCTGGTACTTCTGTTGCAATTCTAGTGATTACCTCTAAGGCTGCTTCTGTACGTAACGTCACCTCTAATACCTTGATACCACCGGCAATCAGTGCTTTTGCTAAAGGCACCGCATGTTCAACATCTTTAATAACCAATACTGGCACAACAGGCCCTTGACTGAAGATTTCTTGTGATGTCATTTTCCAATTTTTTGTCATTGTGGTTAACCTTTATAGATTTGATTTAAATAAGCCATAGAACCAATCAAACCATGGTCAGGCTCGCTGATAATGAAAGTCGGGATGCCAGCTACATAGTCACGAAATCGACCTTTGGCTTCAAAACGTGTCCGAAAATCACTTTGTTTAATAAAATTGATGAAACGAGGGGCAATACCACCCCCAATATACACCCCTGCACGTGTTCCCAAATTAAGGGCAAGGTTGCCAGCAAAGCTCCCCAAAATTTTGCAAAACTGTGTCAAGGTCGCCTCGCATAATGCGCAGCTTCCGTCGAGTGCTTGTTCAGTAATATGGGCGGGATCTTTTAAAGGTGCGGTAAGTCCTTGGTGTTTAGCTATCGCCTGATAAATGTGTATTAATCCACGACCCGACAACACTTCTTCAGCCGATGCATGACCCAATTTATTCGTTAGAAACTGCCAAATTGTAAGATCTATTTCATCCACAGGTGCAAAATCGACGTGTCCACCTTCACCATCTAGTGCTAACCAGCCATTTGCGGTGTGAGTTAGATGTTTAACTCCTAAACCAGTACCGGGACCAAACACGGCTATGTTCTCAAGTTCTGCGGCTTGACCTTGACCAATTTGGACTTTTTGTTGACTACTCAATACCGTTACTGCGTGGGCAACTGCGGTAAAGTCATTGATCACCCCTAACCATTTCAAACCCAGTTCGTCTTGTAATTGCGAAACAGAAAACTGCCAATGATTGTTAGTCATTGAAATAACATCACCACTAACAGGGCAAGCAACCCCTAAACACCCCGCTGTAAATTTCACTCCTGGAAACTCAGCAAAATAAACTGCAATAACAGCGCCTATGGTTTTAAAGTCGCTGCACCTATATTTTTTGATATGGCGTAGTGAACCACTTTCGATTTGTGCCAAACGAATATTGGTACCGCCAACATCAGCCACAAACCGAGTCATATTATTAGTCCTGACCTAGAAACAGTGAGCATGCTCCTTGCTCTGCACCCGTTAAAGTGGTGCGCAATCCGGCAAACATTTCACGTCCCATGCCAATTTGATGTTTGGCCACGTCTGTTACTTTGGCTTCACGCTTAGCAAGCTCATCAGCCGTTACTAAAATATCCATGGCACCGGTTTGAGTGTCGAGTTCAAGCATATCGCCGCTTTGCACTTTAGCCAGCATGCCGCCTTTGATTGCTTCTGGGGTGACATGAATGGCCGCAGGCACTTTGCCTGAGGCGCCAGACATACGGCCATCTGTAACCAGTGCAACTTTAAAGCCGCGGTCTTGCAATACTGCCAGCGGGGGCGTCAAACTGTGAAGCTCTGGCATGCCAATCGCTGATGGGCCTTGAAAGCGCACTACCACCACACAATCTTTATTAAGCTCACCGGCTTTAAATGCTGCGTGAAGTTCAAATTGGTCTTCAAATACCACTGCTGGGGCAGTGATTTTGCAATGTGGGTTACGCAGTGCAGAGGTCTTCATTACTGCTCGCCCTAGGTTACCGCTTAAAACAGATAGTCCACCATCGGCTTTGAAGGGATCGTTAACTGTGGCTATTACTTGTTTGTCCAATGAAACTGCTGGGCCATCGCGCCAAACTAGTTCGCCATTTTCAAGTACAGGCTCTTTGGTGTAGGCATCGAGACCTTTGCCACAAATGGTGTTGACATCATTGTGCAATAGGCCATTTTCAAGCAACTCTCGTATCAACAGCGCCATCCCGCCCGCCGCGGTAAAATGATTGATATCCGCAGAACCATTGGGATAAATACGGGTTAACAAAGGCACGGCTTTGGAAATATCCGCAAAGTCATCCCAGTTGATGATAAAACCAGCCGCTTTTGCTACAGCGACTAAGTGCATGGTGTGGTTTGTTGAACCACCGGTTGCAAGCAAGCCGACTAACCCATTTACTATGGCCTTGGCGTCAATAATATGTCCAATTGGGCGATATTCATCACCTAAATCTGTAATACGAGTTGCTTGACGAGCCGCTGCGGCAGTAAGTGCATCACGCAGAGGTGTACCAGGATTGACAAAAGATGAACCCGGTAAATGTAATCCCATGATTTCCACAACCAATTGATTACTGTTTGCGGTGCCATAAAAAGTACAAGTGCCCGCTGCATGATAGGAATCAGATTCTGCGTCTAGTAACTGTTCACGGGTGGCTTTACCTTCGGCGTAGGCTTGGCGCACCCGGGCTTTTTCTTTATTGGGAATGCCAGAAGGCATAGGGCCGGCAGGCACAAATACCGTGGGTAAATGCCCAAAGCTAAGGGCACCGATTAACAAGCCGGGAACGATTTTATCGCATATACCTAACATCACAGTCCCATCAAACATATTGTGGGAAAGGGCAACAGCGGTTGACATGGCAATCACATCGCGGCTCATTAAACTTAAATCCATACCTGGCGTACCCTGAGTCACACCGTCACACATAGCCGGTACGCCGCCTGCAAATTGAGCTACACTGCCCACAGCATTAATGGCTTGTTTTATTTGCGCTGGATACGCCTCGTAGGGTTGATGAGCTGACAGCATATCGTTGTATGACGACACTATAGCCACATTGGCTTTAGTCATACTGCGCAAGTCAGATTTATCGTCTTTGCCACAAGCGGCAAATCCATGGGCTAAGTTACCGCATGACAACACACCGCGATGTGGTCCTTGTAGACGCGAACTTTCAATTTTTTCTAAATAGCTTTTTCGCGAATTCAGACTACGTTCAATAATTCGGTCTGTGACTTCTTGGATAACTGGGTTCATGGATCGTTCCTATCGGTAAATTAAATCAGGGAGCCCATAAAAGCTCTACATCAGCATTGTTGATAACAGCGCGAATGGGCATCACTAAAGCATCGTCATCTGCTAAAACCGTGTCTAACACTTGTTTTTTACTTTCACCGGTAAGGTGCAAAAATATTTGATTGCTGTTAAGAATGGCTGGCAAGGTCAATGACATACGCTGGTTTGGTGCAGTTGTCGGTTGAACCGCAATATATGCGTCGCCCGAATCTAGGTCTAAACCTTGGGCAATTTGTTCGGAGCATGGAAATAATGACGCCGTATGGCCATCTTCACCCATGCCTAAAATAAGCACATCAAAGGGCCTAGACATTTTTTGTAGATTTTCAGTACAACTTAGTACCGCATCTTCGGCATTGTCGTGGTGGGTTTTCAAAGGCACAAAATGTGCGTTTGCGGCGTTATTGATGAGTAACTTACTACGCAGCATTTTTTCGTTTGAAGCATCATCACTGTTATCTACCCAACGTTCATCTGCCAAACTTATATCGACTTTATTCCACTCAAGATTGGATTTTGAAAGGGCATTGAATAGATCTGCAGGTGTACGGCCGCCCGACACTACTAAACTTGCGCGGCCATTTTCTTCAATGCTATCTCGCAGCAATTTAGTGATTTTGCGGGCAAATGCAGCATTGAGATGTTCAGTTGTTCTAAATTTAGATTGTGATAACGCCATTATTTTTTCCCCATACGGCTTTCATACCAAGCTCTGTCTTCCCGAGCGAGTAGGGCGATGGATGCTACCGGCCCCCATGTGCCTGCCTGATAGGGCTCGGGTGGCTCGTTAGTGTTTTTCCAAGCAGCTAGGATGCCATCTACCCATTTCCATGCCGCTTCTACTTCATCGCGGCGAACAAACAATGATTGGTTACCTAACATTACTTCCAACAACAATTTTTCATAAGCGTCGGCGATACGTTCATCTTTAAAGGTTTCTGAAAAACTTAAGTTCAACTTCGACTTTTGTAAGTCCATTGAACTTTTCCCAGTAAGTCCTGGTACTTTATTCATAACCGTTACTTCAACTCCTTCGTCTGGTTGCAGACGAATGGTGAGCTTGTTAGGAGGCAACTGTGGAAAGCTGTCTTTAAACAAGTTGTGGGGTTGGCGTTTAAAGTAGATCACTACTTCACTGGTTTTGTTGGGTAAGCGCTTGCCGGTACGCAAATAGAATGGCACGCCCGCCCAGCGCCAGTTGTCTAACTCAACTTTTAGGGCAATAAAGGTTTCAGTCGTACTGGATGTGTTGGCATCAGATTCTTCTAAGTATCCGGGCACTTCTTGGCCTTTGACAAAACCACTTACATACTGACCACGTACAGTGTTTTGAGTAACATTGGTGGCATCAATTGGCCGCAAAGACTTTAGCACTTTGAGTTTTTCATCACGTATACTGTCTGCATCTAAGTTGGCGGGCGGCTCCATGGCAATCAGCGTTAATATTTGCAATAGGTGATTTTGTACCATGTCACGCATTTGTCCCGCTTCGTCGAAATACCCCCAACGACCTTCAATGCCTACAGACTCAGCCACACTAATTTGCACATGATCAATACAGTTATGATCCCAATTAGTGGCAAAAATAGAATTGGCAAAGCGCAGTGAAATTAGGTTCAAAACGGTTTCTTTACCTAAGTAGTGATCTATTCGGTAAATCTGACTTTCATCAAAAAACTCAGCCACTTGATCGTTGATCACTTTAGATGAGGCTAAGTCATGGCCTATGGGTTTTTCTAATACCACCCGCATGCTTTTGTCGATGATATTGGCTGCCTTTAAACCACGACATATATCGCCAAAAATCGAAGGAGGTGTTGCAAAGTAGCACACCATCATACGATCTGGATCCACATGTTCTTTAAAAGCTGCGTAGCTCTTTGCGTTTTTCATGTCGACCATTATATAGTCTAATTTTGCTGCGAATCGCTTCCAAGTATCTGGGCATAGTGCTTCACTAGTAAATCTTTCGATATTTTCTTTGACGAGTGTGATGTACTCATCTTGACTGATATCTTGACGGGCAATACCGATCACTTTGGTATCAGCATGCATCAATTCAGCTTTTTCAAGTTGATATAAAGAAGGTAAAAGTTTACGTCTTGCCAAATCGCCTTTTGTGCCGAATAACACGAAATCACAAGGTTCAAATGAATTTTCCAAAACCATTTTTGTGCCTACTTATTTTTGATTGATAAAATTACTGATGATAACGAATTGTCGTTATAATCCAATTAGCAACACATTATCTAAACTTAACACTAAATGTAGTAATATTACAACTTAATGCGGTGTTTTGTCGTCCAGATAGTGCTTGTACTAGGACTATTTTCGGTAATCCGCAAGATTTTCTGTTAAAAAATTACAAATATAGTACTCTGATGTTAACCAGCTAAGGAAACGCTGGTCTTTGAGTGAAGGTATTATAATGAAGTTTTTGGTGCTCGTATGAATATTCTTGAAAAAATAACCCAGCACAACACAGTCTTTAGTAAGTCTGAACGCAAAGTGGCCGAGGTCATATTGGCGAACCCACAAACGGCTATTCACAGTAGTATCGCTACTTTGGCGAAAATGTCAGGTGTGAGTGAGCCTACTGTTAATCGCTTTTGCCGTAGGCTCGATACTAAAGGTTACCCTGATTTCAAGTTACATCTAGCTCAAAGCCTTGCCAATGGCACCCCTTATGTCAATCGCCATGTGGAAGAAAACGATGGTCCCGAGGAATATACTCACAAAATATTTGAATCTACTATGGCCTCACTTGAAGTGGCGCGCCAATCTGTTGATGTGACAACCATTAATCGTGCCGTAGACTTATTAACTCAAGCGCAAAAAATTTCCTTTTTCGGACTGGGTGCTTCGGCGTCAGTGGCTCACGACGCGCTCAATAAGTTTTTTAGATTTAACGTGCCTGTCATCTACTTTGAAGACATTATCATGCAACGTATGAGCTGCATGAATTCTGGTGAGGGCGACGTAGTCGTATTGATTTCCCATACGGGTAGAACAAAAAGTTTGGTCGAAATAGCGCAAATTGCGCGGGGCAATGACGCCACAGTAATGGGGATCACGTCTAAAAGTAGCCCGCTCGCCAGAGAATGTAATTTAGTGTTATCACTAGAGGTGCCAGAAGATACGGATATGTACATGCCTATGGCTTCTAGGATCGCGCAACTGATACTCATCGATATTTTGGCCACTGGTTTCACGCTTAGAAGAGGCAATAAATTTAGAGAAAACCTTAAACGTGTCAAAGATACCTTAAGAGGTTCACGATTCGATAAACCCAATGATTAAGAACATACGCCGAACCAGTTATGTCAACTCAAAGGCTTATCGGGCCATTACCTAATTGGCCTGCAGCAATCTGGCCTCAGTGTTCGAACCATACAACGTATTGAAATAGAAGGTAAAGCCGGCTGGCGCTCCCTTTCTGTGCTGGCCAACTGTTTTCAAGTCGCGCCCGCAGATTTAATTTTATCCCCTTTTCACGGCCAAGATGACCATGCTATTCCTAACATGGCCGCAGCCATGGTTTGGGAGTTTAAAAGGGCCAATGTAGATTGACCCATTTAAATTTGCTCGAGTTAAGCCAATTGAAGGGCTTTATTGCCCTTGGCTTTGCGCCAACCCAACAGTAGCACACCGGCCAACAAAAAACTCAGGCTCCAGGGTTCGGATACCGCGTTAGCGTCAGGGCGGCTGATTTGAAATTGGGTTATTGATGAGGCATTAGGTATGCCAGTTGTTGAATTACCAACATTGATAGTGAATCCGACACTGGTTAAGGATGATTCAATCAGCAAATCATCCCAACTGTCGGTGGTATTAAATGGATTTTGGCCTATATCAAAGTTAAAAAGTAAATGAGTCAAATCTCCCGTTGCCAAGGTCAACGGACTCCCCGCCATTCTAAGGGTTATAAGTCCTGAAGAACTATTACTTTCTCCACTCCAACCAGTCAGGCTAAAGAGTCGGTCGACACCATCATTCCAACTTAACTCACCACTAATATTGAATGCATCAACAAAACTAGGGGCATTGCTGGTGGTTTCAAACTCGAGCCAACCGTTGAGGGCGGTGCCGTTGGCGATATTATCGGTAATCGTTTTATTAGGATCGTACTAATAAGGGGGGGCATTTAGTCAAGGTTAATGTGTGTCATTTAGCTCTGGAAGGCCCTTAGCAATAAGCCAAGCGTTTAACCGTCCAAATGAAAATCTAAACTAGATTATTTCAATTAAATCGATCCCATATAGTGTTTTTAGAGAGAATAGCTTCACTTTACAGCGGTTTTGCACTACTATTTTCGTAATAAAATTACAGATTTGTTAATTTATAACTAATTTAATTAGTTGTAGGCACAACAAAAAGAACTATCGCCCTATTGAGACTAAGTCTTATTGATTAAATTTAGTCCGTTCTTTGCGAACTATAACTGCGAAGATAGGTAATAATGCGCCATTACAACAGGGTACCCAAACTATGATAAGACGAACAAAAATACTCGCCACTTTAGGCCCGTCTACGGATACTGTAGAGCAGATTGAAGCGATTATTGCCGCTGGTACTAATGTGGTACGCATGAACTTTTCCCACGGTAGTGCCGAAGATCATATTAAACGCGCCGATAAAGTGCGCATGACAGCACAAAAATTGGGCAAGTACGTCGCTATTTTGGGCGACTTGCAAGGCCCTAAAATTCGCGTGGCTAAATTTGTTGATGGCGCGATTACCTTAAAGATTGGGGATCATTTTATCCTTGATGCCGATATGGGCCGTGATGATGGTAATCAACAAGCCGTTGGCATCGATTATAAAGCCCTTCCTCAAGACGTAAACGATGGCGACATACTGTTACTTGATGACGGGCGAATTCAACTGAAAGTGACAAGTGTAGATGGCAATAAGGTACATACCCAAGTGACCGTTGCCGGTAAGTTGTCGAACAATAAAGGCATAAATCGTCAAGGTGGCGGCTTATCAGCCGAAGCACTGACCGCGAAAGATAAAGAAGATATTATCACCGCCGCCAATATAGGTGTGGACTATTTAGCTGTGTCGTTCCCGCGCTCTGGCGAGGATCTGCGTTATGCTAGGCAACTGGCTGAAAAAGCCGGTTGTTTTGCGATGATCTGTGCCAAAGTGGAGCGGGCTGAAACCGTTGCTTCTGATGAAGCTATTGATGACATAATCGAAGCATCAGACGCGGTAATGGTGGCACGTGGCGATTTAGGTGTGGAAATTGGCGATGCCGAATTAGTGGGGGTCCAGAAAAAACTCATCGCCCGTTCAAGGCAACTGAATAAAGTGGTGATCACCGCCACGCAAATGATGGAGTCGATGATCACCAGCCCTATGCCAACGCGAGCAGAAGTGATGGATGTGGCTAATGCCGTACTCGATGGTACAGATGCCGTGATGTTATCAGCCGAGACGGCTGCGGGTGATTTCCCTGTAGAAACCGTAGAGGCAATGGCCAGAGTATGCGTGGGGGCTGAAACACATCCTAGTGTTACTATGTCAAAACATAGAATGGATGAGTCCTTTAGTTCGGTAAGCGAAACCATAGCGCTAAGCGCGGTTTATTCGGCCAATCATTTAAGCAGTATTAAAGCTATTGTGGCTTTGACCGAAAGTGGCAGTACGCCCTTGCTGATGTCTCGCATTACCACCTCTTTGTCAATTTATGCTATGTCGAGACACGACAGCACGCTAAATAAAATGGCACTTTATCGCGGTGTAAAACCGGTGTTTTTTGATTCCAGAGGCAGCGATCCCGGTCAACTCAAAAATGATGTGGTTGCCGTTCTGCTAGAGAAAGGCATATTGCAGTCAGGCGACCAATTTATTATGACCTACGGTGATGAGATGGAAACAATAGGTGGCACTAACGCCTGCAAGATTGTGACGGCTTAATTTATTCATTACACACTAAACGAGTCAAATTGACTCGTTTTTTTGGGTCTTATAAATTGCAAAAATAGTTAGCTATTATTCAAATAAACTAAAACCAATCACTATAAGTAATTATCCTCTCAGCGAGAATTTAGAAAGGCTTAAACAAGGCGCATGGCTGAATCAATAGTTGTTCTCTTTCGAAGCCATGCAACGCAGTGTAAGCCCTTTTAAAACCCGCTGGGGAATCTTGAGTGGGTGATTACTTGTGGTGATCGGTATAAGATCATCGGTTATTGCCATTACACTACCCAAAACAATGTGGAGTATGAAATGAGTACAAATAAAGAATTTGATATAGTGATCTATGGCGCTACTGGTTTTACCGGCCGACTTATCGCCGAGTACCTGGTTAAGCAATACGCAGATGACAGCACGATAAAATGGGCAATGGCTGGTAGAAGTGCTGCAAAACTCGCCCAAGTACGAGATGAAATAGGCGCACCTACAGACACGCCACTAGTGGTAGCCGATGCCGAAGATTTAAGTTCTATCCAAGCTATGTTAGATCGCACTAAACTGGTGTTAACCACAGTCGGCCCTTATCAATTGTATGGCTCAGATTTAGTGGCCATGTGTGCTAAGTCGGGGGTGGATTATGTGGATTTATGTGGCGAGCCAGTATGGATGAGCGAAATGATCCCCGCCCACGAAGCAGCGGCTAAAGCCAGCGGCGCACGTATCGTATTTTCTTGTGGATTTGACTCCATCCCTTCTGATTTAGGGGTGTATCACTTGCAAAATCTCGCTAGAGAAAAGTTTGGTCATCCAATGCCAAGAGTAAGATGCCGCGTCAGAAAAATGAAAGGTACCTTTTCGGGCGGCACCGCGGCCAGCTTTAAAGCGACTTTAGTAGCAGCCAAACAAGATCCCGTTAAAATGCAGGCCTTAATGAACCCATTCTCCCTCACCCCAGGCTTTGTTGGTGCGGAGCAGCCTTTTGGCAATAAACCCTATTACGAAGAAGACCAAGGTACTTGGGTCACGCCTTTTGTTATGGCTGCTATCAATACCCGCAATGTACAGCGTTCTAATTTTTTACTCGATGGCCAATATGGTGAAGATTTTGTGTATGACGAAATGTTTGTCACCGGCCCAGGCGAAAAAGGTGAGGCCATCGCCAACGCTATGGCCAATGACAAAAGTATGGGGGGCGAAGGCGGCCCTAAACCTGGCGAAGGCCCAAGTAAAGAGGAGCGCGAAGCAGGGTTATACGATTTGCTTTATATAGGGACAGACTCCCAAGGAAATAGCATTAAAGTGGCCGTAACAGGCGACCGCGATCCCGGCTATGGCTCCACCTCAAAAATCATTTCCGAAGCGGCAATTTGTTTGGTAAAAGACGCCCAAGAAACCCAAGGCGGTATTTGGACTACCGCTCCTGCTATGGGTGATAAGTTAATTAAGCGTTTGGTGACAAATGCGGGATTAACCTTTACGCAACAGTAAACTCTATTTTAGAGTATATTAAAGATCGTTAAGCCAGCGTTTCTCGCTGGCTGTTTTGCTTTTGTGGAATTATCCATTCACTCGATACCAACCGGCAATACTGTAGCGATCGCAGTTGCTGGCAAGGACTTCATGGGGAAAGGTATCGCTAAGAAAAATCATGCAACTGTTAAACAGAGGCGGCACAATTAACAAAGGAGATAGGTGATTGTCAGCATACAAAAGTAACTCACCCCCATCATCTTGCTGCCAATCTGAATTTAAATAAAAAACCGTACTTACAGCCCTGTTACTGCGATTTTTATGGGGCGAACCTTTAAAAGCATCCAAATGACGCTTATAAAAATCACCTTTTGCATAGTGGGAATAGTGACATTCAAATTCACTCAGCCCCATAAAAAGCCGTCTATTTAGTCCCACCCTCAACTTTTCCATCCACTCCAAATAAGCCTGCTGGGGCGTTGACTCGCCATTTAACCACAAGCTTGTATCGCTTCTTATTTGGGTATTTAGTTGTAAGTTTTCATTGCGCCCAATACCGGCGGCAGTAAACTCAATAGCCGCTAAATCTTTCGCTTCAATCTGTAATTGCTGCGCTAGCTTGTCGGGTAAAAACTGCTGCAATTGAATAAAGCCCTGTTGCCCTAAGGCATCGGCGACCTTATCTACTAGCGGCTCTTCAAACTGAAAGCTTTCTATCACCTGAATGACTCCATCAAAGCATTGGAATAGTGTAGTTGACGTTGATTATCGATAATAATGCCATCGTAGCCTGGGGTGCGATTGAGTAAATCTATTCCTTTTTGTACTCCTAAAACAAAAACTGCGGTAGACAGTGCGTCATTCAGGGTACTGCTAGGCCCCACAATAGACACACTTTGCACTGCATTGGTCGAAGTGCCTGTTTTCGGCGAGAGAATATGATGGTAACGCTTACCGTCTTGTTCAAAGTATCTTTCGTAGTCACCCGATGTCGACAAAGCGGTATCTGCCAAAGGCAATACTACCGTTTGCTTGGACTTATCCCGTGGATCGCGAATACCCACCATCCAAGGTTTATCTAATCTATTGCCTAGTAATTTAGTATCGCCACCTGCGGTTACTAAAGCATGTTTAACCCCGCGCTTTTTAAGGATCTCTATGGCATTGTCGACGGCGTGTCCTTTTGCAATTCCGCCTAAGTCTATTTTCACATTGGGATGAGCAAAACTAATACTCTGCTCGGTAGCATTAAATTGAATATGCCTATAATTGATAGCATCAAGTAACTGCTTAACTTGTCTTGGGTCTGGTTTTTGATTTTCTCGGTAATCATACAAATAGCCTATGCTGGCAAAAGTGATATCAAATGCACCCTCTGTCTCTTTTGCTAATTCCACCGACAATGCAATTAACTCAAATAATTCTTTAGATACAGGTGTAGCAGACCTTGCAGCAAGGCGATTGAGCTGACTTAATTCACTGCTAGGAATGTAAGGACTCATCAATTTGTCGATACGATGCATTTCATCCATAACGGCTTGTACTGAGTCTGCAGCTTGCTGCGGGGCATCACTCCATACTTCAACATGAATGTTGGTGCCCATTATGCTCTTATCAGCCATTACCCATTTAGCGTTGGCCGCATTGCTACACAGCCAATATCCAAGTAATAATGTAGCGACTAAGGGGCTTTTTTTATTCATGGTTTTAGTTCTAAACCCAGTTGATATAGGTGATTTTTCTTAAGACCATATTGTTCGGCGGTTAGCGCCGCGGCCTTTTTAAGGGGTAATTCTTTGATTAATAATTTCAGTAGATTAAGGGCCTCTTCTGTGACCTCGGTTTGGTCTTGCTCAACACCGGCAATCATTAACACAAACTCACCTCTTTGATGATTGGCATCGGCTTCAAGCCAAGTTAAGCACGACTGAGCGCTACCTGAGTAAAATGTTTCAAAGGTTTTGGTTAGCTCTTTAGCCACTACCATTTGTCTAGTTTCACCTAATTCAGCAACAATTTGTCGGACGGTATCGGCCACTCTGCGTGGGGACTCGTAGAATACGCTGGTACTAGACTCGTTGAGCAAACGCTGCAAGGCTTGCTGCTTGGCCACGGCTTTGACGGGTAAAAAACCTGCAAATTTAAATTGGTCTGTTGCTAAACCGGCCGCGCATAAAGCCGTTATTGCTGCACATGGCCCTGGTATAGGCACAACCTCAAGCCCTGCATCTCTGCACTGCGTGACCAAGCCATAGCCAGGGTCGCTAATTAGAGGTGTTCCAGCATCAGAAATCAATGCGATATTCTCACCCAATTTAAGTTTTTCGATGAGCTGTTTCGCTCGTTGGGATTCATTATGATCATGCAAAGAGGTTAATCTCGTGGCAATCGAGTAATGTTGCAACAAACGCTGACTATGGCGTGTATCTTCTGCGGCAATTAAGTCGGCTTCGGCCAAAATACGCAAAGCTCTGTGGGAAATGTCTTCCAAATTGCCAATGGGCGTAGCGACAATATATAAGGTGCCTAACTCAGTCAATGAAGACTCTCCAAGAAAAAAGGGCCTTGTAGCATTAGCAAGAGTATTGGTTTTATCTCAAAAGCTAATCACAAAGCATTAGATATTTATGGCTAATACTATAAACTATTCAGCAAGTTATTTTATGGATTTCAGCCATGAGTTTTCGAGTGCTAGTGGTATTGTGTATCACTGTTTTTTGTTTATTTTCTTGTACCAGTAGTCCGTCTCGGCAAGCTAAAAGAGTGATGGTTGAATCCACCAAAAATATAACCAAGATAGTGAAAAATAGTGATTATTATCTAGCGCAAGCCAAGCAACTTAACACCCAAGTTAGTAACAACTATCAGCGTAATAAGTATTTAGTTCAGGCCGCTGAAGCGCTACAAAGCGAACAACAATGTGTTAAAAGTATTAAAATGTTACAGCTGCTTCTGCCTGAGTTACTGGATGAACGTCTTCAGGTGTATGGTAATCTGATTTTGGCGGAATGTTATTTGTTGGTGGTGGAGCAACCATTTGAACATCTCGACCTCATTCTTGAAAAATTAGCAAATAATGATGAATTTCAAGCTAGGATCGCTGCCCTAGAAGCGCAGCTTCATATTAACAATAAAGAATGGCTCAAAGCCGCAACATCATTATTAGATTCAGATATTCAAGAGCCTCAAAAATCCCATGCAGTGTGGCAATGGATCCAAAAGTTAGATTTGGAAGAATTGGAACGGGCAGTGGCTTATGAGCAAGTTCTTACACCTTGGCTACAGCTTGCCATCATTGTCAAACGATACGGGTTACAACCAGAATTATTTCTTCAAGAAATAGTTAATTGGCAAGGCTTGCATGTGTCCCATCCACTGGCATCTGATCTTCCTGTGGCAATACAAGACACCTTGCGTCTTGCGCAGATACAAACGCAGCGTATTGCCGTTTTGTTACCACTAACAGGCCGGCTTTCCATTCAAGGTTTAGCCATAAAAGACGGAATTTTGGCCGCCTATTTTGAAACTTTGTCACGGGAGGCAGTCAATCAGCCTAATGTTCAGCCACACCCAGAAATTCGGTTTTTTGATTCGGCGTTAAAAACACCCCAGCAACTCAATACTATGGTGGCTGATTTTGATGTGGTCTTAGGGCCTTTGGTCAAGCAGCAAATAATTGAATTGGCAGCAATTTTACCCAAAGATAAGATATTGTTAGCGTTAAACCGCGTACAGTTAGAGGCTCAAGCCTTTTCTTTAGATGAATTTAAGTCGACAGATGTGCCACGTTTTGAAGGATCAGAAATAGTCGAAGCAGAGCATTATTATTTTTCCCTAGCCCCAGAAGATGAAGCAGAGCAACTGGCGCGTTACATTCAAAGTAAACAATTAATTAGGCCCATAATCTTTGCAGCTGAAAATCCAATAACGCAAAGGATGGCTGAGGCTTTTATTACTCAATGGCAAGAAAACGCAAATGTCGTTGCGCCAGACTTAACCTTATTTACCGATAGCAAAGATATGCGATTAAGAGTGTCAGAAATGTTGGATGTGGCGCAAAGTAAAGAGCGTGCTGCCCAGATAGAATCCTTGTCAGATGTAGAAGTGATTAGCGTTGAAAGAAATCGTCGAGATATTGATGCCATAGTGCTATTTGCAAACCCTGAACAGACCAGATTACTCAACCCTATTATTGAAGCAAGCCTTAGCCCATTCGCCCGTAAATCATTGTCGGTGTTCGCATCTTCGCGCAGCTATAGCCTTGATTTAAATAGTAATAGTTTGAGAGATCTTCGCAATCTAACCTTTACAGATATGCCTTGGATGTTGCCTGATCATAATTGGCAGACCTTAGCGAATCAAACCACACAACTTTGGCCGCAAAGGCAAGATACCTTACTAAGACTTTTTGCTTTAGGGTTTGATGCCTACAACTTACTACCCAATTTACGTCGACTAAAAACGCTTCCACAAATGATCAGTCAAGGTCTAACTGGAGACATTAATATTGATGATAAAGGCGTGGTACACAGGCGTTTGCCTTGGGCACAAGTTGCTCAAGACCGAGTGAAATTACTTGAATTGGATTAAGCAGGCGCTATCTCCGATTATAGGCAGTGAAGCCGAACGTGTTGCGCGAACCTTCTTAGAGCAACAAGGTCTGACCTTTGTTATGCAAAATTATAGATGTCGTTCTGGCGAAATTGACTTAATTATGCGAGATGGTACTGAATTGGTGTTTGTAGAGGTGAAATACCGAAAGAACAGCCAGCATGGAAAAGCCGTTGAGTTTTTTCATGCCAAAAAAAAGCGTAAGTTTGAATCTGCGGTTATGTATTACATGCAACAAAATAACTTTAATCCAAGTGTGGTGCCACACAGAATTGATGTAATTGGCATTGAAGGTCAAGGCCAGCATCAGCCAATTATTAATTGGCTTAAAAGTGTTTGAAAACACTAGCCAAGTGACATTATAAATTTTAAAGGAGTGTTATGTTAGAAAGCATTAAGGCTAATTTTACTGAAAGTATTCAAATCAAAATTGCCTCAATTGAGTTATTACCCGAAGCTATTTCAAACGCAACCTACATGATGGTAAATGCTTTAATTAACGGTAATAAAGTTTTGTGTTGTGGCAATGGAGGCTCCGCTGTAATTGCGCAACACTTTTCATCATTATTATTGAACAAATTTGAGCGTGAGAGGCCTAGTCTGCCGGCTATTGCTTTGACTGCGGATGGTGCGACTGTCTCATCCATAGCCAATGATTTTACTTTCGACGAAGTCTACTCAAAGCAAGTGAGTGCCTTAGGCCAAGCCGGAGACATTTTATTTGTTATATCCACTAGTGGTAATTCCGAGAATGTAATTAAGGCCATGGAAGCGGCCCTTAGCCGAGATATGACGATAGTTGCCTTAACAGGTATGGATGGAGGAAAAATGGCTGGATTAGTTAGCCAGCACGACGTAGAAATACGTGTGCCTTCAAATCGCACTGCGCGGATCCAAGAAGTACATTTTCTGGTAGTACATAGTCTTTGTGAAGGGATCGACAACTGTTTGTTCCCTGAAAATTTTCAGGAGTAAGATATGAGCAAAAACAATAGAATTTATTTACCCTTGCTTGTCACAGCAATCTTATGCATACAAGGCTGCGCAGGGTTAATCGTTGGCGCGGGTGTGGGAGCTGCGTCTGTTGCCCATGATAGACGTACAATGGGTACCCAAATTGACGACACAACATTAGCCAGTCGCATTTCAGTGGCTATTGCAGGTAATGAAGCTATAAGTCATCAGGCTAATGTAACGATTCAAGTATTTAACGGCGTTGCTTTATTAGTAGGCCAAGCACCTACTCAGACACTAATACAGCAAACCGAAAAATTGGCAATGTCGGTGAAAAACATTAGAAAACTCCACAATCAAATTCGCCTTGGCTCACCAATACCAGCAAGCGTTGTAGCAAGTGACACATGGTTGGCCTCAAAAGTAAAAACTCAATTGATAGCCGACAAACGTATTGACGGCTTACATATTGAGATTGAGGTTGAGAATGGTGAAGTATTTTTAATGGGACTAGTGAGCGATAAGGAGTCTAGAATAGCGGTAGATATAACCCGCAACATCAAAGGTGTAAAGCAGGTTATTAAGGCGTTTGAATACAATACCAACCATTCCATATAACCGATTGAGAGGTGTTTCCTCTTTTCTTTATTGAAACACTTGATAGCAACTGTGGCGATTGATGTTTTATAGCCAGTGGGGCTTTTAATCGCAGTCAGCAAGGACGCCTGAGCAACCTGAACTTAGGCGTCCTTTGGGGATAGCTTAATGGTGGCCGTTATCGTGATCTTCTGCGGCTATGCCCAACCAAACAATTGCTGCGGGTATAAAGTCCAGTTCCATATCGCCTTCTATGCTCATTGTTTCTATATCGATTTGTAAAATATGTTGCGACATAGGATCAGACACGTATATATGATTATCGTTTTTGGATACAGCCATGCCAAAGGATGTGCCTTCTGGCATAGTAGCAACGTCAAGTTCGGTAACGCTTAGTCTGTTTTCAAATTCTAGATGAGTATGGCCTTCGTGTTGCTCAACAGCGAGTATGGTGACATAGCCTTGGTCATCTAGGATCACAAAATGAGCGCCATCGTAAGTAAATGAATATGACACTGGGTTAGCGTTTTCAAGGCCTTGCCAGTCGAGTAGTTCCATTTCGTTTTCTTCAGGAGTTATCGTTAGCACTGTTGCTGCACCAGAGCCATGAGTGCTGGCAATACCTACAAGTAGTTCGCTGTTTTCATGTCCATATATTGTACCAATCCGCACCTTGTTTATGGCTTCGATATTTGGAATTTTATGCGCTTCGAACTCGCCATCATGATCATGAATTACCATCACACCGTCACTAAATCCAAAGGCCAAAAACTCATGATTTTGGGCTGCACCGTGGAGATCAGGGCAGGCCATATCTATCACTTGTTCTAGTTCTAACTCCTCATCATGAATATGGTGAACAGCTACTTGATCGGGTAAGGTATTATTGTTTGAGGTGTTGTCTGAGTCCTCACGGCGGATCGTGGCTATGACAAATTCACCGCGAGGCAAAGCTACGCCATGCATATTAACAGGGTACTCTAAGAAGGTGGGGACTGTGGTTTGTGAATTAATATCATTGTCTGACACAAGGTGTATGGCTGCGGGTAAACCTGCTTCGCTGTCACCATCATAGAAGACTGCTAAATTGCCTTCATGGGCACTCAGGTGTGTAGGTTTAATTCCGCTCAATTCAAAGTCACTCATACTTGGTGCTTGTTGATAATCGTGTATGTGTGCAACGTGATCTTCGCGCCACAGGCCAGCATCTAAGAATTGTACAGTATCAAAGTTTCTTGAATTAAGAACAACATAGCGGTTATTTGCTGAAGCTGAAATACTGGTGCCATCGTATTTTAGGGCAAAGTTATCAAGTAGACTTCCATCGTCGATATCTAATAGGCTGATATTATTACTTTGTGTAGAGGTCACCGCTAAACGACCTAAACTATTGATTATATAGTCTCCGTCAGTATCTCCAGATGTGTGGTCGTCTGTTTCAGTATCAGGAACAACAATTGATTCAAGTTCATTGATGGTGGTTTCTGCGTTACCGCAACCTAACAACAAAGCAGATAATATTGACATGGCAAGTAAATTACGGGTAGTTGGGTTTGTCATAGTGATTTCCTAATGCTTTAAATTGAGAGTTGCCTAAAAATAACCTTTTATACCTAGGCTAAAGTTTCGACCGGGTCTGGGCGTTAGATTTTTTAAAAATGAGGTGTGTACACGTGCCTCTGTATCGGTCAGGTTGTGACCTTTGAGATATACAGCAAGCTGGTGATTTAATAGCGATAAGTCGTAGGACACCGCTACATCAACCAAAGTGTAGCCATTGGTAGCGGTTTCAAATGAGGCTACCTTGTCTTGTGATTGATAGTGAGTGACATCTAAGTGGGCACTTAAATCCACTGTTTGATAACTAAACTGGGTGCCAAATCTAATGGGCGAAGTGCGTGGTAAATTACCGCCATCTTTAAGGCGCGCCCGTACTAAGTCAGAAAAAACTGTGGCATTAAACTCTTCGCTAACTTGCCATGCGACTTGCGCTTCAAAGCCATGTAACACCACATCATCGGTTTGAAAAATAAACACAGGCAACTCACCAATGTGTTCGTCTTCTGCTGCACCGTGGTTGTGGCCGTCATGATCGTCATCGTTATGCTCAGAGCTTGTCAGTAATCCGGTGGCCGTTTGGTAATAATAATTATCTACTTGGTTGTAAAAAACGTTAAAAATAAAACCAATGTCGCCTTGGGTTTTACGTAAGGTGAGGTCGATGTTATTCGCTGTTTCCAAGTCGATAGGGTTGTCGCTTAGCTCAAATTCTACTTCGCCGTCATGATGGTGCACTGCAAACAAGGCGCCCACTTCATAGGTTTGGGTGCCTATGTGTGGTCCAAAAGACAACAATTCAGAGGCTGACGGGGCTCTTTGAGAGTGTGAAATCGAAATACCTAGATTGTAATCTTTAGCAAAATCCCACACCGCTCCGGCGGACAAACTAATGGGTGTGAATTTATGTGCGCTACTAAATATACGGGGTACTTGGGCTTCATCGCTGTGATTACCTGAGCCGTGATTACTGTGGTCGTCGGTATCGTGTCCATCATAGTCTTCTTCCTGTTCTGACTCTTGACTATGGGCCGCTATCATTGGCAGGATTAATTCGTCTGTTTTAAGGGTTACACGTTCAATGCGCCCACCAAATTGCAATAATACCTTGTCAAAATGACGTTCTTCCATTACGGCCAAGGCAATCATCTCAGTGTCTGATGGTGGGGTAAATGCTTCGTTGCCTTGTGCCGCCACCTCACTGTTTTTGTAATGGAAACTCAGGCCGCCCTTAAATCCAGCATAAGGCTGATGAAGCAGCTCTAAACGTACTTCTTGAGTACTATTTTCAAAGGTAGTGCCTACTTCGCCCGCTTCGATTTCGGCATGCTTATAGTCGGTAAAACCGGCTCGAAAATTGGCGCCGTTTATAAATGAATCTGCAAACACCAGTTCACTTAAGAGCTGAATTTTAGTTTGCTCTAAATCGGCGAAGACATCGTCACTGTGCGCCTCATGCTCGGCTGTTTCGTTATGGCCGTGATCGTCATGTTCGTCTTCCTCACCATGGGCATGACCGGGTACGCCATATTCACGGTTAAACTGCTCTACAGATATTCCTGCGTAGCCTTGTTCGAACAAGTAGCTAGTGCCTAACGTAAAGCCGTTGGACTCTTCAGCGCTATTGGCGACTTTAAAGTGCGTCTTGTTGTCATGCTCAATAACGTGACCATCTGACTCAAGCTCAGGCTGAACCGGCACTTCATAATCATCGGACTCTCGATAAAAACCATCGGCGTAAAATGCAAGAGACTTAGTGCCAGTTGTTGCATTAAATGAGGCCGATTTTTGCTCATCTACGCTTGAATGTTCTAGTAGCCATTCACCTTGAGTATCACTACTGGTAGGCACACGTTGATCAACCACATTGACCACACCACCGATTGCACCGCTTCCATAAAAAAGTGTGGCCGAGCCCCGTAATACTTCAATTTGTTGTGCCGTTGAGGCCTCACTGCTTACCGAATGATCTGGGCCAACCCTAGATACATCACTCACATCAAGACCATTTTGAGTAATGAGTACGCGGGGGCCGCCTAAACCTCTGATAATAGGGGTGCTGCTTACCTTACCGTGAAAATTTGTGTGTACCCCGGGCAGTTTTTCTAAGGTATCACCAAGAGTAGGGGCTTGCTGGCGGCGTAATGTTTCGCCGCCCAATACACTGACTGGTATTGCCGATTCCATCGACGAAAGATGAATAGGGTAGGCCGATACATCAATCACTTCTATTGGGGTGCGAGTGGCCACAAAAGTGTGAGACACCACTTCATTACCACTCACCTTTATGTCTCTATGCATATGTGAGAAGCCTGTGGCCTTAATGTGTATTTCGTTCAACCCTTGACTTACCGCAGTAAACACAAATTTTCCGCTTTGGTCTGTTGTGGTAGTGGTGCCGGCACCTTCTATTTCAACTTTGGCACCAATAATGGGTGTTCCGCTTTGAGTTTGTACTGTCCCTTCTATCGACTGTGCTAATACATAAGGCGAAAGCGCTGCGCCGATAAGCGCTGCAAGTCTGGTCTTAACTCTCATATCATCTCTTAGTAATGTTATAATATATCAATATTTGTGAGATGTTATATTGTAACAAAAAGAAATTCAATCACTTTATATGGTTCAGTAAAGATGCTTAAGGTGTATGTAACAAACTTAATGATTCCAGAGCTAGTAAAAACACATCTGCACTGGGGTCGTTGTCTACATTTTTTACCACTGTAATGCTGCGTTGGTGATCACGACAGAGGATTAGCATGGTGGTTCCACCGTTGCTGCCACCTGAGTGCATCACCGCATTGTCGAAACTAGCCATAAGTTTATGAGCGTGAGTATTGTCTTTTAGATTAGGGCGATTTTTGTAGTTATCAAAATCTATCATCCAGCCAATGCCAAAGCCTATTGTTTGCCCATTTTTGAGTTGCGCTTTGGTAAACATAGTCTTTAGGCTTGCTGGTTTGAGATAACCAGCTTGACTATGAGCGATGGCAAAGCGGGAGATATCTGATGGTGTGGCAATAAATCCGCCTCCCGCGTATTTGTAGGAATGGTCCGATTGAGGCGCATTGCTTAATTTCCCATCGAGAACTGTGTATGGACGTTGCCTGTAAGCAATTATATCGGCTTGATCATCAAATGCACTGTCTTGCATGCCTAGTGGATTAAACACTTCTTGTTGAATGATTTTTTTAAAGTTACGTTCTTTGTCGGCCCCTTCCATGGCCGCTGCGATAAGGGTATAGGCTAATGTTGAGTATGTATGTTTAGTTCCAGGTTCAAAAAGTAATGGATCTTCTTTAAATAGGTTTAGGCTAGATAAGGTGCTTGAATAGTGCTCATTCAGAAGAAACTCAGCCTTATCTTTATAGCTGCGCACACCTGAAGTATGACTCGCTAATTGCTTGAGATTGATGGCGGCATGATGTGTAGGCCACACTTCTACATACTTGGTAACCGGAGTGTCTAAGGATAATTTCTGTTGTTCATATAGTCGCATTAAGCCGGCAGCGGTAATTAGTTTTGCGATACTGCCTATACGCATTTTGTGTTTTGGGGTCATGGCGACTTGGTTTTCTACGTCAGCAAAACCATAACCTTTGGCCCACACTATACCGTGTTTATCCGCGATGGCGACGTTTAAGCCGGGAAGGGTATCTGCCGCTATAGCCTTGGAGAAATTTTGATCAATGGATTGGATAGCGGCGCTAGGTGTAGCCAAGCTTGAAGCCGTGAATAATAGAAAGCCTAATACTTGAAATGGCAAAGCCGCAAACATAGTGAACACCTATTTGGTTTATTAGTGTTCACTATAGAGTTTTTACTTTAATTATTCGACAACTATTGTCGCTTTTATGAGCTGTACTGGTTCGCTAGTTTTGCCGCTTCTTGAGCCGAGTTTTTCCATGTTTTCAAGGACTTCCATACCTTGGGTAACTTTTCCAAATATACTGTGTTTGCCGTCTAGCCAAGGCGTGGCTTTAAAGGTTAAGAAAAATTGACTGCCGTCAGTATTTGGTCCGGCGTTCGCCATACTTAATAGACCACCCTGAGTATGTTTGACTGTGTCGCTATATTCCCCAGCATATTTGTAACCAGGGTTACCTCTACCCGTGCCTTCCGGATCGCCACCTTGCGCCATAAAGCCGGGAATAATACGGTGGAATATAGTGTTGTCGTAAACGCCTAGCTTGGTTAGATAAATAGTACTGGAAACATGCATAGGGGCGATGTCGGGCATGAGTTCAATGGTGATATCACCTTGATTGGTCGTTAAATGCCAAAGATAACTTTTGTCAGCACTAAAATTTAAAACGTCAGGTTGTGATAAGGTGGTTTTCCAATCTTCTTTAGTTTTATCCACCTTTTGCTCGGCAATGATCTGCTTTGCTTGTTTAATGGCTTGGTCTTCAAATAAGTCGCAGCCACTTAGCGAAATGCTTAAAAGGGCGGCACTGAAAATTAACGAAATGCGTTTTAAGTACATAAATAGTCGATCTCAAAAATGATTAGAGCGCTAGCTTAAACACTTTGGATTTACGTTGGAAGTTGTAAAGTTGTTTTTTCTTGGCAGGTAGTTCATCTAAGCTGGCCTCAACAAAACCTTGCTCCTGAAACCAATGTGCTGTTACGGTCGTTAATACAAATATCGAGTGTAAACCTTGATTACGAGCTTGGGTTTTGACCGCTTCTAAAAGTCGCTCACCGCGATTGCCACCCCGGTAATCGTTATGGGTTGCCACACAGGCAAGTTCAGCCATTTTTTCATCTGCATATGGATACAGAGCCGCGCAGGCTATGGTCATGCCGTCACGTTCTATTAAAGTAAATTGTTCAATTTCTTGCTCAAGGTGCTCTCGGGAGCGCTTCACCAACATGCCCTTTTCTTCTAACGGTTTGATGAGTTTTAGAATGCCGACCACATCTTCAATATTAGCTTGGCGTAGTTGTTCGTAAGATGTTTGCGAGATAAGTGAGCCCGCACCATCTCGAGTAAATAGCTCTTGTAATAACGCGCCGTCTTGGCGATAACTGACTGTATGGCAACGGCTAATACCTGCTTCTAAGCTCGATACTATGGCTTGTAGAGAGTGTTTTTCGGGTGCATAAAACGCTTGATTAATCATGTTGTGGAGTTCGTGTAACTCCAAGTTTCTTAAAAGTTTTCCTTGTTGGTTTACTATTCCCTCTTGCTGACTAAATAGAATGAGTTTATCGGCGTTAAGGGAAATAGCCGCTTGCGTGGCCACATCTTCGTGAGACAAATTAAACACCTCACCGGTAGATGAATATCCCATGGGTGATAACAATACTATTGAGCCATCGTTGAGGTGATCGTTGATACCATCTACATCAATGCGCCTTACTAAACCGGTATTTTCAAAATCCACACCATCACGCACGCCGGTTGGCATGGCCACCACTAGATTACCCGAACACACCCGAATTTGCGCGCCGTGCATGGGCGAATTGGCAAGGCCCATGGTTAATAAGGCTTCTACTTCGGCGCGAACCGATCCTGCTGCGTCTTTCACGCATTCAAGGGTTTGTTTATCTGTGATGCGAATATCTTGATGAAAACGACGAGGCAAGTTACGCAGCGCCACTCTTTGGTCGATTTGTGGCCTAGCACCATGAACCAAAACTAAGCGCACCCCTAAGCTATTTAACAAGGCTATATCGTGAATGATATTGGCAAAGTTGGCTTCTTCTATGGCCTCGCCACCAAACATCAATACAAAGGTTTTGCCTCTGTGAGCATTGATGTAGGGTGCAGAATTGCGAATGATTTTAACGCTGTCTAGGTGCGTGGCGACCACGGGTTTATCCTTATTTTAGTTGCGCGACTTCAGCGGCAAGGGCTTTACTAACGGGATCAATACCGGTTCCACCTAATATGCTGCGTTTATCCACTAAATATTCCAATTGCAGTATTTCATAAACATCGTTTTCGATTAGTCCAGATAATTGTTTCAATTCTTCAAGGCTTAATTCTTCGATAGCTTTTTTCTTTTCAAGTGCAGCAAGTACTACCTGACCGGAAATATCATGAGCGGTTCTAAAAGGAATGCCTTTAGCAACAAGGTAGTCTGCCAATTCAGTGGCGTTGGCATAACCTTCTCGGGCTGCCTTAGCGCAGCGCTCTGAGTCAAGCTTAATGCTATCGATCACCTCACAAGCAATACACAAACATATGTGCCATTGAGTGACGGCATCAAGTAACCCTTCTTTGTCTTCTTGCATGTCTTTGTTGTAAGCCAAAGGTAGACCTTTCATGGTCACCAACATACCTTGTAAACTGCCAAACACACGGCCACATTTACCACGCATAAGCTCTAATGCATCGGGATTTTTCTTTTGCGGCATCAGTGATGAACCAGAAGTCACTTCGTCGCCTAAAGTGATAAAACCAGCTTCACCAGAGTTGAAGAAAATTAAGTCTTCGGCCATACGTGACATGTGCATCATGCTGGTGCTGGCGGCAAATAATAGCTCTAAAACAAAATCGCGATCAGAAACGGCATCCAGACTATTTAAACATGGGCTATCAAAGCCTAAATCACTGGCAATTTCGTGACGATCAATTGGGTAAGTGGTGCCTGCTAAAGCCCCGCAACCCAGTGGTGATTGGTTTAACCGCGCTCTTAAGTCGTGCAAACGACTGATGTCACGTTTAAACATTTCAACATAGGCCAAACACCAGTGTGGATAACGTACCGGCTGGGCACGCTGCAAGTGGGTATAACCGGGTAAAATCACTGTCTTGTTATTCGTTGCCGTGCCTACAAGCGAGGCTTTAACATTTTCTAAGTCAGCAATGAGTAAGTCAACGTGTTCACGAGTCCACAATCTAAAATCGGTGGCCACTTGGTCGTTACGGCTACGGCCAGTATGTAATTTACGGGCAACATCACCTAGTTGCTCGATTAAAGTGGCTTCCACAAAACTATGGATGTCTTCTTCGCTACTAGCATCAAAGTCTAAGGTGCCAGTTTCGGCTTTAACTAATAATGCTTGTAGCGCTTGTTCAAGTTGTTGTTGTTCGTCTTGGGTTAATACCCCCGCTTTGCAAATGGCTTTTGACCATGTAATTGAACCACGAATATCTTGGCTGGCTAATGCTCTATCGAAAGGCAACGAATCGTTAACCCTTCTGAACATTTCACTGCTACCGTCTTGAAAACGTCCGCCCCATAAACTCATTATTCGATACCTGTATTTTTAAAGGCCATCCCTTTTTTGTTCATGGCCTCAATTCTGCTTGACAAGCTAAATAAACGAATAAACCCTTCTGCATGGCTTTGATCGTATACATCATCTGCACCAAAGGTGGCAAAATCTTCAGAATACAAACTGTTAGGCGATTTTCTTTGTACCACTGTGGCGTGACCTTTATACAGTTTAACCACAATTTCGCCGGTAACTTTTTGCGCGAAGCTAGCAGCACCTGCAAGTAACGCATCATTTAATGCCGTAAACCAACGCCCGTCATACATAACATGTGAATACTCTAAGCCGATTTGTTCGCGGTATTTAAGTGATGATTTATCTAGTACTAAGCACTCTAATGCTTTATAAGCAGTCATCATGACTGTGCCACCCGGTGTTTCGTAACAGCCTCGAGATTTCATGCCTACCAAACGGTTTTCAACTATGTCGATACGACCCACGCCGTGAGCTGCAGCTAACTCGTTTAGCTTCATTAATACGCCATAAGGCGTTAGGCTTTCGCCATTTACTTTGGTTAGTTTACCCGCTTCAAAACTTAACTGAATACGTTCGGCTTGGTCAGGGGCATCCTCTGGATCAACTGTCATGGTCCAAATCCCTTTAGTAGGTTCACACCAAGGATCTTCTAACTCGCCCCCTTCGTGTGAAATATGCCAAGCATTGGCATCGCGACTATAAATTTTGGTTAATGAAGCAGAGCACGGAATATTACGCTCAGCTAAGTAATCGAGTAAGTCTTCTCGTGAAACCATATCCCATTCACGCCATGGCGCGATAACTGCCAAATCTGGCGCTAATGCGGCAAATGTTCCTTCAAAACGGACTTGGTCATTACCCTTACCAGTACAACCATGACATAGAGCATCGGCACCAACTTTGCGGGCGATTTCTACTTGGGCTTTGGCGATGATTGGGCGAGCCATAGAGGTGCCAAGTAAGTACTCACCTTCGTAAACAGCGCCTGTAGTAATGGTTGGATAGATATAGTCGGCGACAAACTCTTCTTTTAAATCGACGATATAACATTCGCTGGCACCAGTGGCGATTGCTTTTTCATGCAAGCCAATAAGTTCATCATCCCCTTGACCTACATCAGCGGCAAAAGCCACAACTTCACAGTTATAGGTTTCTATCAACCAAGGAATAATAGCCGAGGTGTCGAGTCCGCCTGAATAAGCCAGTACGACTTTCTTAATAGGTTTGTTTTTTGCAATTGCCATGATGGATCCTTAAAAAGCAGTGGCGAGTTACTAGCTTGGAGCTACCAGCAAACCCATTACTGCGTTGATGTTATTTAACTTAATAAAGTGAATGGTTATTGACACTTTATCTACAATATTTTGTACATTCTGCTACTTAGCTCGAAGCAGCCCTTAATTTCTTGGTTGAAAATCTTTTGCTAGTAATTTAACTAAAAGTGCATTTTGTCCATGCATACGGTTTTCTGCTTGTTGCATAAGTAGAGATTTATCACTGTCAATTAGAGTTCCGCTTATTTCTAGGTCACGATGTGCCGGTTGGCAATGCATGACATATTCAGCCCCAGTTTTTATCATTAAATCTTCATTAATTTCGTAACCAGAGAAGGCGTCTTTGATATCGGCTAAGGGTGTATCATCACCCATAGAAAGCCAAGTATCTGTGTACAACACTTGCGAGCCATTTGCCGCGTTAATGTCGGTGCTCACTGTGAGTTTCCCACCATATTGCTGCGCTCTAGCATGGGTTAAGGTGACAATGTTTTCATCCACTTCATACCCTTTTGGTGTGATAACCACCACTTCACACCCTAACGCAACGCCTACTAACATAAGGGAATGGGTGACGTTATTACCGTCACCTATGTAGGTTAGTTTCACTTTGCTCAAATCGTCATAATTTTCGCTTATAGTTAAATAGTCTGCTACCCCTTGGCATGGGTGATACAAATCACACAATGCATTGATGACAGGCACATTTGCTGACTCTGCTAGTTCTTCTAGGGTACTGTGTGCAAATACTCTTGCTACAATGGCATCGGCCCAACAGGCTAGGTTTGCGCCCATGTCTTTTACATCTTCGCGTCCAGCTAACTTGTTTGATTGGCTATCTAAATACACCATATGGCCACCTAGCTTATTAATACCTATATCAAAGCTAACACGAGTACGCAGTGACGGCTTCTCAAACAATGCCACAATCGATAAACCATCTAAAGCAGTACGATAACCCACAGGGTTATTTTTGATGGCTTTAGCTAAAGCCAACAAGTTGTGTAATTGCTCTGCTGTCCAATCTTTAAATGATAGAAGATCCTGTTTCATAACTAAGCCTTGTGATTGAGTGTTGTTAATAGCGGCGTAATGGTGCTACCAATACTTTGTTGCTGTAATAAACCGAGTAACTTTTTTGGATCTTTCCAGCTGGCAATTGTGACGCTGCGCCCTAAGCTATTGGCGGCAGTTAGAGCGGCTTGCACTTTGACTATCATGCCATCGCGGATCACCTTTTGCTCAATCAGTGATTCGATTTGTTTGTTATTTAATTGTTCAATCAGGTTTTGTTCAGCATCTAACACGCCTGATACATCGGATAATAATAGTAGCTGAGCATCAAGTAATTGTGCAATCACAGTAGCCGCTTGGTCGGCGTTGACATTGAGTAAGTTTCCTTGGTTATCTGCACCAATAGAACTGATAATTGGTAACATCTGTGTGGCGGCTAAGGCTTTTAATAGAGTTGCATCACCCGCAGTAACAGCGCCTACGGCCCCCAATTTTTTATCCATAACCTTGGTATGACACATATTTCCGTCTAACAAACTTAGTCCTACAGGACTAAGACCGGCGCGTATCGCCAGACCACACAGTTGCTTGTTAGCGGTACCTGCCAGTGCACCGGTAATGTAAGG
Organism: uncultured Paraglaciecola sp.; assembly: GCF_937123705.1. Lineage (GTDB taxonomy): Bacteria > Pseudomonadota > Gammaproteobacteria > Enterobacterales > Alteromonadaceae > Paraglaciecola. The sequence continues at coordinate 63,808 of NZ_CAKZKO010000139.1, read as the reverse complement.
CATATGTTCTTTTGGCGTGACGCGTAAACCGTTAATTTTTTCGCTACTAAGATTAAGGGCCGCGAGTAATTCCTCGACCATAGCGCCGCCGCCATGGACTAACACCACTATATAACGTGATTGTAATTCGGCAATGGCTGAGAGTAATGCCATAGCTGCGTCATGGTTTTGCATAAAAGCGCCACCGACTTTGATGACTAATACATGTCTAGGATTCATTGCTCATTCACCAACCCTAAATGCGACGCATAACCAAAACGTAAATTGGCACATTGCATGGCTTGAGAGGCCGCGCCTTTTAATAGGTTATCAATGGCACTGGTGACAACCAAATAGCCCGTTTTTTCATCTAATTTCCAGAAAAGATCGCAATAAGGCGTGCCAACGACATCATCAATTTTCGGCCAGTTATTTCTAAGCCTAACAATAGGATTGCCTTGGTATACTTGCTGAAACGCATTTGAAATGTGCTGATGAGTGACATTTATCGCTGTTTTGATTGTTATTGTTGCCAAGATTCCACGCTTAAAGTTACCTAAATGTGGAGTGAAAATCACATCAGTGCCTAAGTAGTCTGATATTTCAGGTTGATGCCTGTGGCCTAATACCCCGTATGCTTGCAAGCTGACTTCGGTAAAGCTGCTGTTTAGTGAGGCTTTTCTACCGGCCCCTGACACACCAGAAACGGCATTGATAATTGGAAAATGTGCAGTATCTATTAAGCCATGCTGCTGTAACGGTTTAAGAGCCGTTAATGAAGCTGTTGGGTAACAGCCGGGAACAGCCACCAAATCGGCATCTTTAATCTGAGCTTGATGCCAATCGGCTAACCCATATACGGCTTGGTCAAGTAGTTCATCAGCCTGATGTTCAAAGCCATAATATTCAGCGAAAGTATGTTTGTCTTTTATTCTAAAGGCACCGGATAAGTCCATGATGACGGCTTTTTTACCGCAAAGCTGCTTCATCCATTTGTGACTTGCCTCATGGGGTGTAGCTAAAAATATAAGATCAAAATTATCTGCCAATAAGGATAAGTTATCTTCCTCAATGGGCTGTAATGTCAAATCAATTTGATTAAAAAACTGCGGATGGATCTCGCCTAGTGTTTTGTTTGCATCTTGGCTAGTAGTAGATACATATAACGCGGCGAGCTCAAATTGACTATGGCCCTGTACTAATGCCGATAACTCGGCACCAGTGTAACCACTTGCTCCTATAATACAGGTTTTGATCATAAATATTTCTCAGTATGCTCAACATGAGCAGTGTGTAAATTTAGTGAAATCTGAAAATAAAAAGCACTCTTCGCCCAAACATTATAGATTAAAGCAAAGAGTGAGCTATACGCGACAACCTCGACTATCGTCGATACAACACGCTGGCGAAGCTAGGCAGGGAAATTAAGTGGAATGTGATTTTTACAAAGATTAAGTACATATAGGTTAACTAACCAAAATAAATTAAAGTAAGGGCCATTTTTCCAAATTGACCAATTTATCGCACGGCCAATTCAAGTTGGTGTATAGTGTGTCATAGGCTTTATATTTATGCAATAAATGTGAATAATTATTTAAGTGGGTTGCTGTGTCAAATTTATCATTTTTAGAGAGTTACAAAACAATTATTGAAAGCCCTTCAATTAGTGCTTTTGATGAAGTTATAGATCAATCCAATAGACCCCTTATTGATATTCTTTCGACTTGGTTTAGTGACCTTGGATTTACAATAACTATTCAGAAAGTGCCCAATACCCGTAATAAATTTAATATGCTTGCCAAAATAGGTAGCGGCGAAGGTGGATTACTACTTTGTGGCCATTCAGACACAGTGCCGTTTGACGAAGGACAATGGCAAACCGATCCTTTTAAAGTTAAGCAAGCCGATCACAAGTTATATGGTCTAGGTAGCTGTGATATGAAAGGTTTTTTCGCTTTTATTCTAGAAGCGTTAAAAACCATTCCATTGCAAAAATTGCGTAAACCTTTGTACATATTAGCCACGGCAGATGAAGAAACTTCTATGGCTGGGGCGCGTTTTTTTGCCGAGCAACAATTGATTAAGCCTAATATGGCCATAATTGGTGAGCCAACCGAATTAGTTCCCATTTATAAGCATAAAGGGCATATTGCGCAGAGTTTGAATATTCAGGGTAAAGCGGGGCATTCAAGTGATCCCGACAAGGGCGTCAATGCGATTGAAATAATGTATCAGGCGATAGGCCAGTTGCTGGACTTACAAACGCAATTAAAAAATCGCTTTTATGATGATGCTTTTAGTGTGCCCCATGTCACTATGAATTTAGGGCATATTCATGGTGGTGATGGCGAAAATCGTATCTGTGGACATTGCAAACTCAACTTTGATATGCGAGCAGTGCCGGAATTACAGGATGAGCAAGCCCTAACTATGATTGAGGAAGCACTCGCTCCAGTTATTGTGAAATATCCGAATCGACTAAGTTTGGATTTGATGTATCCTACCGCCCCAGCGTTTGCTTGTCGTGATGAACAAAATATATTGGCGATAGCTGAGCAACTAACAGGCAATAAATATCAAAGTGCTAACTATGCAACTGAAGCCCCTTTTATCAATCAACTTGGTTGCGATACTATTGTATTAGGGCCAGGCAGTATTGAGCAGGCCCACCAACCTGATGAGTATATGTCACTAGATTACGTTAACCCCACTGTATTAATTCTGCAACAATGGATCAATAAAGTGTGTTATTAAATCAATCGAAGGTTTAAGCCGTTGATTTACATTGTATTTGAGCAAGTATTATTATATTTTGAAAATGCCAATTTTTAAGAAGATTTTGGAATCCCATGCCTAAAAATTCGAACAAGTTAAAATTTGTGTTCATTATGTGTTTCATTAGCTTGTTCAGCACGATTTCGACTGTGGTTTTTTTATCCGTGATAGATGCTGGCACGCATCAAGTTGTTCAAAAAAACTACCTAGCAATTGGAATTTTTTGTATTGCTCTGTTGGCTGCTTGTTATTGTCTAAGTCACCTATTTGTGCACCGAATTTTGCAGTCCTTTTTTGGTTTATTTGCATTTATTCACGAAGTAAAAGAAACCAGAGATTACAGCCTGCGTATTAAACCAAAACTTGGTTCAGGGTTAGCCGTTGTTGGTCGCAATATTAACGACATGCTTGAATCAATTCATGCCGATTCAGAGTTAAATCGCATGAATGCTCGTCGATTAGTAGCCGCTCAAGAGTCGATGAGTAGGATGTCTCGCTACGACACCTTGACAGGGTTACCCAATCGTAAATATTTTATGGAAACCCTTGAAAGAATATTGGCTCAGTCTAAGCGCGACAATAGAGATTTAGCCTTGATGTTTTTTGACTTAGACGGATTTAGACGGGTTAATGAAACATACGGTCATAAAACCGGTGATGCATTACTTGTAGAAGTAGCAAATCGCGCTCGTAGTTTGTTACGTAAAGGTGATATTATTGCAAGGTTGGGAACAGATGAATTTCTTATTCTGTTTTACAACGATCTTCACGAAGTCACAGTCAATGAAATAGCTAAACGTTTAGCAACAACACTATCACAACCCTATTCGATAGATTCTTGGCAACTGGAGGTCACAGCCAGTATCGGCATAACTGTGGCTTCTGATTCAGATTTTGATATTAAAGAGCTAGTGAGTAATGCCGACATTGCGCTTTATCATGCTAAGAATTCTGGGCCGGGTAATTACATCATTTTTGCTACCCACATGAAGGAAGAAAAAAATCGTAGGTTAGATATTGCCAACGCATTAGGCCAAGCAATCACTGAAAATGAATTTCAATTGGTTTATCAAGCTAAGGTAAACAGAGCTGACGAAATTGTGGGTTACGAAGCGCTAATTCGCTGGAACAGTAAAAGTTTGGGGTTTATTCCCCCAGATGAGTTTATTCAAATTGCAGAACAAAGTGGTAAAATCTCGCTGATCACCTTTTGGGTATTGGAGACACTATGTAAGGATATGTCGACTTTTATTAGCCAGCATGGTTCGCATATTAAGTTATCTTTTAACCTTTCAGCGCTTGATTTAAGAGAAGCCTATTTAAGTAACAAAATAGCGTCATTGCTCGAACAATATAATGTAGATGGTCGCAATATTGAGATCGAGGTTACTGAGTCGGTCTACTTAGATAACTTTGACTCGTCTAATATCTTTTTTGAAGATATGGCGAAGTTAAATTGTTCTATAGCCTTGGACGATTTTGGTACGGGGTATTCTTCATTAGGGTATTTAACACAAATTAATATTGATACCTTGAAGATTGACAAGCAGTTTGTTGGTCATATTACAGAATCAAACAAAAGTAAGTTAGTTACTAAAGCGATCATTGAAATGGGTAAGCAGTTAGGCTTAGAAGTCTGTGCTGAAGGAGTAGAAACTGTAGAGCAAGCTAATCTATTAAAAGAAAGTGGCTGTCATCAGTTGCAAGGATATTTATATAGTAAACCCACTCCAATTGACAAGTTGTTTAGCTAGTTCGACCCAGTAGTTGCAATCACTGAGCCTGAGTAGCCCTTTCTGTACTTCAAACAATCATTATTCATTACAGTATGTAGTATAGATTATTTAGCTATGCAGCCTAATACTATGGTTTCGGAAAATCCAATTAAGCCATGTTTTTCAATAAGCGTACCTGAGCTTTAGATCATCTGGATAAGGGGATAAGTAAGACTGATTGGCTATGTAGTCTTTTGGAAATTGCATTAAATAGTGTTTGATAAGTGTCAATGGCGCGATGAGAGGGATCAGTCCTTTTCTGTATGCTTCAATTTGCAGGCATAACTCTTGTTTTTCGTTGCTTTGCAATTGTTTAGAAAAGTAGCCTTGAATGTGCGCTAATGTATTTGCATGTTTTTTACGCGTGGCTTGAATGGTTAGTGCGTCCATTAGTCCAGATATATATTGTGTGGCCATGTGTTGCAATGGTAAGTCAGCTCTAGCTAATAATCGCCCTAAGTTTTTGTAGGCAATAAGGTCGTGACTCATTATTGTGTATTTGTACTGGCTGTGGAAAGTTGTAAGTTTGTGTTTAGTTAACCCAGAAGCTTCAACATCCTGCCAATGTTTGTATGCAAAAACGCGTGCTACAAAATTTTCACGAATATTGGGATCCTTTAGGCGCCCATTTTCTTCACAAGGTAATAAAGGGTTGGCTTGCATGATTTCTTTTGCGAAAACTCCCACACCGTCTGAATCAAGGGCATTGCCTTTTTGGTTATACACTTTTACCCGTTCCATACCGCAACTTGGGCTTTTGGCACAAAATACATAGCCACTTAGGTTTTTTGTTAACTGGGCTACTTTTTTGCCATAAGCTTGAAGTGCATGTGTGACATCACCCGTGCCGTCAGGTCTGGCAACACTGATCAAATCATTGTTTTTAATTTGGCGTATTGTGGCCCGAGGGATTGGCAAACCTATTGCCACTTCTGGACAAAACGTTTGGTAAGAAACATGCTTGCCTAGCTCTTTGATACAAAAATTTGAAGGTTTGTTGCTGGCATCAAAGCGTACTTTTTCACCCACTAAACAGGCACTAATTCCAACCTGTAGATCTTTCTTTTCAACATTGTGTATCATGATTTCTTCTCGTTTTCCTTGGGAAATTAGTAAATTAGCGAACCGATGGGGTTAAGTAACTTATTGATACCTTGGGTAAAATGCAGCGCGTCGTTGACAACGGTATAGCACAGACACCCTTCTTCAGACACAGGATGATGCTGATGGGATCTGTCTAGCACAATGAAGTCACCTTTTACATATTTGCCCTTTTCATCGCTAAATGAGCCGTCTAATAACAGTGTGAGTTCAAATCCTTTATGAGTATGTTCAGGAACACTTCCACCTGGTTGCATTTGTAATAAGCTAGTGCGAATTTCGTTTTCATCTAAATGAATACGAGCACGTGACAAACGGCCGATACTGGCGGATTTCCCCACTTCCATACTATTTAAGGCTTTTGGTAGTACATAAGATTGATCACTCAAAGTAACGGTTTGCTGAGGTTGCGGTTTAGCCTCAAAAAGGTCGTCTGACTGCGTAATAGAAGCAATCATATCGTCGGCGTTAAGTGATGCAAAATAACCCTCAGTTGTGGCATCTTGGCTATCACTGCATAAAGCTGTCACATCGCTTGTGCTTGACTCCTCAAAACTGGCTTCTGCCATTTGATCGGTAAGTTGCGCTATCTGATGTTGGCATTGAGGGCACAATTCAGCATGCATAGCGATACCAGCAGAAATAGAGGCTGGTAGGTCGCCCTTAACAAACGAATGTATTAGCTCAAATTTAGGGTGATGGGTTATCATGGTTTTTCTCCTAACTGCAATTTGAGTTTCCCAAGGGCTAAACGTAGCCTCGACTTAACAGTTCCAAGGGGTAAATTTAGATGCTCTGCAAGTTGCTCTTGAGACATTTCCATAAAGTAAAAACCCTTTACCACTTGTTGTTGTGACTCGGGTAAGTCTTCAATCACTGCCAATAATTCTCTATTTTCTAGGTGATCTTGAAAAGGCTCTTCTTCCAAAACGATATCTTCAGAAATAGGCCATATATCGTCGCTGACATTGTGCTCTTTATTGCTCTGAACTTTACGTAACATATCAAAAGTTACGTTGCGCATTATGGTATACACCCAAGTCGTGGCCGCACCTTTGTCTTGGTTAAAAAGGTGAGACTTACGCCATACATTGCTCATGGTTTCTTGAACCACTTCGTGAGCTTGGGCTTCGTTTGAAAACTTGCTGCGTGCAAAACGTTGGATTTTTGGTGCGAAGAATTTAAACAATTCTGTAAAAGCGTTTTTATCGCGAATATTTGCCACAGCATCAAGCCATTGGCAAAGTTGGGGATGATTGATTTTATCTGACATTTGATAGGGTTTACCATTTGTCACAACGCTTAGCAAATTTGTTTGCATTGCTTTAACACCAAATTACGTTTTGAATATGGTAGTCAGTACGTAGGGGTAAATACTTAAGATCACTTAAATTTGCATCTTTCTTAATTACATTAATTTTTTAAGTAGGGTTTGTTGAGGCTATACCTATTTACAGCAAAGATAAACAGGCTCTATTCTTGCAAAATAATTGATTCTACAAACTGCCTCGCCTGTTCGAAGTCTTGTTTTATAAAGGTTTCTTTTACGTGTAGATTAACAGGCAGAAGTTCAAGCCACCGCGCTACCACCCAATTTTCACTAGGTTTAGCATTGTATGGGTATAGTTCTGCCAATAAAGCATCTTTGTTTATTAGATCATATAATGGCTTTGAAAGGGTCTGCCGCTTGATTTGTTTTAGCTCCTGTGACCAATGCTTTTGTTCAACTATGTTTCCAAACTGCAGATTGTCGGCATCTTCTTCAATAGAGGTAATGGTAACTAACGATTGGCACTGTACATCTAATTCTAATATGCCGTCCTTACCTTGATGAAAGTTAATTATCTGTACCCAGCTTCCCCAGATTGGATCTGATACTTGGGTTTGATTATTGACTTTCTTTATCACAAAGCCTTGTTGCTCATAGGCTATTCTAACCATTTTAAGATAGCGGGGCTCTACTATTCTCAAACGTGACATTCCGTTAGGTAATAGAAAGATTGGCAGGGGGATAATAGGTGAGTTGGTGATATTCATTTTGGTGTATCTTTATCGTTTTAATATCCATCGAATAGCGACATTGTGATTGATTGAATACAGGCCCTAGTTTAAAAAAAAGCCCCTGTTTCTAGGGGCAAAGGCTCATGTAACTCAATACATAGAGAGGAAATAAAGACTTAGTTTAGGATAACTGCATCAATTACATGAATGATGCCATTTGTAGTGTAAATGTCTGAAATTACTACATTGGCGCCACCAATTTTTAACATACCCGTTTCCGAGTCCACAGCAATACCAATCTCACTACCTGAAGCCGTTGTTAGCATTTTTCCATTGGCACCATATGCGTCTAGAGAGCTTAAGGCGGCACCACTAACAACATGGGTCAACAAAACTTCTGTAAGGGCAGCATTATCGGCTAACAGTGCTGCTAAGGCATCTGAATCCACCGCATCAAATGCAGCATTCGTTGGGGCAAATACAGTAAAGGTAGCAGATTCGTCAGCTAAGGTGTCAACTAAACCAGCGGCTGAAAGCGCCGTCACTAAAGTCGAAAAGTTATCTGGATCAGCTAAGGCTACTTCAACGATGTTTTGAGTAGGTGTAGGCATCATAGCTGGAGGCATAATGACGTTGTCGATAACGTGAATAATACCGTTGTCAGCCATCACGTCGGCGGCACTGACCTTGGCGCCGTTCACAAATAAAGTGCCATCAACAAAAGATAGGGCTATGTTATCGCCATTGGCGACTTCTACTTTATTTTCTGCTGACTGAGCAACCGCGATTGCGCCATCAGCTAACACTTTTCCAGGTAGTACGTGGTACAGTAAAATGTCAGTTAATTGCTCAGTGGTTAAACTGTCTAAGGTACCTTCAGGAAGCTTTGCAAATGCTGCATCAGACGGCGCAAAAACAGTATAATCATTATCTAAATTCGCAAGGGTAGCATCTAAACCTGTTGCGCCTAGGGCAGCAACTAAAGTCGTGAAACTGCCGTTGTTGCTGGCTACATCAACTAAACTCATAGCAGGAGCGGGTAGTGCAACGTCAGCTACAATCACAGCATCAATCACATGTATTACGCCGTTAGTGGTATAGATATCTTTCATAACGATATTAGCGCCACCAAACATTAACATATCTGTAGAGGAGTTAATGTTTACAGGAATTTGAGCTGTAGAGGCTGTTTCTACGCTGGCTCCGTTCAAAGAATAAGCAGTCACTGAATCCACGGCTGCACCTACTACTACGTGTTGTAATAGAATATCTGCTAGTACGTCAGTGTTGTCTAATAAAGTGTTGATGGTGTCTTCACCGATTAATGCAAACGCAGCATCGGTAGGGGCAAATACGGTAAAGGTGGAGCTCTCATCAGCCAACACCATATCCAGGTCAGTCGCTTGAAGAGCGGCTACAAGTGTTGTGAAACTACCATTTGCAACAGCTGTTTCAACAATGTTTAAGTTTGCTGGCTCCATGTCTTGTGGTGGCAACAAAACCGCATCTATTACATGAATAATACCATTATCTGTTTGAATATCTGTTGTCACTACAGTGGCCGTGTTGATAAGCAAATTGTCACCATCAAGAGACAATCCAGTGTTATCACCATTCACCATTGCGATGGTTGTACCCGCGGCACTTATAGCTGTGGCCGCGTCAACTTCACTACCAATTACGTGATAAGTAAGAATGTCAGATAAAGTATCTGTGTCTGCTAACAGCGCATCAATGGTTTCTTGACCAAGTAATGCAAACGCATCATCAGTGGGGGCAAATACCGTAAATTCACTATTAGGGTCGGATAAGGTGGTATCCAGACCTGTTGCTTGCAACGCAGCCACTAAAGTAGTGAAGCTTCCGTTACTTACTGCCACGTCAACAATGGTATTAGGCATGACCTCTTCTACAACTTTATCGTCGTCATCGCTGTCACAGGCTTGTAAAAATAAAACGCTTAAAACAGTAATACTGAAAGTCTTTAAATTTTTCACTTTGATTCCCTCATTTTTAAAATTCAAAGCAAGTTACGGGGGCAAAATGAAAACAGATCATAAAAAATGTACGTTAATAAATTTAATTTTTTATGGTGATCTTAAGCACAAGTTCTACGTATTAATTAGGATTTTTGACGTAAAATCGTAAGCTTTGTATCGCTGGCGTAAGGACATTTAATGCAAGTTAATCAATGGCTTGAGTGTTTTTACTGATAATTAAGGGAGAGTTAGTTTGATTTTCTATAAATGAGGTAATTGAACTATTAGACCGCTTAGTACGTAAAGCTAAAGGTGTTTCAATTATTTGTTTAAACTTTTGGGAGTTATTTATGCGTTATTTTTTTGCGGTGATCAGTACGCTAATGTTGTTGGGGTGTAGTAGTCATTACCAAAATCAATCTCAACTAGGGCAAAGTTTTCCTTCGATTCAAGGCCAAAGCCTCGAAGAAATACAAATAAATATCCCAGAAGACTTTAAAGGCAAAAAAACATTGTTGCTTTTGGGATATAAGCAGAACTCGCAATTTGATATTGATCGATGGCTTATCGGTCTGGATATGACCAATACTCAAGTCGATGTGTACGAAATTCCAACTATTCAAGGCATGTTCCCAAGAATGTTTAACACTTTTATCGATAATGGTATGCGAGCAGGTATACCTAAATCGCTATGGAAAGGTGTAATAACCGTTTATAAAGATGGTGATAAAATTCAAGCTTTTACTGGAAATGAAAGCCCTAACAATGCGCGAGTTATTCTGCTGGATGAGAAAGGCATAATTCTGTATATGTATGATGAAGGGTTTGCCGTGTCGGCCTTGAATCAAGTGAAACGATTATTGTAAGGGGGTACTTACGGATTTAAGGCAGATGAATCACCAGAAATCAAATGCGCTGCCCCCATAAGTTAATTAAATTGACTCATTAATTGTAATTGTGCCTGTCATGTAATCCACGGCTTGACCTAGTAGGATGACGCGTTTGTCCTGTACCTGACAATTGACTATACCAGTTCGTTGAGATAGTTGTTTTCCCACTAGGTTGGTGCGATTAAACATTTTTGCCCAAAAAGGAGCAAGTTCGCAGTGGGCCGATCCAGTAACAGGATCTTCATTTACATCTAGCTTAGGAAAAAAGCAACGGCTAACAAAGTCTACCTCGTCACCTGGTGCAGTTACCACAACCCCTCTTAAGTCCAGTTGTTGTAATTTTGAGTAGTCAGGAGTTATCGTCTTAACTTGTGCTTCATTCTCAAGCACAACTATATAATCAAATGCTTTGAGGACTTGTTTGGGTGTTACGCCTAAGCCTTGTTGTAGTAAAACAGAAGGTTCAAGAGGCGTTGCAACACTCGCAGGAAAACTCATGCTATAGCCAGAAGCAACCCGACTTACAGCTAGCTTTCCACTTAAGGTCATAAATTCGATGGTGTTATGGGTAAAATTAAGATGTTGAAATAACACGTGGGCAGCGGCAAGTGTGGCATGACCACAAAGCTCTACTTCTTCTTTAGGAGTAAACCATCGCAAATGAAAGCCTTGTCCATTTGGTACAAAAAAAGCCGTTTCTGAAAGATTATTTTCTTGGGCAATTTTCTGCAATATATCGTCACAAAGCCATGAGTCTAATGGGCAAACAGCTGCGGGGTTGCCCTCAAATACTTTCGATGCAAAGGCATCCACTTGATAAATTTTGATGTCCATAAGCCCTAAGTAAAGTGAACTAAATCTTGGCTGTAACTCTTGCTTAGTTTGACTCTTATATCAAGCTATAATCCGCCCCTTAAAGGTAAAAAAATTAATCAACAACCTTTTACTATTGTTGGGTTTGGTCCACCTGCTTTATTTTTACCAAAAGTGTAAAATTTAAATGTTTTATTCATTAGTTATTCTAATTTAAATGGTCATAAAATGTTCATTGCATCTGAGAAGATCTATCTCTAAAATCCGCGCCCTATTTATTACCCTAGTATATGCTTGATAAGAATAATCAGCATTACCGCAAAGTTGAAGTTATCGCGAAATGGACAAGTTAGAGTTTATTCAAATACGTCGTTTTATCCTTAAATTAGGAAAAATGTTGCATAAGTACGGGTCGCCATCATTTAGGCTAGAAGCCTATTTAACCGAGATTGCCACACACTTTGGCTTGCATGCGTCTTTTAACTCGACACCTACCACCCTATCTATAGTGCTGTGGAGTGATCGTCACGAAGAGGAATATAACCACTCTGCACGTATGCAACCGGGTGAGCTGGATATGAATTCTTTGTCTCTCACCGATGAATTAGCATATAAGTTGTTATGTGGCGATATTTCACTTGATGAGGCAGATAGGCAATTAACCACCATTGATGCTATGCCAAGCCCTTACGGCAAAGAGCTAACTGGCATAGCGTTTGGCTTGTCTACCAGCGCATTTGCTATGTTGATGGGCGCAGGTTGGTTAGAAATTATATATTCTGGCTTATTGGGTTTGATGGTTTATTTATGGACACTTTGGGCGCTGCGTTCAAAACGCGTTAGCTTAATGCTTGAGCCGGTGGCCGCTTTTTCAGTGGGTTTTGGGGCTTGTGCTATCAGCTACTATTCCTCGTCCGGTTTTAATATCTGGTTGGTCATTCTTTCCTCACTGATTATTTTGGTGCCTGGTTTGTCATTGACTATGGGATTGGCTGAATTATCGTCACGCAATATGGTGTCGGGTACCGCTCGTGTGATGGACGCCACCATGCAGTTGTTCAAACTGTATTTTGGTGCATTTTTAGGGGTAAGTTTGGGCAACCAATTATTTGGTCAACAAGAACTAGCACAGGCTGCCACTTTACCTTTTTGGGTGCACTGGTTGGGAGTATTTATGCTGAGTGTGGGGTTGGTTGCGATATTTCGAACCCGTATGAAGCACGTGCCTTGGGCAATCACCTCTACTTTTATTGCGTTTTCCGTATCTAACTGGAGTTCTGGTTATCTTGAAAATGGACTGGGTGCCTTTGTGGGTGCATTTGCTTTGGGTGTGTTTGCTAATGCATTTTCACGGATTGCCAACGCCCCATCTACCATAGTGGCTATGCATGGTTTAATTGTGTTGGTGCCGGGTTCAAAAACCTATATTGGACTCAATTCGTTTATCTCAGGCCAAGACATCATCAAAACCGATCACATAGGGCAGGAAACCTTTTTGATATTGATGTCGCTGGTGGCAGGGTTGATATTTGCTAATGTGGTAATGCCTACAAGAAAAGCACTGTAAAAATATGAGAGTCGTTTACAACGTTTTCTAGATCTTACGACACCTGTAATTCTTTAGGCTGCTTTTTAATGTTGGCTAAGCGACTTCTTCCTAGCCATTGTTGAGCTACTTTAGTGTATTGACTTGGGCCTCGAAAAATCACTTCTTTATTTTTGATGGCTTCTTTAAAGTCAGTCCAACCCATGTATACACATGTCAAATTTCGAGTACTTGCCTCTATCTGTACATCAACATTGAATTGGTGATCAACAATACATAAATCTACTTGCTCATTTTTGAAAACCAACCAAGCATTTTGTTTTTCTTTAGTTTGGTCTGAAAGATAAATGTGGACTATAAACGGGTTAGGTAGCGAAGAGTGATGGCGAGCACTACGTCGTAAACTCCACATTAGGTGATCTGCGCTTATATTTTCTAATGACGGTTCTATTTGTAGCCATTCTTGGCTCCAATCGGCCATGCTGAACACAACACTACTTAATGCTTGCCCAGCTTGAGTGAGTCGATATTCTGCGTGAGGTGTTTTCTCTGAAACTTGTTTACTCACTATTCCTCGTTTTGTTAATTCTTTAAGACGCTCAGACAGTAATGTCCTCGACATTCTCGCCACACCTTTACTGATATCGTTAAATGAGTGAGAACCTAAAAGTAATTCTCTTAGGATTAACAAAGTCCAACGATTACATAAAAATTCCGCTGCCATTGCCAGTGGGCAAAATTGACCGTAACTTCTATCAGAACTCATGTGTTTTCTCATTAATTCAATAGTGAAGTATTTAAACTATCACGTGTAAATTACAATTTGTAGTACGTTTTTTGTACTGCAAGTAATGTTAAATTAACATCCTTGCAGAGAGTTAGCCTAAGTACAGTTTCTGGACTATCTAGGCATTAACTTAAGTGAAATACTTAGTTTGTGAAAATTAATGCCGTATCCAAAAGAAGGACATTATTATGATTAGTATCAAAAAAAGCGGTTATCTAGGCTCACGGATTTCTTACTTGATCTTATTTCTAACGAGTTTTTCTAGTCAAGCCGATGTGGTATCCGAATGGAATATAATTACGCGAGATATTGTAGTCAATTCGAAGCTATACACACCTCCAGCCAACCGAGTGATGGCTATTGTGCATACTGCCGTTTACGCATCGGTAAACTCTATCACTCAAGAGTATCCCCATGGTAGTTTTAAACTGAATGCCCATCATGAAGCATCTGTTGAGGCCGCCGTTGCTGCAGCGAGTTATACATCGTTGTTAAAGCTATTACCTAACCAGCAGGACGCAATCAAAACCGCCTATTTGCAAGCCTTGAGTCATTTACCTGAGGGAAAAGCAAAGCAAGCGGGAGCTGCAATCGGGAAAAAGTCTGCCGAATTGGTTTTGGCAGCACGAAACTTCGATGGTGCTGAAGTTGCAGAAACTTATCGACCATATACAAGAGCTGGAGTTTACGTACCTACTGCTATTCCAGCCGTTCCTCATTGGCCAAATAGGATGCCGTGGTTGTTAAACAGCCCTGCTCAATTTAGGCCTGGACCTCCACCTGCTTTAAATAGCAAAGAATGGGCAAAGGACTATGAAGAAGTTAAATTGATGGGCGCTAAAAACAGTAGCAAACGTAATCAGCAACAAACCGATATGGCAAAATTTTGGGAAGCAACGTTGCCACCTATTTATCATGGTGTTGTACATTCGGTGGCGAATCAAGCTGGACGAAGCGTAACTCAGAATGCTCGTTTATTTGCAAAGATTACACAAGCAATTGATGACGCGATGCTCTCGGTATTTGATGCAAAATATCATTACGGTTTTTGGCGGCCCATTACAGCAATCCGTAATGGTGATATTGATGGAAATGATGCCACTGAAAAAGGTGAGGGGTGGACACCATTTATTCCCACTCCTATGCATCCTGAGTATCCATGTGCTCATTGTGTGGTGGCGGGAACAGTAGGTGCTATTTTGAAAGCAGAAGTGGGCAACGGTAAGATGCCTTTGCTAACCACAAATAGCGATACTGCCAAAGGTGCAACTCGCAGTTGGTCAAGCATAGAAGCCTTTGTGCAAGAAGTGTCTGATGCGCGAATTTATGATGGCGTTCACTATCGGACGTCTACGGATATTGGCAGTGCAATGGGCGAAAAAATAGGTGAGTTCGTCGTAGAAAAATACCTCAAAAACTAGTAAGAAGTGGGGTCGTTATTAATTCAACAAATTAACCAAATAACGGCCTACTACTTTATTTTGCATAAAACGCTGTAGATATTCAGGTACTTGCTGCAATGATATTTCTTCACATAAATCTTGCAGGTTTGGCAGCTTCATATCAGTTGCCACTCTATTCCAAATATGTTGTTTGTCGCTAAGTGGGATATAAACTGAATCTACCCCAAGTAAAGAGACGCCGCGAATAATAAAAGGAAATACGGTTGATGAAAAGGAGTCAGAGGCAGCTAACCCACAGGCCGATACACCGCCACCCGATTTTATTTGTTTTAATAAGTTACTTAGGTAGTCGCCGCCTAAGGTATCGATACCGTGGGCCCATGTTTCTTTACCCATAGGCACGTCAGCCACTTGGTTGAGCACATCGCGATGCAATACTTCATCTGCGCCAATCGATAGTAAATAATCTGTCTGCTCGGCTTTACCAGAGAAGGCCACCACGCTATAGCCCAGTTGTTTAAGCAAGGCAATGCTAATACTGCCCACACCGCCGGTTGAGCCTGTGACTGCAACGTGACCATCTTCTGGGCGCGCGCCCATTTTTTCTAGTTTTTGAACACAAAGCGCAGCTGTTAACCCGCCCGTTCCGTAGATCATCGCCTCTTTTAAAGATAAGTTATTCGGGCGTTTCACAGCCCAGTCGGCAGGGATAGCAATCATCTGTCCCAAGCCGCCTGGGGTATTCATACCCAAATCATAACCAAATACTAATACTTCATCTCCAGCCGAAAAAGTACCGGATTTATCGCTTACAACCACGCCAGCGGCATCTATTCCTGGAGTATGAGGAAAGTGACTGCTTACTCGCTTATTGCCACTTGCAGATAACGCATCTTTATAATTTAACGATGAATAGTGGACTTGAATAAGTAAGTCATTATTGGGCAAGTCATTCACTGAGCGATGGCTAATGTTTACGGTAAATTGTTTGTCGGCAGTTTCTTCCACCAATACCGCTTTAAAGGTATTCATCTGTGACATGGATAGCAACTCTTTGAAGGGTGATGAGTGTCATAACTCTAACAAATGCAGATAGTTAGGGCTAGCACTGCAGGTGGCTGGTCGTGAGCAAAATGGCAGCCGCCTCAATTAGAAATCGACAGTATCAAAATGCATATTGTGAGATATCGCTTGCATGGTTTTTAAAGACAATACAGGTATCGCGGTATCCTCTTTGCAGGCATTTTGCCTAAATATCAGGCATTCACCTACACCTTTACGGATCTCGGTGGTGCGAGGCAAGCCTGTTAAAATATCACCACTTTTTAAGGTAAAATTTACCTCGATGTTATACAGGCACGCTATTTCTAGATAGTCATGTAAATGACAAGCTAAGATTGGGTCGCTCATTTTTACCTCGTCAATCTCATTCTAAGAGTGATATATAATGCGCTTTATTTCATTCATAATTAACTAAAAAATCATACATTTTTTGTAAACGAACAAGAGGCAAAGGGCATTAATGGTAGGTAAGTTAGCAAAACTAAAAAACCAATATGATAGTCAAGGTTATTTTGTCCTAAGAGAGTATTTTACCCAGCCTGAAATTTTAACCCTTAGAAAAACTATCTTAAAATTTCATGATTTGTGGAAAATAGACCACGCTACTTTTTATCACGAAGAAGCGTTTAACTCTTCACTTATTACCGGAAGCCAGTATTTATCAACTGACGATAGATTAAAGCTGTTTAATTTTATCAGTTCAAAAAAAATGATGGCCGTGGTGGATGGGCTTATTCCTAACCAACCGGCTTTTATGAATACCCAGTTGTTTTTTAATCCGGTTAACCCGCTGCAAAAAGATTTTTGGCATAGAGACTGTCAGTACGATCACGACATCGAAGGCCAACAAAAAGCCATTCAAGAAACCCAAGTCCTCCACCTTCGGGTGCCATTATTCGACGAACTCGGCATGGAGTTGGTGCCAGAAACCCATAAACGCTGGGATAATGAAGAAGAATTTAATGTGCGCCAAGAAGAAAAGGGTAGGGAGAGTAGCGAGGACCTATCTACCGGTATAAAAATACCGTTGTCTGTTGGTGATTTATTAGTGTTTTCGGCGGATATGATCCACCGAGGCTTGTACGGCATGGACCGATTAGCCTTAGATATTTTAGTGTTCGATTCAGCCGCTGATTTTGCTGATTATGTGGACGACGACTGTTTGCCCAGTATTGCCATGCTCAACAAAATCGCCGACTCAAGACTATTCACTAATACCATGCAGTTAAAAACCAAAGAATTATGACTCAAAGAAAAAATACACCCCAGCCCGTCATTCTCAAGTGTGACCCCAATTCTCATTCCTGACAGCTACTCCTACTCGTCAATCCTGACAGCTACTCCTACTCGTCATTCCCGAGTGCTTTTATCGGGGATCCACTTTCCAATGCCAACATCCTATATTTCTTAAAGCAAAAAATTGAACCTTTGAATAATTTCGACTGTTGATTAGCAATCAGTGGTAACAATTTCTACCGTACAATTAGGCTCCCCAAACGAGTCGTAAATAATATAGCAACCTTGGTTTGTGGGAGTCCCATTATTAGGTACTGTATAACCTATCAAAGTATATTGGTTGTCCATACGGGTCTCAAATTCGTCTGATAGGTTTATAAAATCAAGCATGGTTAGCCTGTCTTCCATTTCTCCTCTGCTTTCTGGGCATAGGTTGCGAAAATCCACTTCAACACTGCCAAATCCGAAATCAACCACATAGCCCTCTTGATTGCCATTGCCGCTAGGATTGGTAGCCACAGGTTTGAGTCCTTTAACCCTTGCTTTTGCTTGAGCTAAAGTGATTGTTGCTTTCACTTGGCTACTTAACCCAGTTAGTGTTGCTATTCTTGCATCTGATGACAGATCGACAAATTTAGGGGCAGCAACAACTGCTAATATTCCCAAAATTACGATAACAATAATCAGTTCTATTAAAGTAAAACCTCGGTTCGTTCTATTCATCTATGTTCACTCAAATATTTCGTTTTAAATGATTTATGGTTCTAAGCTTAATAATTTTCTCTATTTCACGCTATTCCCCTAAAGTCTAATTTACGTATAAAAATTGGAGTATTAGTATCAAAATCAAACAACTCGAACTTGGGGCAATTTGACTGCTAAAATTCATCAACGTTTTTAATCGATTAAGTGAAAAATGAAAAACAAAGTATCACCAGAAGTTGCAACTCAGGCCTTGAAAATAGCCAAGGGGATCCAAAGACCAGAGCAAACCAAAGAACAAACTAAACTGGTTGCCCAAGGCATTGAAAAAGGCATTGCCGAATATAAAAAGCAACAGAATAAAAAACTACGCGAACTAGATAAGCAACGCAAACAGCAAACAAAACAGCGGGAAAATAAAAATACCGTAACGGAAAATACAGTTTCCACTAACAGGTATATAAAACCTTTGCCTTGGATATTGCTGATTTTAAGTTGGTTAGGTTTTTTTGTTTATTTTGCTCTTTAGCCTTCAAAGCCAGTATTTGCAGAGTCAGGTGTTCAGTAACGGGTTATACGAAATAGGGTATATTATTAGGGGAAGTCGTCTATCTTTATTATCTAAAGACGTTAGAACGAGATCTTTCAGTTAGGAATCTGAGAACCCAATTAGCCATATTGATAATAAATAGACATACTTTTTGAAAGGGGCCATTTTGCCTAAGCCTATTCCCACTAAATTTTTTGATATGTTGCCCATTCCAATAATTGTTGTAGAAAATGTGGAAGACTCTTTAAATCATCCCATTGTGTACATAAATCCTAGTTTTACTGAAGTTATAGGCTGGAATATATTAGATATACCCGATAAAGAGCATTGGTGGAAAGCAGCTTATCCCGATCCTCAGTATCAAAAAGTAGTTGAAAGGCTGTGGGAAATTAGTATGGAATCCAGTGGCTTAGGCAACAACAATTTTGTTATTGTGACTGTTAATATTATGACAAAACACCAAGGTATCAAGCGTTTTAAAGTTTACACTGAACACAGAAGTGGGCTTTTGGAAGGGTATTATGTTGTTGCATTTGAGGAAGTAATTGAATCAAGAGCTGCGATCTTCTAGTTATTACCACAACTTGTTTCATTCTCAACATTGCGATTTGGCGAGTGACAGCTTTATGATTCTGCTAACATGATTATTACCATAATAATTTAGCTTACTTCCCATTCAGGATAAAACGTGACAGCCCACTCCCAAGCATTTGAACAATGGATTAGAACCGACTTTTGTGATCTCAACACCGAGCTTGAACATCTCTATTGGCAACAAGAAGACAAGGCCAATGTTGAAGGTATTGGAAGCGAACTCAAGCAACAACTTGAAGATCAAGGCCGATCCTTAATATTACCGCTATTGGATGAAGGCAATACCGACAATGGCTTTGATAATGCTTTTGATTTATTAGGCAATGTGGGGCTATACATGGCGGCCTGTCGTCGTCATGAAATTACCGAGCCTTCACGAGAGCAGTCTTCGCCTTTAATAGAAGCCTCGGCACTTGCCATGCATATTGGTGCCTCAATTGGAGTGACGCCGCGTTTTGCTACCGCTCATTTAACCACACACAATAAAGCGCAGAATGGCGTATATAAAAAATTTACTCACTTGGAAGATGAAAAAGTATTTATCGATTACAACACCAAGGGCATTTTGGCCTATAAACGTGCCGCAGATGCACTCATAAAAATACAGCCTCTTGGTATTTCTCATCCCATCACAGCGGATTTATTACTAGCGGCTAAGCAAGGACTAAAAGATGTCATCGAGTCCAATAAATTGTTGTTTAATAAATTGGATACCGATCGCTTTTTTAATTGTGTACGCCCTTATTACAAGCCCTATCGTGTAGGCAAGGAAATCTACAGAGGTGCCAATGCGGGGGATTTTGCTGGCATTAACGTTATCGATTTACAGCTTGGGTTATGTTTTGCCAATGAACCTTCTTATTCGCAAATGCTGGTGGATAAGTTTTTATATATGATGCCAGAAGATCAATTAATTCTGCGTGAATGTATGCGCAGTACCAGTTTAATGGAAGACTTTTTACATGCACAGGATTGCCAGCAACAGTCATGGTATCAACAAAACTTAGGTTTATTTTTGGATGTATGTAAAGCCCACGGCAAAACGGCCATTCAGCACCATAATCAATTAGTTGAACGCTACATCAGTAAACCTTCAGCAGGTATCGCCCAGCAACATATGGACAAAATTACCGCCAGTGGTCCGCCCTTACATGTATTGTTAGACGAATTAGAAAAATTACGAGACAGGCGTGCGGCCCATCAGCGAGACGATATTCGCACCCGATACGCCGATATTCAAACCTTAAAAAGCACACTCGTAGATAAATAACTATGGGCCAATTTAAACAAGATTTTTTGTTAGCTGACAGTCACTATTTGCTGAATCACTCAGTCGGACGGCCTTTAAAGACGCTCGAACAAGCCTTTAAAGAACACTTTTTATGCCCTTGGCAACAGTCAGGCAAAGAGCCTTGGGCAAGTTGGTTAGAGATTATTACAAGGTTTCAAACGGCTTTGGGTGCATTGTTTAACGCGCCAGCAGAGCAGTTTTGCCCACAGGTTAATTTATCCAGTAGCCTCACAAAAATTGTGATGTCCCTTGCTTCGCTCAATAAAGATGATGTGGTTATTCTAATGAGCGAAATTGACTTTCCTAGCATGGGATTCGCGCTACAAAAAGCCCTACCAAAAAGTGCCGAAATCCGTTTTATAGATAAAGAGCTAGACATTACCGATGCTAATGTGTGGCAGCAACATTTAGTTAATGATGTTGATCTGGTCTTTATATCCAATGCCTATTCAAACACTGGGCAACTGGCTCCGGTGAATACCGTGATTACGCTGGCTAAAGAGTTGGGGATAGTGTCGGTTTTGGATATTGCCCAATCTGCTGGCGTTATTCCTTTAGATCTTCAGCACACTCGCCCGGATTTTATGTTGGGATCCAGTGTAAAGTGGTTATGTGGTGGCCCAGGTGCGGCTTATTTGTGGGTCAATCCTGCTATTATCGAGCAATGCCACCCCAAAGATGTGGGTTGGTTTTCCCATGAAAATCCCTTTGAATTTGATATCCATCACTTTAGTTATCATCAATCTGCTATGAAGTTTTGGGGCGGTACGCCCTCTATTGCCCCTTTTGCTTTGGCAGGCCATGCTATTGACTACTTTGCGTCTTTAGGGAGTCATCAGGTGAGAGCGCATAATCAACAGATGATTGAGTTGCTGGTCAATGAATTTGACGCAGAAGTAAAGTCGCCACTAAATACAGGCACGCGCAGCGGCACAGTGATTTTAGATTTTAAAGATAAACAAACTAAGATTATGGACGCGCTATCCCTAGCCAATATCAGTGTGGATGCGCGTCACTTGGGCATGCGGGTTTCGCCGCATATATATAATGATAGCGATGATATTCAACACTTTATTGATGTGGTGAAACAACACTTTTAGTCACTAGCCTTTTACCTTACAATCCCCGCCCTTATTTTTTAGGTGATGAACGGCGGATATGGCAGCAATAGGTATAGATTATGGGACTTCGAATTCAGAAGTGGTGTATTTTGATGGGCAGCAACATCATTTTGTTAAACTCGATCCTAGTCTAGAAGCTGCAAATAAAATTCGCTCCTCGGTGTTTATATATTATACGGGTGAGTTGCCTAGGCCGCCTATCCCTATGATTGAAGCAAAAGTAGCACAGCTAAAGCGTGCGATTTCTGACAAAATCGACAAAGCTAAAGATGGTTACTACGAGGCTCAAGAGCCAAGAGAACAGCAAATATTTAGTGATAGAATTGGCAATCTAAGAACCGAACTCCACAATCTTCCCGCCTTACAAGAACGCGCCATAGAACTGTTGCTTGAAGATATGACAGTACAAGACTTGTCGCTGCAACAGCTAGTCGAAACCGGTGAATTTGCCTTTGGTGAAGAGGGCTTTAGGCGTTACCTTAAAACCCCAGAAAAAGGCCGGTTGATTTATTCACCCAAAAACTTCCTAGGTGCCAACTTAGTGGCCGGTCAACATCAAGCCTTTGTGGGTTTGATTGCCAAACAGCTAGAGTTTTTTCGTGTAAGTGCCGAGCAACAACTAGGAAAATCAGTCGATTCGGCGGTGATAGGTCGCCCCGTTCGCTTTCATGGCACCCGAGGCCAAGAAGGCAACAATCAAGCCATTGACATCATGACTCAAGCCGCGAATTTGGCAGGCTTTAATAAGGTAGAGTTCCTCGAAGAGCCCATAGCGGCAGCTTATAAAATTGAGCGCACCTTAGATAAACAAACCAATGTATTAGTGGTCGATATTGGTGGTGGTACCACAGATATTTGCTGCATTAAATTGTCACCTGAAAAGAGCCAAAACCTTGATAGACAACAAGACGTGATGTCGGTAACGGGGACGCGATTAGGCGGAATGGAATGTGATAAAAACCTTATTATAAAATCTATCTCTCCCACTATGGGGCAAGGCTTATTAATGCACAACGGATTGCCGGTGCCTCCGGCGTATTTCTCAGACATGTGCGCCGTAGATGATATTCCTAGGCTTAATCGTTTTTTCTCTGAGGAATATTGGCTAGAAATTGCTAACACTAAATCTTTAGTCAAAGAGCCAGCCTTATTGTCTCGCTTACAAGAAGTGCAAGAAGAGAAACTTTCGGCCAGATTAGTTAATTCATCCCGTTTAGCCAAAGAATTACTTTCTACCAAGGATGAAATCACTCTACCTTTGCATTATATCGAAGATGATTACGAGGTGAACCTAAACGTGGCTGAGTTAAAACGCTCGATGCAAACTTGGTTAACCAGAGTAAAAAACTTAGTGACCGAATGTTTACAAAACAGCTCTGAGCCACCCGAGATGTTATTTATCACCGGAGGCATGAGTCTATCGCCAATTGTCACCAAAGAATTGTTAGATATGTTGCCAAACTTACCCTTAATGCAAGGGGATGCCTTTAACTCCGTATGTGAAGGCTTAGGCATACAAGCTGCCAAATTAACTTAGTATAGGGATATGTCTTGGATAATTAACTATAAGCTAAATTGATTTTAAGTATTAATTGGCTATGGCACACTGAGTTTCTGGATGTTTTTGCATCAATAAACAAGAATCTAACTTGGAGTGTCGCAATCATGAAATTTATTCAAATTCTGGCAAGTGCAACCCTAGCGTTATCCTTATCTACCGCAGTTTATGCTGATGATCGTCAATCCAAAGGAACAGCTCAATATACTGGGTTAGATCTAACTATTTATCACTTAGAAGGGCGTCGTTCAGAGCGCCTAGTATGGTTATG
Organism: uncultured Paraglaciecola sp.; assembly: GCF_937123705.1. Taxonomy (GTDB): domain Bacteria; phylum Pseudomonadota; class Gammaproteobacteria; order Enterobacterales; family Alteromonadaceae; genus Paraglaciecola. The sequence goes on along the minus strand of NZ_CAKZKO010000139.1, from coordinate 40,374 downwards.
TGAAGAGTTGGGTATTCCTTACGATTTAAAATACAAAATGGGTGATTTGCGTGGCTCGATGCAAACCATTCGAGCACTAAATCCAGGCATGCCTGTAGCACCAACGGTAGAAATTGAAGGGCAAATCATGGTGGAGTCGGGTGCCATCATGGAATACATTTTGGACAAATACACCGATGGCAAATTGATGCCGGCAATGGACTCGCCAAACTACAAATACTATCTACAATGGATGCACTTTGCCGAAGGATCGTTTGCCTCAAGAGTGATCTCTGATTTCGTTAAAAACCGTATCCGTATGGAAAATAAACTGCCTAAACCAGACATTAAGCCGGGGCAACCAAGGCTAGTCGACACCCCTAAGGTGCTGACTTTCTTAGATGACTTTTTAGGGGAAAATGCCTACTTTGGTGGCGATGTGTTTTCGGCTGCGGATATCATGATGTTGTTTCCCACGAATTTAGCGCAAGCATGGTATGTTGCGGACTTAACACCTTACAAAAACTTATTGGCTTGGCGTGAAAAAGTGCAAGCTCGACCTGCTTATATCAAAACCATGGAAAAAGCCCGTCCAAATGGCATCCCGCCCTTAAAATAGACAGGCAAAGTAAATTGAATATTCCAGCAATACCAGTAAACATAAGTATGCGGCCACTTAAATAAAGGTAAAACATGATTGAACTCAAGGTTAACGAGCAAATACAAACAGTTGATGTAGAAGCAGATACCCCGCTTTTATGGGTGGTGCGCGAACAACTTAATTTAGTTGGTACCAAGTTTGGTTGTGGCATGGCCCAGTGCGGGGCGTGTACTGTGCATCTTAATGGTCAACCTATTCGTTCTTGTGTGACACCGGTCTCGGCAGTAGCGGGGCAAAGTATCACCACCATTGAAGGTATTGCAGACGACAACGGACGATTATCCAAAGTGCAACAAGCATGGATAGACGAACAAGTGCCACAATGCGGTTATTGTCAGTCGGGGCAGATTATGTCGGCGGTGGCCTTACTCGAAAGTAACCCTAACCCAACTGATAGTGACATTGATGCTGCCATGAGCGGTAATGTGTGTCGCTGTGGCATGTATGGGCGAATCAAACAAGCCATCAAAAACGCCGCTAAGGCATAAGGGGAATACTATGAGTAAATTAACCCGTAGAGCCTTTTTAACTGCTGGCTTAGTGGTAGGTGGTGGTTTAGTAGTGGGCGTAGCGATCCGCCCCGGCCATCGCACTCCAAAACTGGCTGAGTTTATGCAAAAAGACGATGAAGTCTTAGTCAACGCTTGGGTCAAGCTATTGCCAGATAACAGTGTCACAGTGATTGTATCCCACGCCGAAATGGGCCAAGGCGCGCAATCGGCCCTTGCCACCATGTTAGCCGATGAAATGGATGTGGATTGGGCCACAGTCACAGTTGAAGAAGCCCCAGCACATGGCGAATACGCCAATTTTCATATGGCCAGAGAGTTTTTATTACCGGGAAAAATGCCCGGGGTCATCAATCAAACTATCAATGGTGTCTTTCTCACTATTTCTAAATCCATCGCATTACAAGTCACAGGTGGCAGTTATTCTATTCGCTCAACCGGCGAGCGTGGCATGCGTGTCGCTGGCGCTGCAGCAAGAGAGCTGTTAATTCAAGCAGCTGCGCAACAATGGCAAGTGGCCGCTACAGAAATTAGAGCAGAAAATAGTCATCTGTATCACGATGCCAGCAACCGTCAAGCTCCTTATATTGAATTCGCAAAGAGTGCTGCTGCACAGCAAGGCTCGGACTTACCAACCCTAAAAACGCCCGATCAATTTAAGCTGATGGGCAATGAAGCTATTCAGCGCTTGGATATCCCCGAAAAAGTTGACGGTACGGCCCAATTTGGTATCGATGTGGTGTTACCCGATATGAAATACGCCACAGTCAAAACCGCACCGGTTTTTGGTAGCAAGCTTGAGTCCGTCGACTCAGCCGCAGCCGAAAAAATGCAAGGCGTGATTAAGGTGGTTAAACTTGGCAATGGGGTAGGCGTGATTGCCGACAGTTATTGGCAGGCCAAAAAAGCCATTGCCGCTGTGAATGTTAGCTACAGCAAAAGTGCAGCGGATAACACCAGCTCCGATACTATCATGGCGCAATTTCGCACAGATATGGACAAGGCGGTCACAAATGGTGATGAAGAAACAGACGTCTCTGTGGGCAATGCCCGTAAAGTCATCAAGAAAGCTGCTAAGGTTGTTAGCGCAGAATACAGCGTACCCTATTTAGCGCATACCACTATGGAGCCAATGAATTGCACGGCTTTAGTAAAAGATGGCAAAGTGGAAGTATGGACAGGCACACAAAACCCTCTGGGCATTAAAGCCTCAATAGCCGACGACTTAGAAATCGATGTTGAAAACGTCACAGTCAACAATGTTTACCTTGGTGGCGGGTTTGGCCGCAGAGCCATGAACGATTATCCCACACAGGCCGCACTTTTGGCCAAAGCTGTGCCGGGCTTGCCGGTTAAAATGATTTGGTCGCGGGAAGAAGATACCCAGCACGATTTCTATCGTCCAGCGGTGCTAAGCCGCTTTAATGCGGCACTCGATGATTCGGGTTTGCCGACCGCTTGGGACAATCAATACGTCGACAAACATGAGCCTAAAGAAGCGCCGTATATTCCCTATCAGGTTGCTAATCAATTTATTCATTACATTGAAAGCCCTACCCATATTCCTTTTGGACCGTGGCGTAGTGTGGACCATTCTCAGCACGCATTTTTCACCGAATCTTTTATCGATGAGCTGGCCGCAGCCGCTAAGCAAGAACCCTTAGCGTATCGCCGTGGTTTGTTACAGTCACAACCCCGTTATTTGAACGTGCTAAATGCGGTTGCCAAAATGTCGAATTGGGATAGTCCGTTGCCACAAGGCTGGGGCAGAGGCATTGCCATTCACGGTGCTTTCAACAGCATAGTGGCCGAAGTAGTGGAAGTGGACATGTCTGCTGGCGACTTAAAAGTAATGAATGTATATTGCGTGGCAGATGCGGGTTTTGCCTATAGCCCGAATGCGTTTAGAGCGCAAATGGAAAGCGGCATCATATTTGGTTTAACCGCCGCCCTGCATGGCGAAATCACCATTAAAGATGGCGCTGTGAAACAAAGTAATTTACATGATTATCAAATGGTAAGAATGAACACAGCACCGGATATTTTTGTTGAAATCATCAACAGCGGAGAAAGAACAGGCGGAGCCGGCGAACCAGGCACACCGCCCATAGCACCCGCATTAACCAATGCCATTTTTGCCGCAACGGGCAAACGAATTCGCCAGTTGCCGGTGAAACTAAGCTAATAAGGTCAAAAAACTATGACAGAAAATAATTCATCCTCGGCCGATTTTATCGCTGCGGTAAAAAGCACTCAAATTATTTGGGCACTGCAAGATACAGCCAGCGAAGGCTGGGTAGTGCTCGACTCCGCCAATTTTGAAGATACCGATGTGATGCCGGTATGGTCTAGTTGTGAACTGGCCAAAAATCATTGTATCGATGAATGGCAAGACTACGCTCCCATGCCCATCACCTTGGCGGATTGGTTAGAATTTTGGGTCGAAGATTTAGCCAACGACAATGTTTTGATAGGCATAGAATGGCGCGATGGTGGCGAATACCTAGAGCTAGAACTGGCCGAATTCAGTGAAATGCTAGCTAAAATAGAAAACCTGTAGCTAAGAAAGGGGTAGGTTATGCCCCTTTAATTACTATACCGCCCCCATCTTTGTAATTCACACCCCCCTATTTCTAATATAAGTAATAATTTCTTAAAAATTGACACTGTCAATAAAAAATATATGATGTGTTTTTTTTGATCTTAGCTGCTTGGGTATTCGTAAAGAATCTGAATTTTTAAGTATAAAGCAAAGATTCATGAACCATTCGAGCATTAAGAATAAGGAGACGTATGCCTAAAGTGTTAACACATGAAGAAGTGTTGTGTTTTCGCGATAGAATGTGCGATCACGCCTTAGTGGCCTTTGGAAAATATGGGGTAGAGGGGATTTCGTTACGAGGTCTTGCCGCTGATTTAAGTTGCAGCCGCACTACGCCGTATCGCTATTTTAAGAATAAGGCCGATATTTTGGCTGCGTTACGTCAGCGTGAATATGGGCGTATTGCCGATACCCTGGAAGCTGCCTTGGCACAAGAATCGGATACCAGCAAACAATTACAAGCCATATTAAAAGCATACATTCAGTTTGCAATACAACATCCAGACTCCTATAGGGTGATGTATACCGTAGCTCAGCCAGATTCAGCTCAATATGCAGGATTGGAGGCGGAGATTTTACGCAGCGCCCAACCCATGCGCCAAGTGGTGCGTATCTCGGTAGAGGCGGGCATTATGTTGGGTGAACCTGCGGATATTTTTCATATCTTATGGGCAGGGCTACACGGTCTGATTTCATTACATCTCGCAGATTTAATAGGCAACAAGCAAGACTTTGATCAGCTAGCCACTGTGATGACAGACGCGTTAGTTCGAGCGGTAAGTTCAAGGGTTAACAAGCATGCAGTGGCGTAACAGAAAATAGAATTTAGTAAAATTACAATTTCAACAAGGGTAAACACATGAGTAAAAATGTAGACGCGTTATTTAAACCATTCAACCACAAAGGTTTGTCACTCGAAAACCGAATTGTGATGGCACCTATGACCCGCGAATTTTCGCCAGGCGGAGTTGCTACTGCGGATGTGGCTGATTATTACAAGCGCCGCGCACAAGGTGGTACCGGATTAATTATCACAGAAGGCACTACCATTAACGATCCGGTTGCGACTATGGGTGAGCGTATTCCGCAAATTCATGGTGAAGCAGCATTGGCAGGTTGGGAAAATACTGTGAAAGCGGTGCATGGCGTTGGTGGTAAAATCATGCCGCAATTATGGCATGTAGGCATGGCCCGTAATCCTCAAAAAGCTCCCTATCCAGAATTACCCAGTGTCGGCCCTTCTGGTCTGGTTGTGCCTGGAAAACAAGTGGCAGAGCCTATGACAGCGGCACAAATTGAAACGGCTATTAGTGGTTTTGTGAGTGCGGCGGTAGATGCTAAACGTATCGGTTTTGACGGCATTGAAATTCACGGTGCACACGGCTACCTAGTTGATCAATTCTTCTGGGCTGGTACCAACCAAAGAACAGACGAATGGGGCGGCAGCATGGCTAACCGTGGTCGTTTTGCCGTAGAAATTGTTAAAAGAATTCGTGCCGCCACGGCGCCTGATTTCCCAATTGTTTTCCGCTTCTCACAATGGAAACAGCAAGATTACAGTGCCAGATTGGCCGAAACACCACAATTGCTAGAAGAGTTTTTAGCACCCTTAAGCGATGCGGGTGTGGATATTTTCCATTGCTCAACTCGTCGTTATTGGGAAAGTGAATTTGATGCTGATGGGCTTAACTTAGCCGGCTGGACTAAAAAAATCACCGGTAAACCTACTATCACTGTTGGCTCTGTGGGTTTAAATGAAGACTTCTTCAGTGCTTTTGCTGGTAAAGGCTCGGGTACCCGTTCAATTGATGATTTAGTTGAACGTATGGACAAAGGTGAATTTGATTTGGTCGGTGTGGGCCGTGCTTTGTTGCAAGATCCCAACTGGGCAAACAAGATTCGCAATAGTGAACTCGATGAACTCGAGCAGTACTCAGGAGAAGCGCTTACGACTTTGTCGTAAGCCCAACTCCCAATGACGCAAACCTATGCTGCTAATGTTTTAGCTAAACGTACGCTGTTGTTAGCATCGGCGGCTATGGGGTTTGCGCAAACTGTACTTTTTGCCATTTTAGCGCCGCTCGGACGAGAAGTGGGTTTGGTAGAAGTGCAGATTGGTGCGATTATTTCTTCATCATCGTTAACCTTGTTTCTGGTCAGCCCGCTGTGGGGGCGCGCCAGTGACGTATGGGGTAGGCGAAAAATCTTATTGATCGGGCTGTTTGGTTATTCCGCAGGCACGGTAATGTTTGCCAGTGTGTTTCAGGCGGCATTGTTAGGTTATCTTGTTCCAGTAACCGCCCTGGTATTACTTATTCTTACCCGTGTTGCCAATGCAACGGTAATGGCAGCAGTGTCACCCTCAGCCAATGCTTATATGGCTGATATTACCAGTGTCTCCGATCGTATCAAAGGTATGGGGGCCATTGGCGCCGCAGGTAATATTGGTGCGATATTAGGGCCAGCGATAGGCGGATTACTCGCCAGTATTAGTTTGCTCACGCCTTTGTACTTTTCAATTTTTTTGACGCTTGCGGCCGCAGTATTAACCTTGTACGCCTTGCCTGAGTTACCCAAACCAACAGTGATAAAAAAGCCACCTAGACTTAAATACACCGACCCAAGGATTTTACCCATAGTCATTGCTGGGGTATTTTTGTTTATGGGCTTTGCCATAGTGCAACAAACTATTGCTTTTAGGTTTCAAGATGAGTTGGGGCTTAGTGGTGTCGAAACGGCCAAAATTGTCGGCATTAGCCTGATGTTTTCGGCGGCAGCGGCACTATTTGTGCAATTGTTAGTGATACCGCGATTGTCTGTTAGACCCTTTGTATTACTCAGAATATCAATGCCAATCATGATGGTCGCTTTTGCTATTATGGCAATGGGTCAAACGCAGAACATGTACATCTTGTCTATGTGTATTCTAGGATTAGGCATGGGCCTAGCAGGGCCTGGATTTATGGCCGGCGCTTCTGTGGCTGTTTCATCAGACGAGCAGGGAGCTGTGGCGGGTGTGGCTGGTTCTTGTCCGCCTTTAGGGTTCACTGTTGGGCCGTTGCTTGGCACCTATTTATATTCAGTTGATGGCGCGTTACCCTATTGGTTTGCCTTCGCAAGTTATTTCATATTGTTCTTTTTTACGCTTAAATTTAAAGACAAAAAATAAACAACAAGTATCGGGATCCCAACAAAGTTAAATCCTCTAGAAGGTCACACACTGTCTTTTTGTCGTAATTTATCTTCAGCTTGCCGAAAATTCCCGCTTTACAAATCAAAACCGCTTACATTCACTTGTTATATATACTCACTTTAACTTTTCTGGCTTTTGGGCAATTTAAAAATAGGTTAAATCCATGAAATCACGTAACCAGCTAATCTGTCACTTCAGCATAATGTTGCTACTTCTCGTTTCGGATTATGTTTCAGCACAACAAGTGTTTACTGCTGATAGTAAAAATTGGAAATTTGACAATAAGAATATAAAAATTGAGACAATTGCGGGTAAAAAGGCCATAAAAATTGGTTCAGGAAAAGCATTGCTTGAAGACGTGTTGTTTGAAGATGGCACTATTGAATTTGATATGTACCTTTCTGGTGAGCGTGCCTTTGCTTATTTGTATTTCAGAGGGCAATCTCAGCGTGATGTTGAGGCGTTTTATGTTCGGACTCATAAACATAATTCTCCCGATGCGCTGCAATATGCTCCTGTTTTCCAAAAACGTTCAGCTTGGCAGCTATACCATGGCGACAAAGGCACTGCTGGCGCTGCGTTGCTCGCCGATAAATGGATAAAAGTCAAAATTGAATTAGCGGGAGAAAAAGCCAAGTTTTGGATAGGTGATATGTCGAAACCTGCCATGGTGGTTAATCAGTTAGGGCATGCACCTAAAGCAGGTTGGTTAGCGTTTCGTGGTTTTGTGCCAAAAAATAGTCCCGCACCTTATAGTGCTTATTTTAGTGGGTTAACCGTCACCCCATCTGAATCTTCAGGTGTTACGGCCATCACAATGTCTTCACCCGAAGGGCAATTGACGAACTGGCGCGTATCACCAGCATTCGATACAAAAAAAGGCCCTGTCACCGAAATACCGGCCGAGGTTTCTGCCAAAAAATGGTCTAAGCCAAGTATGCAACATGATGGCAGTTTTGAGTTTCTACGTTCAAGAGATATTCCTAAAGGCTTTAAGCATTGGACGGTTGCTGCAGATACTGTGTTGCTGTCGTCCCAAGCAAGCGTTTGCGAAGTGCATTTGGGCTTCAGTGATGAGTTAACCTTATCAGTAAACGACCAGCTTATTGTTTATCAAGATGCGAGTTATCGTTATGGCTTTAGACCTCAAGATGGTTTGATGCATCCGGAACAATTGGTTGCCTTTGTTCCTTTGAATAAGGGCAAAAATATATTGCGAGCTGTGGTTGCAGACAAGTTTGGGGGCTGGGGACTCTCTGCTCGGATGCAAAATTGCACAGGTGTGCAAGAAAAATAAGGTAGCCGCTCCGCCAATATTAGAATATCGAGGAGGCGCACAAAGTTACACCAGCGAAGATATATTGTCCCTTGAGCGCTGTCAGCTTGTAAAAAAGGCAAGTTGGTCTATACCTTTTTTATGTTATTAACTCTTTGTTAAGCAAATAAAAAAGGTTAGGGAGTATCTTCATGAAAAGGTTTCTAAGCAGTATTTTATTGTCTGTTTGTGTTGTTTTTGTTTTATCCTCATGTTCCAAAGAAGTTGAAAAACCAGCTGTTACTCCGAGTTCTGAGGCATCCGCGCCCCAAGTTGATAACTCCAATAGCGAGGAAACCCAAGCCATCGCATTATTACGTGGTTTACCTACTCTGAATACAGTAAGTAGCATTGCGATTATTGAGCTGGATCCTGAGTCAGAAAATTTCGGCGATATTTTGAGTGAGTTTGAAACTCCCAACATCAATATCAATGCCCCGCTGCATCATATTTATTACAGTCCCACCGGTCGTGTCTATGCCACAGGCCTTGACCCCGCTTGCAGCTTGGCAGAAGTTGGGCTTTCGCGAGACTTGACCGGCACCCCGCAAATAACGGGACTGGAATGTTTGGATACAGGTGGTCAACAGGTTGGTGAGGATATTATGTGGCATACAGTGAATGATACTGAATACATGTATGTCACTTTCTTGGGCGGCACTGGGGTTGAGCAAGTAGATGCTGGCTCTGTTGGTGTGTTTGATCCCCAGAGTAATGCTTTGGTTAAAACAATTGAAGCTCGCAAGAGCCTAGTTGCTGAAGGAGAACCTTTCATTATGTATCCCCACGGGATTTCAGCCTATGGCGATCGCATGGTGGTTACTTCTACAGTGCATCCGGATCTTGCTTCGGGAGTAGGTAATAGCATCACCGTCATTGATCTCAACACTTTTACGGCGATACAAAACATTGTGGTGGAAGATTCAAAGCCCGTTGGTTACCCGTCTTCCCCTGTTGAAGTGTTATTTTTACGTCCCAGTATTGTTGAGGATGTTGAGCCTGCCGTTCTGGTTAATACTATGTTTGGTTTTGAAACTTGGAAAGTGCCTTTTGACGCCGCCAGCAAAACCTTTAGCAAGCCAGTTAAACTCTATGATGGTGCTGAACAAGGAACGGGCGTTCCTCTTGAATTTTATGGCAATGAAACTGAACTCTTTATTAGTCACGGAATACCTGGCTCAGTCAAACGCTACGACCTAGCTAGTTTGCCTGAACTTGTGACTTCGGGTCCTGATTTGGTCACAGGCGCAGGCGCCCATCATATCATTTTCTTTCCATCTAAAACGGGAAAACAACTGGTGGCGGTGCAGAACAACCTGCTTAATTTAGGTAATGCTAAGGATAATGACCCCACCGACGTTGATTTTATGGCTAAATTGAATGCCCATACAGTGACTGTACATGACCTTGCAGACAGCAAGCGTTTGGCCACTATCGATTTTAAGCAGCGTTATAATAAAGGCATTGATAACATCGAATCTTTATTTGGATCGGGTTTTACCCATCATCATTAAGCCTTAGTTGGTGAGGCAAAACATTTGGTATCCCCTGTGTTGTGCCTCACCAGAGCTTCTTGCTGATTAATAAGGCTCAACGATTGTAACTATGTCAAAACTTTTACTATTGATATTGAGCGGTGCAGTATTGCTGATGCTCTTTGTGGTATTTAACCCTGCTAAACCTCCAAGCACGCCTTTTACTGCGTTCAGCGCCCCTTTTGTCTACGGAAATTTTAGTCTTCCCATTGATAACCCATTGACGGTTGAAGGGGTGGAGCTGGGTCGTAGGTTGTTCTATGACCCGCTGTTATCAGGCAATAACAGGGTATCTTGTGCCACATGCCATCAGCAACATCTAGCTTTTACTGACGGCAAAGCTCACTCTGTAGGTGTATCTGGCATTCCCCTTGCTTTTAATAGCATGACACTAGCCAATGCCATGTGGGGGCCTCAGCATTTTTTTTGGGATGGACGGGTGTCATCACTAGAGGAGCAGGCAATCTTGCCTATCTTGCATCCCGATGAGATGGACCAAGATATGGATCAATTAATTGCAGAATTAGAGGCCGTACCGGTTTATGTGAGGTTGTTTGAAACCGCCTATGGTGAAATTAGCGCCAGTAGCATTGGCCGTGCTCTTGCCAGTTTTGAACGCATCCTGATTTCTGCCAACTCTAAGTATGATCAATATTTACGGGGAGAGTTAAAACTCAACGCTACGGAAGAGCTGGGAAGAAAACTATTTATGGCCCATCCCGATGTAAAAGTGAATCTACGTGGCGGAAATTGCATCGATTGTCATAGCCAGTTTTTAACCAGCGGTTTCAAAGACAAATTCGACGGATTTTTGAATAATGGTTTGGACACTGAAGAAAATCTGCAACCGGGTCTGCAGAGCGTCACAGGACAACCCAGCGACAGAGGTAAATTTAAGGTGCCAAGTTTACGTAATATAGCCCTTACCTCTCCCTATATGCATGATGGACGTTTTACCACATTAGAACAGGTATTAGAACACTACAATGGTCAAATAAAATACAGTTCTACGTTAAGCCCGTTAATTGTTGAAGCGAATAATGAACAGCATCAAGGCACTCTTAGCCTTAACCTATCAGAGGATGAAAAAGTCGCGATTATTGCTTTTTTACATACTTTAACCGACCACACCTTTATCAAGGACCCATCTATATCTGATCCTTTCGCCGAGGAGAGATAACCTAGATGAAAAAATTTTGGTTAGCATTATCCATTGGTTGTGTCGCACTATTAGGCGGTATTTATTTGCAGTTTTATTATCACCAAAGCGGAACTGTGATATTGAAATTCCGTGCCATTGCCAACAACACCCCCCTTGAGTTCAACCAACCCCTTTACTCCAATCCCGGAGGAGAAGGTCACTTCAGCGTTCGTAACTTTCAATTTTATCTCAGCAATGTGCAATTAGTGGGTAAACACAGCCGTTATAAGCCTAGTGATAGCTATCATTTGGCCCGATTCGATAACGATACTAAAAGTTACCAAATCACCCTCAAAGATGTGCCTTACGATGAATACAGCGGCGTACAAATATCTATAGGTGTGGATGATCAAGCTAATGCTTCTATTATGCCAAGAGGCGATCTTGATCCCAACAGCAGAATGGCCTGGAGTTGGGAGGTAGGCTATAAATTTGTGTTATTTGAAGGCGACCTGTCTCTAACATCTCAAAAGCAGGCCTTGGTTTATCACCTTGGGTTTAGCGAAAACCTAAAAATTCTGCAATTTGAACTCAATAGTAGTTTGGTGCCAAACGCCGCACCACTTAACTTTACGGTTGATGTAATGGCCTTGTTTAACGCTAGTCAAACCATCAATATGGCCGAATTGCCGTCAGTCAAGTTTGATCGACAGGATGCCAATCGACTGGCAGAAAACTATGCACTAATGTTAAGCTTGGCAAGCACAGATTGATGTGTAAAAGTGGTTACAAAGGAAATGAGTGATTTGCGTAATATCATGCACTTTAGGGTAAAGGAAATAAATGCAACAACATGAACAAACTGCATCTTATGCAGAGTATAAAAAGCCGAATTTGATTTGGTTGCCTTTGGCTATCTTTATTGTTGGTTTTTTCATTGCCACCTACTTAGAAAATCAACAGGCGAATGAAAACAAACAACATATTCAAGCAAGCCTTGATACTCGACTCGAACAAATAGCAGAAGTTGTAGTTGAGTCGGTAACACTATTTCAATATGGTTTAAAGGGGCTTGGTGGCGTCGTTATGGCCACGGGTATAGATAAATTTAATTATCCCCAAATGCAGGCCTATAGCCAAACCAGAGATATAGAGACTGAATTCTCAGGGGCTAACGGTTTTGGCTTAATCCGCTTAATTACACCAGAACAACAAAGTTTGTTTACCGAGCAGGCAAGGCAAGATAGACCCGACAAAACTTTTGATATCCGTCAATTAGCCCCTCATCAAGATAACTTATTTGTGATCCAATATATTGAGCCTGAGCAAAAAAATCAACAAGCCGTTGGCTTAGATATAGGTTCGGAGCCCGGTAGAAGGTTTGCGGCTATTGAATCTGCAAAGCATAACCAAGTGAGATTAACGTCACCCATTACTCTGGTTCAGGCTGAAGATAAGGTACGTCATGGATTCTTAATTATGATGCCAATTTATAGCTCCACTCCCGTACCAAAAAGTATTGAGCAAAGGCTGAACAGCGTAACAGGTTGGACTTATGCATCCATATTAATAGGTGATGTATTAAATTCTATGAGTGTCTTAAAACCTGATGTAGTCTTTAATATCACGGATGTTGAGTTTGAAACCGCTACCAGTTTTTTTCAATTTGGCACGCTGGATAAAGGAATCCCTGATTATCATAGCAATACAGCGATAGACCTTTTTGGCCGTCATTGGCAATTACAATTAACTGCCAAACAAGCATATATTGATGCTTTATTACTTCCTAAAAACTACCAGATTTTTGCCACTACTTTAGGCGCCACCGTTTTACTTATGTTGATTGTCTTTAGTGTGCAATTAACCATGTTAAGGCGAGCTCAGGCATCCGCTTACAAAGCTGAAATAGCCAAGATAACCGAAGAAAACCTTAAACAAGTCAATCACCGACTTGAAGATGAAGTGTCGAGAAGGACCAAAGAAATATCTGAAGTGAGTGCTTTGCAGCGCAACATTCTTGAAGGCGCAGGTTATGCGATTGTAGCCACCGACGAAATTGGCAATATTACTGCATTTAATCCCGCCGCCGAAAAGCTGTTAGGGTATTCAGATGAAGAGGTGATAGGAAAGCAAACACCAGCGATATTTCATGTTATTGATGAAGTCGTCGCTAGAGCAGACGTCTTATCCAAGGAATTGCAACAGGAAATAGAAGTGGGGTTTGAAGTGTTTGTTGCCAAAGCGCGCCTTGGCGAGCCTGATGTTAACCGTTGGAATTACGTACATAAGAGTGGAAGGTATATTCCCGTGCGGCTTAATGTGAGTAGTTTATTCGACGACCAAGGACGCTTGTTTGGCTTTCTGGGTATCGCCTACGACTTAACCGAGCAGCTGAATCATGAAAAGGAGTTGGCCCAAGCAACTGAGCAGGCTAAGCAAGCTAATTTGGCCAAGTCTGAGTTTTTATCAAATATGAGCCACGAAATTCGCACCCCTCTCAATGGGATCCATGGCACTTTGCAAGTGCTTAAGAAAGAAGTGATCACTAAGCAAGGGAGCAATTTGTTAGAAAAAGCCCTTTATTCCACTAAAAGTTTGAATGTCATCATTAATGACATTCTTGATTTTTCCAAAATTGAAGCCGGTAAACTTGAACTGGAGAGCAGCGACTTTAATCTAGCCAAATTGTTAGAGTATTTACTTTCTGATTTATCAGTACAGGCCAGCCAGAAAAATATTGCCTTTGAGCTATCGAATCATGTTGAACATCAGTTTTGGGTGGGTGATCCCACACGTATTCGCCAAGTGATACTGAATATCGGTTCAAATGCGATTAAATTTACGGAAAAAGGAAGTGTCGCGTTAAGCGCTAGTCTAGATAAGGCTAATGAACATTTAGTTTTTGTTGTAAAAGATACCGGCATTGGCATAGAGGAGACGCATCAGCAGCGGCTTTTTCAGCGGTTTGAACAAGCCGATAATACAACAACTCGAAAATTTGGAGGAACCGGGCTAGGTTTGTCAATCACTTACTCTTTGGTCAATTTAATGGGCGGAGAAATCAAAGTCGAGAGCCAACTAGGGCAAGGAACAACGATGAGCGTAACCTTGCCACTTAAAAAGGCAAGTGTGCCCGCGGTGGAACCAAGAAGCTTTCAAGCTGAGGACGTTGATTTTGCTGGAAAGACTATCCTGATAGCGGAAGATAATGAAATAAACCGCTTGGTAGTTGAAGCGATGCTTGAACCTACTCAAGCCAAGCTGATATTTGCAGTTGATGGGCAAGAGGCAATAGAAGCCCATAAAAATAATTCTCCTGATATTATTTTAATGGACATTCAAATGCCCAAGTTAGACGGTATTGAAGCCTGTAGAAATATAAAATCCATTCAACCCAAAGTGCCTATTTATGCACTTACAGCCAATGCTATGAGAGACGACATTAAGAAGTATAAACGCGAAGGATTTGATGGACATTTGGCCAAGCCGGTAGAGCTTTCTGATCTTTTGGAGACATTGCAGTCAGTCTTGCAGTAAAAGAAAATCGCGGCTGCTGAATGGATGAATAATTGTTAGGATGGATTAAAAGTCTTATATAGGATCTCGTCTATGAGTGATTTAATTTTACATCACTATGCCAATTCACCTTTTGCTGAAAAAATTCGTACTTTGCTAGGTCACAAAAACGTTTGTTATAACGTCGTTAATATCCCAGTGATCATGCCCAAGCCTGATCTTGTTGCATTAACAGGTGGTTTTCGAAAAACACCTGTTCTGCAGCAGCAGAATCATATTTATTGTGATACCCGTTTGATGGCGCGCTTGATTGACCAGCAGTTTACGCAAGATAGCATTTTTCCCGATGAGTTGGATTTTACTGCGAATATTTTGGCCCAGTGGGCGGATCAACATTTGTTTAGTGTGGCGGCGGCTTTGGCGTTTTCACCTGCTGGTTTTACGGCATTTCGCGAGGCGGTACCCGAAAAGTTTGTTGCTGCTTTTGTTGCCGATAGAGCAAAGTTACGAGAAGGCGGCAATGGACTGTCTATGGATGCTAATACTGCTTTGCAGTCTATTCCCATTTATTTGCAACAACTAGAAAAGCAGCTTGATCTTGCTGGCCCTTATATATGTGGTGAGCAAATTAGCATTGCTGATTTTTCAATTTATCACTGTTTGTGGTTTATCAATAATAATGCTGGCGTCAGATATCTTTTAGAAAACCATCCTAAGTTAAACCAATGGTTTGCAACCATACAGGCCATAGGACATGGTACGCAAACACCCATAGATGCGACTGACGCCATTGATATAGCGCGCTCTGCGCCAACCGAGCAGTTTTCACAAGATGAATTTATAGTGGTAAATGGCTTCACCTTTGGTGAGCCTGTTGCGGTAGCGGCAAATGACTACGGCATTGATCCTGTTGTAGGTGAATTGCTGGTATCAAAACAAGATGAAGTGGTAATAAAACGCATAGACGAAAGGGCAGGGGAGCTGTATGTGCATTTCCCTCGGGTGGGTTATAAAATTTCCGCGCTAACATAAGCGCCGCTTTATCTGGGAGAAAAGCATGTCAGACAATCGTTATCTCAATGTGGCCTTAGCACAAATTTCCCCTGTGTGGCTGAACCGTGCCAAAACTATGGATAAGATCCTCGCGGCTATTTCAGAGGCCGCAGATCAAGGTAGTCAACTCGTTACCTTTGGCGAGGCTTTACTGCCGGGCTATCCGTTTTGGCTTGAACGAACGAGCGGCGCAGTGTTCGAAAGTCCCAAACAAAAACAGCTCCATAGTTTGTATTTACAGCAAGGCGTGAATATTGAGCGCGGTGACTTAGACTCTATTTGCCAATTGGCCAAACAACGTAAGATTCAAGTGATATTAGGCACCGCCGAACGGGCGTCTGACAGAGGTGGTCACAGTATTTATTGCTCACTGGTGTATATCAGCCAAGCGGGCGCAATATTACATGTGCACCGTAAATTAATGCCCACTTACGAAGAACGATTAACTTGGTCGCCCGGTGACGGTCATGGTTTGCAAACTCACGCTTTAGGGAGCTTTACTGTGGGTGCGCTTAATTGTTGGGAAAACTGGATGCCACTACCACGCGCGGCTTTGTATGCTCAGGGGGAAGACTTACATGTGGCTATTTGGCCGGGTGGTTTACATAACACTAAGGACATTACGCGTTTTATGGCTAAAGAAGGGCGCTCTTATGTGCTGTCGGTTTCAAGTTTAATGCGTCCAAAAGATTTTCCTGAAGATACTCCTTATTTAGATGAAATTTTACAGGATTGCCCAGAATATTTTGCCAATGGCGGTTCTTGTATTGCAGCGCCTACAGGAGAGTGGTTGCTGGAGCCTCAACTAGGTGAAGAAGCAGTATATTGTGCCACCCTCGATCATAATATTGTGTATGAAGAACGCCATAACTTTGATCCAGTTGGGCATTATTCGCGCCCCGATGTAACGCAACTTATTGTAAATCGCGAAAGGCAAACAACCGCTAAGTTTATCAGTTAGTTATTTTTGATTTAAAATTGAGTAACAAAAAATGAGATGGATTATCGTACTTGGCCTGATGTTTACTTGGATACAACAGTCAAATGCTCAAAGTATTACCGATAAACTCCTGATCACTTTGGTAGATAAACACTTACCCAAAGTACTTCATCAAGAGCAAAGTACGCCTTGGCAAATGGGGACTTACGACCTAACAGTATATAAAATGGGAAGCGCGACTTTTTCGAGTACTCATAAATACTTGAGCCTTACCGTACCCATCAAAGTGTTAATGAGGGGCAAGGTTAATAGGAAAATCTTAGGGCAAAAAATCCTACTGAATTGTGTTTCAGAAGTCCTTACCCAAGCCAGATTAGATATCGAACCTATAGTTCAACCCCCTAAATCGAAAGCACATGTTGAAATATCTGTGCCTGTTCCTAAATCAAACATGTATTGCGATGGTTTTAACATTCCC
This sequence comes from uncultured Paraglaciecola sp., assembly GCF_937123705.1. Lineage (GTDB taxonomy): Bacteria > Pseudomonadota > Gammaproteobacteria > Enterobacterales > Alteromonadaceae > Paraglaciecola. Next base: position 23,452 of record NZ_CAKZKO010000139.1, on the reverse strand, counting down.
ATCACCCCTTTGCTTGAACAATTAGTCATAAATAAAAAACCAGAATGGGAGCAGCAACTCGAAAGGGATATTGCGGGTTTGTTTAAGCAAGTGGGGATTTGATTTGTGAACGACGAGTACCAAGTAAAAAATTAAGGAATGAATGTGACCGGTGAAACAGATTTAGGTAAGTTACTTGCTTCTATACAGCCTGAACTTGCAGAACAGGAGTATGTGTTTGCTTGTTTAGGTAAAAATAGCTCAATCTCTATCAATGAATTGGCACCCCTTGGGATTTTTAACGAAAAAGAAGGGGTAACGGTAATAGTGTTAAAAGCGACTGCCGATGCCTTAGGAGTGGCTTACCATGGTGTATTTCGATGTATAACTCTCAAGGTACATTCTAGTCTTGAAGCCGTAGGCTTGACGGCCGCAGTATCAGGGGTTTTGACGACGAATGGGATCAGCGCCAATGTGGTGGCTGCGTATTATCACGACCATATTTTTGTACCCAAAGCTCAAGCCGATATGGCATTGAGCTGCTTGTTAAAATTAGCTGTGGATAACCAATAAAACGAAAAGAATACAAGTTGCAAACAACACATCCTCAATAGGTAATACCAATCCATCCTAACAATTGATCACTCAGCGAGACTTAAAATGGCTGGGGCTTTCTGAGTGGTCACTTATCTATGGAAAATGGTATTACAAAGTACCAATTACCCCTTCGCGGCGTTTATCTGCGGCACCTTCTAGGCTGCCGTCGGGCTTGCGTAAAATTACGCTTAACCCTGAGTTTTCACCTCGTGAGGCATCCACATCTAGGCCAACGTCTTGTAAGGCTTTAACCAAAGACTGGGGTGCTGCGCCTTTTTCGAGTCTGACTTTTTTGCCCCTTGCCACTAAATTGGGTAAATCGACCGCTTGTTGTGGGCTTAATCCCCAATCAAATACACCGATTAACGTTTTGGCGGTGTAAGCAATAATATTGTTACCGCCGGGAGAGCCAGTGGCCATTAAAAATTGCCCTTTATTATCTAAGACTATGCTAGGTGACATAGACGAGCGAGGCTTCTTGTTGGAGGCAACGGCATTGGCTATGGGTAAACCGTTAGCGTCAGTGTGCCTAAATGAAAAATCAGTCAATTGATTATTCAAAAACATCCCGCCCACCATACGTGTGGTACCAAATATACTTTCTACTGTTGCCGTCATAGACACCACATCACCTTGAGCGTCCACAATCACAAAGTGGGTTGTACCATGTACGTCTTGGGTGGCATCTTTGCCATTGACTTGAGCTGTTGTGGTGGGGTTATATTTCCAAGGATCACCAGCCCCGATAGATGACAAAACTTTATCTTTAGTGATCAAAGATGCTCGCTGTGCAAGGTAATCTGGGTGTAATAAGCCTTGTAGCGGCACATCAACCTGCCTAGTATCGGCGACATATTGATCTCTGTCGGCATACGCCAATTGCTGGGCTTGAGCAAATAATGCCCAGTTATTGGGATCGGTAGCGCCTTTGTCAGAAAATCCATGGCTATTTTCTAAAATACCTAAAATCATGCCAACCGCGACCCAAGATGAAGACGGCGGCGCACCGCATACTTGCATGGTTTTGTATGTTTGGCATAAAGCTGGGTGTTTCAGTGCTTGATAGGCAGCAATGTCCTGCGCGGTTAATCTGCCGGCACGAGGTGTGCGCTGCACCATTTCGGCAATCTGCTGGGCGATAGAGCCGGTATAAAATGCTGTTGGGTCGGCGCTAATAATTTTTAAGGTCTTGGCATAGGCAGGGTTTTTTAGTAAATACCCTGCTGGGTGTGGTTGCCCTTGGTCGTCAAAAAAATATTCATGGGCATCGGTAGGGCCCTTCTCTGGCGTATCAGGAATATATTTTCCAAACCGTTGCACCATGCCATGTAAACGTGGGGAAATATGAAAGCCATCGGTTGCCAATTGTGTGGCGCGGTCAAAAAGCACTGGCCATTGCAATAAGCCTTGGTCTTGATGGGCAAGGGATAACATAGCCACCATACCGGGTACGCCCGTCGATAAGCCACTGTTTTTGGCGTTTAGAAAACCCATGGGTTGGTTATTGGCATCTAAAAACATATCTTTGGTGGCCGCTGATGGCGCTGTCTCACGGCCATCGAATACTGATATGGCATTTTCTGAGGCGTCAAAATGCACCATAAATCCGCCACCTGCTAATCCCGAACTTTGTGGCTCAACTAAGCTTAGTACTGCCTCAATCGCCACGGCTGCATCCACTGCAGAGCCGCCAGCCCTGAGAATTTCCAAGCCAGCTTCAGTGGCAAGGGGATTGGCGGTGACGACCATCACTTGGGATGATTTTTCTTCAGTTGAGTTTTTTTGATTAGAGCAAGCAAACAAGCTAGTGAAGATAAATAAGCACAAAAATCTGTTTCGACGCATTCAGTGTGACCTTATAAAATTGTAAAAGTGATGTCCGTAAAGAAGAACAATAGAACTTAGGAGGCTAAAGCAAAGAGATTTTACCCAGATATATACTATTTACAAATTAATCAAATCCCGTTAGCGTCTGCCACACAAAAATTAAGGTATGATTTTATGAACTCGAACAACAATTATCCTATTGGTAGTCAAGGTAAAAAATGGGCTGCACCAGAAAAAGCTCAATGGTTGGCCGCGCAACAGGTTAAGCGTTCTTATACAGATGATGTATTGAGCCAATTAGACGCTTTGAGCAGCCAATTTGATATTGAAGAGTACGCTAGTTTGGAATACGACACAGGTAAGTTTCCAGTGTTTGCTTTGGGTAGTTTAACTTGGGATAAGTCTAAGCCAAATGTGTTGGTGACTGGTGGTGTACATGGATATGAAACCAGTGGTGTATTTGGGGCCCTTCGATTTGCCGCAACCGCAGCGCAGCAATATCAAGATAGATTTAACCTAATGATAGTGCCTTGCGTGAGTCCTTGGGCATACGAAACAATTAATCGCTGGAATCCCCATGCTATTGATCCTAACCGCTCATTTTATACAAATAGTCCAGCACAAGAGTCTGCTGCGTTAATGAAATTGGTTTCTGGTTTAGATTTTCTGATGCACATAGATTTGCACGAAACCACAGATACCGATAATTCAGAGTTTAGGCCAGCACTTGCCGCCAGAGACGCCGTTGAACATAAAAATTGGGCCATACCCGATGGTTTTTATACAGTGGGGGATACTTTAAAGCCTAGTCCTGACTTTCAACACGCGATAATTGAGTCCGTTGAAAAAGTTACCCATATTGCCCCAGCAGATGAAAACGGCAAAATAATTGGTGAGCTTACTCAGCAACAAGGTGTGATTAACTATGCTACCAAAGCCCTTGGTTTATGTGCGAGCGTAACCGATGCTAAATTCGTGAGTACCACAGAGGTATACCCAGATAGCCCAAAGGTTGATGGCGAGAATTGCATTCAGGCCCAAGTTGCAGCTGTGGTAGGTGGGTTAGATTATGTGAGTAAGTATGCGTGATAGGAGCACTACCTTAATGGCGTTTTCTATAGGGCGTTTGGCAAAAGGGCGAAGTTAATGCAGACCGAAATTTGCTATCGATTTACCAGAGCGCAATTGGCTAATCGATTTTTAAATGAGTTAAAACACTGGCCCGTGGCAGAGGTAAAAGCCAAGTTATATCAGGGGGCTAACTCGGTGAAAATCACCTATGAGTTCGATGGTAAGGGGTTTGACTATACTTGTTCTGAGCTTGATGATTTAGCCAATAAATACCAAGGAGAAGAAGTGTAAGTTGTCGTTTTTTTGTGTCGGCACCGCAGACACATTGACTTACAAACTCGCAGTAAACTAAGCAAAATTATTGAGGTCAAATATCGCGAGACCCACACAAGGATTAAACTATGACGATTAAAACCTCATTCACTCGATATATAAGAGAAAATCGCACATTTTTGTTATGTATATTGGTGTTATTCGCATCGCGCAGTAGCTTTGCCGACTGGTATCTGGTCCCTACTGGCTCGATGCAGCCCACTATAGTAGAAGGCGATCGCATTTTCGTCGATAAGATGGCCTACCGTTTAGAAGTGCCTTTTACTGATATCGAAATTATGCAAACCGGACAGCCAGAGCGCGGTGACATAGTAGTGTTTAACTCTGAAAAGGCCGACAATAGATTGGTAAAAAGGTTGATTGGAATACCGGGCGATAGGATAGCCATGGAAAATAACCAACTGATCATTAATGGCAAAGCTGTACGTTATGAAGCAGGCGAAAATGCTCTTCAAAAAACCGAATATTTAGACAAAGTTGCCCATTCAGTGCAATTTATAGCTGTGGCTGAAGCGCGGGATAACTTTGCTGAAGTCACCGTGCCACAAGGGCACTATTTAGTTTTAGGTGACAATAGAAATAATAGCGCAGACTCTCGATATTACGGATTTGTTCCGGCTAAAGAAATTCAAGGTAAAGCCCATAAAGTACTGGTGTCTCTTGACGCCAATAATTACTACTTGCCTCGTAAAAATCGCTTTTATACCCCTTTGATTTAAGTAACATTTGCAAAAAAAATAGCGGAACCAAATCACTATTGGGAATATTTCCCAATAGTTGATGTAAATATAATCTTGCTCTTAGTTCCCTTATACTGATGCCATCGCCGCTAATTATTCACATTTAATCATCTACTAGGAAACTTCAATGAGACAACTCTCAGTTATATTGCTTAGCATAATGCTACTGGTTAGTTTTAATGGTCATACAGCTCAACAATCAAAATCAACCACCCCGCAAAAAGCGGTGTTAGTCACAGGTTCTAATTCAGGTCTTGGTTTAAGAATGACCCAAGAACTTAGTCAACATGGCTTTTATGTCTATGCTGGGGTATTGCATAAGCACGAAATGAAAGCCATGAACGCCATGAAAAACGTCACGGCAGTACAATTTGATGTGCGTAATCAAAATGAAATTGATGCAGCGGTTAACTTTGTTGAAAAACAAGGCCGCGGTTTATATGGATTAATTAACAATGCTGGGGTGGCAGTGTTTGGGCCCATGTTAGAACTACCACTCGAGCAACTGCAGTACCAGTTAGATGTTAATGTGTTCGGGCCGTATCGTGTTACCCAAGCTTTTGCGCCTATGATTATCGAAAGTCAGGGCCGCATTGCTACCACAGGCTCAATTGCAGGTATTTTGTCGAGTTCAATGTTTGGTGCCTACAGCATGAGTAAACACGCTGTTGAGGCCTATACCGATGCTTTGTCAAAAGAAATGGCACGATTTGATGTAAGTGTGCATGTTATCGAACCCGGTAACTATGCATCTAACATCGGCAATGCGGCTAAAAAGTTACTCGATGATACCCAATATTGGACAGACGACAGCCAATACAAAAAAGAGCGTGACAATCTAATAGTAGGTTTAGCTCAGACAGATAAAGGGGCTGATCCCGTTGATGTTGGTAGGGCTGCCTTACACATAATGCAAAGTGATTCACCTAAGATCAGGTACATGGTGACAGCAACTGAGCAACAAGCTGACGCTACAGTACGTCGTCAAATTAGCAAGATGTTAGAACTCAACAACGGACAACTGCATCAGTTTGATCGCGCTAGATTGATAAAAATGCTGGACGAAGAAATGGCCAAAGCGGCAAAGAAATGATGTTTTAGGATTGGTTATAGGACATACATGAGTAATGAGTGTAACAGCAGTCTTTCCCGCATATTTTTAGCGGGAAACCACAGTGCGACTTTGAATGAGTGGATTCCCGATAAAAGCACTCGGGAATGACGTGGGTGATATTAGGGCAATACGTGGACGGTATTCGGGAATGATGTAGGCGGTATTCGGGAATGATGTGGGTGGCATTCAACAGTGTGTTAAATATCCCCTATTTCCCATTATTTCCGTCTTTCCCGCATGTTTTTAGCGGGAAACCATGGCACAGTTTAACGTCAAGTCGTTATGCTTAAATCGTATCCAGAATACTTGCGCATATTGATCACCCGATCATCATCTAACATCAGGTATTGGCCTTTAATGCCTAAAAGTTTACCTTCGAAGCCAAGCTCTTTATCCAGATTAATAGACTTTACTTTCTCTGGGTATTGCGCCACGGGATAGTGGATATCAATAGCCGGCGTGTCGGTGATATCAATGGCCTGAAATCCATATTCCTCGATGATTTCGTCTAAGTCTCCCTCAACTTGTTCCAGTAACGATTCTTTTAACGCCACTAAATCTACTTGTTCTGGCTGACTTTTAAGCATAGTGCGCCAATTGGTTTTATCTGCAATATGTTCTTTAAATGCCATTTCAACCAACCCACTGGTTAGTCTATTTTGTACTCGCATTATGGCTATGGCTTGTGTGGCACCCTGATCTAACCAACGGCTCGACACGCCATCGGTAACATGACGGGTAATGCCTACTTTTACTGTGCCAGTATTGGCTAAATACACAAAATGGTCGGATAAACAGTTGGCTTCCCCCCAAGCGGGTTCACGGCAGGTGCCTTGTTCGTAGTGGCATAATTCAGGTTTAATAATACAGGTATCACACTGGGCCAGTTTCATCAGGCAGCGATAACAATAGCCTTGATTGAAACTTTTTTTGGTTTTAACCGCACAATGTACACAGTGTATTTCGCCCTTATAATCCACTTTAAGAGACTCACCAATTACGGCATTCATATTGATTTGGTTTTCGCCAATCGGTAAAACATATTGCGCGATGTTGTTGCTATCTACACTGACCTGCATTTTGCGGATATTACCTTGATACAAGGCCATAAAAACTACTCAAAATTATAAATCTAAACGGGGAGCAAATTTAGCACAGAGCAATAAGGAAACAAATAATATCAATCAGTATGATTTTTTATCTTGGCTATTCCTTGTTTTTTAGTCATATTGTCCCAAGCTATATATGAGGGGGCAACGCTCCCTCGCGTTTCAAAAATGTAAACAGAGCAAAGAGGAAAATCTATGAAAATAAATGTTTCAGGCCATCATTGCGATATCTCAGAATCAGTAAAAGACGATATTACTCAAAAGTTTTCTAAAATAGCCAGTCATTTCCCAACCTTAATCGCCTTAGATGTCATTGTGACTAAAGAGCACGGTGAATATAGCGCAGAGGTTTCCACTAAGTACGAAGGCAGCAGTATTGCAGTAAAAGGCAAAGGAGCGGTTATGTATCCTGCTGTTTCTCAGGCAGCTAAAAAGTTAGATGCAGCACTTAAACATCGAAAAGGACAATTAAAAGGTGATTTACACCAAAAGCCTAGTGTGACCACCCCTGAAATTGCCCATGAAATTATTCAGGGTATGGATCTCACCTAGTTTCCCTATCATCATCAAAAATGCGCTCAAATACATCTTTAATTTTTGAGCGCAAATCTCCCAAAATTGGAAATCAATCATCGACGTTTTGGCCAAGCTTAAACATCACTTTAACGATAGTTCGCTATACAAATTGCAAAGTGTACAAACATTGTGGAGTGGCTATGGTGAAATATCACGATTTGTAAGTCCTAGGTTAAACACAACCTTTATTACCAAACACATTTCACCTCCTGTTGAGCAAACTCACCCAAAAGGCTGGAATACTCAAACCAGTCATCAACGCAAATTATTATCTTATAAAATTGAAGCTAGCTTCTATCGTCAATATGGGGCTCTTTGCGATGAACATTGCAGAGTACCGCAACTATTAGCAGAGTTCCTTGAGGAGCAACAGCAAATAATTGTGCTACAAGATTTAGATCAGGCTGGTTATTCTAAACGTAAAACCACTGTGAATATGGCCGAGCTGAAATTGGGGGTAAGATGGTTGGCTTATTTTCATGCTAGGTTTTTGCAACTTGATACTCCTGACTTGTGGCCCGTTGGTAGTTATTGGCATTTGGCCACACGGCAAGACGAATATAGAGCAATGCCAGAGGGAAAATTAAAAGGTGCTGCCAAGGTGTTGGATTCAAAATTGAATGCTGCGCAATACCAAACCCTGATCCATGGTGATGCTAAGTTGGCAAATTTCTGTTTTCCCGATAACCAGCGCACTCACCGCTTAGCCGCGGTAGATTTTCAATACGTGGGCAAAGGCGTGGGGGTAAAAGACCTTGCGTACTTTTTAGGCTCTTGCCTAAACTCTAATGAGTTATTTGAACATGAAACAGAAATATTAACTGAATATTTTTCGCAACTTAAAAGGGCTTTAGAGCACTATCATGTCAGCATTGATTTTGAATCACTGCAACAAGAATGGCGCAGTTTATATCCGTTAGCTTGGGCAGATTTTAATCGCTTTTTATTAGGGTGGAGTCCTGAACATTTCAAAATTAATGCCTATATGCATAAACAAAGCGAGATTGCATTGTCGAGCTGTATATCTTAGTAGCAATGAGACGAATAATTAGGATGAATTACTATTACGGGTATAATTGCGACCTGCTAAATAAATTTATCATTTACCCCCTTAATTAAAGAGAGAAGTACCTTGCATCCTCCTAAAACCCGTACTGTAATGCATTGGCTATTTGGCCAGCTGCGTCCCTATAAATGGCAAGTAACTATTGCTTTAATTGCACTTATTGTGAGTGCCGCAGCTTGGCTTATATTGGGACAAGGCATAAAGGCAGTCGTCGATGAAGGTTTTGTTGCGAATAATGCAGCCCAGCTCGATCACACTATGTTGATGGTCATGGGGATTGCGGCTGTGGGTAGTATTGCGATTTATTTTCGATTCTACTGGATGATCTGGCTAGGCGAACGAGTCAGCGCCGATATTAGGCAAAAAGTGTATACCCATTTATTGAGTCTATCACCAGCGTTTTTCGCCAAAACCCGCACCGGCGAAGTGATTTCTCGGTTTACCGCCGATACTACTTTGTTGCAATCGGTGGTAGGTATGGGGCTGTCTATGGGATTGCGCTCCAGCATTACTTTTATTGGCGCATTATTTTTGATGCTGTTTTCTAGCCCAATCTTGACCTTGTACGTGTTAATTGCGGTACCAATTGTATTGCTACCGATTAAGTTGTTTGGCACCAAAGTAAGAGTTTATTCCAAAAATAGCCAAGATAAAGTGGCAGATGTCGGTGCATATGTGGATGAAACCCTACATGAAATTCACACAGTACAAGCTTATTCTCATGAAGAAATAGACAAAACCTTGTTTCGATCTCGGATTGAAAGCGTGATGGACGCCGCCCATTTTCGAATTAAGTACCGCGCTTTGCTGGTGGCTTGTATTATGGCCGTAAGCATAGTGGCCATAACGATAGTGGCTTGGGTAGGCGCTAAACAAGTGTTAACAAGTGAACTGAGCGCAGGTGAATTAACGGCATTTATGTTTTACGCTGTGATGGCGGGTGGTGCAGTGGCGACCATCAGCGAAGTGATTGGCGAGGTGCAAAAAGCCGCGGGTGCCAGTGAACGACTAATGGAATTACTCAACACCCAAACCAGTATTGAGTCACCCCAGTCACCTATTGCATTACCCGCTAATGTTAAAGGAGAGATAAACCTAAAAAACGTCAATTTTCACTACCCTCAATCCAAAGCGGCGCCAGTTATCAAAGACTTAAACTTGCAAATCAAAAGTGGTGAACGTATCGCCCTAGTTGGCCCAAGCGGCGCTGGAAAATCCACTTTGTTTCAACTGCTACTACGCTTCTATGATGTGAGTGGTGGCCAGATTGCCTTAGAAAATCAAGATATAAAATTACTAGATGTATCGACACTGCGTCATCAATACGCCTTAGTGCCCCAAGAATCAGTGATTTTTGCCTCCAGTGTTAAAGAAAACATTGCCTATGGTCGCCCCAATGCTAGCCAAGTAGACATCGAAAACGCCGCCAAAGCTGCGCGAGCCCATGATTTTATTAACGATTTACCTGAAGGCTATGAAACCAACCTAGGCGAACGAGGCACCCGCTTATCTGGCGGTCAAAAACAACGGATTGCCATAGCAAGAGCCATTTTGGCCGATCGCCCAATATTGCTACTCGACGAAGCGACCAGCGCACTGGACGCCGCCAACGAGCAACACGTTAAACTGGCCCTTGAAGAGTTGATGAAAGATAAAACCACCTTGATCATCGCCCATAGACTTGCCACCGTTATCAATGCCGATCGAATAGTGGTAATGGACCAAGGCGAGATAGTCGCAATTGGCACCCATAAAGAATTAGTAGCCAGTAATTTGTTGTACCGAGAGTTTGCTCAATTGCAGTTAGTGAGTTGATAACAGCGGCGAGCTAAAAGCAAAAGAATTTTTAACCACAGGGGCACAGAGATCACAGAGAAAAACCATTGAAAATGTTTGTTTTCTTTTCCTCTGTGCCGCGTAGCGCTCTGTGATCTCTGTGGTGAATTCGTTTTTAAACGACCTATAAAACAGCCAATGCAAAACAAGTGGATCCCTGCTAACAACATGCAGGGATGACGAAAGTGACTGTCGTCATTCCTGAATGCCCCCATTCTGCCATTTCCGAGTGCTCCCCAGCCGGTCAGGCCTGAATGCTCTCCCTGTCGGTCAAACCCGATAGCTCTCCACGCCGGTCATGCCCGAGCTCCTCCTACCCGTCATTCTCCAGTGCTTACACCTCCAGTCATTCTCCAGTGCTCCCACTACCAGTCATTCTCCAGTGCTTCCACTGCCAGTCATTCCCGAGTGCTTTTATCGGGAATCTCTTGTCTTTAACAACCCCGCCACAGCCATTAAAAGCAAAAAATAAACCATAGAATGCACAGAGAAAAGCCATCGAAATTGGCAAAATATGGCGGGTTCATCCGACCGACTCTAGGAATATTATGGCAAATTGACTGGGGATGGCTAAATTTGCTTAAGGAAATGGACTAAGTCGGTTAGCATGAGCTAACAAACCCGTTTTTTGATATTTTTGGATAGAGTGATTTTGATTTCTTTTGCATCGTTTAAACCTATTTTAATTGCTGCCGCGCTCACATCGGTATTTTTTTCAGCCTCCAGCCAAGCAAACCAAGCCCCAGAGCTGCCAAGCTTCCAACAGTGTATTGAGCGCCTGCAGCAGCAAGCTCGCAGCGCGGGCGTCTCTGAGCACACTACTACAGCTATCTTAGGACAAATAAAGCCGTTACCAAAAATCTTGGACTACGACCGTAGTCAGCCAGAATTTGTGCAGACTTTTAGTGGTTATTTTTCTCAGCGAGTGACCAACTGGCGAATTAATAAAGGCCGCGAAAAATTAGCCAAGCATAGAAAGTTTTTAGAAAAACTGACTCGCCAATATGGGGTTCCTGCCCACTATTTATTGGCGTTCTGGGGGCTTGAAACAAACTTTGGAGGGATAAAGGGCAAAATCCCCACTATTGCAGCTTTAACAACCCTGGCTTGTGACCAGCGTAGAAGCGCGTATTTCTCTGAAGAACTGATGCAAGCCCTGTTGTTGCTAGAGCGCGAAAACCTCGATCCTAAGCATATGGTTGGCTCTTGGGCAGGGGCTATGGGGCACACCCAATTTATGCCAACGGCCTACATGAAATATGCCATAGATGGCGATGGCGATGGCAAGATTGATTTGTGGAATAATGAACATGATGCACTGGCTTCGGCAGCCCACTTTTTACAAAATTTGGGCTGGAAAGCCGGTTACCGATGGGGCAGGGAAGTCCTTTTACCCCAAGGTTTTAATTATCAATTAGCGGGTAAATCTTCACCCCAAACTTTGGCGTTTTGGGCACAGCAGGGTGTAACCCAAGTTGATAATAAAGCCTTAGATAATAGTGATTTAAGCGCCGCATTGCTTATTCCTACTGGACACACAGGTTCGGCCTTTTTGGTTTATGGTAATTTTGAGGTGATATTACGTTGGAACAACTCCGAATATTATGGTCTTGCAGTGGGTCATTTGGCCGACCGAATAAGAGGCCAAGGGGCGCTTTCAAAACCCTTACCTGACCTACCTAAGTATAAGGTAGTCGAGATGCAGCAGTTTCAAGTAGCTCTGAATCAATTAGGCTTTGATGTGGGTGAAGCTGACGGCATTTTAGGTCCTGCCACTCGTAAAGGGGTGCGGGCATTTCAACAATCTGTGGGGTTAATTGCAGATGGTTACCCATCCACAGAAACCATTGCAGCCGCAAAAATATCAGTAAAATAGATAACCTAAAGGTAGCAGTATGAAAGCACTCTTTTTTAAGTCGGTTGTATGGGTGGCAATGCTACTATTACTGCCAAGCTGTTCAAAAAACACCAGCCCAAACACTGTGTTATACAACGGTGTGGTGATTAGCCTTGATGAAGATAATATTGTTTATGAAGCGATGGCCATTAAAGATGGCAAAATTAGCCAATTGGGTAGTAGCGAAGAAATATTGGCCTTAGCGGCCGATACGACTAAAACCATTGACCTAGCAGGTGACACCTTAATCCCAGGTTTTGTTGGGGTTCATGAACATCCAACCTTAGAAGCAATATTTGCCAGCACAATTGATATTAGTGGCTTTAGCCATCAATCGGCGGCGCAAATGTGGCAATTTTTACAGCAACAAATTAGCAATAAACCAGAAGGTGATTGGGTGTTTGCGATGGGCATTGATCCTATCTTATTTCCCGATATGCAATTGCCTACCAAAAGGGATCTTGACAAGATTTCGCCCAACAATCCATTAGTTCTGGTTTCTCAAACCATGCACTCTTTTTGGGCAAATTCTCGTGCCTTTGCCGCAGTCAATGTAACAGCAGCTACACCTGATCCCGGCCATGGCAGTTATTATCAAAAAAATGACAAGGGCGAACTAACAGGCTTTATCGCCGAATCCGAGGCGGCCGCGCCTTTTTTACAAGAATTAAAGTCGCCCCTTAGGCTTATCAGCAATTACGAAACCGTGTTAGATGGGTATCTGGCTGCGGGCTTCACCACAGTTGCCTCCTTAGGTATAAATGTACCTAAGTGGATAGCCAAGTATGCGGCGCTAGAGTCATTTGATTACAAAATACGGCAATTTTTCTATTTGACCACAGATGAAATTGCATCCCTTCCCGAGCAGCCAGATAATGGTGATGACTTCTTCGCTATTTTAGGGGTAAAACTGTGGCACGATGGCTCGCCTTATACCGGCTCTATGCAGCTTGCTGAGCACTATACTAGCAGCGAGCTAACCACATCTTTGGGCTTAAAACCAGATGATGCAGGGGCATCGAGATTATCAAAAAGCGCATTTTTATCAGAGATTGAAAAGTACAGCCAAAAAGGGTGGCAACTGGCGATCCATAGCCAAGGCGATCTGTCTAGTCAGCAAGTAGCAGACGTTATGAGCAGTTTTCAAAGTGCTCAATTTAAACAGCAAAGACATAGGATAGAGCACGGCTTACTTATTTCGACGCAAAGCTTACAACAAATGGCCAAAATCGGCATGACCCCGAGTTTTCACATCAACCACATTTATTATTATGGTGATGCTTTATCTGGCGGACTTATAGGTCCAGAAAGAGCCCAAAGTGTACTACGCGTAAAAGATGCCTTTGATTTGGATATGCACCCCACATTACATGCAGACGGGCCTATGTTTCCTGCGGCGCCATTTCATCTAATGCAAACGGCCATTACCCGCAAAAGTAATCAGGGTTTAGTGTTAGGCGCCTCTCAAAGTATTAGCAAGCAACAAGGTCTTAAAGCCCTAACCTATAATGGTGCATGGCAGTTAGGGCTTGATAACAAAATAGGCAGCATCGAGCAGGGTAAATACGCCGATTTTGTGCGCCTTTCTAGTAACCCGTTAGAAACGCCGACTGAACACTTAACCGCTATTCAAGTGCTAGAAACCTGGGTGGCGGGTAAAGCGAAGTTTATAAAATCCACCCAAGAAAGGTGACAAGTGGCATTAATTATTGAAGTGATAGGCCAGATGCTTGGCGCTATTCTTATTGGTTATTTAATAATACAAGCGTGGAATGGATTCTGGAATTGGCTGTTTCCCAAATAAATAAACGCCTTTTCCACGCTTTCTAAAAATGCCTCTAGCGGCTAGCGGGCTGCTTATTCATATCGTCTTTAACTTCTGTAAAGCCTGATGGTAAGCTAAAAAAGTCCTCATCGACTGTTGATTGTGTGACGGACACTAGCTGCATTGATAAACCCGAAGAATGGCGCTCAATGCTAAGGGGAATTTTTCCCAGCTTCGCCAGTGGTGCCATAGGGTTATTAGGTAAATTAAGGTGAAGTTTTCCCTGAACTGAGTCAACAATTAGAGTGTAAATGCTATCCATGGTTTGCAACATTTCTAATAACCCCGTTCCATTTATAATAGCGTTTGGCTCGGCCACACAAGTTTGCCCTTTTAATGCTTCTTGCTCGTATATCTCGTACAACTCACATCCTACGCCTGCTAACTCTTGTTGTTGCTTAGTGGCGCTATATTGACTTTTCACGGGGGGAGTATTTTTGCCGCCGTTAAATAGCTTGTTTAACCTTGCGATTTGTTTTGCACGTTGGTCCTTGGGTAGCTGGCCGATTTTCTTTTCAAAATCAGCAAACATAGCCTGTATACCGTCGGCATAGCGCTTGGCTTTTGCTGTGCTAAAGCTGCGATATTGTTGCTGTTTATGATCAAGAATATATAAGGTTTTGCTAGAACGGTCGTACAGCTCTTGAAGTTGTTGCTGCTTGTTGATATTTGCAACATGATTTTGGCTTAAAAATAACGAATAATCTTGCTGATTTTTTCCTTGTAGCTGCATATCAAGCACGGTAGTGGCCACTTGGCCAAAGCTAGAATACGAAACGAATAGTAATATCACTAACAACAAACGAAAAATCATCATAAAATCAGTACCTTAAATAAGCTTAAATGCATTGTGACATAAAATAAAAAAGGGATGCAAATATGCATCCCCAAATAGTTTTACAGCTTTAATTGTTTAATGCAGCATAAACGAAGCCACAATTAGTTTTTGCGAAACTTTTTACGTTGTACACCTATCATCAATAAACCAGAGATGATTAAAACAACAGCGTTAGGAGCTGGTACTACAACATTATTGCTTTCTAATAAGTCAAAAGCATAATCGGCTAGTAAATTGTGAGCGGCAGTAGTTGGGTGAATTTCATCCCAAAACGCATACCCATCAGCCCCAGAACAGGCTCTTTCTCCGAAGAAATTTGAACTACGGCATTGGTCACTGGTATTGGTAAACCCAAAATCTGCAGGATTGGCCAGCAACTCATTGAAGGTAGTGAACACATCAAAATAATAGAGATCGGCATTCGATAGAAGGTTTAGCTTCATTAAACGACTTTCTAAGCCTTCATTCCATGCAACCGTCAAGTCATGAGCCTGAGCACTGTTGACTGTATTCGCAAACTCTGGAATAGCGCCAAGATCAGGTAAGTTAGGTACCAATAATGTGCTTACTCCACTTTCAAGTAGTTGCGTTAAAGATGCAGCCATAGTATCAAGAGCTTGTTCTATACCAGCAAGCGGATTTGCTTGACCAACTAGACCACGTACGTCGTTGCCACCTATCCAAGTGATATATAACGCATCTGTATCAGCGGTATTTGATGATTTTGAAATATATTGGTTAACTTGCGCATCCATACCTTCTATAAATAAATCTTCTAAACCTTGACTACCAGAAGATAATGCACCGCCATAAGCGTAGTTGTTGCCACCGTCACGAGAAATTGGCGTTGAATTTAGTCCCAAATCTGCAGATAAGTATTCATGCCATACATCACCATTTGAAAAACGGCCATTGTCACCGTAGCCAACAGTATTCTTGACAAAAAAATCAAGAAACCCTGCGGAATCTTTAATGTTACCCGTATCAGACAAACTATCGCCAAAAACATATATATCAGAATACTCGATGCCAGCAGTAGCCACAGTACTACTTAATGCAATAGATGCACCTAGTACCAAAGCCGCTGTTTTTTTATAAATAGTAGTTATTTTCATACATTTCCCCAATTTATATTAGTGTTATTGATTTGTTTATTGAATCAAAGCTAAAATCGTGCCAGTTATTTTTTTGTTAATAATATTAATGACTTATGGTTTTTGTGGGATGTAGAGTTATCTTAAATGTAAAAAAAATTGACACTCTTGTGCCTTCACGTATCAATTTTATGACAGAGAATAATGTGAGTTGAGAAAAATAACCGGCTGAAATTTAAATAGATAAAGAAATACTATGGTTGGCTAACTCAATTCTGCAAAAACTGCGCAATTTCGCCCTTTAGATTTAGAGCGGTAAAGCGCCTTATCGGCATTATCAAATAGCTGGTTGAGGCTAGCAACATCTTGTGATGAAGCAATTCCAATTGAAGCGGTAATGGCCCCATGGGTATCTGTCCAACCAATTACGTCCATGGCGGCAATCCTTTCTAGTAAGGTTTCTGAAACTCGCAGCGCCCCCTCTTTGGTGGTATCGGTTAATATTATTGCAAACTCTTCACCACCAAACCTACCGGTAATATCGGTGGTACGGGTAGTGTCTTTTATTACCTTACCCACAGCTACTAACACTTTGTCGCCGATTAAGTGCCCTGCGGTATCATTAATTTTTTTGAAATAATCTAGGTCAATTAGTAGCAGCCACATGGGAACTTGGGTGCGCTGAATGCGCGCGAATTCAAACTCACTCCTTTCCATAAGCTTACGTCTATTAGGTAAAGACGTTAGTTGATCTGTCATTGCCGCTTCTTCTAATAAAGCCTTGGCTTCTTGATGCTTTTGCTCAATTGCCTCATGCATCATGGCCGAAACAGTGATTATGAAGATAATAAACCAACAAACTGCCACCACATAAAAACTAAATACGCTTGTTGGGCCGTGGTATTAAAAGATTTAATGACTAAAAAACCCAAAAGAAGCGGGATTAAGTAGCAAGCCAAGGCTTGCACGCGAGCAATAGTGCCACCAGAATGTGTGCTTAGAATTGCTTTTAGTCCACCGGCATTAGCCGTTGCAGCGAGTATTGAAATTCCAAGCGCACAACCAAAAATACTAGTGGGCTCAGACATTTGACCATAAAAAGCACTAATGTTGTACGCGTAACCGGTTAAAGAAGTGACAGGTATGGCTAAACTAATAAAAGCAAGCAGTTGTGAAACAACCAGCTTATTAGCTTGTTTGAACACAACTGCCGCAGCCATAATAAATAGCATCACGGCCGTATTCACACCCATAGCATTGCTTTTGCCGGATTGTATATCGGCCGCAACTTGTGCTTTAAAAGGTGTGAAAATTTCTGACAGTGTCAAGGAAAAGTAAAAATCTATCAGCCTAAAGCCAACAATAAGAGCCGCAACAAGTGCCATTATATAAGGAGAGAATGAGGTGGGTGACTTTCTCCCAAACCACATAGCAAGCGCAATAAGGAAAATACTAATAGCCGTTAACGGATGAGTGGCTTCGTCATAACCTAATGGCCGATAAAGCAATTCAATACCGCAAAGGTAGCCAAGTAATGCTAGACAACTAAAGACAACACACATTCCTATTAAAGGAGCGGAAAGTGACATGACATTTTCAGAAGTAAACCAAGGATTAGTGAATTTTTTAAGTATTTGCATCCATTTATTTAGCAGGGCTAACATCCATTATTTAAAATAATACGTAGCGGAATACATTAACTTAAATTTATACCATTCTCCATAAATAAGTGACCACTCAGAAAGTCCCAGCCATTTTTGCGTAAGGTCACTATGCAGGAATGGTCAATCCCTTTCAAATAGTGAGTACGCAGCGCAAGAGTGGCTGGGGCTTTCCCTTTAGGGCGAGTTTTAAAAGGGCTTACTCTGCGTTGCTCGAATTCGCAATAGAATAACTATTACTTTATTCAAGCGCCTTGATTAAGCCATTTTAAAATCTCGCTGAGTGGTCACTTATTTATGGAGAATGGTATTATACATGTCAAAGCACCCAATATCGCTCGTCTGTCCATTCTAGAATTTTGAACATCGCATCCTTGCCCTTCAATTATCAACAGGGATTGATAGGGCGATTGACACATTCTATTAGCTTGTTGAAACAAACGACCATCAATAATTGAAACCAATAAATCCTTAACTTGTTTGCGCTCAACTATTAGCCAGTTATTAATAAGGTAATCGCCATAAGCCATACGTTTAATTTCGAGGGCAACTTGGGGATGATCTTGTAACAAACCCAATATCCCACTGGTACTTTCTCTGTCGTCTGCTTGAATATGTAGCATTTAAATTCACTCACCTTCCATGGAATAATATTAAAAAGTAGCACAAACCAACAAAGTGAGGCTCTTATAATAAATCTCACCTCTAAACCGCATCATCCTTTTAACTAGCCACCCATAATAAAAACTTAACAAAAATAGCAAAGCGTTTTATGCAGAATCAGTGACTGGTGTCGTTTGGGTCTTAGGAGGTGAGCTTTGTATTGCTTATATGATTGGATTTAGGTTGTTTTTGCATTTTCCAGGCGTAACTACTCTGTAAATTGTTTCGTTTTACTTGTTTTAAAGGATTAAGCGCAGTGCAGTAGACTTTTCGCTTTACCCATACCCCGTATTCGTTGATGGCCAGTATGGCGTTTAAACTTATTCATCAGCATTTCTGCCCCAGCGGCATAACAAAAGTGCTGTTCAAATTCGGTGGTAAGGGTGAGCCACTGTTCATCTGATAACCCTAATCGTTGCAATATGGGTGGCTGTTGATGGTCTATGTGGCCTGTTTTGTTACCTCTGATAATTCGGCCTGTGGTATCCACTAGCTCACAATAGTCTTTGAGAGAAAAAGCGATGCCTTTTGGCATGTTTTGCTTGGGATTGCCGACAAATGGCATGAGCGAGTGTTGAGTGTGGGCGTGTGGTATCGCTGCTAAACGGGTGTGAATACTGGTGTGTTTTGAAGTATCAGGGGTATCGGCTACTTTAGCTCTGATAGGGTTTAAGTCCACATAGGCCATGCAGGCCAGCAGGGCTGATTCATCTAACAGCGCTTGGGATTTAAACCGTCCTTCCCAAAACCTTCCGGTGCAGTCATCTTCTTTGTTAGCCTCTCGTGCGATGTATTCATTTAGGTCCCGCATCAGCCAGCTAATATCATATAGGCGTTTGCGATATTCGGCTATGGTGTCATCTAACGTTAGAAGTTGCGCTTGGCTTAAGGCATCACCTTTCAAAAACATCTGAGTGAGTAAGGTGCCTTTATGCACGAGATGCCAGCGGCTCAGTACATCATTATCATTCCAAGACTGCGCCTGCTCTACATCCACATGTAACACCACATGCACATGATTACTCATCACCGCATAAGCACATATATCAATGGCAAACACAGAAGACAAAAACAATAAGCGCTGTTCCACCCATCCACGACGATGCTCATAACTTTGACCTGAATAATTATCAATCCCGCACAAGAAAGAGCGCCTAACACAGCGCGAAACACAATGGTAATAAGGAGTATCCGACAAACTAATTTGAGAACTACGAGGTTGAGCCATGACATCAATCCTTTGATTTGTTTCCTTATCAAAGATTAGTCCAGTTTAGTTAAATTGCCATTTTTGTTTTGGGTGTCTATATAAAAAGAGTAACCTATGAGTGTAACTTTTTTAAATATACAGTTATGATTGTTTTTTGCTCTAAATTAGTAAGGTTTGTGGGCGTCTTGACTCAAACGTTTTCCCTAAAACATAATATTTTTTACACACATCTCTTTAGCCTGCCATGGATTTTGGTATTTTTCTGCTTAGTTTTTATACCCAGGTGTTATGGCCAGAGTAGGACTATAAGGGTTGGCAGTGAGGAAAATTCCTATGTTCGCCAATTATTAGATTTAGCATTAAGCGCAAGTGATTGGCGAGATCAGTATCAATTTATATATAACCAAGATTTGGTGCAGTCAAAAGAGCGCCAAGTTAGACTTATTGCTAAGAGTAAATTTATTGATATAACTGCTTTAGCCGTAACAAAGCAAAGAATGGATAGATTAAGGGCCATTCAAATTCCCATTTATTTTGGTGCTCTGGGCTACCGTGTTTTTTTGATTAATAACAAAAATCAGAGCAAATTTACTGGTATTTCTAGCATCAAAGAGCTCCGACGATTAAACGCTATTTTTGTCAATGGTTGGGCTGACACTCAGGTGCTTGAAAACAATAAGATACCTACTTTTATTACCAGTAATCGGCAATTGGCATACTCGATGATTGAGCGTAACCGCGGTGATTATTTCCCCCGAGGTTTACACGAAGTATTGAGTGATTACCGTGAAAATGTTGAGCAATTTCCGTCATTGGCTATCGGACAAAGGTTAGCCTTGTATTATCCACTACCGGTATATTACTTCGTTTCTTACCAGTCCGAGGAATTGGCCCAACAAGTTGAAAAGGGTTTACTTAAAGTGCTAAGTGATGGCGGTATGCGTACTTTATTTTTGGAACATTTTGCTGAAAGTATTCAATCTTTAAACTTAGCAAAGCGAAATGTTATTGAATTACACAATGATGGCTTACCGAGTGATATTAATTTACCCTCACTCAAGCAATGGCAAAGTTATATTCAAAGCCAAGTGCTAGACAAGTAACTAATATAAAAACAAAAAAACCAGCGTGACGTTACAATCAAGCTGGTTTTTTTAATGATTTAATTTTGATTTACTTACGCAGTTTTTGGATTAACCTTAACTGGGCAATGGCTTCGGCTAGCTCGGCGGCTGCTTCGGCGTAATCAAAATCGGCACCTTGGTTGGCGATATGCTCTTCAGCGCGTTTCTTCGCTTCTAAGGCTGCTTGTTCGTCTAAGTCTTCTGCACGAATAGCAGTATCGGCCAATACAGTCACTGTACCAGGTTGTATTTCAAGCACGCCACCGTTGATGTAGATTGTTTCTTCATCACCGTGTTGCTTAACAAGACGTACCATCCCAGGTAAAAGCGTAGTTAATAAAGGTGCGTGGCCTGGGTGTATCCCAAGTTCACCTTCACTACCTGTCACCTGAATAGCTTCGACCAAACCAGAAAAAATACTGACTTCGGCACTTACTACGTCTAGATGTACTGTCATTGCCATAAAAACCTCCTAAGAAAAAACTGGTTTTCGGAGCGCATTTAGTTTGGAGTCTAGGAGGAAGCGCGCAATGTATAACTATACCTGAGCACTTCCGACCAAGAGGCCGAGCTAAATGGGCCGAAAATTACATGTTTTTCGCTTTCTCGCTTGCTTCTTCGATAGAACCAACCATGTAGAAAGCTTGCTCTGGAAGATGATCAAATTCCCCTTCCAAAATGCCTTTAAATCCACTGATAGTGTCTTTCAAAGATACATATTTACCAGGTGAACCAGTAAATACTTCTGCTACGAAGAAAGGTTGTGACAAGAAACGCTGAATTTTACGAGCACGAGATACAGTTTGTTTATCTTCTTCAGATAATTCGTCCATACCTAAGATAGCAATGATATCTTTTAACTCTTTATAACGTTGTAACGTAGTTTGCACACCGTTAGCCGTGTCATAGTGCTCTTGACCAACCACTAATGGGTCAAGTTGACGTGACGTAGAATCAAGTGGGTCAACCGCTGGGTAAATACCCAAAGACGCGATATCACGAGACAATACAACAGTTGCATCTAAGTGAGCAAAGGTGGTGGCTGGTGATGGATCGGTCAAATCATCCGCAGGTACATATACCGCTTGGATTGAAGTGATTGAACCAGTTTTGGTTGACGCGATACGCTCTTGTAGTACACCCATTTCTTCAGCTAGGGTAGGCTGATAACCTACAGCTGACGGCATACGACCTAGTAGTGCAGATACTTCTGTACCGGCTAGGGTATAACGGTAAATGTTATCTACGAAGAACAATACGTCACGACCTTCATCACGGAATTTCTCCGCCATAGTCAAACCAGTCAAGGCAACACGTAAACGGTTTCCAGGAGGCTCGTTCATTTGGCCGTAAACTAGCGATACTTTATCTAGTACGTTTGAATCGTTCATTTCGTGATAGAAATCGTTACCTTCACGAGTACGCTCACCTACACCAGCAAATACTGAGTAGCCGCTGTGCTCGATAGCGATGTTACGAATCAATTCCATCATGTTTACAGTTTTACCAACACCGGCTCCACCGAACAATCCAACTTTACCACCTTTAGCGAACGGGCAAACTAAGTCGATAACTTTGATGCCTGTTTCTAGCAGTTCAACTGAACTTGATTGATCTTCATAAGAAGGGGCTTCACGGTGAATAGACATACGCTCTTCTTCACCAATGGGACCTGCTTCATCGATTGGGTTACCCAATACATCCATGATACGACCAAGCGTGGCTGTACCAACTGGAACCTGAATAGCTTCACCAGTATTTTCAACTGTTAAGCCTCGGCGCAAACCGTCAGTAGTACCCAATGCGATTGTACGCACTATGCCACCACCAAGTTGCTGCTGCACTTCTAGGGTCAGACCCTTCAAGTTACCTTCGGCAACTCGTAATGCGTCATATACTTTTGGAACCGAATCTTGTGGAAACTCAATATCCACTACGGCGCCAATTATTTGGACGACCTTACCTTGACTCATGTTAATTCCTCTTAAATTCTAAAACCTTTGCCTACACCGCTGCCGCGCCACTCACAATCTCACTAATTTCTTGTGTGATTGCAGCCTGACGAGCTTTGTTGTATACCAGTTGTAAATCATCTATTAAGTCACCCGCGTTATCAGTTGCTGCTTTCATTGCAACCATACGAGCGGCTTGCTCAGACGCGCCATTTTCAACGACACCTTGGTATACTTGAGACTCTATAAAACGTACCAAAAGCATATCTAAGATAGGCTTAGGATCTGGTTCGTATATGTAGTCCCAACGGTGTTGTAATTCTTTTTCTTCAGATTTTGGCAAAGGCAACAATTGATCGATCTGCGGCTCTTGCGCCATGGTATTTACAAACTTATTAAATACCAAATATAAACGGTCTATTTTGCCATCGTTAAATGCATCCAACATAATACGTACCAAGCCAATAATTTCATTGACTGTAGGCGCATCACCTAAACCAGATTCAGCGGCCAATACACTGCCACCAAAACGATTGAAGAATGCAACAGACTTAGCGCCTAGCGCTGCAAAGTCTGTTTCGACACCTTGTTCTTGCCATTTTTGTGCTTCTTTGACCACCTTTTTGAATTCATTGGTGTTTAATCCACCACATAATCCACGGTCAGTAGAAATCACAATATAGCCCACGCGTTTTACTTCGCGGTCGTCCAAATATGGATGACGATATTCAAGGTTAGCGTTTGCCAGGTGACCGATCACATTTCGAATATTCTCAGCATATGGACGGCTTGAAGCCATACGATCTTGCGCCTTTTTCATTTTAGACGCTGCAACCATTTCCATAGCGCTGGTGATCTTCTGCGTATTTTTAATACTGCCGATCTTACCTTTTATCTCTTTACCGCTAGCCATAAACTCTATCTCCGATTATTCAACATA